>NZ_CAJULN010000040.1 GCF_910586915.1 uncultured Bacteroides sp.
CTCCGCATAGCAGGAGCAACAGGCAGAGGATAGCTTTTATCGTTATCGTATTATTTTTCATACTCTTGGTCTGTTTATTAAGGTTAGTTCTCTACTTTAAACCATTTATGGTAGCCCACAATCTTCGCAACGTGTTTGCCTGTCTTGTCGGGAATGTTGGTGATGTCTTCGGCAACTGTCGTGAAATCCCACGCACACACCAGTCCGCTCTCCGTTCCCGTCACATCCGCGTTCATCAACGCTTTCACATCGTCCGCCGATTTGGCTGTGTTCCACATACGGAACTTTTTGATGAATCCGGTCATGCAGCGTCCCTTATCGGTCGGTTCCTGAAACGCCCACATATTCAGATTACGAGTGTTGGGCATATAATCCTGCAATACTCCGGCGTCATCTTTCACGTCATTGGTCTTGCTGAAGAACAATTCGCCGTTGACGTACATCTTCAACTGTCCTTCGGACAAGGTGTTGTCCCATACTGTCACAAGGTGGTTCCATTTTCCGAAATTGTCGGGATAAGCACGTCCTTCTTCCAATACGCGGCCTTCCTGCGGTCCCATACCAATCGTAGTACGGAGATTGGAGCCGAGGAAGTTAATCATCCATCCTTCATTGGGTTGGTTACCGTCGAAAGTGGAAAGAAAACTACCGATACCGGACTCGAAGAAACCGGCTTCATACTTAATCCAACTCTCTACGGTGAAGGTGTTGCCGCCACCGTAAGCCTTGTCTTCGCCGAATTCGATGCGGCCCTTGCCGTCGATACCAAATATTTTCAGTTCGGCAGGTGTGCCCGGCGACAATGTCTGTTGATAGGAATCCTGAAATTCGGCAATTGCTTTTTCGGCGGCAATGCAGTAGTTGTCTATTTCATACTGAAGGACAAACTGCCCTGCCATACCTTTCGAGATACCCGTCTGTAACTCTTCGACGGCTTTTTGCAGATTTTGCGCATTTGCCAAAGGGAAAGTACCGTCGCTTGTACCGATTTTTGCAGTATCAAGCAGGTTTGTCATGTCGGTCAGATGCGTGTACATACACTCAAGCGCAACAGGGCGTATCGAATCGCCGTTGTCGCTCTTGCATGAGCAGAAGCACCCAATCAACACAGTGAGTAAACAAAGTTTCGTAAAGAATCTTGTTTTCATACTATTAGGTTTTTTTTAAAATAAAACAATAAGTGAATAACATCGCTGCAAATATAAATGTAGCAAGGTTAAGCAACCTATTAGCGGAGGGTTAATAAGGGATTAATAAACCCGAAAAAGTTTATTAACCAACCTGTTTCTACTGATGAAATGGGGGATTTTGGTTCATTAACCGGGCATAAGAAACCGGAAATTCTTCATTCATCATCTGCTTGTACTCACGGACAAACAGCGAATATTGCAGGATTGCCTCCTGCGACGAGCCTGTGTGATGAAGCGCATGGATACAATAACCCAACGCCAGTTCATTAATCGGGTCTACCCAGAAAAGGATGTGACAGAAACGAATGACAGCATCGTACTTGTGCTGCTGATACAAACGCTCGATTTCCAACGGCAGGAAGGAACATAGAAACTCTTCGACTTTCTGCTTGAAATGATCCATCATTCCGGCATCCATACCGTCAAGGAACTTGCCGCGCATCAGTAACACACCGAATTCCGTCTCTACTTCTTCCACATTCTTCAAGGAGCGGAAATGGAAATAATCGCAATAGGCATCGGTAAATACCAGTTTGAAATAGCCTTTGTTGTAGACAAGTTCCACCCCGTCCAGCTCCGCCAAGTTTTTACGAATCTGATTGATGGTGATTCCTTTCAGGTTCTTCACTTTATCGTCGGGCTTGTCGGACCAGAACACTTCGTTCAGCGATGCGGACAAAACGCCGTTGTGGGAACTATGAAGCAAAATATAGATGAATACCTGCCGCAGACGGGAGCTGAACAAATGGGTGATGTTTCGTCCGTTGCGGTCGATGACCGTAAAAGGGCCGAACAGATAAACGGCATTGGGACGGACAACGGATGATTCGAGTTCTTCCTTTTGCTGTGTTTCCGCTTTCTGTACCTCGAACGGTATTTCTTCCTTGACGGCTGTTTCCGCCTTCACGGGAGTTTCCGGTTGTTTCCTTCTTTTCCGTATCCACCAGCCTGCTCCGGCAAGCAAGACAAGGCTTGCGCCTATGACTATCCACTGAATTGTATTCGAAAACGAAACCGGGCTGTAAGAGCAGATGTCTTCCAAAGCAACCGGCGGAGCAGACAATACGTATGTACGAATCACCGTATGTCCTTTTTTGTCAAATTCTGTAGTCGCGCAGTAATATTCGGATGTCAACGGGTTATAGTAAAGATTGGCATTGGTCATAATCTCTTCGGAACGCATCGGGATTGAATCTCCCAAAGCTTTCATGGTTCCATCCTCCACCGTAAGGCGATAGAGTTGCAGATAGGTGTCCGACAGGTATTCCGGATAACAGAGGGCATAGATATATTTCTCGTCAGGCGACAATATCATGTCGCGTGCCACAACCATCCGATGGTCGGTAGCTTTCTGCCACAAGCGGCGTATAGAATTCTGCGTTCGGTCAAACAAATAACAATCGTGCAAATAATTCCTGCCTACGCTTTGTTCGCCCGACTCATTGCCCATTCCGCCGTAGATGTAAATATGTTCGCAGCTTTTATTGACCGCCATCCCCGAAAAATACCGAGGAACAATGCGTTCACCCGAACAAGAAAGCGTATCCCAGCGGTCAGACGGTATATCATATTCAAGGAATGTATTATTGAAACGTTTATTGCCAAAGCCGCCGAAAACGAGATATTTTCCGCTTGTTTCATCCCAAAAGCCGTCATGGTGGTGTAATTGTACAGGCAAGGATGCTATTCCCGTCTGCTGCCATTCGCGCTTATCCACATCAAGCGCCGCCACTGTAGCGTCTCCCAACGGAAGGTTGTTCAGTTCATACACATACAATCTGCCATCTGTCGTATTTATAAAATGGGTGGCCAACTGCAACTTTACAGGAAGCTGATTGGCATATGCATACTCCTGCGACCGACGTTCCAAGACGTTATACACAAGAAGCGAATCCTGACTGAAAGCAACGAGTCGCTGGCTGTCCGGTTCAAAAGCAATTCCGGAAGGAGTCCGAAAAGAGTGCTCGAAGAGCTTCTCCCAGTGATAGGAACCATTGATAAGCCATACCGGATTGGTTACCTCTCCCAGCACCTCTCCCGTAGAAGTGTGCACCTCTTCTCCCCGGCTCTCGTTCAAGGGAAAGACATAGGAAGGAACGCCATCGCCTTCAAGCCTTAAATTGCGGATGGCAAAAGCCGGTATATCCAAAATATAATCGTGACGTCCGAAGAACAAATATGGGCAGAAAGTCTGCTTCAACATTAAGCGGTCGATTTTCTTCTCATCATCTCCGATGCGAATCGTAAGCCGGTCTTGCTGCAAATCGAAAGTAAAAGAAACAGGAAGCCATTGGTAAGCCAGCATATCGTTCAGCAGGTTCAGGGAGTAGTGATTCTCCTGCCCGTCCGTATTGAACTTGAAGGTACAGTTCTTGTCGTCCAGATAAGTATATGTAAAGCTATAATTGGTCTTTCCCTGATTTTCCTGTAACAGAAACACATACCCGAAAGCATCAAAATCGTGGATGGACAATTCAAAACTCAACTGAAAACTTTTCGTGAAACAAGGAACCTCCCCCTCCCGAAATATCCGGAGAGAGGTTCTTTCTTTTATTTCTTTATCGTTAGCCTGAAACAACAGTCCTTGCGAATAAGCAACCATCGCCATACAGGTGAAGAGACATAAAAAGTAAAGCCTGCGCCATATCATAGTTTCTCGATTTACGACGGCAAAGATAAGGTGATTATTTCAAATAATCATCTATAACAACCGAAAACATTCACTGATTGAACCATATCTTCACCAAATGCAATCCCGACTTTACAAACCGCAAAATCCGCAGCGTGATTTGTCTCTTTTTCTCAAAAAAGTAATAAACAGCGATTGGCAGAAACAAATAAATAGACTACCTTTGTGGGCGATTTAGAGAATCGTGACTACGTATTTTTAATTATATCAATTTAAAAAGAGCTAATTATGACTTATTCACACGAAGTTGAACACATGTGTGTTGTAAAGAAGGGTCCTAACCACGGACCGGCTCCCATACCCGAAGAAGGCAAATGGGTAAAATCTAAAGAAATCGTTGACATTTCAGGTTTGACACACGGTATCGGCTGGTGTGCTCCGCAACAAGGTGCCTGCAAGCTGACGCTGAACGTTAAAGAAGGTATCATCCAAGAGGCTTTGATTGAAACAATCGGTTGCTCAGGTATGACTCACTCTGCTGCTATGGCTTCTGAAATCCTTCCGGGTAAGACTGTTCTTGAAGCATTGAACACTGACCTTGTTTGCGACGCTATCAACACTGCTATGCGCGAATTGTTCCTGCAAATCGTTTACGGACGCACTCAATCGGCTTTCTCTGAAGGTGGTCTGATTATCGGTGCAGGTCTGGAAGACTTGGGTAAAGGTCTGCGTAGCCAGGTAGGTACTCTTTACGGTACATTGGCTAAAGGTCCCCGTTACCTTGAAATGGCAGAAGGTTATATCAAACAAATCTTCTTGGACAAAAACGACGAAATCTGCGGATACGAATTCGTACATATGGGCAAGTTCATGGACGAAATAAAGAAAGGTACCGATGCTAACGAAGCATTGAAGAAAGTTACAGGTACTTATGGTCGCGTAACAGCAGAACAGGGAGCAGTTAAATCTATCGATCCACGTCACGAATAATATAAGGAGGAAAGAAACTATGATTAGAGAAGTAAAATTCGAAAGCCAGGACCGTCGTATCAAACAGATTATCGCTGCATTGAACGCTAACGGCATCAAAGATATCGAAGAAGCTAACGCTATCTGCGAAGCTCATGGACTTGATCCTTACAAAACGTGTGAAGAAACTCAGCCTATCTGCTTCGAAAATGCAAAATGGGCGTATGTGGTAGGTACTGCCATCGCTATTAAGAAAGGTTGCACCAATGCTGCTGAAGCTGCCGAAGCTATCGGTATCGGTCTGCAAGCATTCTGCATCCCGGGTTCTGTAGCCGACGACCGTAAGGTTGGTATCGGTCATGGTAACCTCGCTGCTATGTTGCTGCGCGAAGAGACTAAATGTTTCGCTTTCCTCGCAGGTCACGAATCTTTCGCTGCTGCCGAAGGTGCTATCAAAATCGCTGCAAAAGCAGACAAAGTACGTAAAGAACCGTTGCGTTGCATCCTGAACGGCCTTGGAAAAGACGCTGCTCAGATTATCTCCCGTATCAACGGCTTTACTTATGTTCAGACTCAATTCGATTACTTCACAGGAGAACTGAAAGTGGTTCGCGAAATCGCTTACTCTGACGGTCCTCGTGCGAAAGTAAAATGCTACGGTGCTGACGATGTTCGCGAAGGTGTAGCTATCATGTGGAAGGAAGGCGTAGACGTTTCTATCACAGGTAACTCTACTAACCCGACTCGTTTCCAACATCCAGTTGCAGGTACTTACAAGAAAGAACGTGTTCTTGCTGGTAAACCTTATTTCTCAGTAGCTTCAGGTGGTGGTACAGGTCGTACTCTTCACCCGGATAATATGGCTGCCGGACCGGCTTCATACGGTATGACAGACACAATGGGTCGTATGCACTCAGACGCTCAGTTCGCTGGTTCTTCATCAGTTCCTGCTCACGTAGAAATGATGGGATTCCTGGGAATTGGTAACAACCCTATGGTAGGTTGTACAGTAGCTTGTGCGGTTGACGTGGCGCAGGCTTTGAGCAAGTAATTTAAGTTACTTCATATACAATAAACTCCTGTAATCTAAATGGTTGCAGGAGTTTTTTTTTTATGACAAGAGCTTAGATAACTATCCCTAATGATATCTTGCTAAAGTAAGAGTTATTAAATTTGCAAGATATTCTAACTGCCATTGAAGAAGTAGAAAGTTGTTTCTTTGGCAATGCTCCTAAAATTTAGAGAACGAGGTGAAATCAACCTGTAATATTAGTAAATCGTTTATCGGTCATTCTCCAGCTTCTTCCGTTTGCTTGTATTCGCAATTACGAATACAAGCAAAGCGATTGAACGAACAGTGTTTAGTAGCAGTGCGTAAAACCACCATATCATCCCGTTTCCGTATCGGCTATTAAATACCAGATTATAAGTCAAAATAGCATTATAGAAAATCATCACAATCAGATTGCCAAAGGCAACTCTTGGTTTAACATTATGACACAACCAAGTCGATAACAGCGACATCGCATAAACTCCATCCAACAATACAGTATCTTCGCACCAACTCTCGGACAAGCAGCTACCGACCGTCAGAAACAGCAGTACAAGCCACACTATCCAAAATATATCCAATTTGTATGTCATAGCCGTTTGAAATAATCGAGTAAATTTTATTATAAAAATGTATGGTATGAATGTAGTTAACGGGTATATTATTAAAAACAATATCAGATAATCTAATTGTAATGCGGATTTATTCTTAACAATACATGATTCAACTCAAACGTGAAGACTTAATCACACAGCCAGAGACTTACATAACCCCTAATAATTCTATCTCAAATATCAATGTCGAAAAAGCGGGAATAGCCCCGGAAGCACGTGAGCCGTATCCCATAGTATAAGGAATATAAACTACCCACTTATCCCCCACGTGCATCCTTTGAAGCGCAAGTTGCCAACCTTCTATCAACTCTCCAAGACGAAAAGCCTCCGGACAGGAACGTTCGTAGGAATTATCAAATACCCTGCCGTTTATCAGACTACCTTTATAGTGTACGGTAACAATGCTCCGCACGTTGGGCGAGATTGTTCCCGTTCCGGTACCCAACACTTTATAATACATACCGCAAGGCAAACCGAACACACCATCCTGTAACGACAACTCTTGCAGGAATTGCAAATTCTTTTCTTTATATTCTTCTTTTTTCTCCATATTGCTTTTTTTTATTAAAGGAGATACAAAAATAAACAGAATCGGGAACAATCTAACACAAAAATCGTACCTTTGTTAAATTGAATCATAAAACTTCTTTGTTATGAGGCCAATAAAGACAATATGTAGTCTGAATGTTACCGGACTATTCTTACTTGTAGTAATACTGCTTGCGGGAGTCACTTCGTGCAAGCATACACAAAAAGACATCACCCCTTCCGCCGACTATGCCCCGTATGTAAACGCCTACACCGGCGGAGTAATCTCACAAAACTCTGCCATACGCATCGAACTGACCCATGACCAACCAATGGTAGATATCAACAACGAACTGAAAGACAACCCGTTCAGTTTCTCGCCATCTTTAAAAGGAAAAGCTTATTGGGTGAGCAACAATACCATCGAATTTATGCCCGAAGAAGGCACACTGAAACCGGGTACTCTCTACGAAGGCACTTTCCGGCTCAGTGATTTCGTTGAAGTGGAAAAGAAACTGAAAGAGTTCCACTTCTCGTTCCGCGTACAAGAACGCAATTTCACCCTCCAACTGGAATCGCTGCCGATTACCGCCACCCATCCCGACGAAATAAACATCCGGGGAGAGATACGATTCAACGACATCGTGAAAAAAGAGGAAGTGGAAAAGATGCTGACTGCCAGCGACGGCAAGAAAAAACATCTGGTAGAAATCATCGCCACCGATGCTGCCACCCGCTACCAATTCAACATCAGCCGAGTACCAAGAGCAACAGAAGACTACCCACTGACCATAACAGCCAATGGCAACCCGGCAGGCATCAACCGTAAACAGAGCAAAGAAGTACTGATACCGGCAAAAGACATCTTCCGCTTCCTCTCTGCCGAACGCATCGAACAACCCGAAAACGGAATAGAAATAGTATTCTCCGCCCCCCTGTCCACCACGCAGGACTTGAAAGGATTGATTGAAATTCCGGAAATCCCCTCATCCGTACTCCAAATCAGCGAGAACAAGGTATTCATCTACTTTGAAGCAAACAAACTGAATAAACTGACGCTGAATATCCATCCAGGTATCAAAGACCATCAAGGCAAGACGTTGGATACACCCCACACCCTCTCGTTCAGCGAAGTAAACCTGAAACCACAAGTGGAAATGTCTACTTCCTCTGCCATCCTGCCCGATTCGAAAAGTTTGATTATCCCTTTCAGGGCGGTCAACCTGTATGCAGTGGATTTAAGCGTCATCCGCATATTCGAAAACAATGTACTGATGTTCATGCAGACCAATTCGCTCGCTTCTGCCAACGAGTTGCGCCGTTCGGGACGATTTGTGTATAAGAAAACCCTGTGGCTTGCCAAAGACGCCTCCAAAGACATACACCACTGGGAGAATTACTCCATCGACCTTGCCGGACTCATCCGCCAGGAACCGGGCGCCATCTATCGCGTTGTGCTTTCATTCCGCCAGGAATACTCCGCTTACCCATGCGGAGGAAACGACAGCCGGGAGATGCAGTTTGCCGATAACCCATCCGATGCGCTGACCAAAGTGAGCGGCAGTGTCCTGTCTGAAGAAGAACAGGCCTCCTGGGACATTCCCGAAACTTATTATTACTACAACGGCAATTCCATAGACTGGAGCATCTACCGATGGGAAGAGCGCGACAATCCTTGCCATCCGTCCTATTACATGACTTCCGACCGGACAGCCGCCTGCAACGTCTATGCTTCCAACTTGGGAATGATTGTAAAACGTAACTCGCAAGACAACTTGTGGATTGCCGTAAACAACATCCTCGACACCAAGCCCGTAGGGAAAGCACAAGTGACAGTCTATAATTTCCAGCTACAACCCGTGGGCAAAGGGGAGACCAATGAAGAAGGCTTCGCCGAAATCGCTCCGAAGGGCGTACCTTTCATCGTGGTGGCAGAATCGGACAAGCAGAAATCCTATGTACGTGTGGCCGATGGCGAAGAACAGTCCGTCAGCCGGTTCGACGTGGAAGGAAAAGATATTCAGAAAGGATTGAAAGGATTCGTCTACGGCGAAAGAGGAGTATGGCGTCCGGGCGACACGCTGCACGTCTCCTTTATTTTAGAAGACAAAGAAAAGCGGATACCCGACAAGCATCCCGTAGCACTGGAGATTTACAATCCGAAAGGACAGTTCTATACTAAAATGATATCCACGCAGGGTATGAACGGATTCTATACGTTCGCCGTCCCCACTCCTGCCGACGCCCCGACCGGACGTTGGAATGTATACGTCAAAGTGGGCGGCACGTCTTTCCACAAAGGACTGCGCATCGAAACCATCAAGCCCAACCGACTGAAAATAAATCTTGCCTTACCGAAACTGATAGAAGCAACGGACAACAACCTCCAAATCCCGCTCACCTCAGCATGGCTGACAGGGGCAACGGCGTCGGGACTGAAAGCCAAAGTGGAGATGTCCCTATCCAGAGTAAACACGCAATTTGCAAATTACGAAGCATACATCTTCAACAATCCCGCCACGGACTTCAGCACCATCCGGACAAATGCATTCGACGGCACACTCGATTCCGACGGGAAAGCAAACGTCACCCTCAAAGTACCGGCAGCCGCCAACGCTCCGGGAATGCTGAACGCTACCTTCACCACCCGCGTGTTTGAACCGGGCGGAGACGCGAGCATCTACGCGCAAAGCGTCCCCTTCTCGCCATTCGCATCCTACGTCGGCATCAATCTCAACCAGCCGAAAGGCAAATACATCGAGACAGACAAAGAGCACCTGTTCAACATCGTAACCCTCGACGCAAAAGGACGGCACATCAACTCCCACAACTTAGAATACAAGATATACCGCATCGGCTGGAGCTGGTGGTGGGAACAGGGCAACGAGTCTCTCGGTACATACATCAACAGTACATCCATCACCCCCGTTGCCAGTGGGAACTTGCAAACTAAAAACGGAAGAACAACCCTTGCGTTCCGCATCAATTACCCTGATTGGGGACGTTACCTGGTGTACGTCAAAGACAAAGAAAGCGGACACGCCACGGGAGGAACCGTCTACGTAGACTGGCCCGAATGGCGCGGACGTTCCAACAAAACCGACCCGAGCGGTGCCAAGATGCTTGCCTTCTCGCTGGACAAGGATACTTACGAGATAGACGAAACGGCTACTGCCATCATTCCCGCCGCAGCAGGCGGACGTGCATTGGTATCCATCGAGAACGGCTCGTCCGTATTGAAACAGGAGTGGATAGAAATCTCCGACAACAGAGACACGAAATACTCCTTCAAGGTGACGCCAGAAATGGCTCCGAACGTATATCTGCACATCAGCCTGCTACAACCTCACGCACAGACGGTCAACGACCTGCCCATCCGTATGTATGGCGTCGTTCCGGTGTTTGTCACCAACAGCCAGACAGTGCTGCAACCGCAAATACAGATGCCGGAAGTGTTGCGCCCGGAAACCGACTTCAACGTCACCGTAAGCGAAAAGAGCGGCAAGCCGATGACCTATACGTTAGCCATCGTAGACAATGGTTTGCTCGACCTCACCAATTTCAAGACCCCCGACCCGTGGAACGACTTCTACGCACGCGAAGCACTCGGTATCCGGACATGGGATATGTACGACCATGTATTGGGAGCTTCCGTCGGCAGTTACAGTCCGCTCTTCAGCACGGGCGGCGACGCTACTTTGAAGCCTGCCGACGCAAAAGCGAACCGTTTCAAACCGGTAGTCAGGTTTGTAGGCCCCTTCCGGTTGGGAAAAGGAAAGAAGCAGACGCATACGCTGAAACTTCCGATGTATGTCGGCTCCGTGCGGGCAATGGTAGTAGCTGGCCAGGAGGGTGCTTACGGCAACGCGGAAAAGACGGCGTTCGTACGTACCCCGCTCATGCTCCTTTCCACCCTGCCGCGTGTGCTCAGTGTGCAGGAAGAAATCAGCGTGCCGGTCAACATCTTCGCAATGGAGAACCAAGTGAAGAACGTAACCGTATCCCTTCAAGTATCGGGTGCAGATATACAGATTGCAGGGACCGACAGACAGACACTCACTTTCAGTCAGCCGGGCGACCAGCTCACCTTCTTCACGCTTAAAACCGGCAACAAGACCGGAAAAGCAACCATCCGCCTGACAGCAAGCGGCGGCGGGCAGCAGACGAAAGAGACCATCGAGATAGAGGTGCGCAACCCGAATCCCGTAGTGACCCTGCGCAACAGCCAATGGATAGAACCCGGACAAAGCGGCAAACTCTCTTACCAACTGAGTTCCTCGTCTGCCAACGACGAGGTGAAGTTGGAAGTGTCGCGCATTCCTTCGGTAGATATCAGCCGACGGTTCGACTTCCTGTACAACTACCGGCACCACTGCACGGAGCAGCTCGCCTCCAAAGCACTTCCGCTCCTCTTCGTCGCCCAATTCAAGGCGGTGGACGACACGGAGAGCGAAAAGATAAAGACAAACGTGCAGGAAGCCATACAGCAGATTTACGGCCGCCAGTTGGATAACGGCGGGTTTGCATACTGGCCGGGCAACGCCGTTGCCGACGAATGGATCAGTTCTTATGCCGGAATGTTTCTGACGCTGGCACAGGAAAAAGGCTACGCCGTCCACCCAAGCGTGCAGAACAAATGGAAACGCTTCCAACGTGCCGCCGCGCAGAACTGGCGGATGCCGCAAGACGCAAGCGGCTGGCAGCAATGGCAGTCCGAACTGCAACAGGCGTTCAGGCTCTATACGCTTGCCCTTGCGGGAGTGCCCGAATATGGCGCCATGAACCGGATGAAGGAACAGGCCGGACTCTCCGTACAAGCCCAATGGAGACTGGCGGCAACGTATGCGCTGACCGGCAAGATGAAGCCTGCCGAAGAATTAGTTTACAATGCAGACACATCGGTAAGCCCCTACTCTTCCATGAACGGTATTTACGGCTCGTCCGACAGAGACGAGGCAATGATTCTCGAAACACTGATACTGATGAAGCGCGAACGCGACGCCCTGCTGCAAGCAAAGAAAGTCTCCAGAAACCTCTCGCAAGAAGAATGGTTCGGCACACAGTCCACCGCCTTTGCCCTTTTGGCAATGGGACGCCTGGCAGAGAAAACATCGGGAACGTTGGATTTCACCTGGACGTGGAACGACCGGGCGCAACCTGCCGTCCAATCGGCAAAAGCCATATTTGAAAAGAGTCTTGCCACCACTCCGAAGGCGGGAAGCATCTCTATCGGCAACCGGGGAAAGGGAGCACTCTGCGCAGACCTTATCACCCGCACACAGTTGTTGAACGACACCTTGCCGGCTATCAACGACAACCTCCGCATGGACATAAGGTATGCCAGCCTGAACGGTACGCCGCTCTCCGTCGACGAAGTGATGCAGGGAACCGACTTTATTACCGTTGTCAGCATTACCAACACAAGCGGTACTTCCGACTATACCAACCTGGCACTGACGCACATCATCCCCTCCGGCTGGGAGATATACAACGAAAGAGTGAATGCCTCCGAATCGGAAAACGCACCCAGCAGGTCGGGCAAGTCCGCCAGTCCGTACACCTATCAGGATATACGCGACGACAGGGTATTGACCTATTTCAATCTTCGCCGTGGCGAGACGAAGAAATTCACCGTCAGACTACAGGCGACGTATGCAGGCAACTTCATCCTTCCGGCTGTTCAATGCGAAGCGATGTACGACGCCAACGTACAGGCACGGAGCAAGGCGGGAAGAACAACGGTGAGAAGGTAACCATTCTGTTGTGCTATTGCAATGAATCCTATTTGCAGATTCTCCAGACGATTCTCTTTACGCAAAAGGGTGGTAGCGACAGCTACCGCTCTTTTGCTGATAGGATATATGTGCTGCCTTCCCCGGCAACTGTTTCGTGTTCCCTACTCCACGGTGGTGACGGACAGGAACGGAGAGCTGTTGGGCGCACGCATCTCTTCCGACGGGCAGTGGAGATTTCCGCCCCGAACGACCACACCCGAGAAAATCGGGCAATGTCTCATCGCTTTTGAAGACAGACACTTCCATCACCATTGGGGCGTCAATCCGCTATCTACCGCAAGAGCCCTCTGTCAGAACTTAAAACACAAACGCGTGGTAAGCGGCGGCAGCACGCTGACCATGCAGACCATCCGCCTCGCCCGCAACAAGCCGCGAACGTTCGGAGAGAAGGTCATCGAAATGATTTGGGCTACCCGGCTGGAGTTCCGGGCTTCCAAAGAAGAAATCCTATCCATGTATATATCCCATGCGCCTTTCGGCGGCAACGTAGTGGGACTGGACGCAGCAGCCTGGCGATATTTCGGCCATTCGGCCGAAGAGCTGTCGTGGGCAGAGTCGGCCGTGCTCGCCGTACTGCCGAATGCTCCTGCCATGATTCATCTGTCCAAAGGGCGGCAAGCACTGCTTGCCAAGAGAAACCGCCTGCTGAAACAACTCCTCGAAAGGAAGACCATCGATTTGTCGACCTACGAACTTGCCGTCAGCGAACCGTTGCCGGACGAGCCGCATCCGCTTCCGCAGACAGCTTCCCATTTGGTCAGCCGTTTCTACAAAGAGCGAAACGGACAGCACACCCGTTCCACCGTCGACCAGGGAATGCAGACACACATCGAAGAGGTGGCAGAACGGTGGAGCAATGAGTTCAACCGGAGCGACATACGCAACCTGGCCGTTTTAGTGATTGACATACGGAGCAATCAGGTAATGGCTTATTGCGGAAACGTACATTTCGGCGGGCAGCAGAGCGGTAGCCAAGTCGATGTGATTCAAGCTCCGCGAAGCACGGGAAGCATAATAAAGCCTTTTCTCTATTATGCCATGTTGGAGGAGGGTTCTCTGCTGCCCGATATGCTACTGCCGGACATACCGGTCAATATAAACGGCTTTACTCCCCAAAATTTCAATCGGCAATACGAAGGAGCCGTTCCGGCTTCGGAAGCACTTGCCCGTTCGCTGAACATCCCTGCGGTGACGATGCTGCAAAGATACGGCGTTCCCAAGTTTCACCGCTTTCTCCGGCAAACCGGATTCAAGACCGTCACCCGTCCTTCGTCCCATTACGGATTGTCACTGATTCTCGGAGGAGCGGAAGCTACCTTATGGGACGTGACCAACGCCTACGCCCAAATGGCACGGGCACTCCTCCCCGACCTGCCTTCGAGCCGCCTCAACGAGCAGGAAGCCCGGATGGCAGAAGCGGAGCACGAAACGAAAGAAAAGGAGACCTCCCCGCCTGCCTACGCTTGGGACAAGGGAGCTGCATGGCAAACACTCCATGCGCTGAAGGAGGTGAACCGCCCCGAAGAAATCGACTGGAAATCCATCCCCTCCATGCAGACCGTCGCTTGGAAAACAGGAACGAGCTACGGATTCCGCGACGCTTGGGCAGTGGGTGTCACTCCCCGTTACGCGGTCGGCGTATGGGTGGGGAATGCAACCGGCGAGGGAAAGCCCGGACTGGTCGGCGCACAGACGGCAGGCCCCGTACTATTCGACATCTTCAATTACCTGCCCGCCTCTGCCTGGTTTGAACGGCCGACGGGTGTTTTCGTAGAGACCGAAGTGTGCCGCCAGTCGGGACATCTGAAGGGACGCTTCTGCGAGGAAACGGACAGCGTCCTTATCCTGCCTGCCGGACTGCACACCGACGCTTGCCCGTATCATCACCTTATCACCCTGTCGGCCGACGAACGGCACCGTGTCTATGAGAACTGCGCCAACACGGAACCGACTTTCCAGAAGCCGTGGTTCACCCTCCCGCCCGTATGGGAATGGTACTACAAGCAGCATCATCCGGAATATACCCCTCTCCCGCCCTTCAAGGCGGGTTGCGGGGAAGACGCTTTCCAACCCATGCAATTCATCTATCCCTCCGCCAACGCCCGCATCCGGCTGACGAAGCAATTGGACGGCAGCAAGGGATTCCTAACCGTCGAATTGGCACATACCGCCCCTCATGCAACCGTATTCTGGCATCTCGACGACACCTATCTGACGCAAACGGAGGATTTCCACAAGATTTCCCTGCAACCCGCTCCCGGCCGACATCACTTGACGGCAGTAGACAGAGAAGGCAATACGGTCTCCACGACTTTCTTCATTGAATAGCCATCCGCTACCGGTATCGTTGCAAAGGGATATGGTCTTCAAAAGCCGTCTTCATGGAGTTTCAATTTTGTTTCCTCTGCATGAAACTAAAGTTTCAACCCATATGAAACGACAGTTTCAATAGGAAGAAACGATAGTTCCAACCGCATGGAAACTAAAGTTTCAGTTAATTGAAACTCCCGTTTCAAGCAATGGGAACTTCCGTTTCATATAGTGGTGATGAGGATATATACCGGATTTGGCTGATAAGTTCGCCCGTTATACTCGAATCAGTTTACGCAATGGCTTTCAAAACCTACAAGAGTTTACTCCTCCGCACTGTTTTTCTTCAACCACTGTACCCTGCGCAAATCAGGCAAATGCTTGATTGAGAAGTTCTCAAACTTGGCCTTGAAACCGTCGCCATCGGGACAGGCTCCCATCATTCCAACCATGACAGGATGATTGTCTTGCAGCCAGGCATTGCGCATCATCGTATACTGTTTGTCGTCGAAAGAGTAGAAGATTTCTACTGCATCCAATCGGCGCACTGCCTTTATCCATACAAACGGTACGGGGTTCTCCAAAGGTATGATACTCCAGTCGCTCGTGTGATGGGTCACAACGGTGCTGAGGTTGTATTTACCATCCACAAATTCAATCCCTGCTTTGATATAATTCTCGTGGTCGATTCGCAACATCAGTCCCGACTGGTCGAAACGCGCCTTGTAGTCGCCGGATATTTTCACCTTGACTTCAAACTCCCCACCACGCAACGTATATAGAAACGGAGCATCATCCACGGTAAACCCGTAATGGGATATGCGCCAGTAATCGGTTTGAGGAGTGACATTCATCGAAAGCGAGTTGTTCTTGATGTTCCATTGTTCCGGCTCATTGAACCACTGCATCTTTTCCAACGATTGCGCCATACAGGCAAAGGAAGCGGCACTCATCAGTGCGCTTAGCAATAACTTTTTCATTTTCATCCGTTTTTATGTGAATATTATATTTCGCGTATGGTATGTGCCTTGACGGCACTTTTCCTTTTCGCTTGCCGCAAATTACCGGTTCTTTTGTTTACCTTTGCAAAGGTAAAGCCTTGCCATATACTGTACAATGATTATAAATAACCATTTTATTGCTTACAGATGGACACCCAAAAGATACTCAACAAGGAATTTCTCGCGCAAAACTTTCCGGAAGCACAGCCGCATACGGAAATGCTGAACAGATATAAAGACGTAGCGTGCAACTATGCACGGATGGAAAATGTCATTGCCGTATTAAGCGACCTGCATTCCAATGCAAGTTACATTTATTACGGCAGTTTCGCACAAATGTTAGGAATAGACAAATACGGGAAGGAAGACAAGGTGTCCTCTATTTGGGAAGAGGAAATCTTCAGGCTGATTCATCCCGACGATTTGGCGGGCAAGCACTTACAAGAGCTTTGTTTTTTCCACTTTGTCAAACGTCAGCCTAAAAAGAGACGTGCCGACTATTACTTGACGAGTACACTCCGTATGAAAAGCGGCACGAACAGTTATCTGTCCGTATTGCACCGGATATTTTATGTCTCTTCTCCCTCCAACGACTCTCTGTGGCTGGCTTTATGTCTTTATAGTCCTTTACTGTTTGACATTCCCGCCAAATGTCTGATTATCAATTCTGCCAATGGCCAAACAATGGAATTGGAGAAGCAGAACAACACAAGGATACTGTCCGTCAGAGAGAAACAGGTGTTGAATCTCATAAATAAAGGCCTGACAAGTAAAGAAATTGCTGCAACGCTCTCCATCAGCATAAATACGGTGAGCCGGCACCGGCAAGAGATTTTGGGCAAGTTGCAGGTGAAGAACTCCATTGAAGCCTGTCGGATAGGAAAAGATTTAAAGTTGATATGACACTCACGCTTTGCATCGGAATTGCACGCCATCGGTGAACAATCTCTCATACGCATTGTTCTTTTTTATAAACGGACAACGTATTAAACCTAAACAAAAAAAGTTATGAGAAAATTTATTGCATTCGTAGCATTCGTATTAATCAGTGCAAGCACGATGATGTATGCACAGGAGAGTAACGCAGCCACACGCCGCAGCGACCGAAAAGCCCAAAGAGATGCGGAGAGAGCCAAGTTCCGCGCCGAAGAACAAGTACAGGATATGGCCTCTTACCAGCAAGCCGTACAGGCGTTGAAGAACAGAGAGTTTGTGCTGGAAGCCAATCAGGTTATCTTCCGCAACGGTATGACTGCTTTTGTCACATCAAACACCAACTTCGTCCTGATGAACGGCAACAAGGCCACGGTACAGACTGCCTTCAATACTCCCTACCCCGGCCCTAACGGAATCGGCGGCGTCACGGTAGACGGCAACTCTTCGGATATGAAAATGGATGTCGACAAGAAGGGTAATGTGAAGTGTTCATTCAGCGTTCAAGGCATCGGCATCTCTGCCCAGGTATTTATTACCATGAGCAACGGAAGCAACAGTGCTTCGGTTACCATCAGCCCCAATTTCAACAGCAATAACCTGACGCTGAACGGGAATATCGTTCCGCTCGAACAGTCTAATATCTTTAAAGGACGCTCCTGGTAGGTCGGAAGCAAGGGGCTTTCATCACTCCGCTGCAAATAGTAGATTTGTGGCGGAGTTTTTTTCATCCTGTCAGACCTCTCCCCTTGCAGGTATTTTTATACCATGAAATGTGGCAGATAAACAAAGTATTTCCTACATTTGCACTCTAAATGCTTTTTAGAATGAAGAAGTTAAGAAAGACAATCCTTCTACCTGCTCTGCTTTTTGTATGTATCGGCAGTTTTATCTCCTGCGGTGTCGACCGTTGGCCGGAGTATGCCCACATGACTGCATTGGACACATGGATGTACGACATCATGCAGCAGAACTATCTGTGGTATCAAGAGCTTCCCCCTTATAAGGACATGAACCTGTTTCAGAAGCCTGACGAATTCTTATCCAAAGTAAAATCGAAAAACGACAGTTACTCATTTGCCGACTCCGTAATGGAGACACCGTTGCCTACCTACGGCTTCGACTACTCACTGGTTCGGAGCACCGATAACGACACGGCTTACCATGCACTGATTACATACGTGATTCCCGGTTCGCCGGCAGCACAAGCCGGATTGGTACGCGGCGACTGGATTATGAAGGTAGATACTTCGTACATCAGCAAGAAGTACGAGACTCAACTGCTGCAAGGAACCGAAGCACGGAAACTGACAACGGGAATATGGAAAGAGGTCGCCGTAGAACCTGAAGAGGGAGCGGAAAGCGAAGAGCCGCTCTCTATATATAAGGTAGTGCCCGACGGCAGGACACTGAACTTGCCTGTGGCACAAGCCGTAGAAGACAACCCGGTACACAAGAGCGAAGTGCTGACTCTAAGCGACGGAACCAAAGTCGGCTACCTGATGTACAACAGCTTCACCGCCGGAACCAAAGCCGACCCGGAGAAATACAACAACGAACTGCGCAAGGTTTCGACCGACTTTCAGGCAGCAGGCGTCAACTACGTCGTACTCGACCTGCGCTACAACGCCGGCGGCTCGATGGATTGCGTCCAACTATTGGGAACCATACTGACCTCACGCTCACGACTGAACCAGCCGATGGCTTACCTGGAATACAACGACAAGAACAGAGAGAAGGATGCAGCCGTCAACTTCGACCCCGAAGTACTGAAAACAGGTGTCAACCTGGACCAATACGGGCTCTTCGTACTCACCAGCGCCACTACAGCCGGAGCACCGGAGATGCTTATCAGAAGCCTTTATCTGGAAGAGAGTTATCCGGTGATAGCTATCGGCGGCGCCACCAAAGGACAGAGTGTTGCCACGGAACAGTTTGTCAACGAAGAACTGCAATGGTCGGTCAATCCGGTCGTATGTACGGTTTATAACTCTACTCACGAGAATTGGGGTTCCATCGTTCCCGGTAATCAGCTTAAGGTGAGCGAGACGACCATTGACGGGACAACCGACTACAGCGAGTTCCTTCCCTTCGGCGACCGCAATGAAAGACTGCTGAAAATAGCCCTCGGAGTAATTGAAGGCACCTATCCGCCGAAGCAAGAAGAGAGTGTGGAAAGCAAGGCAAAGGCCTCGTTCCGCATAGAGAAGAGTGTAAGTAGTCCCGCCAGCCGACGGTTTGCGGCTGGAAGCGGACTACGAATCAAGTAATAAAAGATGGGGACGGAGCTTTATTTCCTGAAAAATTTGTCGAAGAACAAAATCTGATAATCAATCGAATTGCTCCAGTACTTTCCGTTATGGGCGCCAGGACGCGTAATAAAGTCGTGGTCAATCTTCCTTGCCAACAGGCGGTTGTGCAAATCTTTGTTCACGTTCAGGAAGAAGTCAGCCTCGCCGCAGTCGATAATAATGGCCAGTTCGCCGTTCTCTATCCTGTCAATCTGATTGATGACCGTATGTTCGTCCCATACTTTTTTATTTCTTGCAAACTCGCCCAATTGCTTTGCCATATCCCAATTCAACGGAAACGGGCGTATGTCCATTCCTCCGCTCGTACTTCCGCTTGCGCCAAACGTATCCTTATGACGGATGGCATTCCACATCGCTCCGTGTCCGCCCATGCTCAATCCGGTGATGGCACGTCCTTTGCGGTCGGCAATCGTCTTGTAGTGTCCGTCGATATACTTCACCAATTCCGAGGATACGAAAGTCTCGTATCGGTACGACGGGTTCTTCGGACTATCCCAGTACCAGCTATTCTTCCCGTCGGGACAGACAAAGATAATTCCCTTTTCATCCGCTATCTGCGGCAGGTTCGGTTTGACTCCAATCCACGTCATCGCATTCCCGCCGTGGCCGTGCAACAGATAAAGGACGGGACAAGACACCGCCTTCTTTCCCAACGCCGCATCCGGCACCACTACCAACACCTGCACCTCTTTATTCATGGTAGGACTTTCAACCCACAGCGTATCTACCTTAGCAGCCCAAACAGGCGCAACTAAGAGCAGCGCCAAAATAGTCAACAAAAAATTTCTCTTATTCATTTGTATATATAGATAAGTCATTCTTCCTTCCCTTCCGGCGACGGAAACCGGGAAACAGGCGTCTCGAACGTCTTGCCGCATTGTCGGCAGGCATACTCCCAATGATTATTTCCCGGAGGCGTAGCTGTCAGCATCGACAGGATTGCCGCACCTATCGCACGCCACCGCTTTCCCTTTTTCAGCAGGAAGCGGATATCCGACGAGCCGCAATGCGGACAAAGCAGCAGTTCTTCGGGCCAACTCTGATTCTCTTTCAACACCTGCACCGCCTTGTCGTACTCTTCTTCCGCCACCCATACGTCTACTCCGGAAATGTTGCTTATACACCCTCGGTACAGGGTAGAAAAGTGCTCGTTATGCAACATAGATGCAATACCTTCATTCTCCAACGCTCCTTGCACGATATGTGCCTGCATCGCGTCATTGCAGGTAATCAGTCTGACAGTCTTCATACGCAATCTATTTTCATATTCACCTACAAATATAGGCAATCTCTCCCATTTTATTCACCAATTCTATCACTATTTAATGCTTTTTTCGTAATTTCGCGGCACTAAATACAACGAGCGGGTCCCTGCTCTCTACAGTGAGAATCTGATTCGAACATTAATTTATATTTAATTAAAAAAGTATGAAAAAGCAAATTGTAATGATTGCCTTAGCATTGCTAAGTATGGGAACGACAGCTTCCGCACAGTTCGGAAAGAAAATCAATTTAGGAAAAGCCCTGCAAGCTGGTAAGGACGTAGTATCGGCAGTAACCTTGTCCGACGCCGATATAGCCAACATGAGTAAAGAATACATGGCTTGGATGGATACACACAACCCACTGACAAAACCTGACACCGAGTATGGCAAACGTCTGGAGAAGCTGATCGGAAACATCAAGGAAGTGGACGGACTAAAACTGAACTTCGGCGTATATGAAGTGATAGACGTCAACGCCTTTGCTTGCGGCGACGGCAGCGTGCGTATCTGCGCCGGACTGATGGACATCATGACCGATGATGAAGTAATGGCTGTGATTGGCCACGAAATCGGACACGTGGTTCACACCGACTCCAAAGACGCCATGAAGAACGCTTACCTCCGTTCGGCAGTGAAGAATGCGGCAGGTGCAGCCAGCGACAAAGTTGCCAAACTGACCGACTCCGAATTGGGAGCATTGGCAGAAGCACTCGCCGGCGCACAGTTCTCACAAAAACAGGAAAACGAAGCCGACGACTATGGCGTTGAATTCTGTGTGAAACACGGCATCGACCCCTATGCTATGGCAAAATCGTTGACCAAACTTGCTGAGCTTGCCAAAGATGCACCCAAATCATCTTACGCACAAAGAATGTTCTCTTCACATCCCGACACGGAAAAGCGTATCAAACGTACGCAAGCCAAAGCAGACAGCTACGCAAAGAAATAAGAGACAAAAGAAATACTTTTTTTACCACACTCTTTTCAGGCACGGAATTGCACGCAGTTCCGTGCCAGACTGTTTATAGGACGCGACGTCGACCCTCGATAGATAACTCCCTATTTGCCGCCAACAGAAAAAACTTCGCCCACACAGCAAACAATTTTACCCAATATTCATTAATATATATAGAGAATGGAAACATTCTCCATTTTGTATAACTCAAAACAATCATCATTTGAATCCATTTATGGAATTTCTTATTATCATTTTCCTACTCGTACTGAATGGCATCTTTGCCATGTACGAAATTGCGCTGGTATCCTCCAGCAAAGCACGGCTCGAAACTCTTGTCGCCAAAGGCAACAAATCGGCACGCGGAGTACTAAGACAATTGGAAGAACCCGAAAAGTTCCTGTCTACCATCCAAATCGGTATTACCCTTATCGGCATCGTCTCCGGAGCCTATGGCGGAGTTGCCATTGCCGACGACCTTGTACCGTTGTTCTCGCTCATTCCCGGAGCCGAAGCCTATGCAAGCAACCTGGCGATGGTGACCACCGTGGCAGTCATCACCTACCTTTCCCTTATCATCGGAGAGTTGGTTCCCAAGTCCATTGCCCTGAGCAATCCCGAAAGATACGCCATCCTCTTCAGCCCCATTATGATTCTGCTGACCAAAATCTCCTACCCTTTCGTGTGGTTGCTCAGCATCTCCACCCGACTGTTGAACCGGCTTATCGGCCTGAAAAACGAAGAGCGGCCCATGACGCAGGAAGAGATAAAAATGATTATCCACCAAAGTTCGGAACAGGGCGTGATTGACAAGGAAGAGACAGAAATGATACGCGACGTGTTCCGCTTCTCGGACAAGCGCGCCAACGAACTGATGACTCACCGCCGCGACATCATCGTACTCCATCCGGATGACACGCGCGAGAAAGTGATGCAGACCATAGAGGAAGAGCACTACAGCAAATACCTGTTGGTAGACGAACGGAAAGATGAGATAATCGGCGTAGTCTCCGTCAAAGACATCATCCTGACGGTGGGCAGCCAACGCCCGTTCAGCCTGCGCGAGATAGCCCGTCCTCCACTCTTCATTCCGGAGAGTCTGTACGCCAATAAAGTTCTGGAGCTGTTCAAGAAGAACAAAAACAAGTTCGGAGTTGTTGTTAACGAGTATGGCAGCACGGAAGGCATCATCACGCTCCACGACCTGACCGAAAGCATCTTCGGCGACATCCTCGAGGAGGACGACACGGAGGAGGAAGAAATCGTCACCCGCCAAGACGGCTCCCTGTTAGTAGAGGCTTCGATGAACATCGACGACTTCATGGAAGAGATGGGCATCCTGACATACGAAGACCTGGAATCGGAAGACTTCACCACCTTAGGCGGACTCGCCATGTTTCTGATAGCCCGCATCCCGAAAGCCGGAGACATATTCACCTACAAAGACCTCCAGTTCGAGGTGATGGATATGGATCGCGGACGAGTGGACAAGCTGTTAGTGACCCGGGGAAACGATGACGACGAGGAATAAAAGAGATAAAACGAGCGACAGCTCACCCTATTATATTAATTTAAAGCACTTAACAATGAAAAAAGTAATTATGTTAGCAGCCGTCGTAGCTGCTTTGGCATCCTGCCAATCAAAAGCCAACAGAGTAACCGACACAGCAACAGACGACCTTACCGTGGCAGTGGCTCCGGCCACCGAAGTAACCGAAGTTTATGCAGGCACTCTCCCCGCCGCCGACGGACCAGGCATCGATTATGTCCTTACACTGAACGCAGCAACCGACGGCATAGACACCACCTATACGCTGGACATGACTTATCTCGACGCGGACAGCCAGGGCAACAACCAGACCTTTACCTCCAAAGGCAAACAGAAAACCGTATGCAAAGTGGTGAACAAAAAACCTGTTACCGCCGTCAAACTGATTCCGAACGACAACAATGACATACCGATGTATTTCATGATTGTAAACGATACTACACTCCGGCTGGTGAACGACAGTTTGCAGGAGGCAGTGGGAGATTTGAATTATGATATTGTCAAGGTGAAACGGAAATAAGTACGCACCGTTGGCTGATTAAGAAAATGCTCTGCAACGAATGGATAGTTCTTGCAGAGCATCTTTAATGTGAGTCCGATATATTGCTCAAAAACCGTCTGCTTTGAAGGTCAAAACAGACGGTTTTATTTAGCATTAAAAAAGATGATTCAATGCGGAGAGAACGAGATTCGAACTCGTGATACCCTTTAGGGGTATACACGCTTTCCAGGCGTGCCTCTTCAACCACTCGAGCACCTCTCCTTTTTCAAAAAGAAAAGCAACTTTATAGCTGCTGTTATTCGCGGAGAGACAGGCTCCCGAACCTACGCTTTCAGAAAATATCATAAAATTGCAAATCATTGATAATCATATATTA
>NZ_CAJULN010000041.1 GCF_910586915.1 uncultured Bacteroides sp.
GAATACATGCCTGTCACGCATGGGGTCACGGGTTCGAGTCCCGTACGCACCGCTTTTTTATATATAAGATTAAATACAAAAGTCCTGAAGTATAATACTTTGGGACTTTTTTATATAGTTCTCCTACCAATGACAACGGAGCAAAACAGTTGATACCAACCTATCTATTGAACTACCGATATGGAAACACAATCAAACAGTAAAACCGAAAACAAATCCGAGTTAATGAATAAATATTATTCTAATTCAACGAACACCTGTATTCATATTAGGTGCAATACCCATAATTTTCTTGAATAGCAAACTGAAATACTGTACATTGGTATACCCCAATTGTCGCGCAACGACAGCAGGGGCATTTTCCGTTTTAAGTAACATTCTTTTAGCTACTTCAAGTCGTTTCAATTGAAAATATTCATTCAAATTCTTACCGGTCTCGAATTTCAGTAAATCGTTGAAATAAGGAACCGAAAGTCCCAGCACTGCGGCGCAATATTCCGATGTCGGCAATAGTGCGTTGCGTAACCGACCCGAATCAATGTAGTTATTAAACAGGTTTTCCAGTTCTTCGAGTACCGTTTTATTCTTATTCTCGCGTGTGATAAACTGTCGCTCGTAGAAACGGCTGCAATAGTCCAGCATAGTTCGATATGCCGCGCGAGAATAGTTGCGGTATGCGTGTCGATGGAGTGATGCAACTCCTCTTCAATATTTTCAAGGCAACATATAACGGTGGAAGTCTCCCGTTGTGACAAATGCAAAGCCTCTTCTTTGTTGTAGGAAAAGAATGTGTAGTTCTTAATATGATTTTTCAGCGAAGTGCGATACAACAAATCTGGATGAAACGCCAACAGCCATCCCTTATCCGGTAACACACCTGCTTCACTCATACGAAAAATTTCTCCGGGTTTAAGAAATATCATTGTAGCATTGGAGTAGTCGTAATACTTACGGCCGCAGCAACAACAGCCGTCAGCACATTCCTCAAATGAGCAGTACGGCATAAAACTCGAATTTCACGGCGCCTTGCTCCAAATCCGGATATTCCAGATTGATGATACTTACTTGGGGATGCAGTGTTTTGCATCCCAAATGACGGTTGCATTCGCACACACTCTTGATGTATAACGTTTCTCTCATCTCCTCCTTCATCTGCCTTTTCAGCCAATCATCTTTGCACGATATTCATTCGGTGTGCATCCCTCCCGTTTCTTGAACAGACGGCACAGGTGTTGCGGATATTGGAATCCCAACGAGTAAGCTATCCGGCTTACCGTAAGCCTGAGTGCCGGATATGCGATCCTTTGCTATTTCGATTACTTTCTCCTGGATATATTCCTGCGGAGTCTTACCGGTCTCTTTCTTGAACATATCTCCGAAATAATTGGGCGAAAGACATAATTTGTCGGCAAAATATTTCACGGAAGGCAGCCCGTCACGCTCGGCGGCATCCCCTCCGAAATATTCGTCCAGCAGATGTTCGAAACGGGTCAGCACATCCCGGTTGCTTTTGCTGCGCGTGATAAACTGGCGTTCGTAGAAACGCATACAGTAATTGAGCAATAACTCAATATATGTGGCAATCAGTATTTTGCTGTGTTTGTCTATGTCATGTTCCAGTTCTTTCCGGATGATTTTCAGACAATCCAATATAATGGTCTGCTCTTCCTCGGATACGTGCAGCGCTTCATTGACTTCATACGAGAAAAACGTGTAGTCCTTTATTGTTTTATTCAATGGCGTGCCGCGAAGCAGGTCGGGATGGAAGATGATGCCGTAGACATTGGACTGTATGCGTCCTACGGTCGGTGTCGTCTCTGCTGTCTGTCCGGGAGCGAAACATACAATGGCCCCTTCTTCGTAATCGTACTTCTGGCGACCGTACTTAATGTCACACGCTTTTTCCAATTTCAAAAACAAGGCGTATACGCCATAATTCAGGCGTATGGTATCCACCGCGCGGGTCGCCTCATTGAGATTGACCACACTGACGAACGGATGCAGCGTTTCAAGGCCAAACAACTGGTCATACCGGCCTACATTGTCCAAGTTAATTATCTTATCCATATATTGTATATGTTCTTATTTTCTTCATCGCACAAAATTAGAAGATTATACGGATAATCCAATAACCTCAATTACTGATAATATAACCTTGACTACAGATTTAGGCCATTCTTTCCGGAACTTAAGTAATTGAGGTTATACAATCCGTAATTCATCTACCAAGCCCCTCTGCCATCCAGTGTAATTTTGCGGTGTGAAAGAAAATAAGAAACAATAATCATTAAAATCACATCGGTTATGAAACAGACTATTTTTTTAACGGCCGTTTTCCTCTTTCTTCTCGGTCTGACGGAAAACCCGGCACAAAACACTCAAAACAGCAGGAAGATGGAACAGTTGAATCTGACGCAGGAATGGGACAAGACGTTCCCGAAGAGCGACAAAGTAAACCACAGCAAAGTAACCTTTGTCAACCGTTACGGCCTCACGATCGCTGCCGACCTGTATGTACCGAAAACAACCTTCGAAGGAAAACTTCCGGCTATTGCCGTTAGCGGCCCGTTCGGTGCGGTGAAGGAACAGGCGTCAGGACTGTATGCCCAAACGCTTGCCGAACGAGGTTTCCTCACTCTTGCTTTCGACCCCTCGTTCACAGGCGAGAGTGGCGGACAACCGCGCAGTGTGGCTTCGCCGGACATCAATACCGAAGATTTTTCGGCGGCAGTGGATTATCTTGCCACGCGCCCGGATGTGGATGCCGGGCGTATCGGAATCATCGGTATCTGTGGATGGGGAGGTTTTGCCATCAACGCGGCAGCCAACGACACACGCATCAAGGCAACGGTAGCTTCCACCATGTACGACATCAGCCGTGCCACGGCAAACGGTTATTTCGATAACGCCGATAATGCAGATGCACGTTATAAAATGCGTCAGGAGTTCAACGCCCAGCGCACGGAAGACTATCGTACTGGAATTTATCCCCGTACCGCGATGAATCCGAAGCCTGCCGAAAACGCACCGCAATTCATGAAGGACTATTATGACTACTACAAGAGCAAACGAGGTTATCATCCCCGTTCCATCAACTCTGGTATAGGCTGGAACAAAACCTCGTCACTTGCTTTCGTCAACGCTCCCATACTTGGGTATGCCGATGAAATCCGTCATGCCGTACTGCTCATTCACGGCGAGAAAGCCCACTCCCGTTATTTCAGCGAGGATGCCTTCAAGAATTTGAAAGGCGGCAACAAGGAGCTGATGATTATTCCCGGAGCGGTGCATACGGATTTGTATGACCGGACGGATATCATTCCGTTTGATAAAATGGAGGAATTCTTCAAAGAATACTTGAAATAAATCGCAAACCGGAAGTAGAAGCCGCTCCGATGCTTCTGCTTCCGGAAGGGACTATGCGAACGTAACTGTTGAAATCAACAATAACCAAAACAACATTTCAAATGAAACTTATTAAAGATACTGAATTCGGGGGCGAACGTCCCTTGTTCGAATCTCACGGCCTACGGCTGGAGAATGTGGTTATCCGTGCCGGAGAATCGGCCGTCAAAGAGTGCAGCAACATCGAAGCGTTCGAATGCCCGCCATCTCGGCGGTTATCAAGGCGTTGACACAATTACAATAAAAATATAAAAACCGCCTGACATTATAAGCACTCTATTTCTTCTTCTGTCAATCCGGTTGCTCCGATAATCAAATCGATTGAAGTGCCGGATGATTTCAAATAACGGGCAACTTCCAGGGCTTTTCTTCTTTCACCTTTATTTAATCCCTCTTCAAGTCCTTTCGCTCTACCCTCTTCGAGTCCTTCCGCCCTGCCTTCTTCGCGTTCGGTATTGATATTGTCACGAAGAATTACGATATTGTCCAAGTGGCGATAGTAAGCTGCCAATTCATCTTTGGTCATTGTATCCAGTTTCAGTCTTTCGCGGGCCTCTTCAAGACCGGGAGCAGTTACAGTAGAAGGTATCTCTCCGGTATTGAGGTAGTAAATCCACTCTTCCAACGGACTTTTGGCCACCTGATTGAAACCGTTTACCTTCAGTATATAGTATTCGGGATATAGCTGGCTTACCGCATCCACCTTGAACGTCTGTTTCTGAAATGGAGTAAGTTCGAGCAGGTCGTTGGTGTGGATTCCTCGGAACTCCGTCTTTCCGTGATAAACGAAGTCCGCCCCATGTCCCAGCGAGAAGTAGACTATATTGACGCTATATACCTTGCGTACCTTGTCATATCCTTCTCCCCGGTTGATATACTCGGTCACCAACTTGGACGTACCGAACAACATACGCTGGAAGTAGGCATACTCATTATTATTCTGCACCTCTATCAACACCAATTCACCTTTGGAGTTCTCGGCAAGCATATCGACACGGTTATACTTGTCATACTCATCTTCCTGATTACTTTCGCTTTCGAGGAGTCGCTGGATAGTGATTTTCTCACCTAACAATGTAGTAAGCAGACCTTCGAGCACACTGAAGTTTGCCTTGTTTCTGAGCAGGCGCTTCATCGCCCAGTCGAAACGGATGACCTGATGTTTGGAATTGTTATTCATAAAACTCTAATGGCTAAGCGGGGAACGCTGTAAGCGTTATCACGCTTCGTTATCAACTTTCATTTCATTTTTCCTCACGTCAATATAAAGCAAATCATCATGGTCTGTTATACCATATAGTTCCATGTCGCCGATAAATCTATGTATATCAGACATTCTTGCTTTATAAACGACGAAATCCCGGTTCCAATAATCAATAAAGAAATAGAGAACCATATTTTTGTCAATTATATCCAATAGATGAAAATAAGGATCTTCCATGTTACAATCTATACTATATGGCACATATTTAAAACTCAACCATAATGCACGAGGATTTCCAATTACAAATGTGTCATACAACCTTTGTATTAAAATCCCTTTATCAACATCCCCTATTTTCTGAAACGGAAGATGGTTATCTTTGATTGTCCGTTCTATTTCTTTATAATCAAACATAACATTTTACTTTTGTCGATAATGTATTGACAAATACAAAGGTAAGTAAAAACATTCAGAGTAGCAAGATTATCAAATGCATTAACCAAGATTATCCCTTTTCCTACTCTTTTTTGCGTTCCACTATAGTGTAACGCAAAGAACACTATAGTTTCCCTTGCGGAACACTATAGTGGAACGAACGGGAAACTATAGTGGAACGAAATAAAAATACCTGATGAAACATCTCTCAACACGCAGGTAACGGCAAACAAAAACCGATAGAGAATCTTCCAACAAACTGAAAAAAGGATGAGGCACAGCCTCAACAATAAAGCCTATTTCCGGAAACGGAAGAAAGCGGGCAGACGGTCGGGATTCAGCGTATAACGGGCACGTTCTTTCAAAAGCGGTTCGGAGTTGACTACGGCACAAGAATGGTGCACCGCAGCCATCATCTCACAATCGTGCAGCGAATTGCCTACCACCAAAACCTGTCCGAGAGGAAGGGACAACTTTTCACAGATTTGGAGTACCCCTCTCTTTTTGCCGGCTTGCCGGTGTGTCACCGCAATAAGGGGTGGTCTATAAAATATCCGACAGGAATTCTCCTCAAAACGGGAAAGGCACTCTTCCCTCCGCTCTTTGTCACGAATCAATATGCTATACTTATAGATTTGGCCTTGATAGCTATGAGCCGTTATCCTTACGGATTCTTCGTTTATGTCCGACGGCAATTCAACCGGCAGACACAAGTGCTGCCCGTTGCCGTAGAGCAACAGACCGCCGTCGGCAAACACCCCACCTTTAAATAGGCCGAAAAGAGCCTTCCCCAATTTTCTCCGTGCCTGCTCCACGGATAAAGAGGTGGCTAAATATAACGGAACGGACTCCGCCATATATCGCAAGGTATCGGCATAACTTTCGGGGACTCTTCCCTGTGTATCGGTCAAAGTTCCGTCCACATCAAAAAACACGGCAGTAATCAAAGGCCTGTCCGGTATCCGCCAAAAAGCGCCTTCGCCCATTACACGGCGCAAAGGATGATTGGTCAGATTGCTGAATGCAATGTAGCAGTCGCATACTTTTCGCCGGCAAGGAAGTGAGGTATCCAACGTTTGATTCCGATAAAGATTACCTATCTTCACCTTGCTTCGAGGACAGGCAAAGATATTCCCTTTCCAGTCGATGAAACAGGAGGTTCTGCCCGATGCGCAATGCTCCCATTGAGCCGGAGCGTTGTGCAAATCGTATTCGAAAAGATTATCCAACCGGGTGAAAAAACGGACATCTTCATCGCTCAACGGAGATTTCAATCCCTGCATGGCATTAATAAACAGATAGATTTCCGGAGAAAGAGCCTTCCGCAACTCATTCAGTACATTCTTTGCCGAAGGGTTGCCTACAGCTCCGGCACAGACTTGTATTCCCTCCTTGCAGAGCCTATGAAGTTGACCGGCAAACCTTTCTACGGTGGTCATTTCCGGATGAAAACTTGCCCAAATCCTTATCTTGCCCCGCAACGCCGGAATCGCACGAAGCTCGCTCAGCCACTCGTCGGCGAGAAAGGAGAGGTTCGTCTGGCAGGAAATACCGGCTACGTGCGGCAAAGCGGCAAGCCGCACGATTCCCTCTCTGTAATAGCGATGTATGAGTGCTTCGCCGTAAGGAATGACAAACAGTTGCAAGGTCTCCCCCTTCCATTGTTCGATGGCGGTAATAAAGCGGTTCCACGCCTGCCGGTCCTGCGCGGTAGATGGCCGATGCGATTTCTTGCCAAAGGGACAATAAGAACAGGTATAGTTACAACTGTTCAGTTTGCCCCGATAGTAGATGCGCCGCACGGAAAGTAAAGAGCCTTCGTCTGCCATTGTCATTTCATTTTAAATGCATCCGGTTTTCCTTCAATAAGTATAGGTCTCCATCAGTTGTCTGATTTCGGGAGTGATGAACAACTGGCCGATATAATCGGAATAGCCCAACCCTTCGGGAGTCAGCCGGATACGTTCGGGAGTCTCTTCCGTCCACTGCCGTTCCGCCAGTTGGCGGAACAGCGGAATCCGGTCAACCGACTCTCCAAAACGCCGGAGATATTCAGCCTTGTCAAGCCCCATGTAATACAACAGGTTTTTGATGATGAAACGCTGCCGTTGTTCGCCTGCGGAAAGAAGAAATCCGTTGCGTGCCACGGTGAAATCGGTAGTTGCCACGTAGTCGTCTATCTCGCGGGCAATGCATTGCTGGCACACCGTGTAGCGGGTAGCATAGTGCAAATCACCCAAATAGCTGCGTCCGCCCGAGCCGCACGAAAGCATTACTTCATCACCACACGACACTTCCGCACCGGTAGGCCGATGACGGACAAAACGCCGCATGGAGGTTTGCAGAAAGCCTTCAGCTTGCAGCAGGTCGCAGGCGGCGCGATACATCCGGAAGCATACATCGTCCGGTTCGCGTTCGGTAATCCCTGTGCCTCGACGCACGTAGAGCGGATAAATAAACAATTCGCTCGGTCGGAAACGGAGTGCCTCTTTCAATGAATAGAGGAAACTTTCCACCGTCTGCCCCTTAATGCCATAAATCAGGTCGATATTGAAACAAGGAAAATCCATTTGGCGAATCTCTTCCAAAGCCCGATAAATGGTATTTTGGCGGGGACGCCTTTTGAGGGCTTTCAGTTCTTCATCCAAAAAACTCTGTATGCCGATACTCACACGAGCCACCCCCGACCGCTTCAAGACATCAAGACGCGGACGGTCTGCATATTCAGGCGAAGTCTCTACGGAGGTAAAGGTGCGGGACGGATGTACGCCGAACAAGGAGGCAGTAACCATCAACTGTTCCAGTTGCGCGACGGTCAGCAACAACGGAGTGCCGCCGCCGATGGCAAAACCATCAAACGTCAGTCCGGCAGTGAGCGGTGAAAGCTGCTGCGCCTGTCTGTAGAGAGTGTCCAGATAGGCGGCGATGGATTCGGTACGGTTGGTTTGCAGGGAGAACAGGTTGCAATATCCGCATTTATGGCTGCAAAAAGGAATATGAAAATAGAGTGACGCCTTTCTGCCTTCCACCTGTTTCAAGTAGGAAAGTAGCGAGAGCGGAGCAGGAAAAGGGCGGTATGCCGTTTTATGCGGATAACTATACATATAGTCTACATATCGAGATAGCGGTCGATTCATTGTTTCGTCAGTATAAAATGTTTGTAAGGAACCGTATAGACGGTTTCGTGGGATATGCAGTGATACTCGTAGCCGTCTTCGCCGTAGCAGGTTCCGTGGTCGGAAAGGGCGATAACCAGCGTGTCGGAACGTCGCCGGAAAGCCTGAAACAAACGAGGCAACTGGCTGTCGACATACCGCAATGCAGCTGCGTGCGATTCTTTATCGTCTTTTGTTTTGCCTTTCACATAGTGACAGTTGGGATAATGAATGGCGGAGAAATTGATATACATGAACAGGCGTTTGTCCGCAGGATAATCCGCAAGTTTCTCCAATGCGAAATCAATCTGCTTTTCCGCACTGTCGGGCACCGTACAACCGAAAGCAGGCAGCCAGTAGCTTTTGGTAAAATAACCGGGAAACACACGTCCCAATTCATTGCGCTTGCTAAAGAAATTCACACCGCCTATGCAGATTGTCTCATATCCCGCACGGGCGAGACTCTGCACAAAGGTGGCTTCCGTAAACGGATAGCTGCCTTCGGGCGGAATACGTCCCGTACCTGCCTGCACAGGGAAAAACAGCCATTTACGGCTACGCAAAGAGTGGGGTTCGGCCGGCGAAGGGAGAAAACCGGCGAAAATGGCAAAATGAGAGGGGTAAGTAAAGTTTCCCGGTGCGTGTCTTTTCTCCCACAAACCGCCGTGACTATTCAGCACCGGTGTTCCTCCGGCGGCTTCTTCCGCTTTGCTCACATCGTAACGCAGCGTATCGAAGCAAAGCATAAGTATATCATGGGTTCCCACCACGCGGTTCATATCCATATCGGGATATCGATTCTGCTCTCCCGCCGGCAGTTCATCTATCTGCATGGTCATATTTGTCTTTTATCGTTTTTATCTGTCGGATGTAAATCGAATTGTCGGCATACATATCCTGGTAAATATGGTCGCCCTGGCCGTTGACTTCAATAATATAAGGTATATCCGTACCTCTTTCTATCAGTACATCCACTCCGGCATACTGCAAACCCATTGCGCGGACGGCTTTTCTGCATAAGAGGTAAATCCGCTGCCGCACTTCTTCCGGCAAGGCAAGCTCTTCCCACCGACGCGGGTTATTGTTCAGATGCAGGTTGGTAATACTCCCCTTGCTGCATCTCACTACCACATAATGAACCTCCTCTTCTCCGCATACCACCCGAAGGTCGTAATTCTCTCCCTGCCACTGCTCCTTAGGTATCCACTCTTCCAGCACAGCTCCGGTATGCATGACGGCTTCCGCCAGGGGAAGAATATCTTTCTCCTTCGTCAGACGGTGAATGCGTTTTGTATTACGGATGATACCGTCCGCTTCCTGCAAGGTAGTATAAACCACCCATTTCTGCTGATGCGGCCGGTAGCGGATTGCCATGATGCCGCCCGCTCCCGAACCATAACGGGGTTTCAAGAAACATCCTCTGCCGCAGTCGGCAAGAGCTTGCAGCAGTTCGTCGCAAAAGCGCGGCGTACCCAATATGGGAGTTACATTCAAGGCCTTTGCCGATAAAATCTGCTTGGTCTCCTTTTTATCAAGTGCCTGCAACAATGCATGAGGCGGATTCAGAAAGTGCACACCATCGGGCAAGACTGCCTCGTCCAGCCGTTGCAATGCGGCTTTGTATGCTTCATTCAGCCGAGCATATTTCAGAAAATCCGTTTCGCTGCTCACCCACGGTTCCAGTTTCACAACCGCCTGACGCAAGAACGGCAGGCGGCTGAACAACTCTTCGTAAGTCAGAAAGCGGACTTCCGTCTGTAACTTCCTGCCTGCTCCGGCAAAGTATTCGATACGCTTGGACAAAGAGTTGCCGACAACGATGATTTCCATGCTCTCCTACTCGGTAATCATCGGGCTATACCACATTTCACCGTCGTATTCTTCGGCCTCTTCCGTTTCGGCAATGTCTATCTTCATGGGGAGTTCCTGCAATTCCTTCTTCATCTCCTGGCTCAAATAGTTGTAACGCATATTGATGAACTTCAAATGGGCAATCTTGTCCACATTGTCCAGCAGGAGTCGGGCGCCTTCGTCTTTGAGGACACCTGCCGAAATATCCATCGTCTCCAATTGAGGGAGAATATCCGATTCTAAGAACATCTTTACAACCTCGTTCTGTTCTTCGGCATTCACAATACCCAAATAGGTCAGTTTCGGGAAACGTACTTTGGAGAAAAGCGGACGGAAGATTTCGATATCGCCTTCAAAGCCGTAGTCTTCCACACCGGCATACAGAACCAACTTTTCCAGATTCGGGAAATCGGATTTTAGGATATCTTCCACCACTTCCGTAGGAAGGCCGCCGCTGATAATCTCCAGCGAACGCAACTCCGGACGTGAAGTCTGCCCCAAGCGAAGGTTATTCGTTCCTTTTATCTTCAAGTCTTTCAGCTTAGGCAGGACATCAAGCAGGGGACTAAGGTCTGTCTGTTCAATCCAGGAGATTTCCTGCTCCTCCCAGTCCATATCTCCCCAGAACAAGCCTTCGAGGTGGGCAAACTTATCTTTATGTTCAAGTATTCCTTCCAATAAGGCAGAGCAGTCTTCGCCTTCGTAGCCCCAGCAGCCGACAGTGATTTGCTTATATTCGGGCAGATGTTTGTCTTTCAGAATCTTATCCAATAGCTGGACACCTTTTTCGTATTCATTGTAACTCACAGCATATTTCTTAGCTTCCACTTTCATTTCGCGTGCTGTTTCTTCTGCTGTTTCTACATAGCCTTTTTTTGTTTTCTCCGCAATGAATTTATTGGCGGCTTTTTCGGCCTCTTCAACAGTCGGGTAGTTTTTCACCTGGGTCTGCCCTTCAGTTCCCAACTTACCGTAATTAACGACAACGTCTGTTCCCTGTACATCTATACTCCAGAACTTCTGCGACTTAAAGTCTTGAAACACGAAAACTCTTTTCATAATACTTTATTTTATGGTTGATATTTTCCCATTCAAAGCGCAACAACGCATGAACAACATCTGCAAAAATAATTATTTTTTCACCATCACACAAAGGGCTACCCCATTTCTTTTCGGAGCAGCCCTCGATTGGCAGTTTCTATACTTCTGTATTAATCTTCAATCGTACATATACTTACACGATTCCAGTCCGGTTCGGTAAACATATCGCCTACGCCCTGACCTTCGGCTGTGATGCGCGAAGCGTTGATTTTGTATTTATTGACCAAGATGGTCTTGACAGCTTCCGCACGTGCGGCAGCTATTCTTGCATTGACTTCCACACTACCTTCCGGAGAAGCGTATCCTTTGATAATCACCTTTGTATCCGGATGTTTCTTCATATAAGAAGCTACACGTTCCACATTGGGCAACTGCGACGCATCTACCGACGAACGGCCTTGTCTGAAAGTAACGATAGATTCCGGAACGCGGGCAGTATTGACTACCTTCTCCACAGGAACAACCTTTGTGCGGCACTCTTCCAGTTCTTTCTGCAATCCGTCAATCTGGCGGCTGGCAGAACTCAACGCTCCATCCTTGTTGTTCACTTCGGAACGGAGAGCATTGATGGAAGAGTTCAAATCATCGATTTCAGCCTGATTGTAGGCTTTCACTTTGGCAAAGTGGTGCGTTCCGTTACTTGTCATAAAGTGGTAAGTCAGTCCGGCTGTCACTTCAAAAGCGGCGTTGTTGGCGTTGAAGCGACTCTTCGCCCGGTTGAAGTCGCCCTGCATATCGTACACAATGGCGGGTTTGATGCCCAGCGTCCAAGCCTTGCTCTCGCCCAAATTGAAATTGAAATTCATTCCCAAACGGGTAGACCACGAGTTAGTGTCGCCCGCGCCATTCATGTAGTAATGCAACCAACCCACTCCGGCCACCGCCTCCATCTCAAAGACACGCGGCTGCCCCAAGTAGGAGCCAAACAGGTTCATCAAATTGACCTTACCCAACACGCTGACATCCGAAGCATCGAACGCCGTTTTACTGGATGTGGTGTTAACATATCCCATCCCCTGAAATCCCAATCCGAAAACGGGAGTCAATTGTTTGGAAAGCCCGATTCCGAAACCGGGACGCATACTCTTGAAGAATGCACTGTGTGTAAGCGGAGTGATGGCGCCCGCCTTCATCTCAACCGACCAGTTATCGGCAAACTTCGTTCCTTCCACTACCGATTGGGCGTTTGCTGTAAGTGTACCCAATGCTAAAGCTGCTAAAATAATAGATTTTTTCATAATCAAATGTTTTTAAACTGTAATGTTTTGACGATAAATCATTAGAAATGCTTTACGTGTTCCATTGTCTAACTCTTTAGTTCATAATTAAGTTCGTTATTTATGCTAAACAACATATCGCACGAAGCGTTAGTTCATATTCCTACCGAACAATTAACATCTATTCACTCAGCCAACCCGCCATGCGGCTTCTTCCGTAGAAATAATAGAAGAACAATCCTACCCAACTGGTAAGAAGAATCACTACAATAGCCAACAGTTTCTTTTCCCAGGGAGCATGAAGGCGCCCTATTTCGAGAGCCGCCTTAATGGTCAGTACGAAACCGACCACCCAAATTACAAATCCGACCATAAACATACAATTTCATTAATAATAGTTTGAAAATCACATTTCAACAGGTAAACAAAAGAAAGCAAATATTGGTTTGCCGACAATTGTCTTTTAACACATAATGCAGGTATGCAAACCCGGAAAAGCTGTTTTTGACATTCATAGCCGAACAAATAAATTACAATGTTCGTTAGAATAAAGAAAAACATCAAATGAAAATCTTAACTCAAAGCAAAAAGAAATTATCCGTATCTGTCAAAATCATAAAAGATACGTTTCAAGGATTTATTGACGACAACGTCATGAGATTGAGTGCATCATTGGCTTACGCAACTCTTTTCTCAACCATTCCCTTGCTCTCACTCCTTATTACTATCGGAGTATTACTCAATGTCGATTTCACCAATCAGTTATATGCCCAGTTGGAACCGGTTGTCGGGTCTAAAGTCATCGACGCGCTCCAGGCAATCATGGAGAATGCCGAAACAACCGATTCGTTTTCATTTGCCACAATCCTCAGCATAGGTGTCACCATATTCGGAGCCACCACGATTTTCGCGGAAATACAGGGTTCACTGAACACTATTTGGGGAATAAAAGCCGTACCGAAGAAAGGTTGGCTCAAATATATTCAAAACAGATTGTTGTCTTTCTCCATCATCCTTGTGTTTGCTTTTATGCTGCTGATTACATTCACCATCACCAATCTAATCACAGAAGTAAGCAACAAATTCATCACCAACAATCCGGATGTGGCAGAATCTTTGGTAAAGACCATAGGAATGATGATTAATATAGGTGTAACTACCGTCATCTTCACCCTTATATTCAAGATACTGCCGGATGCTAAAATCAAAAGTAAGGATGTATTTATAGGAGCACTTGTCACTACCGTGCTATTATTGACAGGGCAATGGGGAATATCCTTTTATATCGGATTTGCCAACATCGAAACGGTGTATGGAGCAGCAGCATTTATGGCTATTTTCATCACATGGATTTATTACTCGGCCATCATTATTTATACGGGAGCGGAATTTACAAAAGCCTGGGCCAATGAATTAGGGGGAAAGATTTTTCCGGACGAGTATGCTGTGGCTACAAAAGTCATTGAAATACGTGAAGAGAACAAGCCCATTACATAGGGCTGGCTTAAATATTGGTCACCAGTTTCAGTAGCACTCTTTGTTTTGTAATCTATCTGAAACTGGTGACGGAGAAACAACCAATTTATCTTCTCGCATTGGCAGAAAGCGTATATATCTCACCCTTCTTTCCACTCTCTTTTAGCTGGTTTCTCATACGCGCCATCTTTCTCAGTCTTTCGGTTTTCCGACCTGATGAAAAATGATATACTATCGCACCAATAATGGAGCTTGCTGTCAGCCGAAGCCATAAATTGAAACTATTAGCTTTCATAATCAATTTGTTTTAATGGTTAATCGTTCAGAATATCTTTAGTTGTCGTCACTGCTATTTCCCAACCGGCAAATAGTACAATGGGAGAATAGCTTTCATTTACACTATCCTCCCATTGCAAAACAACACCTCCTAACTATTTTTTATTTTTATCTACCATAGCGTGGACTTTCTCTCTTACATCGTCCGCCTTTTCGGCAACATAAAAGGTTCCGTCGGCTACTTTGTCAGCTACTTTTGTCCCGGCATCCAATACCTTGTCATTTACCGTGTCAATCAAGTTAGAACCATCTCCGGTCACTTTCTGAAATGCATGATTTACTTTTTCTTTCACACACTTTCCTTTAGGTGAACACCAAAAACGATAGACCAGTGCACCAATTACCGAACCGACTCCCAGCCCGATAAGAAAATCAGATTTTCCTCTTTCCATAATGAAGTTTAAGTTTTAAAAGTTAATAAATCAAAGTTCTTCGTTTCTGGGGTGTTTTCTAAACAAAGACAGAATCCATAATAACAACACAGCACCCACAACCGAAGTGATAAGACTGCCTAAAATACCGCCCGCAGCGATACCCAGCACACCGAATACCCAGCCGCCCAAAAGACCGCCAATAATACCTACAACGAGATTAATCAAAAGGCCGAAACCTCCGCCTCTCATAATCTTTCCGGCTAGAAAACCGGCAACAATACCAATGATAATATACCAAATAACACTCATAATTAAAGAATTTAGGTTTATATATAAGTTTCAAAAAAGTTTACTATAAGTCTTTGTTATAATAAAATCTTCGTTTTATTAAAAAACGCCTTCCGATATCATTTAGTTCCTGTTTAAGCCAATATTTTAACACATATTTTATATTTACCATATTTTAGCAGCATTATGGACAATATTAAGAATGATTAAACGCTCCATCTAAACCTCTGCATTCCACAATATGTTTTACTTGATATAAAACATTAAAAATACCGGAATATGAAAAATAGCGATAATTTATTTCTTACAGGCCAAACCGAATGTGAAAACATACATAAAATGTGTGCGGACGCATACGCCAAAGGATGTATGACCGAAAGAGCATTGGCCATTGAAGCATACAGGCTGCGTTGCAACAAACTGTTTGGCAACAGATGCATGACCCGTTCCCTCTTCGGAAGGTTGACCAAGAAAATATGTGACGGGAACTGCTGGTATCTGAATCAATACAAATCAGAATTACAAAAACTGGAAACCAATAAATGAAAGGACAGAATGATTACTGTCCTTTCCGAAGGCAATATAATGTCGGCACAATGTTTTCGGTATATGAAACATGGTTCAACAAAGCTCAATCGAGTGCCTTTTTCACTTCCTTTTTCACATTATCGTAGCCTTCATTTACTTCCTTCTTAGCTTTATCAGCGCCTTCTTTCACCTGCTCTTTGGTTTCTTTCCAAGCTTCTTTCACACTATCTGCTCCCGCTTCTATTTTGTCAGAAGCCTTATCAAGTGCTCTGTCTGTAGATTCCTTCGCATTTTCAATCCGGTTGTTAACCCTGTCCTGCGTTCTTTTATCCCTGCAAGATGTCATAGTCAATAATGCTGTGCCTGCCAACACCAAAGTCGCAAACATAAATTTTCTCATTTTCATATTCTCTCAAATTAGTTAGTTTACAAAATAAAATCAAAAATTCCGGCGAAAGGTTTCCGAACTTCTTTCGCCGGAAATAAAATCATGAACTTGATTCAAAAATCGAAAGCCTTACTTTTTATCCGACTTTTTGCCGGAAGTTGCACATTTGCTTTCTTTTGCATGAGTTTCCTTCTTGGTACTCTTTGCTTCCTGTTTTTTTTCAATTTTCTTATTCATAACACAAAAATTTAAAAAGTTAAAACTATATTATAAACAGCCGTCTATTTTTTACAGCCTTTTTCCGTTTTCTGACAGCCACACCAGCTCATATCCTTTTCAGGAGTTGCCGAAAGTACTTCCTTGCTGCGCTCTTCGGACAACTGTTTGTCTTTTTGGGCAACTTGTTCTTCCGTGCGGTCGGTTCCTTGCGGTTGTCGGTCTACGAGTCCGTTTGTTCTTCTCACTTCTTCCAAAGGGTTCTCAATATACTGCCATTCCTCTTTCAGCCTTGAGCTTTTGCCTTCATTCCACGGGCCACGGTAATCCTCTCCTTTCGAGAAGTCGAAATAAAGGTTACTGTACTTGGGAGAAGTCTGCAATACTCCGGGCGGGAAATTCGGCTGGATAGTGTTGAGTGCCGCTTCAAATTGCTGAAAGTGGGTTACTTCACGCGTCATCAGGAAAATCAGCGTCTCCCTCACAGAAGGGTCTTCGGTGAACTTCAGCAGTCCTTCGTATCCTAACTTGGCACGACATTCGTTTGCCATATTGGTCTGGAGGTCTACCGTGAGTTCCGCATTGGCAGATACGTAGCTTCCGCACCACGGGTTGCCGTTGCTATCCGTCAGCATAGGGCTACCACAAGATATTACTACACTCTGCGGGTTGCTAAAGGCTTGTTGGATAAACTCTTCTTTAGCGGACTTACCATCCATCAACTTACGGATTTCCATCGTATCGACAGCATCCTTCATCTCACCGTTTACAGGACCGAGAAGCATCTGAATAGTAGCTCCCACTATTTCGAGGTGAGCCAACTCTTCGGTAGCGATGTCCATCAGCATATCATACTTGTCCGGAAACGGATTGCGGCAACTGAAAGCCTGCACAAAATACTGTAAAGCTGACGTCAACTCTCCATTGGCTCCGCCGAATGCTTCGAGCAGTATACGTGCAAAGCGCGGATCGGGCCGGGAGACACGAGCATTAAATTGCAAATCTTTTACATGATAAAACATAATCGATTTTTTTTAGTTAATAATTCAGGTTAGTTAAGATGTACATCTAAAAAATATCATATCGTGAATGCCGGATTGTATAAATACCTTCCGGCACACCACAAGAATCAGAATTTATAGCCATAACCCAACATGATAACCACGTTATCTTCCTGGGCAAACATAAACTTAGCTTCCGCATTCAAGAAACTGCGTTCAGACAAAGGCAGTGTTATACCCCCACCGAGATTGAAAGCAAACTTCGTGGAATTGCTTCTGTCTACTTTCGTAGTCACTCCATCTACCACAACATCCTGTTTTCCGTAAAAATTGTTCTGCATTCCGATTCCCGCAAGCGGATAAACAGAGAATCCTTGTCCGTCTCTACTGAAATTAAATACATAATGGAAGTTGACGTTCACATCCAGCCCTGTTGCTTTGTCCTTAGGGAAGAAGAATGTAAGGTCGGGCGCTATTCTCAGATTGTTGGCTATCGCATAGCGTCCCTGTGCCTGCAAGCCGAATCGTTCGTAATTCGTTTGGTAACCGAGGCTTCCCATGACAGAGGCCTCACCTTTTTTTGTTTGGGCGTTCACGCCGAAAGCGGTCATTGCGACCAAAATCAATAATAAAAACTTTTTCATAATCAAGGTATTTAGTTAATTAATATATTTCATCGACAACATTCGTCCGTAGTTACTCTTCAATCGTACAGATACTTACGCGGTTCCAGTCAGGTTCGGTAAACATATCGCCCACGCCCTGGCCTTCGGCTGTAATACGGTTTGCTGCGATTCTGTATTTTTTCGTCAGGATGGTCTTTACGGCTTCGGCACGAGCAGCAGCCAGTCGGGCGTTGAGTTCGACACTGCCTTCGGGCGAAGCATATCCTTTAATAAGAACTTTCGTCTCCGGATGTTTATTCATATACGAAGCTACACGTTCCACATTCGGAAGTTGCGAAGCATCGACAGAGGAACGTCCTTGCCGGAAAGTAACGATTGATTCGGGGATGCGTGAAGTCTTTGTCACCGTTTCCACCGGAACCGCTTTGGTGCGGCAGTCGTTCAGTTCTTGTTGCAATCCGTTGATTTGCCGGTTAGCGTTGTTCAATTCGCTGTTGCGGGCGTCTACCTCTCCGCGAAGTGCATTGATAGACGAATTCAAATCATCAATTTCCGCCTGATTGTAGGCTTTCACTTTGTTGAAGTAATAGGTTCCGTTGCTCGTAGCAAAGTGATAGGTCAGTCCGGCAGTAATTTCAAAAGCGGCATGGTTGGCATTGAAGCGACTCTTCGCGCGGTTGAAATCTCCCTGCATATCGTACACAACGGCAGGTTTAATACCTAATGTCCATGCTTTGGCTTCGCCCATATTAAAATTGAAGTTCATTCCGAAGCGGGTAGACCAGGAGTTAATATCTCCGTCGCCATTCATGTAGTAATGCAACCATCCCACACCGGTCACGGCTTCAATCTCAAAGACGCGGGGAGCACCAAGATAACTGCCGAAAAGATTCATCAGATTGACTTTAGCCAATACACTGACATCGGAAGCGTCGAAAGCAGTCTTACTTTGAGTGGTATTGACATACCCCATTCCCTGAAATCCCAAGCCGAAGTTAGGGGTCAACTGTTTCGAGAATCTTACTCCGAAAGCAGGACGCATACTTTTAAAGAAAGCACTGTGGGTAAGTGGAGTCACCGCACCGGTATTGATTCCCACCGACCAATTATCCGTAAACTTAGTACTTTCGGTCACCGTCTGGGCTTTTGCTGAAACTGTACCCAAGACACAAGCTAATAAAATAATAGACTTTTTCATAATAGAATATAATTTAAATGTGACGTTTTATTTTCATCCACACGAAGAGAACATATCCTAAAAAAAATTAGTTCGTAGTATGCGTCCTGTATTAACATATATTTATCTTTTTTCCACAGTCTGTAATACAGGTAAAATAATCTGTAATCCATATACAAGCTAACTCCCCAATAGGTAGTATCTTTGCAACCGTATAAAAACGACGGATATAAACATAAAAAACAAATTGATATGTATTTAGAAAACATCTATTCTCCGGCAGACGTAAAGAAGTTGTCGTTCGAGGAACTCCATGTATTAAGCGATGAAATCAGAGCGGCGCTCCTGAAAAAGCTGAGTGAACACGGCGGACATTTCGGCCCCAACTTCGGAATGGTGGAAGCAACCATCGCCCTGCATTATGTATTCAATTCGCCCACCGACAAAATCGTATTCGACGTATCGCATCAGAGCTATGCGCACAAAATGTTGACGGGGCGAAAAGAGGCCTTCCTCTATCCGGCTCAGTATGACAACGTTTCCGGCTATTCCGAACCCCAGGAAAGCAAGCACGACTTCTTTGTTATCGGCCATACTTCCACCTCCGTCAGCCTTGCCAGCGGCTTGGCGAAGGGACGCGACCTGACCTGTGGCAATGAGAATATCATTGCCGTGATAGGCGACGGTTCTTTAAGCGGCGGCGAAGCATTCGAAGGATTGGACTATGTGGCGGAACTCGGCACCAACATGATTATCGTAGTCAACGACAATCAGATGTCTATTGCCGAGAATCACGGCGGCCTGTACAAGAATCTGAAAGAGTTGCGCGACAGCAACGGCCGGTGCGAGTGTAATTTCTTCAAGGCAATGGGGCTGGACTATATGTACGTGAACGACGGCAACAATGTGGAAGCATTGGTAAAGGCTTTCGCGCAGGTGAAGGATATCGGACATCCGATAGTGGTACATATCAATACGCTGAAAGGGAAAGGATACGAACCTGCCGAACGGAACAAGGAGACTTTCCACTGGCTCCCTCCGTTCCATATAGAAAACGGAGAGCCGAAGTCTACCGACGATGCGGAAGATTATAGCGAAATCACCGCTCGGTATCTGCTGAAAAAGATGAAAGAGGACAAGCGTGTGGTAACAATCACTTCGGGCACTCCTGCCGTTCTCGGATTCACTCCCGACCGCCGGCAGGAAGCAGGCAAGCAGTTTGTAGATGTGGGCATTGCCGAAGAACACGCCGTGGCATTGGCTTCGGGTATTGCTGCCAATGGCGGAAAACCCGTCTACGGAGTATATAGCACGTTTATCCAACGCTCTTACGACCAGCTTTCGCAAGACCTCTGTATCAACAACAATCCGGCAGTCCTATTGGTCTTTGGAGGAACATTGTCGGGTATGAACGATGTCACTCATCTCTGTTTCTTCGACATTCCGCTTATTGCCAACATTCCGAATATGATTTATTTGGCTCCTACCTGTAAAGAGGAGTATCTTGCAATGTTGGAATGGAGCATCCATCAGAACGAGCATCCGGTGGCTATCCGTGTGCCTGCAACGGAAGTGACAAGTTACGGCGAACCTGTGGATACCGATTACGATGTTCTCAACCGTTATAAAGTGGTTCATCGCGGTTCGAAAGTGGCGATTCTTGCGTTAGGTTCGTTCTTCGGATTGGGACAGTCGGTACTGTCGCTGCTGAAAGAAAAAGCAGGCATCGATGCAACGCTTATCAATCCCCGATATATCACCGGCATCGACAAGGAACTGATGGAGGAGCTGAAGGCCGACCACCAGTTAGTGATTACCCTGGAAGACGGCGTGCTGGACGGCGGTTTCGGTGAGAAGATTGCCCGCTATTACGGCGCCAGCGATATGAAAGTACTCACTTATGGAGCGAAGAAAGAGTTTGTAGACCGCTATGACTTAGAAGAGCTGCTTCGCGCCAATCGCCTGACGGACGAACAGATTGTGGAAGACGTGATGAATATAAACCAGTAGTATGCGACCCAAAAGCATATCTTCAAATAACGCATAATAAAAACCGTTTCTTCGGAAAGAGACCTCTCTGCAATCTCCCCAAAGAAACGGTTTTTCTTTTTCTACCAGCTGTTTATATCATCTTACTTCTTCCGGCTTCCTATCTCTTTCAATAGCTCCTCAACAGCCGTTTTCAGTTGTATATCCTCCCCTTTCACCACTGTTTCGGGGTTGTTGGCTACCTTGACATCAGGCTCCAACTGGCTGTTTTCGAGATAACTTCCATCCGGCAGACGATATCCGATGACCGGAATACCAAATACCAGCGAAGGGTCTTGAAGCGTTTCCCAAGATACACTTGTCATGGTTCCCGGCACGGGCATACCCACCAATTTTCCTATCTTGCGGTGCTTGTACACCCACGGCGTGCCGTGTGCGTTGGAATAGTTGGCTTCGCACTGCACCATGATGGAGGGTTTGTTCCAGCGACGGCTCGGCATATCGCACGCTTCGCGTCCGCGCACCACCTGCGTAAAGTATTTCTGCCCACTGAAAAGCACCTCGATATCTTCGTGCAGACGTCCGCCGCCATTGAAGCGGGTATCAATCACAATTCCGTCGCAGTGGTTGTATTTGCCCAAGATGTCCGAGTAGACCGTACGGAAACTTCCGTCTCCCATCGACTGTATATGCACATATCCTAATCTGCCGTCCGACCACTTCTCTACATCGGCGGCACGCTGTTTCACCCAACGCGTATATAAGAGGTTATTGAGCCGTCCGGCGCTAATGGGCATCACCACCTCATCCCAGCGTTCCTTGTTCTGCGGGTCGTACAATGAAACCAATGTTTTCTTTCCGGCCTTGCCGTTCAGCAGAGCCGTGATGTCCTTGTCGGGCACCAACTCCTCGCCGTTAATCTTCTCGATGATGCAACCAGCCTTGACTTTAGTGCGCGAATGGTCGAAGGGACCTTTCTCCACCACCTCGGCTATCTTCATCCCTTTTCCCTGATATTCCCAGTCGAAGAGCAAGCCCAAGTTGGAGGTCGCCTCTCCGCCACCTCTCGGAGAATAACGTCCGCCGGTATGCGACACATTCAGTTCGCCCAGCCACTCGCTCAGCAACTCGGCAAAGTCGTAGTTATTGCCGATGTGGGGCAGGAACTTACGGTAGGCAGCCGTCATGGCGTCCCAGTCGATGCCATGCATATTCAGGTTGTAGAAACGTTTTTGCTGCTGCTTGTACACGTGGTCGAACATCGCTTCGCGTTCGGCTGCTAAGTCCATTTTCATCTCAGCCTGGTAACTGATTGATTTCAACGCATCCGACTTCGCATCCATTCGCTGCATATTACGTCCGCCCAACAGGAAAATATCCCCTTTCTTGTCCAGCATCAACGACACCCATCCGGCGTTAAGTTTGTGCAGACGCTTCGTGTCTTTTTCACGAAGGTTCATCTTCCAAAGGTCATAGCCGCCCTCAAAGGCCGAGAAGTAATAGAGGTTCTCCCCGTCTTTCGACAAGATGGCGCTGCCCAGGTCGGAAGAGTTGGGCGTAAGGCGGATGATGCGGTCTTCAATACCGGCAAGTTCTACCACAATCTCCTTCTTTTCTGTTTTCTCTTCGGCTGCCTTTTCCTTGTCGGCTTTTTCCTTTTTATTCTTCTTATCATCATCGGCTTTCGCTTTCTTCTGCTCCTTTTCCAGCTCTTTGAGCAACTCAAAGTCTTCCTTACTCAGCCGATAACGGTCGTAAGCATCCTGATTGAGGAACACCAGCATCACGTCCTGTTGCGAACCCCATGAGGCGTGCGCACGCATACCGTAACGTTCGGTCTGGAAAAGAATGGCGTTTCCGTCCAATACCCAGCACGGAGCACCACTGGCATATCCGCTGTTAGTGAGGTTGGTGATGGCACCGCCTTGTGCGCTGACAATACCTACGTCCGAATAAGGGTCGTGGCGGTTGCCGATAAAGGAGAGAGTAAACCATTTGCCATCGGGAGACCATTCGTAGTCGAATCCTCCTCCGGTGCTGTACCACAGAGAACCGTCCGTCACCTGGCGCACTTTCTTCGTTTTCAGGTCGAGCACCATCAGTCGGGTGCGGTCTTCGATGAAAGCGAGTTCCTTACCGTCGGGAGAGTATTGCGGGTAAGCGCGTTCCACGTTTTTGGAGGGCAGTAGCACTTCTTCTTCGATAAGGGTTGCATTGGCGAAGTTGGCCTCTTCCTTGCGGACTATCTTGGCGGTGTAAAGCTGCCAGTTGCCTGTCCGTTCGCTGGCGTAGACCAGTGTACGGTTGTCCGGCGCAAAAGATACGGCAGCCTCTTTTCCGGGGGTATTGGTGATTTGCCTGGTTGTCGGGTAATCTGTCGAAGTGACAAATACATCACCACGCACGATGAAAGCAACCTGCTTACCGTCGGGAGACACGGATGCGGAAGTCGCGCCTTGCGAGAACCGTAGCGAAGCGATTTCCTTCTCGTCGTCGCGGACAAGTTCGACGCTTACTTTCTTCGGACGGGCATTCATCTCCTGCGTATAAAGTTCTCCGTCGTATGTGTAGCATAAGGTTCCCTTGTCGCTGATGGAGAGGAAGCGTATCGGATGCGTGCGGAACGCGGTGACTGCTTTGACCGTTTGCGGAGCATTCAGCGAAAAGCTATATACATTGAACGTGCCGCCATTACGTTCGCTTAGGAAATAGACCGATGTGCCGTCGGGCGCATACACCGGATTGCGATCCTCCCCTTCCCTGTTCGTCAGGTTGGTATGCTTTCCGGACGATGCATCATACATCCATACATCACGGGTGATGGAAGAAGTGTGGTGCTTTCTCCATTCGTCCTCAAAGCCTTTACGGTCTTGGTAGATAAACTTTTTACCGGATTTGTCGAAGCAAACCCACTCGGCGGGAGTAGCCAGCACTTGTTCGGTACGTCCTCCGCCTACGGGCACTCTATACAGCTCCGTCAATGCTCCCGTAGGAAACAAGGCACTGCTTGCGGGGTCTTGGATGGCGGCCGAGAAAAGCACATACTTTCCGTCGGGAGTAAACGCGGAGGGTATCTCCGATGCGGAATGATACGTCAGCCTACGGGCGGCTCCTCCGTCGGACGGCATGATGTAGAGGTCGAAGT
>NZ_CAJULN010000042.1 GCF_910586915.1 uncultured Bacteroides sp.
GTTTTTTTGTCCGATAGTAAAACAAATGTCAGAACAAGTCTTGACTATTACATATAAATGTACAACGTACATTAGATACACAGTTGAGTCTGTTTTGATTTCGTCGAACTCACGTTATATTACACCTCCTCATTCATAAATGCCTTTATTTCTTCCAGCCGCTTAATTCTATGATTCGCATATGCCTTGTCGTCCATACATTCGGAAATGCATTGAATGATTGACTGAACATTATCAGTCGTTCCAAGTTTTTTCATCAACTCGTCAATCTTTATGTCAGCATCAGAAATTTGTTCCTCAAAATTGATTCTTGCAGCTTCCAATGCCGAATTAACTCTCTTTTCACGTGCTGAGCACTTAATTTCTTCTACTTTGCCTTTCAAATAGGCTGTTATTCTTTTCATTTTTCTATAATTTGAAATTAAACTTGATATGTTTACGCTTGTATTAATTAATTCACTACGATGTACTTGTTCAAGCTCACTAGCACTATAATAATAATTACAGCAAGACACTTTATAGACACAATCACATTCATATGATTTACAATACATCTTTGTATTACACCAATTTCACCACTGCTAATCACTTGAACAGTATCACCTACATCAAACTTTGGAAACTCTGGGTATTCCATACTTATATGTTTTTATTAATTCCTAATCTCTGTTTCTACCTCGTCAATCTTACCGAACATCTTGTAAATCTCCAGTAGCCAGTAGATGCAATCGGGCTTGATTTCTCCCGGCACGCTACTTATAGCACTTATGGCATCTATTATTTTCCCTTGCCATTCACGGGCACTGTCTGACAACAAAGTCGGTTTGATAGCATCATAAAGCAACATTGCTTTTTCTTCTTTTGATAAATTATTTCTTTCCATGACTGAATTAGTATTAGTAATTATTAGTATTTAGTATTCAATTAGTTATCTTTAGTAGTTCATGTGTTTTATGAGAGCAAGTAATCTGCCCAAATTTCGATAAATTGCTTTCCTGCGTATATTGCAAGTTCTTTTGTCTTGAATATAAACTTCACACCAAAAGATGCACTTGACAAACAGAATTGAGCATTTGTTGAAAAGCCTTCCGCTCTAATAGCGATTATACTATCTTTATATGGACGAATAATGAGATTAGATTTCTTGTCTTCATCCATCTTGTCAATCATTTCTTTATTGTAAGCAACAAAGAATGGAAAAAGTACTATGCAAAAATACTCATCATATCCATGTTTCCATCCCTCGTTAAGTGCTTCTGTAATGATACATAGTTTCATATACGCCACTACATCCTTTTCGAGATTTGAATACTTCTTCTCCCAGTCCTCTACACTTTCTTTGATTCCGACCTCACGTAGTGCATCCTCAAAGGTCTTTACACGTTCTGTAATTGGCTTTTCATCCACCATTTCGATAATTATTTTTCCGTTCACTTCTTTCTGAACTGCTCTTTTCCCATAGGGAACTTGGATTGATATTTCTTTCATGATTAGTTACTTTTTATACATACCTCTTGCCGTCCGCATTCCTACGAACCTTAAAGGCGTTTAGTTTATAATATTGATTATTTGTTATTTAGCAAAGATACTATGCACCATTGTACGACCTTTCTCTGTGAAAACGGTGTAGGAACTCGTTCCAAAACTTCCGTCATTTCTTGTGAACTGGTGCGTCCGCATCTTGGTGTAGCCTTTATCTTGATACTTTGCCGTAAGCATCCACGTGCCCGATTGGTAGAACATTACCTTTCGCTCTTTGAGTGCCTTGTGGAATCACAATAAAAACCGCAAAGTCTATTTATTAGATAGTTGCGGTTTTTATTTTTTTCGCACCTACCCAACATTATATACCTACCGGTATCTTCAGCATATACCATCCAACAAATAATAATATCCAAACCAATAAAATAGCTAACGAATATCTCCAAGTATATTGAAACAATGTACCATATGTAATCTGCTTATCATACTGCCGCATATAAGTCAGCACTAAAGGCATATAAAACAAAAAAGGAGTAATGGCATTTGTCGCACTGTCTCCGATACGGAAAGCACATTGTGCTACATCCGGCGAAACGCCCATTTGCGCAAACATCGGGATAAAGATCAAAGACATAAACGCCCATTTGGAAGTAGCAGACACCATAATCAAATTAATGAATGCTGTAAACAGAATAAACAAGACCAAAGTCACCAATGGAGCAGATTCAAAAGAAGAAAGCAACTCGGCACTCATGATGGCAAGACATTTATCTAAATGAGAATATTCGAAACAAGCAAACATTTGAGCTGCAAAGAAAGCGATCACGAAATAAACACCAAGAAGTTTAATGGGTTGAGTCAATCCCTCTATCACATCATTATCCGTACGATAACGACCGGAACTGAAACCATACACCATCCCTGTAATACCAACCCCTAAAGAAAGAAGAAACAAAATACCGGCAATAAAGGGAGAATGCATCAAACCACCATTCACCCCACGCAAAATTCCGTAAGAGGAAAAAGTAAGCCACAAAACAAGCCCCACATAAATAATCGCCACAATAACAGAAATCACAATTGCACGTCTCTCTTTACGCGATAAAGGACGATAGGTTGCTGCCTTTGCACTGCCTTCATATTTTCCGAATCGGGAGAGAAGCCATTTTTGAGTTACCCAATAAACAATAACAGTAATAACTATCGTAGAAGCACTCATAAAAAAGTAATTGCAAAGAGGTTCCGTATTTCCCTGATAACCCGTTTGAGCTAATGCAGCCTCTTGGGTAGTATGAGCCAACAAAGGATCCATCGTACTCAACACAATATTAGCACTATACCCACACGAAACGGAAACATACGCCGTCACAATTCCTGCAATCGGATGAAGTCCTACCCACTGAAACAGTATGGCAGCAATAGGTAGCAAAATAATATATCCGCCATCACCAATAGCATTGGATAATAATCCAAGAACAATTACCCACAAAATAATTTTTCTCTTCTCTTTACGATTACCCAGCCCCATACGAATACATACATCAATAAAACCAGAATGCCGGGCAACTCCTAATCCGAACATCGCAATAATCACCATACCCAACGGAGCAAATCCTGTAAAGTTCTTGATAGCATTCCGCAACCACCAACGAATTCCCTCCGGACTAAGTAAACTTTGTACACGAATATTCTCGCCAGTCTGCGGCAATGTCACCTTCAATCCATAGATATCACATATCCATGAAAGAAAAACCACTACCATCGTCAATAGCATGAACATCGTTGCAGGATGGGGCATACGCCATTTTGTCTTCATCGTTTCTCAGATATATTCATCATCAAATCCTGTTTATCTACTCTTCGTCGGCTTCCAGATTATCCAAATCAATAATACGCAGTTCCAAAGCGCGAACTGCCAATCGAGTAGCATTCACTCCCACCCTTTCTCCATTCGGAAAGAGACGTCCGATGAGATCGTTTTGTCGTTTTTCCAATGATTTCACTCCAAAAGGCATACCTTTCAGATTTGCAATCATCTCCTTTGTATATCCCAACGCCAAATGGCGAAGAAAACGCTCGTCATATTCGTCGATATCATAACCGATCACCGCTTCTTGCCTTTTTGCATCATTGGCTACCGACTTTTTGAAACGTTCTACAATCTTCTCCAAAATCGGATAGTTGAATACTAATTTCTTGCCATCCATCACAGCCTGTACGTCTGTTTTGGTCAGCAATTCTCCTGTCTTAAGGATAATTCCGTCAGCACCGGCATTGAGTACATCCACCCACAATTTCTCATTCAGAATCTCACCTGTGAAAATCAAAACATGGACACCTTTATAGCGTTTGAATATATTCCGGCAAATATCCACTCCAATAGTAGTGGAACCTCCCAAACCTAAATCCAATAATACCAAATCCGGAAGTTGGACTTCCATTAACGGCCAGAATTCACTTTCGGTCATAGCCGTACCAATCACTTCCGCATTCGGTATTTCATGACGAAAGATTTCCTCCGTACCTTTCAATTCCAGTTTTACATCCTCTACAATAATAACTTTAAATTTCTGCTCTTCCATTTCCTTATCTAATAACTTTTATGGGTTTTCTTTTTTATCTGCGCGGAACAGTGAAATAAACCGTAAATCCTCCCTCAGTAGCAGGCTCAGCATTAATACGGCATCCTCTGCGTCCCGCAAATTCATCATGGTCACGGATAATTTGTTTACATACCAGATATTCCGTTCCTTGCAATTCTCCTTTCTCACCGGAAATCATACGTGCCAAATTCGGATAAAACAACTGATTCAACTCTTCCACACTCTTCTCCCGCCGCGTATCCGTAAAAAGGAAGCGAACATATTCATCATCCGTACGAGCCTGCAAACAAAGTACTCCGTTTTGCCGAATCGTCAACGCTTCGTCAATCAGATTCTCCAATAGAAAACGTAATTGATTCATATCTCCTATAACCTTTGCTTCCATCGGCTCCATTTTCAGTTCTATCTTTTCCACCCGATTCTTCATCACCTTTTTAAAGTATTTCCCGGCAGCATCAAAAAGCTCCTGCACCAGAATCACCGTACGTCGGAAAGTAACCTCTTCCAACTGACGAGATGCACACGAACTCAAAATAGTAAAGATACCTTTATAATATTCTATCAATTCCGTCATCATATCCACCGCCTCACATTCTTCCTTTTCCGAAAGATTCTGTGCATTCAGACGCCCTACAATCTGTTTGATTCTATTAGGATAATATATCGTTTCGTGCTTAATCGTAGACAAACAATTGTCAAGCACCATATTCTGCACGTGCAACATACTGTCTTCCCAAGAAGCCCGGCGTGTCTCTTCGTGTGCCGACTCAATATCACGATATTTCGTAGCCAACTTCACTACTGCATTAAATACAACAATAGCTACATAACGTGCTACCAATTCAAAAAGCAAACGGTCTGTTTCCTGCTCCCCCCCTTCCCTGCGCTCTAAATACAACACACCGACACACTGATGCTCCCCTCCTGCTTCCACCTTCAAAGGAATTGCCAACAGATTCCGGTCAGTAAAAAACTCACCGGAATTAAAAGATTGCTGTACCATTTCCGGCATCTCCTGGCTGGGACGTGAAGCATATTCCAACCGCTGTGATGCTTCGTTGTACACCGCAATCCCCATTCTATCAATTGTCAGTAATTCATCTACAGCGCCGAATGCTTCATCCACAATACGCTGTGGAATCTCTTTAAGCGTATTTTCTTCACGCAGAAGCGCTTCCGCATCATCCTGCCCCTGTAGACCGGCCAAAGATGCAGAAAATACCTTCTGATTTATTTCAAGTACCTGTTCAAGATTCAACCGATTCTGCAAACGCTTCCGCATATACAAGAAATAATAGCCGATCAAAGAAACAATCAATAAGACAAAACACAAAATAATCCCTACCGTCTTATTGGTATTCGAACGTTCCAACTGTCTGCAATAAGTTTCCAGCGTCTGGTCTTCTCCCTGCAACTTATACAAACCGGTAAAAGCCGAATTATTGTAATTATACGCATCCAATTGTTTTAAAGCTAAAAAAGCAACCGCCGCTTCATTTCTTATGTCCAGAATCACATGATAATCCGAATCGAACAATTCATTCCACCAACTGATTTCAGCCGGTGACTCCGTATCGACAAGTTTCATATAACGACGAGATTGCTCGGGATGCGCATACTTTTCATAATGCTCATTCAATAATAACATGGCAGAATCTACGTATTGCAAAGCAAGTTCATAATTTTCATCCACATTAGCAAAATAGGCTGCATTAGCATAATCTGAAGCTACGTCTAACAAATCATCGTAAGTAGAATCCATAACCGAAACAACCAAATCCCTCTCCTGTAACATAGGTGTAACCGGATTATATCGACAAGACACCATACCCATAGGCAACAACAGACAAAGCAAAACACCCATCACTTTACGTACTCCTAAAGGCAAACGGAAATAAAAACGGCTTCCCTTTCCCAATTCGCTCTCTACATTAAAAATACAGATTCGGAACAGTTCATTCGTTTTCTTATATTTCTCAATGATTCCTTTGCAATTCATCAGCCCGAATCCACTGCCTTTATTTTCCTTCAACAATTCCGGATTCTCCGCATCCTTCATTCCGATTACACGCGAATCGTATACTTTTTCATCAATGATAGACGCCACGTCTTCTTCCGAAAGCCCTCTCCCATTATCTTCCACAGAAATCTCCACATACATATCCGTAGTACGTGCATACACCTTAACAAGACCTCCTTCCGGAGTATATTTACGCGCATTTTCCGCCAATGTATTAATCATAAACAGCGTCAGTGCCCTATCTGCCTTCACCACAACAGCAGTCGGTTCAATCTCCAACGTCTGTCTTTTCATTTCAAAAGCGCGACGCCCTTTTCCCAACAAATCAAACAGTTCGCCAAGACTGAATGTTTCAATATTCAAACTTAGTGTTCCCTGTTTCATTTTAATCCATAGAGCCAGGATATCATTATATTCATTGATTATAGTTACCAACTCGTCAATATACTGATACTTCTCCTTTTTAATCTTTTCATCATGAATATATCCTTTCTCCGTAAGTTTGTGTACTTCGTTCAAGATACGGTCAATATAAGGATTGATACCATTCACAATAGCCATACAAGCCTTTTTTATTAGATTCTGACGTTTGTTTCCCGCGATATGCTGCTCATAGACATACCGTTGTTTTTCCAATTGCATCCGTTCTTCACTCAACGTCTCTACTATTTGCTCATTGTCGGCCGCCCAAATAATGTAAGGTTCCAATACGTACACCAACGCCTTTTCATCCCTATTCAATCGATGTACAGGAACAAGTGCCACTTTTTCCCTTTCATCTTCAGGAATCTGTAGTCTCATACGACATTTTCCGAACAATTGGTCTATCCCCTGCTGAATTAACGGGACATTCATCGGAATGGAAGAAGTTATATCCCGACAAAGCTCCAAAATCTGTTGCAGGCGCTCCACATCAATCTGATTCTTTATCTTTGAGCGTTTATTAAAGAACCACCAAAGAATAACGACCAACACCAAGCCTGCAATCACTAAAAAAAGAACAAACGTCATCTGACGCGAACCAGCTTCCAACGAAACATACCGGCTTTCCAATTCCTTATCCTGACGCGTAAAATTCAGAATATCCAGATAAATATTCCGATTATAATCAGACGCCTCCTTCCTTCCCAAGCCTGCGTACGATACACTCAACTGTTCCCGAATCCTCGAAATCCATTCGGGTACAGTCTTTACTTTTTCTTGCATAATCCACGGTATTCCGGTATAAGTCGTATCCCCTTCCGCAAACGTATATAATTTGTCTAATGTATCGGTTTCATTATGATAATAAAGCATATGATGCCGGTTTACACAATCCAACGCCTTCGTCAATGTATCCAATGCTTCCGAGTATCTGCCATGTGCATTCAAATATTTACCAATAGACACGTAGGCCCCGGCAATCTGATACAAATCGTCATACTCTTGAAACTTTTCGAGAGCGAGTTGTGCCAAGCGCAAAGGCAAAAGCGAATCCATCGGCAAATCAAACTGCTCCAACGCGTGTGCCCGTCTTGTTTGAAAAAGATGGAAGCTATTGGAAGCAATCATCAGATTCGCAAGCCCCTGCAAACCATTTCCCTCAAAATAAGGATAATCACTCTTGGCAGCCATTTGCCAAGTATAATAAAGATGGTCAAACTCACGGAGTTTTCTATCTTCCGGGCGTTCACCTTCCACCAAAGAAGCCGCACCTTTAATGTAATGATAATAAAGCAACTGATTAGTATCTGCCAATGCTTCCTCTTCCGATATCTGATTGAGCGAAGCTATCGATTCCTGCCGTTGCTGAAGGTAAAAGTAATAAATAGAAGAAACTATGAAAAAATCTGTAAAAGCATAATCCAAGCGAAGTTTCTCATGTCGGTCGGCAAACAAATCGCTCTCTTCACGAATACGCTTCATGCGCTTCAGCGCACTGTTCCGATAATCATAAAATTCTTTGTTCATAGCCGTGCGCTGACAAATTTTCATCAGCCCGATGTCGGCAATCAAAAGTTCGAGTTCGTTCTTGGTCAATTTGTACACCTCTTTGTGCAAAGCTTCGGCACGGTCAAAATCCATATTCATATAGGCCCAAAAGCCCAAATTATTCGAAGCCTCGGCTTTCCCCGACTTATACAGGTTTACTTGCCGATAAGCCTGTTCGGCATAGCTGTAAGAAGAATCAAGATTCCGGTAACGAAATGCATATGCTTTCCCGTTCAATGAATCAATCAGACGCACTTCCCTGGTCGGAACCATATCAGTACACGAAAAGAAAAAGGTGAACAACACTACACCTATTATATATAAAGGAAAGCGTGAACTCATTTTATTATCGGATAATTAACAACAGATAATGGCCATTCTCCATTATACACCGCAAATCTACAAATATTTCCGATAAGTTGAAGAGAAAAATATTTTTTATACAATAAGTCTTTCTAAATAATAAGAGAAATTCCTACCTTTGCAGGCAAATTAACAAATAGGTAAAAACATCTATTATAAAATGAGCGAAAAAGCACCCTTTATGGTATTCTCGGGAACAAACTCGAGATATCTTGCAGAAAAAATCTGCGCAAGCCTGAATTGCCCTTTGGGAAATATGAACATCACCCACTTTGCCGACGGCGAATTTGCGGTTTCATATGAAGAATCAATTCGTGGAGCACACGTATTTCTGGTTCAGTCGACTTTCCCAAACTCAGACAACTTAATGGAACTTCTCTTGATGATTGATGCAGCAAAGCGTGCATCAGCAAAGAGTGTTGTAGCTGTAATCCCTTATTTCGGATGGGCTCGTCAGGATAGAAAAGACAAACCCCGTGTTTCTATCGGAGCTAAATTGGTAGCCGATCTGCTTTCTGTTGCAGGTATCGACCGCTTGATTACTATGGATTTGCACGCAGATCAGATTCAGGGATTCTTCAACATCCCGGTAGATCACCTGTATGCATCGGCCGTGTTCCTCCCCTACATCCAATCATTAAATTTAGAGAATCTGGTAATTGCCACGCCGGACGTAGGCGGTTCAAAACGTGCAAGCACTTTCTCCAAATATCTCGGTGTACCATTGGTACTCTGCAATAAATCACGCGAGAAAGCAAATGAAGTTGCTTCCATGCAAATTATCGGTGATGTAAAAGGTAAAAACGTTGTATTGGTTGACGATATTGTAGACACAGCAGGCACAATCACTAAAGCTGCCAATATCATGATGGAAGCCGGAGCAGCGTCTGTACGTGCTATTGCCAGCCATTGTGTAATGTCCGATCCGGCTTCTTTCCGCGTACAGGAATCCGGTTTGGCAGAAATGGTATTTACCGACAGCATCCCTTATACCAAGAAATGCGCAAAAGTAAAACAGTTAAGCATTGCCGATATGTTTGCTGAAACCATCAAACGCGTCATGAACAACGAATCTATCAGTTCGCAATATATTATCTAAAATAAACAGGGATATTCAGTAAATGTCCCTGTCTCTATAAATCAAGAGAAAAGTCTTACTTTGCGTGAGCTTTTCTCTTATTTTTTTCCGGCTTGTTCATTTTCTCTTTCGCTGCCATCTGCATCATCAACGATATATATCACATTGACAATCATTTAGAGTTTCCGGCTATTTCCTGCGATGGAAACGGTCGTATCCACGTATGGGAACGAGTGTGTCAATGCGTGGAAACGGTCGTGTCAATGCGATGACACAGGCGTTTCGTATAAAGCAACCAATCGTTTCCTGTATAAGTAAAGATACAAAAAAGGCAACTGACTCGCAATGAATCAGTTGCCTTAAATCTTATTATTTCAGGAATATCCCTGTTTTATTGAAGCCTTCCCAATTTATAGGTTCCTTTTTTAATAACCTTTCCATCTCTGTCAGTTTCTACAAAAGGGCCATCTTTCTTTCCTTGTTTGAAAAATCCGTCAAAACGATTACCGTTTTTATCGATTTGTATTCCTTTTCCTTCTTCCAATCCATCCACAAAACCACCTTTGTATTGCATACCGGTAACAGTTTTCAACGTACCTTCACCATTCGGACGGTTGTCCTTCCAATCACCCTCATATACATCTCCATTGTTCCATTTATAAACGCCCTTGCCTTCACGCTTATTATTTTTCCAGTCACCTTCATACACAGCCCCGTTCGACCATGTGAAAGTACCCTTACCGTCTTGCATACCATCTTTGAAATTGCCTACATATTTATCGCCGTTGGCGTGATAGTAGACTCCTTCACCCGTACGTTCACCTAAAAGATAAGAACCTTCATACCGATCACCTGTATGAAAAAAATATGTGCCTTTGCCATGTTGAATATCATCCGCCCAGTCGCCTTCATATTTATCTCCATTGGTGTATTCAAATACTCCTTTGCCGTGGCGCACATCGTCTTTCCAGTCACCTTCATATTTGCAGCCGTCATCCCAATTCATGGAACCCTTGCCGTTCTTCTTGTCATTCTTCCAATGTCCTGTATACTTTGCACCATTCTCCCAAGTATAAGAGCCTTTGCCTTCGCGTTTATCATTAGCCCAGTGGCCTACATACAAATCGCCGTTGTGATAATACATCGTTCCTTCACCATGCTGATAATCCTGAAACCACATACCATCATAACGATTATTATTCATAAAATAATAAATTCCATTGCCATGCTGCTGGTCCTGAAACCACTGTCCCTCATACTTCTCTCCGTCAGGAAACATATAGATACCATACCCTTCACGCTTCCCCTTTACATATTCTCCCTGGTAAACATCGCCATTTTTAAAGACCGTCTTTCCTTTTCCATTCGGTTTACGTCCCTTCATTTCACCTATATAGGCGCTGCCATCCTTAAAAGTATAGTTACCAATCTTTACTTCAGTAGAAAATGTATCTTTTATTTTTCCGAAAAATCCGCCTTTTTTCCCTTCATTCTCTTGCGCCATTGCTCCCGATTGTGAAAAGAGAGCCAATAAAAGTGTAGTATATAGATATTTCCTCATTTATTTCAGTCGTTATTCTTTTTAGATTTACAATTTGGACAAAGATACAATTTCTCTCCCATAAGTTCCTCTATAAAAGAGCAAATTATGACATCTTTTTACCTGCGATGACCTCTTTTAATGTCTCTTTGCACAAATAGCGCTGTGCCAAATCCTGTATATCCGCAGGAGTAATCTCATTCACAGCGCGCAGGGAACGGGAGAAATAATCATCTGTCAAACCGGAAGTAGCAATAAATATCCACGCATCCGAAAGAGAGAAAGGTGATTCATAACTACGACACATCTCACCCAACATATAGTTGCGCACCATCGTCAACTCCTCAACCGACACCTGTTCCTGATGCAATTTGTCTATTTCATGGTACACCTCTTGAATCAACGGTTCCACATATTCATTATCCGTTTCTGTCGAGACAAATAAAACTCCACTGTCAGGATAAAACATGATACCTGCCGAGATGCCATAAGTATATCCCTTTTCTTCACGGATATTAGACATCAGACGGCTACCGAAATACCCACCGAACAAAGTCATCAGCACACGCAATTTAGGATAATCCGTATGTTCACGAGTGATGGTGGTGCATCCCATTTTCACCGCACTCTGCATAGCGTCCTCACGTTCCGTAAAAATCCTTTTTTCTGAAACGGCAGCAAAAGGAAAACTCTTTTTGGGAATCTGCAATTGATGTTGCCCGAACGGAGTTCCGAAAGTATCTGTCACCCGGCAGATAATATCCTCTGTCACCTTACCGGACAAAAAGATAGAACAATTGCCCGAATGATAATACCGCTCATAAAAATCACGAAGCACTTCCGGAGTAATGGTATTATAATCCTCCTCCATTACTATTTTGCCACATGGATGCTGCTCTCCATACAGAGATTTCAAAAGACTACGATGCGCCAAGAAATCAACTTTGGAAGAGTTAACCAAATATTGTTGAATATTCGTATCCAAGATTGTCCGTAATTCCTTTTCGGGAAAAAGCGGCTCTTTAATCATAGACTCCACCAATTCTAATGTCTTCGCCAAATATTTATTCAACGAATAAACAGTAATATAGGCATATTCCGAAGAACTGGACAATTCCAACCACGATCCATAATAATCCAACTTTTCGGCAATGGCAGCCGCCGTATATTTCGCAGTACCTTCGCGAAGCATCCGATTGGTAAACAAAGCTTGCAACTTCTGCGACTGTTGCCACCGCCCTCCGGCAAAAAGTATATCCATACGCACTACATTTTGTTCACCGGCATTGATAACAGTCAATGGAATACCGTTCGGCAAAACAGTCCGTACAGGAGTAAGTATCTGAAAGTTTTTCAGGGTTTGTATTTCTGGTTGTATCGTGCGATCCATAAACTATTCTCTATTCTTCAAAAATTCTTCAGCGTGTTCCAAATCTTGAGGGGTGTCAATTCCAATTGTCTCCACATCGCTGATTCCTACTTTTATCTTATATCCGTTTTCCAACCAGCGAAGCTGCTCCAGCGATTCAGCAATCTCAAGTGATGACTGAGGAAGAGCGGTAATCTCTTTTAGCACCTCTGTGCGATAAGCATACAGCCCGATATGTTTGTAATAAGTATGTCCTTTCAACCACTCTTGTTTTTCTGCATTCCGTTGATAAGGAATGATAGAACGGCTGAAATAAAGCGCATTCCAGTTAGCATTCACCACCACCTTCGGAGAATTTACGTTTTCGAGGGCTACAAACGGTTCGTCAGCAGTAAATGGCTTTACCAATGTAGCTATTTGAGTGGTCAGGTCATTAAAACAATTCTTCACAGCATTCAACTGCGAAGGCTGGATAAAAGGTTCATCTCCTTGTATATTGACAACGACATCATAGTCTCCGCCAATCTTAGTACAGGCTTCGTAGCAACGGTCAGTGCCACTCTTATGATGCACAGAGGTCATTACTACCTTACCTCCAAAAGCCTTGACCGCCGCTTCAATTCGTTCGTCATCGGTAGCCACATATGCATCATCCAAGACACCCGACACCTGTTCATACACACGTTGTATTACTGTTTTCCCACCCAACATAGCCAACGGTTTCGCCGGGAAACGCGTGGATGCATAACGGGCAGGGATTATTCCGAGAAATTTCATATCTGAATCTATTTTAATTCTTCCAAGCCCTTCATGATATACTCCCTTTCCATTTCGTCGGGCCTTAAAATCCGATTGTCGAAAATGAGCAAATCAATGTCCAGGCAAACTTTTTCTTTTTTCTTGTCTTCAGGAAGGCGTCCGGCAAACTTTTCAATCGTTTTCAGTTCTTCTTGTATCATCTCTTCCGTTGCTTCGGAAAAGAACTGTGCCACTTGATTGGAAAACAACGCCGGATTTTTAAAAAACAAAGGCTGCGTTTCCTGCTCGGATGTAAAACGGATAGAGGGAAATAATTCCCTCAACCTATGCCTTGCAAGAGAGAGATTTTCCTCTCTGTTACAATTACTCCCGATACAGATAATACACTTATGCACGTGGTCTTTTTCCGATAAAATACTATCAATTAAAGAGGTCGTCCAGTCCACTCTCTTCCACCTCACCTACCTGCATTTCCGAACCGGCACAAGGATCAAAACCTTCAGGAAGTTTGAATTTCTCCTCCTGACTATATCCCAGACTCCGGTCATCATACACTTTCTTCATATATTTTGCCCAAATAGGCAATGCAGCGGCGGCTCCCTGACCATAAGTCATTGCACCAAAATGAATATCGCGTTCATCTCCGCCTACCCAGCATCCGGACACGAGTGAAGGGGTGAATCCCATAAACCAACTATCGGAATTGTCATTCGTAGTACCCGTCTTTCCACCCATATCGGCAGTAATTCCATACCGGCGTACGCGTCCGCCTGTACCTTCATTAATCACTGCACGAAGCATCACAAGCATCTTATATACACTCGAAGTACTCACCACTTCATCCATCTGCGGTGCGAAAGTGGAAATGATATTTCCTTCATTATCTTCTATATGGGTGACAAACAAAGGAGCTACCCGAATACCGTTATTGGCAAAAGCCGTATATGCGCTTACCATCTCGCCGACCGATATTTCGCAAGGTCCCAAACAAAGTGACACTACCGGATCTATGGCCTTATTACGCACCCCGAAACTATGAATCAGACGCACCAATTCGTAAGGATTCAATTTACCCATCAGGTACGCAGAAATCCAGTTATCCGAGTTTGCCAAACCCCATTTTAGAGTAACCATCTCACCATAACGTTTTTTGTTGGCATTACGTGGCGACCACGGTTCTCCGGTTTCCGTTATCAATGTCTGCTCTACGTGACGCACTAAGTCGCAGGGCGAAAAGTTGTTTTCCATTGCCAACGTATAGAGATACGGTTTGATAGTAGAACCCACCTGACGGCGACCAACCATCGCCATATCATATTGGAAATACATATAATTCGGGCCACCCACGTAAGCTTTTACGTGTCCGTTTTGCGGACACATCGACATAAAGCCTGTACGTAAGAACGATTTATAATAACGAATGGAGTCCATAGGCGTCATAATGGTATCCTTGTCTCCCGTCCATGAAAATACAGTCATCTCCTGCGGTGTATCGAAGGCTTTCCGTATCTCTTTCTCCGAAGCACCAGCATCCTTCATCAGCCGATAACGTTCCGTTTGTTTCATCGCTTTTGTCAGCAATTCCTTTACCCGCTCTGCCGAAATACTCCTTGCATAAGGAGCGTTCTTACTACCCACTTTTTCTTTAAAGAACAACGGTTGTAAAAAACTCAGATGTTCTGCCACCGCCTCTTCAGCATATTGCTGCATATGCGAATTAATAGTAGTATAGATTTTCAGACCATCCGTATAAATATTATAATTGGAACCGTCTTTCTTCTTATTCTTCGCACACCATCCATACAAAGGGTCTGTCTCCCAAGCAAGAGAATCTTCATAGTATTTCTGCATCTGCCAGCCGCGATAATTGCCTTTCACCGGTTTAGATGCAGTCATTACACCACGCAAGTATTCACGGAAATAGGTAGCCAATCCTTCTTTATGGTCTACGCGGTTATAAATCAGTTTCAACGGCAGTGCTTTCAGCGAGTCACATTCCGCTCCGGTGAGATAGCCCGCCTTCCGCATCTGTTCAAGTACCACATTCCGACGTCCGCGCGAGCGTTCGTTAAAACGAACAGGATTATACAGTGACGGATTCTTACACATTCCCACCAGGGTAGCTGCCTGCTCTATCTTCAGTTCTTTCGGTTCGCATCCGAAGTAAGTATGTGCCGCCGTCTTAATTCCCACTGCATTGTTCAGAAAGTCGAACTTGTTCAAATACATACTCAGAATCTCTTCCTTCGTATAGTAACGTTCCAGTTTCACGGCAATCACCCATTCTATCGGTTTTTGAAAAAGCCGTTGAAGAGTATTCCGTGCCACTTTCTCCGTAAACAACTGCTTGGCAAGCTGTTGTGACAACGTACTTCCACCACCCGCATTTTCCTGCATCAGCAATCCACGCTTCACAAGCGCACGAAGCAGAGCTTTTACATCAATCCCCGAATGCTCCACAAAACGTACATCCTCTGTAGCAATCAGTGCATTGATAATACCGGGCGACAAATCCTTATAAGCAGTATACACACGGTTTTCCTTACTATACGACCATGTACCAAGTACCTTGCCATCTTCCGAGAAAATCTCCGTAGCAAACTTATAGCTCGGATTCTCCAATTCCTCAACAGGAGGCATATAACCAATCCATCCCTTCGAAATAGAAACAAATATAGCAACCACTGCTACTACTCCGATTACCAATAGAATCCAAAGAATTTTTATTATTTTTCGAATCATATTTTTTCTAACTTAAAAGACGCATTAAAAGAAGGTACAAAGGTAGATAAAATCCAGTACTCAACCAACGAGTTTAATTATTATTTCAATTTTGTGTTAAATAACACGTTCCTCTCTAAACACAAAACAGGCAGGAAAAATTCCACCTATCATTCATTAGCAAACCGTATCGTATTGCAAGATATCAATTACCGAAGCGAGGATGAGTATGATAAATAAAGAGATACCTTAATATATTAGGAAACCAAAGCAAACTAAGTTCAAAAGAAATAGAAGACTTTTACATTGCTTTGATTATCCGCTATTTTCCCCTATCTGCCCAAATGGCACATTTACAACCTAACAATCAACTACTTACAGCGCATATATGCGCTGCATACAGGAAATATAGATGCTGGACGTAGCGCATATAGATGCTACAAATAGGACATATATGCGGTGAAAACAGGAGCTATATCTCCTGCAAATCGGTCATCTGAAGAGAGAAAATAGCGGATAATCATAAAAAAGGTACGAAAAAACTGTGCTTTTCACAAATTCTTCGTACCTTTACACTCCGGTAAAACAAGTTCTATCCACATAAAATATAACAAAATGGAAAACAGAAGTTTAGTAACCATTGCCGAACATTCCAAAGAAAAAATCCTCTATATGCTCGAAATGGCGAAGCAGTTTGAAATGAACCCTAACCGCCGGTTACTGCAAGGAAAGGTTGTAGCAACCTTGTTCTTCGAACCTTCCACCCGTACCCGTCTGAGTTTTGAAACAGCAGCCAACCGTCTCGGTGCACGAGTTATCGGATTTACTGACCCCAAAGCGACCAGTTCTTCCAAAGGGGAAACTCTTAAAGACACGATTATGATGGTGAGCAACTATGCAGACATTATCGTCATGCGACACTACCTTGAAGGAGCGGCACGATATGCCAGTGAAGTAGCTCCGGTGCCTATCGTCAACGCTGGAGACGGAGCCAACCAGCACCCGTCACAAACAATGCTCGACCTCTACTCGATTTATAAAACGCAGGGGACATTAGAGAATCTGAATATCTTCTTAGTAGGCGATTTGAAATACGGACGCACCGTGCACTCGTTACTGATGGCAATGCGCCACTTCAACCCCACTTTCCATTTTATCGCTCCCGAAGAGTTGAAAATGCCGGAAGAGTATAAACTCTACTGCAAGACTCACCAGATAAAATACGTTGAACATACGGACTTCTCTGAAGAGATTATCGCCGATGCCGACATTTTGTATATGACCCGCGTACAACGTGAACGTTTCACCGACCTAATGGAATATGAACGAGTGAAAAACGTATATATCCTCCGAAACAAGATGCTGGAAAATACCCGTCCGAACCTGCGTATATTGCACCCGTTGCCACGTGTCAACGAAATTGCTTATGACGTAGACGATAACCCGAAAGCATATTACTTCCAACAGGCACAAAACGGTCTGTATGCGCGCGAAGCAATTCTTTGCGATGTGTTAGGTATCACATTAGATGACGTTAAAAACGATATTTTATTATGAGCGAGAATAAACAAGAACTGCAAGTAGCCGCCCTGAAAAACGGGACGGTGATTGACCATATCCCATCTGAAAAGCTCTTTACTGTAGTACAACTGCTTGGTGTGGAGCAAATGAAAAGCAATATCACCATCGGATTTAATCTTGAAAGCAAAAAGTTAGGCAAGAAAGGTATTATAAAGATTGCCGACAAGTTTTTCTGCGATGAAGAGATTAACCGTATTTCGGTAGTCGCTCCCAATGTGAAGTTAAATATCATCCGTAACTATGAAGTGGTGGAAAAAAAGGAAATAAAGATGCCGGATGAGCTTCGCGGAATTGTAAAATGCGCCAAACCGAAATGTATCACTAACAATGAGCCGATGGCTACACTATTCCATGTGATAGACAAGGATAATTGCATTGTTAAATGTCATTATTGCGAGAAGGAACAGAAACGGGAAGATATCACTATTCTTTAATTTTACTCACCACAGAGGACACAGAGTCTCACAGAGTTCTTAATAATTCAATTATTGAACACATCGGTCAAATTACGGTTTTACCTATAAAAGAAAAACTCCGTGAGATTCTGTGTCCTCTGTAGTGAAAAAATATACTTATGAAACAAGACTGGAAACCAGGAACCATGATTTATCCGTTGCCGGCTGTATTGGTCAGTTGCGGTAAGGAAGAGAGTGAATATAACATTGTCACGATAGCATGGACAGGTACGATTTGCACAAACCCGCCTATGTGTTATATATCCGTACGCCCGGAACGGCATTCATACGAAATTATCAAGCGGAATATGGAGTTTGTCATTAATCTGACCACGAAAGATATGGCTTTTGCCACCGACTGGTGCGGAGTACGTTCGGGGCGCGATTATCATAAGTTTAAAGAGATGAAACTCACTCCGGGTCGATGTACGGTGGTAAATGCGCCGTTGATTGAAGAATCTCCCCTTTGCATCGAATGCCGTGTGAAGGAAATTATTTCTCTCGGTTCACATGATATGTTTATCGCAGATGTTGTGAATGTACGCGCCGACGACCAATACCTGAATCCCGAAACCGGAAAGTTTGAACTGGCAGAAGCCAATCCATTGGTCTATGTGCATGGCGGGTATTATGATTTGGGAGAGAAAATCGGTAAATTCGGCTGGAGTGTAGAAAAGAAAAAATAAATAATCATGTTGCGTAAACTTTTTCTTCTCGGTTCGTTGACTATGAGTTGCCTGGTTTTAGCGCAAAACCATAAAGCGAATAGAATAGACCGCCCCAATACCAGAAAAATCAATTTCGGTATCAAAGCAGGATTCAACTCCTCTATGTTTATGGTTTCCGAATTGAAGATTAAGGACGCAACAATCAGCCAAATACAGAATAACTATAAAATCGGTTACTTCGGCGCTCTTTTCATGCGCATCAATATGAAGAAGCACTTCATTCAGCCGGAAGTATCCTATAATGTAGCCAAATGTGAAATAACTTTCGACAAATTAGGTTCACAGCATCCTGCCATTGAGCCGGACTATGCCTCGGTACTGTCCATGTTGCACAGCATTGACTTTCCCGCTCTATACGGATACAATGTGGTGAAGAAAGGGCCGTATGGTATGTCTATCTTTGCAGGTCCGAAACTCCGCTATTTATGGGGAAAACAAAACAAAATCACTTTTAAAAACTTCGACCAAAAAGGAATTCACGAAAAACTGCATCCCTTCAATATCAGTGCTGTGGTCGGTGTAGGTGTGAGCATCTCCCGCATCTTCTTCGATTTCCGTTACGAGCAGGGTGTAGGAAATATTTCGAAATCCATCGTATATGACAACATCAATTCTGATGGCAGCACAGAAACCAGTCCTATCATTTTCCGACGCCGAGACAGTGCGTTGAGTTTTTCGTTAGGATTCATTCTTTAGAAATAAAATATCATTAAATCGCGCCTTTTACTAACATTTTTCTTATGTTCTCTTCATTCTTTATTTTATTTGATTAACTTTGTGCGTTTAAAATAGGTATCTCGAATTAAAAATTTAATCTTATAAAAGAATGAAAAGAGACGACTTAATTTTCGACATCATCGAAAAAGAGCATCAACGCCAGTTGAAAGGCATCGAGCTGATTGCATCTGAAAACTTTGTAAGCGACCAAGTAATGCAGGCAATGGGGTCTTGCCTGACTAACAAGTACGCAGAAGGTTATCCGGGCAAACGCTATTATGGAGGTTGCGAAGTGGTAGACCAAAGCGAACAAATTGCCATCAACCGCTTGAAGGAAATCTTCGGTGCCGAATGGGCAAACGTACAGCCGCACTCAGGAGCACAAGCAAATGCAGCAGTTTTCTTAGCAGTCTTGAACCCGGGTGACAAATTTATGGGATTGAACTTGGCACACGGCGGACACCTTTCTCACGGTTCATTAGTAAATACTTCGGGAATTATCTATACTCCTTGCGAATATAACTTGAACAAAGAAACGGGACGTGTTGACTACGACCAGATGGAAGAAGTCGCTCTGCGCGAGAAACCGAAAATGATTATCAGTGGAGGTTCCGCTTACTCCCGTGAATGGGATTACAAGCGTATGCGTGAAATTGCTGACAAAGTAGGTGCTATCCTAATGATTGATATGGCTCACCCTGCCGGTCTGATTGCCGCCGGAGTACTCGATAATCCGGTTAAATATGCACATATCGTCACTTCTACTACACATAAAACACTTCGTGGACCTCGTGGTGGTGTCATCATGATGGGTAAAGACTTCCCCAACCCGTGGGGTAAGAAAACCCCGAAGGGAGAAATCAAAATGATGTCTCAATTATTAGATTCTGCCGTATTCCCTGGTATCCAAGGCGGACCGTTGGAACACGTAATTGCCGCTAAGGCAGTGGCTTTCGGCGAAATCCTGCAACCTGAATTCAAGGAATATGCGAAACAAGTACAAAAGAATGCGGCTGTACTCGCACAGGCTCTTGTAGACCGTGGTTTTACAATCGTTTCCGGTGGTACAGACAACCATTCTATGTTGGTAGACTTGCGTGGAAAGTATCCTGAACTGACAGGTAAAGTAGCAGAAAAAGCATTGGTTTCTGCAGACATTACCGTTAACAAAAATATGGTTCCGTTTGACAGCCGTTCGGCTTTTCAGACTTCCGGTATCCGTTTAGGTACTCCTGCCATTACAACTCGCGGTGCTAAGGAAGACTTGATGCTTGAAATCGCTGAAATGATTGAAACTGTATTGTCTAACGTAGAAAATGAAGAGGTTATTGCACAAGTACGTGCCCGTGTCAATGAAACTATGAAGAAATATCCTCTATTTGCTTATTAATAAACACTTCTTTTTTATTCTATAATCACTTATTGAAGCAATCAGAGTAATTTATACTTGATAAAAGTCTGTTCTTTGTGAAAAGGGCAGACTTTTCTATTTTTTAACCTGTTCCAACCGAACTATCTGTCAAAGAATCCTGTTATTTATATTAAAAATATCTCTTCAAAAAATAACCTCTATCGTACGGTACATCAGAAGGGAGATAACAAAAAAGATGTGCCGGACTCTATATATAAGCAACCCCGTCTTTCCTTATCTGCTTATAAGAAAAGACGGGGATTTTAAACAAGTAATGGGAAATCTACTAACTCAGTCCTTCGATTTCTCCATCCACAATATCAATGTGCAATGCTTGCGGCTCTTTCGGCAATCCAGGCATACGAAGAATCTCTCCTGCTATCGCCACAATCATTTCCGCACCGTTATTGATAACAATATCTTTGATATGGAATTCGAAATTATCTACTGCACCGTAAAGTTTGGGATCGGCAGAGAATGAATATTGTGTCTTGGCAATGCAGACGGGATAATGGGAGATTCCCATTTTCTCAATCAACTTGATACGGTTGCGTGCAACATTACTGTAAGTAATGACACTCGCACCGTAGATATTGGTAGCCACCTTTTCAATCTTCTGCTCGATGCTGTCTTCTTCTTTATATGTATAACGCAAAGGTTCGGAAGGTTTACTTTCGATGGTATCCACTACCAGACGTGCCATATCCATTGCACCCTCTCCTCCTTCACTGAAGGCGTTGTTGATGGTAAAGCCCACTCCGAGTTGCTCGCAATGTGCGCGAAGCAATTCCATTTCTTCATCCGTATCGGCAGCAAACTTATTGAAAGCTACAATCACTGTCTGTCCAAAAGAACGGAGATTGCGGACGTGCTTGTCGAGGTTGCGTAATCCTTCTTTCAATCCTTCCATATTCGGTTCCTTGATGCGGTCGAGGCTGACACCACCATGCATTTTCAATCCCTGCGCAGTGGCAACAATTACTGTCAAACGTGGTTGGAGTCCGCTTTTCCGGCATTTGATATTATAGAACTTCTCCGCACCGAGGTCAGCACCGAATCCGGCTTCCGTTATCACGTAGTCACTGAAAGACATAGCCAATTTGGTAGCTAAAATAGAGTTGCAACCGTGGGCGATATTGGCAAACGGGCCGCCGTGTACGAATGCGGCAGTACCTTCCGTTGTCTGAACGAGATTGGGATGAACAGCATCTTTCAACAATACGGTAATGGCTCCTGCCACTCCCAAATCTTTGACTGTAAAAGGCTTGTCATCAAAAGTAAAGCCAAGCAGGATATTTTCGATACGACGACGCAAGTCGTCCACATCCTTAGCCAAACAAAGAATTGCCATAAGTTCCGAAGCAGGCGTAATATCGAAACCGGACTCTTGTGTGATACCGTTCGACTTCGGCCCCAAGCCGACAACGATACTACGCAATGAACGGTCGTTCACATCAAGCACACGCCGCCAAAGAATCTCCTTCAGTCCGAAACCTTTTGCCTGGTTCTGATACAGATAATTATCCAACAGGGCGGAAATCATATTGTGAGCAGAAGTAATGGCATGAAAGTCGCCGGTGAAATGGAGATTGATTTTTTCCATCGGCAGTACTTGTGCATAGCCGCCACCTGCTGCTCCCCCCTTCATACCGAAGCATGGGCCAAGAGAAGGTTCGCGAAGCGCAACAACCGCTTTCTTTCCAATTTTGTTAAGCCCCAAGGCAAGGCCGATGGAAACTGTAGTTTTACCGATACCCGCTTTTGTGGCTGTGATGGCAGTCACCAAAATAAGATTACTTTTCTTTACTTTCTCTTCATCAATCAATTGTTCGGGGATTTTGGCGATATAACGACCATAATTTTCAACTTCTTCACGAGGAATTCCGATACTTTCGGCAACCTGCTTTACTTTTTTCAACTCAATGCTGCGAGCTATTTCTATGTCTGATTTCATATAGAATATAGTTATTTTATTTTGAATGTGCAAAGTTAGCGATAAAAAGTGATAAATGGAAATACCGGGTAAAGTCTTTGATAGATAGGCAAAACGATGAAGTTGAAAAATGCTACAATAGGCTTCCAAAGTCAGCCCGAAGTCAGCTTAGGACTTCGCTACGTTACCTATCCGTTACCATGCGGAATACGGTTTATCCTCCCGCTTGCAGAATGACGAAGGTAGCTATTTTATAGTGAGTTACCAACATCTCACACAAAAATAATCCGCCTCTGACAAAGATTGCGCCGTTCCTCCGTGTTTTGCGTACCGACGATGGACTCTCCACCGACTAATTTTGAACCTAAAAAAATTAAGGACGATGAAGAGTACATTTTCAGTTATCTATTACCTGAAACGTCAGGTAGTGAAAAAGGACGGGACAGTGCCCGTCATGGGACGCATAACGGTGGACGGCAGCCAGACGCAGTTCAGCTGCAAACTGACCGTCGATCCCAAGCTGTGGGACACCAAAGGGGGACGTGTCACGGGCAGAAGCACGGCGGCACTCGAAACGAACCGTATGCTTGACAAGATGCGGGT
>NZ_CAJULN010000043.1 GCF_910586915.1 uncultured Bacteroides sp.
GGTTTCCCCGTCGCGTTGGTAAAGGCATCGGAAGTCGGTCAGTGAGAATGCGCCTCTTACTCCGGGCAGTTTCTCTTCTTCCAGGTTTTCCCAAATGCTGTCGCTGGTGAACAGAAAAACCGATTCGGAATGATTGACGATGTGGTGCACATCGTGAGGGGTGAAGTCTTGAAGGATAGGCACGATGATGGCGCCATAAGTGACGGTTGCCATATAGGCGATGCACCAGTGTGCGTTATTCTTGCCGATGACTGAAATCTTGTCGCCCCTGCGAAGGCTGCAATGCTTGAAGAGCAAGTGCAGACGTGCTATTTCCTCAGCTACTTGGCCGTATGTATAGTGGGTATTTTCTCCGTAATCCGTATAACAAGGCAAGTCCCAGTTATCGCGAAAACTATTTTCGTATAGTTTGATGAAATTCTCTTTAATCATTGCACGCTTTTTAGTGAATTGCGCAAAAATAGGAATAAACTTTCGTATCCAAAAGGGTTTTACTAATAATAATGTGTAACTTTGCACTAAATATGTGTTACAACAGCTTATGATAGATACCACTGTATTTCAAAATAAGACAGCCGTTTATTATACATTAGGTTGCAAATTGAATTTCTCCGAGACTTCTACCATTGGTAAAATCCTGCGCGAAGCAGGTGTACGCACTGCCCGCCGAGGTGAGCAGGCGGATATCTGTGTGGTGAACACCTGTTCGGTGACGGAAATGGCCGACAAGAAGTGCCGGCAGGCAATCCACCGGTTGGTGCGCCAGCATCCCGGAGCCTTTGTGGTGGTGACCGGATGCTATGCACAGTTGAAGCCCGGCGAGGTGGCGAAGATAGAAGGCGTAGACGTGGTGCTGGGCGCCGAGCAGAAAGGCGAATTGCTCCGCTACTTGGGTGACTTGCAGAAACACGAGACGGGCGAAGCCATCACTACCGCTACGAAAGACATCCGTTCCTTCTCACCCTCCTGTTCGCGGGGCGACCGTACGCGTTTCTTCCTCAAGGTGCAGGACGGATGCGACTATTTCTGCTCCTATTGCACCATTCCCTTTGCTCGCGGGCGAAGCCGTAACGGAACCGTTGCATCGATGGTGGAGCAGGCGCGGCAGGCTGCTGCGGAAGGCGGAAAAGAAATCGTGCTGACCGGAGTGAACATCGGCGACTTCGGCAAGACCACGGGCGAGACCTTCTTCGACCTGGTGAAAGCATTGGAGCAAGTGGAAGGTATCGAGCGTTACCGCATCTCCTCCATCGAACCCAACCTGCTGACGGACGAGGTCATCGAATTCGTCTCCCGTTCGCGCAACTTTATGCCTCATTTCCATATTCCCTTGCAATCGGGCTCCGATGAAGTATTGAAGTTGATGCGCCGCCGGTATGATACCGCTCTTTTTGCCTCCAAAATAAAGAAGATTAAAGAAGTGATGCCCGAAGCCTTTATCGGCGTGGACGTGATTGTGGGTACGCGCGGCGAAACAGAGGAATACTTTGAAAACGCCTACCGGTTCATAGCCGGACTGGATGTGACGCAACTGCACGTGTTCAGCTACTCCGAGCGTCCCGGTACACAGGCGTTGAAAATCGACCACGTGGTCTCTCCCGAAGAAAAGCACCGACGCAGCCAGCGTCTTTTGGCGCTTTCGGACGAAAAGACACAAGCGTTTTATGCCCGCCATATCGGACAGACTATGCCCGTACTTATGGAGAAATCGAAAGCAGGCACACCGATGCACGGGTTTACGGCAAACTACATCCGTGTGGAGGTAGCGGGCGATGCTTCGCTCGACAATCAGGTGGTCGACATCCTTTTGGGCGACTTCAACGAAGATAAGACAGCATTAAAAGGTACTATTCTCTCGAAATAACTATGAAATCGAAACTTCTCTACTGGCTTGTCTATGGCGGGATGTGGCTTGTCTCCGCCCTGCCGTTCCGGTTGTTGTATCTCCTTTCCGACTTCAACTACCTGCTGATATACCACCTCGTAAAGTACCGCCGCAAGGTAGTGCGGGAGAACTTGGCGAAGTCGTTCCCCGAAAAGAGCGATGCGGAGAGAGGGCAGATAGAACGCCGCTTCTACCATTACCTTTCGGACTATATGCTCGAAGATTTGAAACTTCTGCATATGTCTGCCGATGACCTTCGCCGCCGCATGACCTACAAGAACACCGAGCAATATCTCGAACTGACGGAGAAGTACGGCGGTATCATCGTCATGATTCCTCACTATGCCAATTACGAATGGCTCATCGGTATGGGCGCCGTGATGAAGCCGGGCGATGTCCCCGCACAAGTGTACAAACCGTTGAAGGACAAATACCTCGACGAACTCTTCAAGCGCATCCGTTCCCGTTTCGGCGGATACAATATTCCCAAACACTCCACTGCCCGCGAAATTATCAGACTCAAGCGTGCAGGCAAGAAGATGGTCGTGGGGCTGATTACCGACCAATGGCCCAGCGGCGACAGGTATTGGACTACCTTCCTGGGACGTGAGACCGCCTTTCTCAACGGCGCCGAGCGCATTGCCAAAATGATGAACTTCCCCGTTTTCTATTGCGAACTGACGAAGAACCACAGAGGATATTGTGAAGCGGAATTCACACTGATGACCGAAACTCCGAAAGAGACGGCCGAAGGGGAGATTACCGAAATGTTTGCCCGCCGCCTGGAACAGACTCTCCGCAGAGAGCCTGCCTATTGGCTATGGTCGCATAAACGCTGGAAACGGACCTCGGAAGAGTGCCGGCGCAACGAACAGGAAGAAAAAGAGAAGAAAAAAGAACAGCAATGAAAGTATCGGTTGTTATCCTGAACTGGAACGGATGCGATATGCTCCGCACGTTTCTTCCCTCCGTAGTGCGCTGCTCGGAAGGGGAGGAGATAGAAGTTTGTGTGGCGGACAATGGCTCTACGGACGGTTCCGTGGATATGCTTCGCCGGGAATTTCCTTCCGTCCGGACCATTCCGCTCAAACAGAATCACGGTTTTGCCGACGGATACAATTTGGCTTTGCAGCAAGTGGAGGCCGAGTATGTCGTTCTTTTAAACTCGGATGTGGAAGTGACCGAGCGGTGGCTGGAGCCGATGATAGCCTGGCTCGATGCGCATCCCGAAGTGGCTGCCTGCCAGCCGAAGGTACGGAGCCAACGGCAAAAGCAATATTTTGAATACGCCGGAGCGTCGGGCGGATTTATAGATAAATACGGTTATCCTTTTTGCCGGGGGCGCGTGATGGGAGTCGTTGAGGAGGATAAGGGACAGTATGATACGGTTGTTCCCATATTTTGGGCAACGGGAGCGGCGTTGTTTATCCGCCGTGCCGATTATCTGAATGTAGGCGGACTGGACGGGCGTTTCTTTGCACACATGGAGGAAATCGACTTGTGCTGGCGTCTCCGTTCGCGCGGACGTGCGATTGTGTGTATTCCTCAGAGCACGGTGTATCATGTGGGTGGTGCCACGCTCAAGAAAGAGAATCCGCGCAAGACTTTCCTCAATTTCCGCAACAACCTTCTCATGCTCTATAAGAACCTTCCGCACGAAGAGTACGATAAAGTGATGCGCGTCCGTGCTTGTCTCGACTATGTGGCTGCGCTTGCCTTTCTGTTGAAGGGCGACGTGCCCAATGCCCGTGCCGTGATAAGTGCCCGCAGGGAATACAAGCGGATGCGTCCGTCGTTTGCCCCTTCCCGTGCGGAAAACCGGCAAAGAAAAACAGTAGACACCATCCCCGAACGAATCCGTTGCAGCATCCTGTGGCAGTTTTATGCAAAAGGTTGCCAACGCTTTTCTCAACTTCCCTTGTAACTGAAATCTCCTCCTTTTACGGAAGGAGGAGCCCCCTTCTACATTTCTTTGAATCGTAGGCAATTATGCTCCAGTCTACCGCTATCCCGCCCTCAAACGACTGGCAGTAAACTTCTCCTCTCTCGGATACAAACTTCCCGGAGCGTAATGCCCATCTTTCTTTTTACCCATTACAAACTATAAACGAAGCCTTTGTTTATATAAACGAAACTTGCGTTTTTATAAACGAAGCCTTCATTTATAAAAACGGAGCTTTCGTTTATAGTTTGTAGCTCTTTCAGCAGAACTTTATATATAACAAATTGGTCGTTTGTCTGTAAGATATAGTAACTTTATTACCAATGCTTTACAGGCAAACGACCAATCGTTTACATACATTTCATCCCATTGCCGGGATGCATTGTCCTTTTAATTGCGGCGTAACTACATACTGCCCTCTCTTCCGCAACAGAGCATTACCCCTGCCGACGCTATATCCGCTCCCATCGGCGGGTTTCTTTTCGCAAGCCGCAGTTCCACTTCCTCAATCTCCGCAAACTGCCGGAGAAGCCTTTCGGCAATCCGTCCGACCACGTGCTCCAGCAGTTTCGACGGGATAGCCATTTCTTCCGCTACCGCCTGATGCACTTCCGCATAGTTCACCGTATCCGTTACTTCATCCGTCCGGGCGGCTTTGCTGATGTCTGCTTTCAGTTTCAAGTCAATCACATATTCATTTCCGATAAGATTCTCCTGCGGCGCCACTCCGTGGTAGGCATAGCAGCGAATCTCTTTCAGAAAAATATAGCTGTTGTTTATCTTCATGTGGATGTTTATTGGTTGGTTTCGGGTTCTCTTCCGGCGTATGCAATCAGTTGGCGTATCTTGCTGTTGAGGCTCTGCGCCTTCATCAGTTGTTCCAGGGTGACGTGCATCCGGTATTGCCAGTAGTTTCTGGGATTGGACGGCACGTTGATGCGCTCTGCCTGCACATCGGGGTTGCGCCACTTACCGTCCATCGACAACCAATCCTGCAACGAGAGGATGCACAGAATCGAGTTGCTTTTCAGATGATTGCGCACAATCTCTTCGCACACTTCGGGAGTTGCCGCAGTGGGAGCGGTGCCGTAATGTCCCAACATGGTGTTGTAATAACGTTGCGTCTGCTGGCAATCCTCTTCCCACCAGCCCCGCAAGGTCGACATATCGTGCGTAGAAATCGTGCAGACCGACCGGTAGGGGTATTCGTCCAAATGTCCGAACTCATGCATCGGGTTCTTGGGCATCTGCTGAATCTCCAGGCTGAGGATGCGCAGGTCGTTCATGACCGACGCCACACAGGCGGGAATCATTCCCAGGTCTTCTCCGCATACCAACATACGGGTGGATTGCGTGAGCTGCGGCAACTTCTTCATTGCCTGCCGATGCCAGAAGTCGTTGTGGCGGTGGTAATAATACTGGTCGTAGAGGCGGTTGAACGCATTTTTGTCTGCTTCGCTCAGTGTACGGAAAAGGAAATCGCGCTGCGCGCTGATGCGCGGATGATACTTGTCGGCTTCCTTGTTGTCTGCCACAAAGAGGACGTTGCTGATTAAGGAATACAATCCGTCGCGTATCCAAATGCTCTCCTCGTCGTTCTTGTCGGCGAAGAACTGCTTCACTTCCTGTTGGGTTTCAAATCCCGGTTTCATGCGGTAGTGTCCCGGTTCGCCGCATGGCTGGAGGAACGTTTGCTTCACCCGGTCGGCGTAAGGACCGAACACTTGCCCGAGGAAGGATTCGTGGATAAACGGCTCTAAGTATTCTTCCCGGAAAGTAAAGCCGAAGCTCTCCATCTCCTCCCGGCTCATGGGCAGAGAAGGAACAAACTGCCCCAACAGTCCGTGCACGGCGTGCATCGGTATTTCCCAAATGCGGAAGAATCCGAGGATGTGGTCGATGCGGTAGGCGTCGAAGTACTCCGCCATTTTCTGAAAGCGCTTCATCCACCAAGCATATCCGTCTTTTTCCATCACGTCCCAGTTGTAGGTGGGGAATCCCCAGTTTTGTCCATTCACGGAGAAGTCGTCGGGGGGGGCACCCGCTTGTCCGTTGAGGTTGAAGTAATGCGGCTCTGTCCAGGCTTCCATGCTGTTGCGGCTGATACCGATGGGGATGTCTCCTTTCAGCACTACGCCCTGCTGGCGCGCATATCGGGTTGCCGCCAACAGTTGCAGATGCAGGTGGTATTGGACGAAGTAGTAGAGTGCGATGTGCGGGTAATCTGCCGTGTCCGGCCGGCACATCTTTTCTATTTCCTGTGCGTTGTAGACGGAATACTTCGGCCATTCGCGGAAATCGGGCGTGCGGTAAGCATCGCGCAGATAGCTGAATGCGGCATAAGGCTGCAACCATTCCTTGTTCGTTTCAAAGAAGTCGTTGAATCCTTTGGAAGCTAATACCTTTTCGCCTTCCTGCCGGAAGATTAAACGGAAGAACTCCCATTTGGTCCGGTTGACGGCTTCGTAGTCGATGGCAGCCAGGCTGTTCAACTCCTTTTGTTTCCGTCCGAATGCGGCGGCGGCTTCTTTGTCTTTCAGTGTTCCCATTTGTTTTAAATCGGCATACATCGGATGGAAGGCGTAGATAGAGATGCTGTTGTAGGGATAAGAGTCTGTCCATGTATGCGTCATTGTGGTGTCGTTGATTGGTAAAATCTGAATCACTTGCTGATGCGTACATACGGCCCAGTCAATCATGCGTTTCAAATCGCCGAAATCACCGACCCCGAAACTCTTTTCCGACTTTAGCGAGAACACAGGGATGGCAACGCCTGCGCCTTTCCACGCCGGAATATCGAAGTGGACATACCGGTCGGAAATGACCGATGTCTCGTTGCTCTTTATCTCCGGGTCGGCCAGGTAACGGTTGGGATTGTTCTCCCAGCACTCCACTTTCCTTGTACGCTTGTTGTAGAGAACGAATTTATACTCCAACGGATATTTGAGCTTGCTTGCATCGAGTTCTGCCTGCCATTCCGGAAAGTTAGCGTTACTCATCAGAGCGGGCTTTTCCGGGCTCCAGTTGCCCAACGCTTTCTGATTGCCGCAAATACCTAAGCAGTAATCTTTGTTGAGACGTGGCGCGTAAGCCTTGATGACCAACCCTTTCTTGTAACTTTTCGGATAACTGTCTCTTTCGGGATGTGCCAATAACGCTTCCGTGAAAGCGGAACTGTAGAAGTGGAGCTGTTCGGGAATGTTTTTCCAACAGTCGTTGATTCTATATCTTTTCTTGGAGATACCGGATAGGAAAAGGCTTCGAGGGAAGTTGTCCCATTCTTTGCGGGTAATCACTCCGTTCTGCTCTATCTGGTAGTTATAATTGATGGCCAGCCCCTCTTGCGGAACCTCAAGTTCCAGTTCTGCCGTCCAGTATATACCATCTGTGGTGTGCATGAGGAGCGACTTCGCTGATAAGCCGGCAAGCCTTACTTCTTCCCCCCAGTTGGTGCGGTATTCGATGTTGAATGATAAAATCATATATATTAGATTTTGATTGAATATTTAAGACGTTGCAAGTATAAGACATTTTTTTGAATAAAAAATAAAAGGAGCCTGTGAGGACTCCTTTTAACCTTTTGTTTATATATTAATTAACATACGCAAGATGTTTATCCGCATCGGGAAGTACCGCAAGTCGTACAAATCAGACAGCCTTCCTGATATACCAGTGTTTCATTTCCGCAGTTCGGACACTTCTTGCCTTTGGCTTCGGTGCCATCTTGGATGTACTTCTTCAACGCCCGTTCCACACCATTTTTCCAAGTGTTGATATTTTCGCTGTTCAATTGCAGCGAGCCTACCAGTTTGATAACTTGTTCAATCGGCATCCGGTAGCGGAGTACGCCCGAAATCAGTTTCGCATAGTTCCAATACTCCTTGTTGAATTTCTCCGACAATCCTTCGATGGTGGTCTTATATCCGCGCTTGTTCTCGAACTGGAAGTCGTAGCGTTTCGTACCGTCTTCATCCTTGTTTTTAATGATGCGTCCGCTGGTCACGCTCTTGGGAAGCGAGATTCCTTCTTCGTCGTCTTGCAAACCGGTGAAGATTTCGTAAGGATATCCGTCCAGCAGGCCGACGAAGGCTACCCATTTCTCCTTGTTGTTTTGGAAACGTACCACGTCTGCCTCCAAAACCTTCGGACGTACCTCTACAACTGTGGGCGGTTTGCAGGGAGGTAGTTCGGCTTTCTTCTTTTCCGACTTGGTAGAAATCAATACGCCTGAACGGGAACCGTCGCGATAAACGGTACAGCCTTTACAACCCGATTTCCATGCTTCTACATACAAGCGGTTTACCAAATCCTCGTCCACATCGCTCGGCAGATTGATGGTCACGCTAATGGAATGGTCTACCCATTTCTGGATTCTTCCCTGCATCTTCACTTTCATCAACCAGTCTACGTCGTTGGACGTAGCTTTGTAATAAGGAGATTTGGCTACCAGTTCGTCAATCTCTTCTTGGGTATAGCGCTTAGCAGGGTCATAGCCGTTTGCTTCCATCCACGTAACAAACTTGTGGTGGAATACAATATACTCTTCAAATGCATCTCCTGTTTCGTCAACGAAGTCCACGCGTACGTTTGTGTCGTTCGGGTTTACCTTTCTTCTGCGTTTGTAAACCGGCAGGAACACTGGTTCGATGCCCGAAGTGGTTTGAGTCATCAGGCTGGTGGTTCCGGTAGGAGCGATGGTTAGGCAGGCGATGTTGCGGCGTCCGTACTTCTTCATATCTTCATACAAAGCCGGGTCTGCTTCTGCCAGACGTTGGATGAACGGATTGTTCTGTTCGCGCTTGCTGTCATATACGTCGAAAGCACCACGCTCTTTGGCCATCTCTACCGAGGAACGGTAAGCACCGAGCGCTATTGCCTTGTGTACTTTTTCTGAGAATTCCGTAGCTTCTTCCGTTCCGTAGCGCAGCCCTAAAGCGGCAAGCATATCTCCTTCGGCGGTGATACCTACGCCGGTGCGGCGGCCTTGTCCGCTCTTCGTGTATATTTTCTCCCAAAGTCCGCGTTCCGCACGTTTCACCTCTTCGCTTTCTGGGTCTTCGTCAATCTTTTGCATGATACGCTCGATTTTTTCCAGTTCGAGGTCGATGATATCATCCATGATGCGTTGTGCCAAAGCGATGTGTTTTTGGAACAAATCAAAATCGAAGTATGCGTCCGGCTTGAACGGATTGACTACGTAAGAATACAGATTGATGGCAAGCAGGCGGCAAGAGTCGTAAGGACACAAAGGTATTTCACCGCAGGGATTGGTCGATACGGTTCGGTATCCCAAGTCGGCATAACAATCGGGCACAGATTCGCGGATGATAGTATCCCAAAACAAGACACCCGGTTCTGCCGATTTCCATGCGTTGTGAACAATCTTCTTCCACAATGTGGAAGCGTCTATTTCTTTCGTAAATAAGGGCTTTTCTGAATCGATGGGGTATTGCTGCACATAAGGTTTCGCATCTACGGCAGCTTGCATGAAAGCATCGTCCAATTTTACCGAAACGTTTGCTCCGGTCACCTTTCCTTCTGTCATCTTGGCGTCGATAAACGCTTCAGAATCCGGGTGTTTGATGGATACGCTCAGCATCAATGCGCCGCGGCGACCGTCCTGGGCTACTTCGCGGGTCGAATTGGAGTAGCGTTCCATGAATGGGACAAGTCCGGTGGAAGTGAGTGCCGAGTTTTTGACGGGAGAACCTTTCGGGCGGATGTGTGACAGGTCGTGACCTACGCCACCGCGTCTTTTCATCAGTTGCACTTGTTCTTCGTCAATCTTGATGATGGCTCCGTAAGAGTCGGCAGCACCGTCTACTCCGATAACGAAGCAATTGGACAGTGAAGCAACCTGATAATCGTTGCCGATTCCCGTCATCGGGCTGCCCTGGGGAACGATATATTTGAAGTGGTCTAATAAGCCGTACAACTCTTCTGCCGTAAGCCCATTCGGATACTTTGATTCGATGCGTGCCACTTCGTTTGCAATTCTCCAATGCATATCTTCCGGAGACTTTTCATAGATATTCCCGAAAGAATCTTTTACTGCATATTTGTTGACCCAAACCCTTGCAGCAAGCTCGTCGCCTTGAAAATATCGTAAAGATTCTTCATAGGCTTCTTCATAAGAATAAATTTGTTTTTCCACGATTCAAATGGTGTTAAATCTCATTGTTAAATAAGTAATAGTGTAGAAGTTTACTTATCGTTAACAAATGTGGGCGCAAAGCTAAGAATGTTTTTTAATCTATCAAAATAAAAATGAAACAATTTATTAACAGGCTGTAAGTTTTCCGTTTATAAAAGATAAGTATTTGATAAACAATGAAATTGTGAATTTGTTTAAAGGTTAAAGTTTTCCAAAAAGAAAATTATTATCAGAAGTGTGTATAGCGGAATCGTTTTTTCTTTTTATATCTTTGCAAAAAAAAGATATGTTTGAAACCGTAAAGAACAGAAGAACAATCAGGAAATACCAATCGAAAGATATTGCGCCTGGTTTGTTAAATGATTTGCTCGAAACCTCTTTCCGTGCTTCTACGATGGGGGGAATGCAGCTTTATAGTGTAATCGTCACTCGCGACGAGAAAATGAAGGAGCAGCTTGCGCCTGCTCATTTCAATCAGCCGATGGTGAAAAATGCACCGGTGGTACTTACTTTTTGTGCCGATTTCCGTCGGTTCAGCAAATGGTGCGAACAACGGAAGGCCGTGCCGGGCTATGATAACTTAATGTCTTTTATGAATGCGTCTATGGATACTTTGCTCGTTGCGCAGACTTTCTGTACGCTGGCAGAAGAAGCAGGACTCGGCATTTGCTATTTGGGTACCACTACTTACAATCCCCAGATGATTATTGATACGCTTCAACTGCCCGGACTGGTGTTTCCTCTCACGACGGTAACGGTGGGCTATCCCGACGGAGTTCCCTCGCAGGTAGACCGCTTGCCTTTGGAAGCAGCCGTGCATACGGAAAAATACCATGATTATACGCCGGAAACGATAGATAAAATATATGCGTATAAAGAATCATTGCCGGAAAACCAACAATTTATCGAAGAGAATAAGAAAGAAACTTTGGCTCAGGTGTTTACAGATGTACGTTATACGAAGAAAGATAACGAATTTATGTCTGAAAATCTGTTGGAAGTACTCCGTCGGCAAGGGTTCTTGAAATAGTGACTCTTGTTTCAGTGATTAGTGATTAACTGCTTGAAGTGTGAATGCACAACTTGTTAATAACTAATCACTGTTTTATTCTTTTTTTCTTAGTAACGACTCAATTTCCTGTACTTCTGCGCTAAAACTCTTATCCACCTCCAATTGGCCTTTTACGGTCTTGCAGGCATGAAGTACGGTTGCATGGTCTTTGTTGCCGATGAACTTGCCTATCTTCGATGTTGAAAAGTCTGTGTGATTCTTGGCAAGATACATGGCGATTTGTCTTGCTTGCACTACCTCCCTCTTTCTCGATTTGGTGTGGATGGCAGCCGGTTCCAAATCGAAATGCTTGCATACCACCTTGAGGATATCATCGATGGTGACAGCCTTTGTTTCGTTATGAACCACTCCATGTACGATGTGCTGTGCCAAATCCATGTCTATTTCCTTATTGAAAATAGTAGAGCGTGCCATGATTGCGATAACGATACCCTCCAAGTCGCGCACGCTTTCGTTTACATTCTCGGCAATGTAGTCAATCACTTCTTCCGGGAATTGCAATCCGTCGCGGTGTATTTTGTTGCGTAGAATGTTCTTACGCAGTTCTACGGTCGGTTTCTCCAATTCTGCCACCATACCCCATTTGAAGCGGGTGAGCAGGCGTTCTTCGATACCTTGCAGCAAGATAGGTGCGCGGTCGGAAGTCAGTATAAGCTGTTTTCCGTTCTGGTGCAGGTGGTTGAAGATGTGGAAGAAGTTGTTCTGCGTCTTGGTTACTCCGGCAAACTCCTGAATATCATCGATGATTAATACATCAATCGTCTGGTAAAACTTGATGAAGTCTATCGTAGTGTTGTTTCGTACGGAGTCGGTGTATTGCACTTGAAACAGGTGTGCCGATACATACAACACTCTCTTGTCGGGATATAACTCTCTGATTTTGGTACCTATCGCGTTGGCGAGGTGTGTTTTGCCCACCCCCGACGCTCCATAGAGGAACAACGGATTGAACGCAGTGCCTCCGGGCTTTTGCGCTACGGCTTCGGCTACGCTTCTCGGCAACTTGTTGCTGTATCCTTCGATGAAGTTTTCGAAATTATAATTGGGGTTCAAATGCGGGTCTAAGTCTTGAACAGCAGGAGCTTTCAAGACATTAGGCGCTTTGTTTCCGTCAAATATGCTTTTGGGAGTAACGGCTGTAGAACGATTGCTTGCTTCGAGATTCACGGTCTGATTCGGAATCGAAGTCTTGTCCACCATGACGTTGTACATCAACTTGGTTCCTTCTCCGATAACCTTATACAAGGTCTTGCGTATCAAGTCTACAAATCTCTCTTCCAGTATTTCATAGAAAAACTGGCTGGGGATTTGTAAAATCAATGTCTTGTCCTCATATTTCAATGGGACAATCGGGGCAAACCAAGTATTATATGTCGTCTCGGGAACATTGTCTTTTATGATGTCGAGACAGCGGTTCCAAAGTACGACATGATTTGATTCAATCATAGCTACTTTTAATACATTTATTAATTAAGCAAAACTTCTACGGTTGCAAAATTGGGAATCTTATTCGGAAAAAACAAATCACCTTTTTTTTGTTTTTTTTCGTGATAACAATAATGTGTTTACTTTCAATGACTTATATCCATTTGTCGTAACACGCTATGCGAATCCGTATTTGCGAAAGTATAAGTGTTTGTTCTTTAATGTGTTATATATTCCTTTTTATCATTGTTTCCCGTACATGACGTTTGTACGGGAATATTATTTCAGTTTGTAGAAAGACATTTGAGAAGCAATGATACGCTTTTCGGGCGCGCATCGTTATTTAGATAAAATCTATATAGCGATGAAATGCTACTTGTCTTTCTTGCCGAACAATGAGAAGTGAACATAGCGTTTCGGGTGTTCTTTCAAGTCTTCCAACAAGCTGGCTGCGTTTTCGGTAGTAGCGTTCAGATTGTTGTATAAAGACGGGTCGTTGAAGAGCAGTCCGAGGGTGTTGTCTTTGCTGTTCAGCCTCTCTGTCAATGTTTGTACGTTGGCCAATGTTTCGTCTATTTTTTTGAATGCAGATGTATAGTCTACTTCTTTCAGATTTCCACTGATGGCTACGAAGTTTTCGCCGATTGCATTCAGTTTTCTGGTGAGTTGCGGGATGTCGTTGCCCATGAGTCCTTTCACTTGCGAGCTTACTGCCGCTAAGTTGGCGGTGGTTGTCTCTATGGAATGCAAAGTGGCGGGGATACTCTTATCTCCCAAGATGTTGTTTAGCGAGGTGAGGATGGAGTCCAGTTTCGGAATCATTTCCTCCACTTTCGGGATGAGTTTCGCGGCACTTTCCATCATACCGTTGTTTACTACGCCGGGGATTGTATCGCCTACGGCATATTTCTCGCGCGGGTTGTTTGCCAGGAGTATGTTCATGCGTACCCCACCCATCAGTTCGGATACCAGTTCGGCACTGCTGCCTTTGGGGATGCGCAGTTCGTTGTCCAATTCCACTTCCACTACTACGTTGCCGGGAGTTGTGTGGTCATAGTAGATGTCGCGGACAATACCTACCCGCACTCCGTCTGCAAAGACCGGACTCGACTTGGTGAGTCCGTTCACATTCTGAAATTTGGCATAGAAATAGCTGGAAGGCTGGAACATATGTATCCCTTTCAACCAGTTGATTCCGTAAACAAGCACGCACAGTGCAATGATACCTGCAATACCTATTCTGACTTCTTTTGTAATGTACTTCATATTTAATCTTCGTATTTATTTCTTTCTTTTCTTTTTGAATTCGGCTATGGCTTCTCTGACGTCCGTTTTCTCTCCGTTGCGGAAAGCAATGATGAAGGAGTCTTTGAATTGCGGCGTAATGGCGCGTTTGGTACGCAGCACTTTGTTGTAGTCGCTTGAAGCGCCATATGTATATTTATACAAGCCCTTCTCTTTGTAATACTCCACGTTCTTCAATCCCTTCAGGCGCCTGTCGTTCTTGGCAAGAGGTTTGGAAGAGGTGAGTATCTGTATCTTAAACGTAATTTCGCTGTCGTTGGTTGCGCTTTGCGATGCAATTGGGCGTTTGGTAGCTGTTTTTGTTGCCGGGGCGGGTTTGGTTTTGCTTTTTGCCGGGAGAGTTTTTTCTGCGATTTCCGGTGTTTCGTCCTGTCCGTCCGGGATAACGGTCTTGCTGCTTCCTGTGAGGCGCAGTTCGTGTTCTCTTTTATAATGAAGGAAAGCATGATAAATCCCTTTTGCCATCGTTGAGGCTCCTGCTTCGGAAACCAGATACCGTTCTTCTTCGGGGGTGGAGATGAATCCCAATTCTATCAGGATGCTCGGCATGGCACTTGCTTTCAGCACGAGGAATCCCGCCTGGTGCACTCCCCGGTCTGCCCGTTTGCAGGTGTGGCGGAATTGTTTTTGCATCAGCGAGGCGAGGTGTACACTCTGCTTCATATACTTGTCCTGCATGAATTCGAATATGATGTAGGATTCTGCGGAGTTGGGGTCGAAGCCGGCATACCGTGTCTCGTAATCGCTTTCATAGAGAATCACGGAGTTTTCCCGTTTGGCTACTTCCAGGTTGGCGTCCGACTTAGCCAATCCCAGTGTCCAGGTAGATGCGCCTTTCACGGTGCGGTTGTTTGCCAGGGCGTTGGTGTGGATGGAGATGAAGAGGTCGGCTTTGGCGTTGTTTGCTATATCCGCTCGCCGTGCCAGTGGTATGAAAACATCTTTGCTGCGTGTATAAATCACTTTCACATCGTCGCAGTTTCTTTTTATCAGGTTTCCTACCTTGAGGGCAACGTTGAGGTTGATGTTTTTTTCTTTGGCTATTTTACCTACGGCACCGGGGTCGTGTCCGCCGTGTCCGGCGTCGATGACTACGACAAAATCCTTCCCCCATAGATGGCCGGTGCATGAGGGCAGAAAAAGTAGCCAGAGGCATATGCATATATATAGTATGTATGGTCTATCCGGTTTCATATTTATAACACGCTGCAAATGTAGCAGAAATTTGTAGAAAACTTATGATTTGCCATTAAGTTTTGTGTTTTTTTCGGTTTAATGGTAGCTTTTTTCCCGGAATCTCTGTTACTTTGCGCGTTGAAGTTAAAATATACGACGATGCTTAAGCTTTTGAAGAATTGGACCTTACCTGTTGCCATGTTGACTGGCGCCGTGGGTTATCCACTGTTTATCGAACTCTCTTTCCTTACCCCATATCTTATTTTTACGATGTTGCTGCTGACTTTCTGCAAGGTGTCTCCGTGCGATTTGAAGCCCAGACCGCTTCATGCGTGGCTGTTGTCGATTCAGATTGGCGGCGCGTTGGCGGCCTACTTGCTGCTTTGCCGGTTGGATAAAGTTGTGGCGGAGGGTGTGATGGTCTGCATCATTTGCCCCACGGCTACTGCCGCTGCGGTGGTCACGTCCAAGTTGGGGGGCAGTGCGGCGAGTCTGACTACTTATACGTTGCTTGCCAATATCGGGACGGCCATTGCCGTGCCGGTTTTTTTCCCGTTGGTGGAGGTGCATCCCGATGCCGGCTTTTGGCAGTCGTTCTCTTTGATTCTGAGCAAGGTGTTTCCGTTGCTGATTTGTCCGTTCCTGTTTGCGTGGCTGTTGCGCAAGGCGTTGCCGAAGGTGCATCAGGCCTTGTTGGAGTATCATGAGCTTGCTTTCTATTTGTGGGCTGTTTCGTTGACCATCGTGACGGCACAGACTTTGTACTCGCTGCTCCATAACCCTGCCGACGGCTTTACTGAAATGATGATTGCCGTCGGGGCTTTGGCGGCTTGTTGCTTGCAGTTCTTTTTAGGGAAAACGATTGGCTCTGCCTACAACGACCGCATCAGTGGCGGCCAGGCGTTGGGGCAGAAGAACACGATTCTGGCTATTTGGATGGCTCATACCTATCTTAACCCGTTGTCGGCTGTTGCGCCCGGTTCGTATGTGCTGTGGCAAAATATAATAAATAGCTATCAGTTGTGGAAAAAGAGAAGAAATGAGATAAAATATTAAATATAAGATATTGATATTTAGTGTTTTGTATTTGTTGAACGTAATTTCCTTTATTTTCCTTGTTTTCTTGTTTAGTCTAATAAATGCCTTTGTTTTGTTACTATTTTGTTACCCGTGTTTATTGGAGTAACAAAACAAATCGCTATATTTGTATTGGTAACAAAATAAGAACATAATTATGGCGAAGAAAAAACAAGAAGTTAAATTGAAAGAACCTGTAAGGATTAGATTCAAGCAGCTTGCCAATGGCAACCAGTCTATTTATTTGGACTATTATACAGGTGATGTTATTAGAAAAGAAAATTATGTTGGCGGTAAACGGCAATATGAATTTTTGAAGTTGTACCTTATACCCGAAAAAACGAGGGAGGATAAGGCGAAGAACGAAGCTGCATTGGCTCTTGCAAAAGCGATTCAGAGTAAGAGGATAGTGGAGTTACAAAATGATGCACACGGTTTTCAGAACACCAACAAGTCAAAAGCGAATGTGATTGATTATTTAATGAACATGAGAAGCCAATCTAAAGAACGTGGCAGCTTGAACTATGAAAAGACTGTTGGTAATACCATCCGTGAACTAAAGTTGTTCAGAGGGGATTACATCGCTTTTCGTGATATAGATAAGGACTTCTTAAATAGCTTTGTGGATTTCTTGAAACAAGCGAAGAAAGCAAGCAAGTTTGGTTTGTTAAAGGCTGGGGGAGTATTAAGTAATAATTCCGTTATTGCTTACTATGGGGTGTTGCGTACCGCTATAAATAGAGCCTATAAAGAGGGGATTATTACGGTCAATCCAACGAAAGAGTTTGATTTTGCCAGTAAGGTAAAAGCGGAAGTTAGCCGTAGGGAGTATTTGACAATAGAGGAATTGAAGCGGCTTATCAGGACAGAGTGCAAGTATGAGATAATGAAACAAGCCTTTCTTTTCAGTTGCTTGTGTGGGCTGCGTGTAAGCGATATAAGAAAATTGAAGTGGAACGATTTGCAGAAAAGCGGTGAAAGAATAAGGATTGAAATAAAGATGCAGAAAACAAAAGAACCGCTTTATCTGCCTATATCCGATGAAGCGTTAAAGTGGTTGCCGCAACAAAATGAAGCAAAAGGCGATGATTTGATTTTTCCTTTGACGCATGAGGGAACTATAAATAAAATACTTCAAAAATGGGCGAAAGATGCAGGGGTTATTAAGCATATCTCGTTTCATCAAAGCCGGCATACCCATGCTACCATGATGCTTACATTAGGGGCTGATTTGTACACGGTTAGCAAACTGTTAGGACATAAAAATATTGCCACAACTCAAATTTATGCGAAGATTGTCGATAAGAAAAAAGAAGAAGCTATAAGTCTGATACCGAATTTGACGGACTGATTTAAGAAGAAAGTACGGTTATATCACAGTTACCGTACTTTTTTTCTTTGTTTAGCCGGAAAAATATATCTTTGTTTCTACTAACTGAAACATAGATTATTATGACAGAAGAAGAACTGAAAATAAAATTCGACCATATACAAGGTATATTCAATCGCTGTATCAATCATGCCAGCCAAGTTATGATAGATAATATTGCCTCTAAGTCCTTATATTTCGACGAAGAACAGGCGGATAAATTGGAACAGCAAGAATATGTTCGTACCGCTGATGAGTTGGTGCAGTTATATATTCGTTATTCTGTGTTGAATGATATTCCATATTTTTATTCTGTATCTGACTTCTTTTGGGAAAGCGGTTTTTATGAATCCTTGAAATCCGATGAAAAAAGAAAATACATGTCGTTTAATTCTCTTTCATTTGATTATTCTCGGTATGAGCAAGATAATACGGTTTATGATGAAGAACTGCCTTATTTTTCCGTAGTAGTTAAAACTGTTGTATTAGAAAGATATTCTGCGTACTTGCGAAAAAAGAAAGAAAGTAAGGTGCAAGCGGAGATGCAGCCACAACAGAAAGAGCCGCAACTAATTCAAGATAAATACCAAGAACCTAAAATTATCTCCCATATTGCTGAAACAGAAAATCCGTTCAAGTCTATTTTAAACGACAGGCAAATAGCATTGTTGGTGGATTGTATCAATGAAGTGGAAATTTTCAATGCTCCTATGACTTTTGAAGATTTGAAAGCAATACTTTCTTGTAAACCAAAAGTTATATTCAGGTCTAATAACAACAGGCAGGTAGCTTTTCTTTTTTCGGAGTTAAGCAATCGTGGTTTGATAACACCTAACTGGCAATCTGTTATAGCAAAGAATAAGTTGTTTGTTACGAAGAATATAAAGAAAGATAAATATCTGAATCAAGGTGATTTAGCCACAGCCGCCAATTATGTAAAGGGGGTGGAACATGAAAAAGATTATGTAACCATCAGCAATTATATCAAACAACTGAAAAAACTTTAAGAATAGGTTAAGACCTCAAACATAGCTTAATCCGCTATCAAGCTATTCCTCAATACTTTTGCCCCCGTAATCGATTACAAGAAACCGGAGGGCATGCACTCCATATTGTCTAACGCAAATACTTTTGTTATATGGAAACAAGTATTGAGAAGCGAGTTGCAGAACTCGAAAATTTAGTGTTCCTTTCAAAGAACGTGCTTAGCTTCGATGAAACGAGCAAGTTCTTGAACCTTTCAAAAAGTTACCTGTACAAGCTGACTTCGGGTAACTTGATACCCCATTACAAGCCGCAGGGCAAAATGCTTTATTTTGAGAAAGCGGAACTGGAAGCGTGGTTGCGTCAGAACCCAGTGAAGACGCAGGCGCAGATAGAGCAGGAAGCGCAGAAATATATCCTTAACCGTCCCCTAAAGAAATAGCGGCTATGGAAAATAGAAAAGCGACAGAAGCCGGGCAGGATGTCACCATGCAGAAAGAGGATTTTGTAGCCCTTTGGAAAACCATTCATCTAAAAGTGACGGACACTTACGAAGTGCCGCCCGAAATGCTTTGGGTGAACGGTTCTACCATCGGCACGCTGGGCAATTTCAGCGCATCCACAGGCAAAGCCAAGAGTAAGAAGACATTCAACATTTCCGCTATCGTTGCGGCAGCGTTGAAGAATGACGAGGTACTGAAGTATTCGGTATGTCTGCCACCGAACAAGCGGAAAATCCTCTATGTAGATACCGAGCAGAGCAAATACCATTGCCATAAGGTCATGGAGCGTATTTTGCGCCTTGCTGGACTGCCTACCGACAAGGATATGGACGATTTTATTTTCATCGTGCTAAGGGAGCAGACCCCCGACAAACGGAAGCAGATAATCGGCTATATGCTTGAAAATATGCCCGATGTGGGGTTACTCATCATTGACGGAATCCGTGACTTGATGTATGACATCAACAGCCCCAGTGAATCGACGGACCTAATCAACCTCTTAATGCGCTGGTCAAGCGGATATAACCTGCATATCCATACCGTACTGCATTTGAACAAGGGGGATGACAACACAAGGGGGCATATCGGTACGGAACTGAACAATAAGGCTGAAACCGTCCTGCAAATCACCAAAAGTACGCAGGACGGCAACATAAGCGAGGTAAAGGCGATGCACATACGTGACCGGGAGTTTGACCCGTTCGCATTCCGTATCAACGACAGCGCATTGCCCGAAGCCGTGGACGGTTATGTATTCAAGCAACCCAGCCAAGACAGGGGCTTTCCACTGGCAGAACTGACGGAGCAACAGCACAGGACAGCTTTGGAAAACGGTTTTGGCAAACAGGTCATATATGGTTACGAGAATGTCCTAAAGACCTTGAAACAGGGTTATGCAAGTATCGGCTACAAGCGTGGACGCAATATCCATGTGGATTTGAACAAGTTCCTTGTGAACAAGCGCATGATTGTGAAAGAGGGCAAGGGCTACCGCTACAATCCCGATTTCCATTATTAAAAGTCAGTTTGGTTTAGTCCGAGTGTATATATAAGAGGAGCGGACTTACTATTTCTCTGCATCAGAACAAGCAGGTTTAGTATGGTACGGGTATATATATGACGGACTAAACAGGACTGGCGCACTTTTCAACTATTTTTTAATCCCCCAAAAAGAAAATGTTATGAACATCGAAGATGTGAAACAAATACCCATCGTAGACTATCTGCACAGTTTAGGTTACTCTCCTGTCAAGCAGCAGGGTAACGGCTTATGGTACAAATCACCGTTAAGGGAGGAACACGAACCGTCTTTCAAGGTGAACACTGACCGCAACCTTTGGTATGACTTTGGCGCAGGCAAGGGCGGCAACATCATCGCACTGGCAAAGGAACTCTATTGTTCCGACAGCCTGCCATACCTTTTAAACCGGATAGCGGAACAGATACCGCACGTTCGCCCGGTCAGTTTTTCTTTTCCCCAGCGTAGGACAGAACCGAGTTTCCAGCATTTGGAAGTCCGTGACCTTACCCATCCGGCATTGCTCCGTTACTTGCAGGGACGGGGTATCAATATCGAACTGGCAAAACGAGAATGTAAGGAACTACATTTTACCAATAACGGCAGACCGTTCTTCGCTATCGGTTTCCCGAACATGGCAGGAGGTTACGAGGTGCGCAACTCCTTTTTCAAAGGCTGTATCGCCCCGAAAGACATCACCCACATACGGCAGCAGGGAGAGCCGAGGGAGAAATGTCTGGTGTTCGAGGGTTTCATGGACTACCTTTCTTTCTTTACGCTCCGCATGAGGAACTGTCCGACCATGCCCGACCTTGACAGGCAGGATTATGTCATTCTTAACTCTACCGCCAATGTGTCGAAAGCCATTGACGTGATGTCCCCGTATGAGCGCATCCACTGTATGCTTGACAATGACAAGGCAGGATATGAAGCGACACGGGCTATCGAATTGGAATACTCCTACCATGTGCGTGACTTCTCGCACAATTATAGGGGCTATTCGGACTTGAACGATTACCTGTGCGGCAAGAAGCAGGAACAGAAAAACGCAGCCAGCCAAACGCAGGAAACGAAGCAGGAAATCGGACAACGTGCCGCCCCAAGACAGAAAAAGGGCAGGGGTATTTAGTCCGGTAGGATTACCAACGGCTGGCGGTTTAATTTGGAGAGCAAGGTTATGTTTCGGTAGACCGAAACCACCTTGCTTTGCTTACCGCAAAGAAAATTTCTCCCGTTGGTTGCAATTTTTAAGACACCATTTAAACGTAAAAACCTATGACGAATATAAAGGATAAGCCGGGGGGACGTCCGGCAAAAAAACGGACGGACAAGCAGAAAAAGGTAGTCAGTACGAAGCTGACCGAGTTGCAGTATTACGCCATCAGGAAGCGAGCAGGGGAAGCCGGGTTACGTATCAGTGAGTATGTCCGGCAGGCTGTTGTTTCGGCAGAGGTTATACCCCGGCTGAACAGGCAGGATGCGGACACCATCCGTAAGTTGGCAGGGGAAGCCAACAATATTAACCAGCTGGCGCACCGGGCAAATGCCGGAGGTTTCGCACTGGTGGCTGTGGAACTGGTGAAACTCAAAAGCAGGATTGTTGAAATCATAAACCATTTGTCGGATGATTGGAAAAATAAAAAAGGGAAGCGGTTTTAAGGGCTGTGTGAACTATGTGCTTGGCAAGGAGCAGGCGGTTTTGCTCCATGCGGACGGGGTTCTGACGGAAAGCCGGAGCGATATAATCCGCAGCTTCTGTATGCAGACCGGGATGAATCCCGATTTGAAGAAGCCTGTCGGACATATTGCGTTAAGTTATTCGGCAGTGGATGCACCCAAATTGACAGACGAGAAGATGGTACAGCTTGCGCAGGAGTATATGCGTGAAATGAAAATCACCGATACGCAGTATATCATCGTGCGCCATCAAGACCGGGAGCATCCGCACGTACATATTGTATTCAATCGCATAGACAACAACGGCAAGACCATTTCGGACAAGAACGACATGTACCGTAACGAACAGGTATGCAAGAAGCTGAAAGCCAAACACGGGCTTTATTTCGCCAAGGGGAAAGAGCAGGTGAAGCAGCACCGATTGAAAGTGCCGGACAAGTCGAAATACGAGATTTACACGGCTGTGAAGAATGAAATCGGCAAATCCCGTAACTGGCAGCAGTTACAGCAGCGGTTAGCGGAAAAGGGTATCACCGTCCGGTTCAAACGAAAGGGACAGACCGATGAGATACAGGGCATATCCTTTTCCAAAGGCGAATACACATTCAAGGGTTCGGAGATAGACCGCAGTTTCAGTTTTTCCAAACTGGATAAATGTTTCGGGGATGCAGGAATGAATGTTGCCGGAAGCCAACGGCAAACAACCTTCGCACCTGTTCGGGAACAAGTACCTGCACCAGGCAAGGCTGACAGTCCGTTGATAACTGGTTCGCTCGGTCTGTTTTCCGCTTCTTCTCCCCCAGTGGATGAAGAACCTAATTTTAATTTGAGAAAGAAGAAAAAGAAAAAACGACTTAAACTGTAAAGACATGGAGGATAATTTGATTTTAGAGGGGCTTCTCTCTATGGTTACGGAACTGAAAGAGAAGCAGGAAGCACAGGTAACGCCAGCCAGTCGGGAGGAAACTCTCGAACGGCTGGGAGTAATAGAACAAGCGTTGTCGGAACTGCACAGTAATTCGGCTGTTCCCGAAGAAAAGTTGCAGGTTATTCAAAGCCAACTTGACGACATAAGGAGCAGGATGCGAGGTCAGCAGAAGAACATAGAGGACACCAAGAAAATAACATTGGAAATCTACCGTTGTTTCAAGGTAATGATTGATACTTTGGGCTCTTGCAAGATGGATAAAGAGGAAGCTATGCCCTTACCGTTCTATCAACGGATTTACAACAAGGTCGCTTCTTGGATTAGTCCGGGATTGTTTGTTTTTTCGGCAGTGCTGGTTGTCTGTTCCGTTTCCATATTTTTGAATGTCCGTTTGGCTAAACGTATGCAGCAGTTGCAGGACAACGATATGAAATATCGCTATTTGCTGATGCAAGGACAGGCAGACGGGGAAACTCTTGATATGCTGGAAAACAAGTTCAAATGGCAACGGGATAACGGTTTTATCCGAAGTTTGACCGATTCAGTGATGGATTTTGAATACCGCATCCAAAAGCAGGCGGAAGCACTGGAACGTGCAAGGCTGTTGAACGAGCAAGCCGAACAGCTAAAGAAAGAAGCTGATAAGTTGGGTAAGCCATAAGCAGGGAAATCCGGAACGGATGAAGTGTAATAGTCAAGACTTGTTCTGACATTTGTTTTACTATCGGACAAAAAAAC
>NZ_CAJULN010000044.1 GCF_910586915.1 uncultured Bacteroides sp.
TTGTAGAAGGCTATATCTTCTTTTTTGAAGTCCTTTACGTGTCCGGAAAGGAACGTCAGCACGTCCTCCTCGCTGTAATAGGTCTTTTTGCCGAGCGTCTTGTACGGCAATGCGCCGATGCTGCGGTAGCGTTGCAGGGTACGCTTGCTGATCTGGAGCAGCATACAGAGGTCTTGGTTGTCGAACATCCTGATACGTTCCATCAGGTCCGGGGCTTTGCCGGACGGCTGCAAGGAGAGCAGCAGTTCGTCCTGACGGTCGAGCCGTTCCGTCAGCTTCCGCATCCAGTCCTCGAAATTGTTTCGGGTAAGCAGTTCCATACGTTACGTCCTCCTTCCTTTGGGTTTGCCGCCGCCCGTGCGCAGCGTAAAGTTATGGAGCAGGGCATCAATCGTTTCTTCCTTTTTATTGACAGTACCCGCATCAAGCAGCCTCTGTATCTCGGAGAGCCGGTAACGGCAGCTGCCGCGGACCACTACATACTCGATGCGATGGTCGGTCCGCATACGTTGCAGGGTACGGATACTGACATTCAGCATTGCTGCGGTCTGGGCTGTGTCAAGAAGCCTGTCGGTTTTTTCTGCTTCCTGCCGTTGCCTTTCCTTTTTCAATTCGCGAACATATCCGGCAATTTCCGCAATCTGTTCCATTAACTCCTTGTAAGCGGAGCTTTCCATTGTTATCACTTTCATATTCATTTGTTTTTTATCGTTTCTGCGGCAAAGTTCGGTAATTGACAAAAGCGTCTTTAACAACCCATCACGTGACTCACGTAAAATTTTTATCTGGAATGGCTCCGTTCACCGGACAATAGGCGCAACATGCTGCCATTCAGACATAACCGGTTCGGATTCCGGTCTATATCGTTACCTTTGCGGAAAACACTAAATTGTATGAATATGGAAATAGTATCTATTGAGAAGAAGACTTTCGACGAGATGATGGCACGGATGGGTGCTTTCGTTGAAAAAGTAGCCGCCTTGCAGCGCAAGGGAGATGAAAAACGTCTTGCCAAATGGCTTACCGGTGACGAGGTATGTCGGCAGTTGAGAATCAGCCCCCGCACGTTGATGAAACTGCGTGACAGGGGATTTATAGGTTACTCGCAAATCGGTTATCGGTTTTATTACAAGCCGGAGGATGTGAAGAGGGTTATCCCGTTAATCGGGACGATTTATCCGACAGAGCGTTAATCAATTATTCACCTAAAAATCGTATGCAGAATGAACGAAGAAAACAAAGTTGTCACTATGGACACTGAGGAAGTCACCGTACTGTTGCAGGAGATGCAGAAACAATCGAAATGGCTTTCTGCCTTTCTTGAAAATTACAGTCCTCCGCTGGACGGGGAGCGTTATCTGACGGACAAGGAGGTGTCCGAATTGTTACGAGTGAGCCGCCGTACCTTGCAGGAATACCGGAACAACCGAGTATTGCCCTTCATTCTTTTGGGAGGGAAGGTGCTTTATCCCGAATCGGGGCTGCGCGAGGTGTTGGAAACAAATTATCGGAAGCCTGTTAAATAGGCGGTTATGTAGAAAAGGAAACGGGCAGCCCCACTAAAATGGAACTGCCCGTTTCCTTTGTGCCGGTGCGTATGCGTGGTTCAGCAATATCCGGCGTTCTGTATGAACATCACGTATGCCTGCCGTTTCTCCTTCGAGAGTGCCTTGCCCACCAGCCACGTGCGGAACACGTGCGTGCAGTAAGTGTTCAGCCGGAAGGCGACGGGAATGATGATTTCAAGCGAGTAAACATCCGCGTACAACCCGTTTTCAAGTTGTATGTAGCGGCACACTTCGTAATCGCTCAGTACGTCCGTCTTTAGAACCGCCCTGATGGCGGCGTTCACTGCCGGGACGCCCGTGTGGAACAGCCCGGCGATTTCTCCGGCGGTCATCCATATCTCGTTACCGGTTACGCGGACCGCCTTGTCCTCTATGATGATTATGTCACGTTTCATGGCTTCTCTTTTAGATGGTACAACCTGCAAATTCCTCAACACTGTCCAACCTCGCGGCAAGGTTCTCCATGTCTTGGTTGAGCTTCTCTTTGGTTATCTTAGCGTAAATCTGCGTCGTTTTTATACTCTTGTGTCCCAGCATGGAACTCACAGTTTCGATAGGCACTCCGTTGGAGAGGAACACCGTCGTGGCTGCCGTGTGGCGGGCGCAATGGAAAGTGATAGGCTGTGCAAGGAAAAGCGGACAGGTGAAGATAAAACGTAAACCGTTTGAAATGAGCTTTGTTTCAGCATTCTGCCAAGTGGAGAAAATGCAAATAATAACGGAATATTGAGGTTGTTCAGTTACCAAACCGTTAGCCGGGCAGTTACCGAAACGGGAATAGGTAACGGCAGGCAATGAAAAGAAACCCTCACCGTTTTGTTTGCGCTCATACACAGCATTTTGCATATCAAAGAACGCTTATACGGCAAGTAATTTTGCACTAAAAAATATAAGCGTATGAAAGTAGAAAAATTCAAGGTGTTGCTCTACCTCAAAAAGAGCGGACTGGACAAATCGGGTAAAGCCCCGATAATGGGAAGAATCACCGTGAACCGCACGATGGCACAGTTCGGATGCAAGCTGTCCTGCACGCCTGAATTGTGGAATCCACGTGAAAGCCGTCTGAACGGCAAGAGCAAGGAAGCTGTGGAAACCAATACCAGGATTGAAAAACTGCTGTTGGCGGTAAACGCCGCATTCGACAGCCTTGTGTCCCGTAAGGCTGGTTTTGACGCCATCGATGTGAAAGACCTTTTTCAAGGTAGCATGGAAACGCAGATGACCCTCATGAAAATGACAGATGCAATCTGTGACGACATTAAGGCACGTATCGGCATAGACCGTGCAAAAGGGACTTATCCCGGTTATCACTATATGCGGCTGACACTCGGGGAGTTCATCGAAACCAAGTACAAGGTCAAGGATCTGGCTTTCGGACAATTGACGGAACAGTTCATCCACGACTATCAGACATTCGTCACGGAAGAGAAAGGCTATGCGATAGATACCGTCCGCCACCACCTTGCCATCCTGAAGAAGATCTGCCGCCTTGCCTACAAGAAAGGGTATTCCGAGAAATGCCATTTTCAACATTTCGCCCTGCCCCGGCAATCAGAAAGGACACCACGTGCATTGAGCCGCGAATCGTTCGAAAGAATCCGTGACGTGGAAATACCGCCATACAGGAAGACGCACATACTGGCACGCGACCTTTTTCTGTTTGCCTGCTATACGGGTGTGTCATACGCTGATGTGGTTTCCATTACGGACGAGAACCTGTACACGGACGAAAGCGGAGCATTATGGCTGAAATACCGCCGAAAGAAAAATGAACATCGGGCGAGCGTGAAACTGCTTCCCGAAGCGTTGGCACTACTTGAGAGATACAAGGACGAAACACGGGAAACGCTTTTCCCGATAATCCACCACCCGAACATGAAACGGCACATGAAAGCGTTGGCTGCACTGGCAGGCATCAAGGATAACTTGTGTTATCATCAGGCCCGCCATAGTTTTGCTTCGCTGATAACACTCGAAGCGGGTGTGCCGATAGAAACCATCAGCCGAATGTTGGGACATTCCGATATTTCCACCACTCAGGTCTATGCCCGTGTCAGCCCGAAGAAACTTTTCGAGGACATGGATAAGTTTATCAAAGCTACCGAAGATTTTCAATTAACACTTTAATACATAAAACGATATGCGAAGCACATTTTCATTGTTACCCTATATCAACCGCAGCAAGACAAAGGCTGACGGAACGACTGCCGTACTCTGCCGTATAACCATTGACGGAAAACAGACCGTCATCAGTACGGGAATTTATTGCCGCCCGGAAGACTGGAACAGAAAGAAAAACGAGATAAAGACCATCAGGGAGAACAACCGCTTACGGGAATACCTGCGTCTGATGGAAGAAGCCTACTTAGAGATATTGAAATCGCAAGGCGTGGTCAGTGCGGAGATACTGAAGAACCATATCGCCATGAACAATATTCATCCGGTTACCCTTCTGCAAATGGGGGAATGGGAAAGGGAGCGGTTAAGGAAACATTCAGTAGAAATAGATTCCATATCTTCCTACCGCCACTCCATGTACTATCAGAAGTACCTGACGGATTATCTCGCTTCTTTCGGGAAGAAAGACATCGCCTTTGAGGAAGTGACGGAAGATTTCGGCAAATCTTACAAGGCATATCTTAAGAAATGCAAGAATTTCGGGGCTTCCCAGACCAACAAATGCCTATGCTGGCTGAACCGTCTGCTTTATTTGGCTGTCGATAAAGAGATTATCCGTGTGAATCCCTGCGAGGATCTGGAATACGAACCAAAGCCGGAAGCAAGGCACAAGTACATCAGCCGTGAGGAGTTCAAGAGAATCCTTGCCACCCCGATGTATGATAAGCGTCAGGAGCTTGCAAGACGGGCATTCATCTTTTCCACACTGACGGGATTGGCGTATGTGGATATAAAGCTTCTGCACCCGCATCATATCGGACGCAATGCAGAAGGCAGATGTTACATCCGCATCAACCGCAAGAAAACAAATGTGGAGGCGTTCATCCCCCTGCATCCCATAGCGGAGCAGATATTGTCACTGTACAATACGACCGATGACGAACAGCCCGTATTTCCTCTTCCGAGCCGTGATGCCCTCTGGTTTGATATCCACGAGATGGGTGTTATCATAGGCAAAGAGGATAATTTGAGCTATCATCAAAGTCGGCACAGCTTCGGAACATTCCTGATTTCGGCGGATATACCTATCGAAAGTATTGCCAAGATGATGGGGCATTCCAATATCCGGACGACACAGGGTTACGCACGGATAACCGATGATAAAATCTCAAAGGACATGGACAAACTGATGGAACGCAGGAAAATACAATCTATCGGCGAAAAGACAGACAGCAATAAGTAAACAGTATCAATTCAGTACATTATGGACAGAGGAATAATAACAATCAGTGAAACGGGTGTAGTCATTATGCCGGCAGCACCCGTGTGGATGACACAATTTGAGATAGCCGACCTGTTCGGTGTGTTCTCATGCGATGTCCGCAAGGCGATTCATACCATTTACAAGAACAAGGAACTGAACGAACTTGACACAATGAAGTATCTCAAGCAACCGGATGGCATCAGTTACGATGTCTATAACATTGAAGTGATTATAGCCGTTGCATTCAGGATATGCAGTAAAGAGAGTGTCTTGTTCAGACGGTTTATAATCAGTAAAATTAGTTCAACCCTGAAAGAAACACCGATTACGTTGTTTGTTTCCTGTGGCAGAAGCGACAACCGATGGTATAGTTGAGGTTCATTCCGTCAGCCACTCGTTCCCGATGCACGGATGCAAAGGTAGCGTATGGCTTGATGGCAGCGGCGAGGTCGGGCGGAATCTTCCTCCTGCGGAGCGTATTCAACCCGAAAACCTTGCCATTGCCTGCCATGCGCTTGAAGGGCATCCGGCAACGGAAACAAGCAACTGAAAAGAAAATAAAATGTCATGATAACAAAGCTTTATGATATGGCCTGCTAAATCTTTATTCTTAGTTCTTATAGCTGTAGAGCTATATAAAGACTTGTTTTATAATACATTCTCAAAGGAATTTCCTATATTTGCATTCTAATTCAATACGATATGTCAAAAGGAGAAAATAAAAATTGTTTTGTAATCATGCCTATTGCTGATTGTGATGGGTATGAAAAAGGACATTTTGCTCATGTCTATGACGATATTATAAAACCAGCAATAGATAAAACAGAGTTTACCGCAATAAGGGCAGATGAAGTAAAGGAAACAAACTTTATCCATTTAGATATACTGAAAAAGCTTATAGATGCTCCGATAGCTGTTTGTGATTTAAGTACACGTAATCCTAATGTATTGTTTGAATTGGGAATACGACAGGCATTTGATAAGCCTGTTGTATTAATACAAGAGAAAGGTACTCCTAAAATATTTGATATTGCTCCCTTGAGATATCTTGAATATTCAAAAGAGATGAAATATCATGAAGTTCTGGAAAGCCAAAAAAGTCTACAAGAAGCTATTGAAGCAACTAAAGCGGCAGAAGGAGATTCTGGAAATATAAATTCTATTGTAAAGTTAATGGCCTTAAGTTCTCCTGCTATTATACCCAATCTTGACAATTCTAATAAAGAAGTACTTGCTTTAGATGTTATGCGTTCACAAATGAATGACCTGAAAATGATGATGGAAATGATGGTACACGAGGGGCGAAAAGGTATATCTAGGCGTAGCTCAATTGCAGCTATTGAGTATGAACGAATTGTTAATAAATTAGATAAAATTTCTTCTTTGAAAATGGATATAGAACAAGCTGATCGGGAATATACAAAGTTGATGCGTGATACAGAGGAAATCATGATGAATTGTGGGGGAGAGCTAGATCATCGGATGTTCAAATATTTAATGGATAAAATTTATCGACAAAGAGAAGAGTATTTTTCAACTCGATAAAATGTCGCTAAAATTATATTCTTCCGTCAGCCACTCGTTCTCGATGCACGGATGCAAAGGTACGCATGGCTTTGACGGCAGCGGCAAGGTCGGGCGGCAGAGCCGTTTCGGGCAGAATCTTCCTCCTGCGTAGCGTATTCAACCCGAAAACCTTGTCACTGCCTGCCATACGTTTGAAGAGCATCCGGCAACGGAAACAAGCGACTGATGGGAAATCAGAAGAAAGAAGAGAGGAACGACTTACAGACGAAGCGGAATTTTGATGCTCCGTCCGTAAGCCGTTCCTTTCTCTTTTTGCCGAAAGTCCGTTGCTGATGCAATCACAGGGCAGACGGCAAACTGCGCTCCTTCAAGAAAATCATGTGTCTGTCAGCCGATAGGCGGAGCGGTAGCCGTCAGCAAGCATCCTTTCGATGTCGGATTCACGGTAGAGGATTTTACCGCCTAACTGGATATAGGCTATGCGCCCTTCGTTCCGGTAGTCCTGAAGTGTCCGGCGGCTCACTTTCAGCCGTGCCGACACTTCCTTGTCGGTGAAGAAACGCTCACCGTTCAATGTCGGGCGGTAATTGACGGTCAGATGCTCGAAGCTGTCCAAAAGACGGTCGAGACTGCCCATGAAGTGGATTATTCACTCGCTGTCCTTGTTAATCAGTTCATTCATGTTACTTTGGATTTAGTGGGTATTGTTAGTTTACTTCGTTCATTTCATCAAGTTTATATAGTTCTTCCTTTGAACTTCGCCTCTTTCCGCCTGTCCTCCACAACGGAAACAATGCGCTGTACATCATCAGGACGGTAGTAGGTCTTGTGGTTTATCTGCGAGTAAGCCAGCGTCCCATTGTCCCGAAGGGTCTGCAATGTGCGTGGGCTGATGTTGAGCATCCGGCACACGTCCTGATTGTCCATCCACTCGCCCATTGTCTTCTCTCCGTGCCGATGACAGATGGCATCCATGCGACTGACGAAACGGTCGAACTTGGCGACCATCGCCTCAAAGGTCTTTCTTTCAATTGATACGATTTCCATATACATACTTTTTATTGTTACTGTTTCTTTTGCCGCAAAGGAATACATAATCTGTTATCCGGCAATGGATTTCCCGGAAGTGGAAGCATGTGGCACAGGTTGGTAGAGGTTGGCACAGATTGGGGCTATATTCTTAATTCCGGAAATCAGCAATGTGGCAAGAGTGAAAATAAGGGCTTAATTCAAACCTGACTGTAATCGCACCTTTGTTCTTCCGGCTATTCACGTCCGGCGAATCTGTGAAGTCCTCACCAATATCTCTGTCACCATAAAGCAAAATCGCACAAAATTGCCTGATCGGCTCCAAACGCTTGACTGACTGCACTAAAGTATCTTACTTTACTTGCGATAATCGGTCAAGGCACAGACCAAGACCACAGTAATAACTTAATCAATATGTTTTATGACAATGAAAAGAGAACCAAGTATCAGTGAGCAGCAGGCTCGTGAAATCGTGGAAAGAATGGGACGCAGGGAATCCCGCAGTGAGAAGTCTATGGACGACTTCTACCGGAATATCGGTCTGGATCCGGAACCGCTGGCACAACCCGGCAAGACCGTCACGAAAAAAGCGGAAACAGCTACGGTGGATGAACCGTCAGGCGGAACGCCCGAAGATGTGGCAGTGCCACAGAAGCGTGTCAGCAGCAAACAACGCAGGCTGTCGCTGGACGAGTACCGTACCGCTTACCTGCAAGTTCCCAAGATAACCGACCGCAAACCCGTGTTCGTCAGCGGTGAGGTGCGTGACCGACTGGACGGGATTGTCCGCCGTCTCGGCGGGCGTGGCATGAGCGCATCGGGACTTATCGAGAACCTCGCCCGCCTGCACCTTGAAACCTACCGGGAGGATATCGAGCAGTGGCGCAAACTCTGAGCGGATTACGGTAGAACCGGTCAAGCCGGTGGATACACTCCATCGGCTTGACCGATATTCCAAATGAGTTATTATACTCACAAACCAATCCGACAAGCGGAGGATTCTTGTGTCCTCAAAGACACAGCAAGATATATTTTCAGTTACCCGAATAATTCTAAGTAACTGAAAACACCTTCACCGCCGTGGGCAGAATTATCCTCCGCAGTCGGATAATTTCGGGGTTCCTTAATCAAAGATTAAACAATGGACAAGCCATAAAATTAAAAGAATAAGAAGAATGAAAAAGAAGAGCAAGTACGGGAGAAATCCCAAATTGAACCCAAAGACGCACTGCGTGATGGTGCGCTTCGACGATGTGGAATGGAACAGGTTCCTGACGATGTACGAGGAATCGAACGTGTATGCGAAAGCCGTCTTTCTCAAAGCGCATTTCTTCGGACAGAAGTTCAAGGTGCTGAAAGTGGACAAGACGCTGGTGGACTACTACACCAAACTGTCGGACTTCCACGCCCAGTTCCGTGCCATCGGTACGAACTACAATCAGGTCGTTAAAGAGTTGCGCATCCATTTTTCGGAGAAGAAGGCGATGGCGTTGCTCTACAAGTTGGAGAAACATACCATAGACCTTGTGAAGCTGAGCCGGGAGATTGTGGAACTTTCAAGGAAGATGTATGCCAAGTGGGAACAACAGAAGGAATAATTCTCGCAGATTTACAGTCAGGTGAATGAGCAAAGTCCGTCAGGCAATTTCATTGCCGACCATATGTCATCATCAGACGTCCGGATTTTCAGTTTAAGGATGAAAACCGACCGAAAGGAATGAAAATATAAAATAGGAGTCGGCTCTAATTCTTATAGGATTAAGCCGACTCCTATTTGGGTTATACACTTATTTCCTTTTTTGAATGCTTACACAATACTCCGATGGTGTCATTCCTGTCAGTTTCTTGAACATCCGGCTGAGATGCTGGGGATATTCGAAGCCCAATCCGTATGCTACCCGTGCAATGCTTTCACCGGTGGCAAGCTCGTTTTTTGCCCGTTGGATGATATATTGGCGGATGTAATTGCTCGCAGTATCGCCAGTTGTCTTTTTTATCATATCCCCGAAATAATTCGATGACATGCAAAGTTTGTCGGCGCAATACTGCACCGTTGGCAAGCCGTGTGTCAGTTGCATGTTCCCGTCAAAGTAATCGTGCAACAAACGGTCGAATTTCATCAACATATCCGAATTATCGAGTTTCCGGGTAATGAACTGCCGGTTGTAGAAACGCTGGCAGAAGTTTAGGACCAACTCAATATAACCCACAATTATAGAATTTTGAAGTTCATCGTGCCTTTTCTGGAGTTCATCCCTTATCTGGCGCATCAGCGATGTCAAGATACCGTGTTCTTCGTCGGTCATGTGCAGGGCTTCATTGACACGGTAATCGAAAAAGGAATAATTCTTTATCGCCTTTTCCAACGGGGTGCCGTGCAACAGGTCGGGATGGAACAGCAACGCCCAGCCCGTCAGCATCACCCGTTCGCCGTTGTCCTCTTTCCCTCCGATCTGACCGGGAGCCACGCAGATGACAGTTCCTTTCTTGTAGTCGTATTTCCCGCAACCGTATGCCAAGTCTATTTCAGCTTCGTCATGAAAGAAAATACCGTAGATGCTGTAATTGTTCAGGCTATGACGTACAGGGGACACTTCCGCGTAGTCAATGACACTGACCAGCGGATGCCTGTCGGTATGTCCTACCCACCGGCTATAATCGCCCACGTTTTTGACCTTCAAAATTTTGTTCATAGCATCTTGTATAACTCCTTTCTTGCGAATGCAAAGATACATCATTTCAATCACATAGCCGAATATAGGGCGTTAATTCAGTAAAAATGGTACAAGTCACCCACTTATCGTTAAGTCCACCGTCGTGTAACCCGGTAATTTTGCATCATCAAAAGAAATCAAATGATGAATGAACGAATTGACATTCCAGCGGAATTGTATGAAGATGAAGTCGTGTGCTTCTTTGCCGACCGTTATCATACCTCTGCCGAAAACGTGGTGAGATGTTTTCTCGTACAGGACGGGATTTGCCCGGAACAGGAAAACGAACTCATAACTTTCCGGTTGGAAGATAATGAAATGGAGATCATGCGGGGCTTGACTTATGGAGGTCATTCTTAAAAATTACAGGATTTATGGACAGAAGAGATTTTTTGAAAATGTCATCGATGACGGCTTTACTGGCTGCCGGAGAATGGACGGGATTGTCGAAAGTCTTTGCTCAATCTACCTTGCAGTCTAAAAACGGTTATTCAAACGGAAATAATCCGTCGGGGAATATGGAATACAGATATCTCGGAGGGTTGGACGTGTCGGCCATCGGTCTGGGCTGCCTGCCGATGGTGGGCTATTACGGCGGCAAGTATGACAAACAGGAAATGATCGCCTTAATCCGCCGTGCCTACGACAAAGGAGTGACCTTTTTCGATACGGCGGAAGTGTACGGGCCTTATACCAGCGAAGAGTGGGTCGGCGAGGCACTCGCCCCGTTCCGTGACAAGGTGAAAATCGGTACGAAGTTCGGCTTCGGCGTGGAGGAAGGAAAGCCGACCGCACTCAACAGCCGACCCGACCATATCCGTCGCGCAGTGGAAGGTTCGTTGCGCCGCCTGCGCACCGACCACATCGACCTGCTTTACCAGCACCGGGTCGATCCGAACGTACCGATGGAAGAGGTTGCCGGCACGGTCAAGGATTTGATGCAGGAGGGAAAAATTTTGCACTGGGGACTGTCGGAAGCCAGCGCACGTTCTATCTGTCGCGCCCATGCCGTATGCCCTTTGTCGGCTGTGCAGAGTGAGTATGCCATCTGGTGGCGCGAACCGGAAACGAAGATATTTCCGACGCTCGAAGAGTTAGGCATCGGTTTCGTGCCCTATTGTCCGTTGGGCCGTGCTTTCCTCACGGGCGTAATCAACGAGAGCAGCCGCTTCAAGCAGGGAGACCGCCGATGGAACCTGCCGCAATTCACCCCCGAAGCGCTGAAACACAATATGCCGCTCGTGGCACTTGTCCGTAAATGGGCAGAGCGCAAAGGCATTACTCCGGCGCAGTTCGCCCTCGTGTGGATGCTTTCGCGCAAGGCGTGGATAGCCCCGATACCCGGCACGACCAATCCTGCCCATTTAGATGATTTTCTCGGTGCGGCTACCGTTCGTCTCGCTCCATACGAAATGGAAGAGTTCGACAAGGAATACGCTGCAATCGACCTCATGGGACACCGTGCCGACCCGTTCACCGAAAGCCAAATCGACAAATAAAGAATATTAAAGTATGAAAAAGATTTTATTGATTCCGTTTTTATTGCTTGCCGCCTTGTCTATGGCGGCTTGCGGAGGCGGTTCTGACGAGCCGTTCACTCCTGAACAGCCCGAACAGCCGGAAAATCCGGGTGGTGGTGATTCCGACGATAATCCTGACACACCTGCCCCTGGCGGGAACGGCCGTTACCTTGTCCTTTATGCTTCCCGCACGAACAATACCGAGCGTGTGGCGCAACTGATTCAGACGACACTCGACTGCGACATTCTCGAAGTAGAGCCGGAAACGGCATACAACAATGACTACAACGCCATGTTGGAACGCTCGCAGGAAGAACTGGCAGCCATCCGTCAGGGCAATTATCCACCTGTCAAGACTTCGATAGACAGTTTCGACGATTACGACATCGTGTTCGTCGGTTACCCGATTTGGTACGGCAGCATGGCGACACCGATGCAGACGTTCCTGCACACCCATGCCTCAAAACTCACCGGAAAACGAATCGCACTATTCGCCACCAGCGGTAGCAGCGGCATTTCCGCTTCGGTCAGCGAGGCCCGTAGCCTTTGCCCCGATGCGACAATCATCGACCGTACCCTATTGCTGACCTCTTCGGGGCTTTCGCAAATGGCGACACGAGTCCCGTCATGGCTTGAAGAAATCGGAGCGAGCCGTGAAGAATCGGAAACACCAGACGAAACATCCCTGAAAATGAAGATCTCGATTGGCGACCGCACGATTACCGCCACGATGGAAGACAATGCGGCAGGTCGGGATTTCCTCTCCCGTCTGCCGTTGGAGGTTACGCTGAACGACTACAACAACACGACCGAGAAAATATTTTATCCCGATCCGGCTATGACGACCGAAGGCGTGACACGCGGTTGTGCGCCCACGCCAGGCGACATCACGATTTATGCGCCGTGGGGCAACGTGGCGATTTTCTGCAAGAACTGGTCACATAGCAACGACCTAATTAAAATAGGCCGTATCGACGGCAATGGTATCGAAGCTCTGAATATCGGAGGAGATATAACAGTAAAATTTGAAAGACAATAAGTATGACGATAGAAGATTTCAAGACATACGTAAAGACACGCAAGCCTCTTGATACAGAGGAAATACACCGTTTTATGGACGAGATGAGCAACGAAGCCCGTCGCGTCACTTTCCGTCTGAATACGGCTTATCATACGCCGGATGAAGTACGTGGACTGTTATCCAAACTGTTCGGCTATGAAGTTCCGCAATCGTTGCGCGTTTTCCCACCCCTTTATGCGGATTTCGGTAAAAACATCACCGTAGGCGAAAATGTGTTTATCAACGCCTGCTGTCATTTTCAAGACCACGGTGGAGTCATGATAGGCGACGGATGCCAGATAGGTCATAATGTAGTCTTTGCCACGCTCAACCACGGTCTTGCACCAGAAGAACGAAAATCCACTTATCCTGCACCTATCGTGCTGGGCGGGAACGTGTGGGTCGGCTCGAACACCACCATTCTGCAAGGCGTGACCATCGGTGACAATGCCGTTATTGCGGCAGGCGCAGTCGTTACGAAAGACGTAGCGGCAGGTACGGTCGTGGGCGGCGTCCCGGCACGGTTCATCAAGAATATTAACAGCAAATAATAACTTAAAAACAAATTGATATGTTAGGCAATTTCACTTTTCACAATCCCACGAAACTATACTTCGGGGAAAACTCATTGGAGAATCTGAGTAAAGAACTGGGCAAGTACGGAGAAAAAGTCATGCTGGTGTACGGCGGCGGTTCCATCCGCAAGAACGGCATTTACGATGCGGTACTGGCAGAACTCCGCAAGGCGGGAAAACAGACGGTCGAACTGTCGGGCGTCATGCCCAACCCCACCATCGAGAAGGTCATGGAGGGTGTGGCACTCGCCAAGAAAGAAGCAGTAGATTTGATTCTTGCCGTCGGCGGCGGGTCTGTCTGCGACTATTGCAAGGCGGTGGCAGGTTCCGCATACTGCGAGCAGGACCCGTGGGAGTATTATTTCAATAATTTCGGAGAAATGACCTGCCAGTGGATTCCTGTCGGCTGCGTGCTCACGATGGCGGGAACGGGGTCGGAAATGGACAGCTGCGCCGTCATCTCCAAGCACAGCGAAAATCGAAAAAAATTCTATTATTTCCGCAATCCCGATTTCTCCATCCTCAATCCCGTTTACACCTATACCGTGCCCAGACATCATACGGTGGCGGGCATTTACGACATCATGTCGCACATTCTGGAACAATACCTTTCGGGGACGGACGACAACACGACCGACTACATCGCCGAAGGGCTGATGCGCTCCCTCGTTGTCAGCTCACGGAAAGTGCTCGGCAATCCGGAGGATTACGAGGCACGCAGCAACATCATGTGGACTGCGACATGGGCTTTGAACGGGCTTATCGCCTGCGGTAAACCCAACGACTGGATGGTACACATGCTGGGGCAGGCCGTAGCCGCCTATACCGACGCTACCCACGGGCATACGCTCTCGGCTGTCAGCGGGGCTTACTACCGTCTGCTCATCGGGCGTTCCGAAGAGGCGGTGGAGAAATTCCGCCGGCTGGCAACCGCTGTGTGGGATATTGTCCCAACCGGAAAGACGAACAAGGAAATCGCGTTGGAAGGGCTCGCACAGATGGAGGCATGGATGCGGGAACTGGGATTGGCGATGGATATCACGGCTTGCGGTGCCAATGCGTCGCAACTCGAAGGGATGGCCGATGCGTGCCCCATCAACGAAAGCGGCTATGTCATCCTCACCCGTGAGGATGTAATCGAAGTGTTGCGTCAAAGTCTTTAATACCATTTTGAGGATGAGAAAATCGATATTGACCATCTTGTTTCTCTTACTGTTGCTGTCGTGCAATACGCAACCGGCAAAGGAGGGGAACAAACAAAACAGTACGGAAATGGGAAAAAAGAATATCGGAAGCCTGCTTGCTCTCTATCCCAAACCGATGACCATTGTCGGTGCGGAGGTCGAGGGCAAGGTGAACTGGCTCGTCGTGGGGCATACGGGTATCATCGGTCACGACCGGATTCTCGTGAGCATGAGCAAAAGCCATCATACCAATCAAGGGATAAAAGATTCCAAAAAACTTTCTATAAACCTCGTCAGTCGTGAAATGCTGCCGAAAGCCGACTATGTGGGCAGCGTGAGTGGCGCATCGGTCGATAAATCAAACGTATTCGAATACCATTGGGGAGAGAACGGCACGCCAGTAATCGATGCCTCGCCACTGACGATGGAGTGTGACGTGGTGGACATATATGAAACCGAAGGCTTCGACAACTTCATCTGCTCCGTTGCCAACACCTACGCCGCTCCCGATGTACTTTCCGCTGACGGGAAACTCGATTATACACGGTTGAAACCCGTGCTGTTCGAGTTTCCGACCTATTCCTACATTGCCACCGGAGAGATTCTCGGCAAATGCCTGAATTTGGATAAGCAGCCGGGAATGTGCGTCAAGGAGCCGATGACCGCCAACGGTATCGTGCGCCTGTCGAAAATCGAGGTTTACCCGCAGCATATCTACGAGTATATGAAATACGCAACTGAGGTGGGCGAAGTCTCCCTGCGTACCGAACCGGGTGTATTGACGATGTACGCCGTCAGCGAAAAGGAGAATCCCTACAAGGTAACCATTCTTGAAACATACGCAAGCCGCGAGGCATACGAGAAGCACATCGCCTCGGAACACTTTCAGAAATACAAACAGGGAACGCTACACATGGTTAAGTCATTAGTGCTGGCTGACCAGACTCCGCTCAACCCTGCGAACCGAATCAATAACTTCATTCAATAAAGAATCATGAACCGAATTATTTTAATTACAGTATTCACCGTTTTAACATTCAATGTTATGGCACAGGAAAAGATAGTACAGACAGCCGGGCGCGACCAGTTAGGCGAGTTCGCCCCGAAATTCGCAGAACTCAACGACGATGTCCTTTTCGGCGAGGTATGGAGCCGCACCGACAAGCTCGGTCTTCGTGACCGGAGCTTAGTTACAATTACATCGCTTATCAGTCAGGGGATTACGGACAACTCGCTGACATATCATTTGCAGTCGGCGAAAAACAACGGCATCACCCGCACCGAAATCGCCGAAATCATCACGCATATCGGTTTTTATGCGGGTTGGCCGAAGGCATGGGCGGCATTCCGTCTGGCGAAAGACGTATGGGCGGAAGAGACGGCCGGCGAGGATTCCAAGGCAGCATTCCAACGCGAAATGATTTTCCCCATCGGCGAACCCAACACGGCGTATGCCAAATATTTCACCGGTAACAGTTACCTTTCGCCTGTTTCGCGTGAGCAGGTGAATATTTCCAACGTGACTTTCGAGCCTCGCTGCCGCAACAACTGGCACATCCATAAAGCGACGAAAGGCGGCGGGCAGATGCTTATCGGTGTGGCCGGACGTGGTTGGTATCAGGAAGAAGGCAAACCAGCGGTAGAGATTTTGCCCGGCACGGTCATCCACATTCCCGCCGGCGTGAAGCACTGGCATGGTGCGGCAGCCGATAGCTGGTTCGCTCACCTTGCATTCGAGGTATCAGGTGAGAACACTTCCAATGAATGGCTGGAACCGGTCACCGACGAAGAATATGACAAACTCAAATAGTAAACATCATGTATAGATTCTTATTGATATTGCTGTCGGTGGTTGGCATAGCGACCGCCACCGACGCACAGCAAAGACAAGATATGAGCAAAGGAAAATCAAACAGCAAAATACTGGTAGCCTATTTTTCGGCGACGGGAACGACGGCACGAGTAGCCGAAAAACTGGCGAAGGCTACGGGCGGAGAGCTTTATGCGATTGTGCCTGCACAACCCTATACGAGTACCGACCTTGACTGGAACGACAAACAGTCGCGCAGTTCGGTAGAGATGAACGACCCGAAGTCGCGGCCGGCAATCAAGAGCAAAAAGGAAAACATCACCGATTACGATGTCATCTTCATCGGTTATCCCATTTGGTGGGATTTTGCGCCACGTATTATTAATACGTTCATCGGAAGCCACGACCTGAAAGGAAAGACCGTCATCCCGTTTGCCACATCGGGCGGCAGTTCGCTCGCAAGCAGTGCGGCGGCATTGAAGAAAACCTACCCCGCACTGAATTGGAAAGAGGGACGATTGCTCAACCATGCCGACGATAAAACCATTCGCACGTGGATCGAGAAATTAGGATTCTAATCGCTTAAAAACATAATATTATGATACCCTTATTTATCGGCGGTCTGGGTATGCAGGAAGTGCTGCTGATCGCATTGGTCGTGCTGCTATTCTTCGGGGGCAAGAAGATTCCCGAACTGATGAAAGGTCTTGGCAAGGGAGTACGTTCGTTCAAGGAAGGAATGAACAATATGGAGAAAGAAATCGAGGAAGAACCGGTGGAGAAAGAATAATGGATGGCAGCGAACACGGACAAACAATCCTTCTGGGAACATCTCAACGTGCTGCGGGCGGTGATTGTCAAAATCGTTGCCATTGCCACCGTGTTCGGTATCACCGCCTTTTGTTTCAAAGAGGAGCTGTTTGCAGTTGTTCTCGCTCCGAAGAACGACGGTTTTATCACATATCGCCTTTTCAACTGGATTGCAGCATGGGCTGGCCGTGAAACAGAAAGTTTTGCCGTGCTACTCATCAACACAGGACTGGCACAGCAATTCATTATCCACATAAAGACGGCATTGTGTGCCGGCGTACTGTGTGCGTCACCCTACATTATCTACCAATTGTTCAGATTCGTATCTCCGGCTCTATATACCAACGAACGGAAATATGTTATGCGGGTAGTCGGCGGAGGTTATGTTATGTTTGTGGTCGGAATATTGGTCAGTTATTTTCTGATTTTCCCGCTGACATTTCGATTCTTGGGTATGTATCAGGTCAGCGAGGACGTCGCCAATCTGATTACGCTTGATTCCTATATCTCGACCCTTGTGCTGATGTGCCTGTCAATGGGTATTGTATTCGAGATTCCAATTTTATCATGGCTGTTTGCTAAATTGGGGTTACTCTCAGCCGACTTCATGCGCCGCTACCGTAAACACGCCATCGTAATTATTCTTGTAGTGGCAGCCATCATCACGCCAACTTCGGACGTGTTCACGCTATCACTTGTGGCTTTGCCGATGTGGTTGCTGTATGAAGTGAGTATATTCATTGTAAATAAAACTAATACAAGAGTAAACATATAATGAAACAGATTCAAAAAATAGTTGCTTCCGGATACTTCCTGATTACGTTGTTAATTGGCGGAATCGTCTATACTTGGAATCATGAATGGCAGGAAATAGAAAATTTGGAATCAGACAACCGACAGATTGACGAGTTACGGAAAGAGATAAACGATGTGCATATTCGACTAATAGAGTTTTCCCTATTAGGTGAAACGATATTAGAATGGGATGATGAAGATTTGGAACATTACCATACCCGACGTATGGCAATGGACAGTATGCTATGCCGTTTCAATGTTACCTATCCGGCAGAGCGCATAGACAGTGTACGTCATCTTCTCGAAGATAAGGAACGACAGATGCACCAAATAGTGCAAGTGCTTGAACAACAACAAGCCATCAATGATAAGATCACTCGTCAAGTACCCGTAATCGTACAGAAGAGTGCTCAAGAGCAACCTAAGAAAACGAAAAGGAAAGGATTCTTGGGCATCTTTGGTAAAAAAGAGGAAGCAAAACCTACCATAACCACCACGATGCTCCGTTCACTTAACCGGAACATGATAGCCGAACAACAAACGCAAAGCCATCGTCTTTCAGTACACGCTGACAGCCTTGCTGCACGAAATGCAGAACTTAACCGACAATTACAAGGCTTGATTTGCCAGATAGATAGTAAGGTACAAGCCGACCTGCAAAAGCGAGAAACAGAGATAGCCGCAATGCGTGAGCAATCATTTATACAAATCGGCGGCTTGACTGGATTTGTCTTCTTGTTATTGGTCATTTCATATATCATAATTCACCGAAATACTAACCGTATCAAGCGGTACAAACGGGAAACGACAAATTTAATCAAACAGCTACAACAAGCGGCAGAGAAAAACGAGGCACTGATAGCCTCCCGCAAGAAAGCGGTACATACTATCACCCACGAGTTACGCACACCGCTGACGGCAATCACAGGCTATGCCGGGTTGATGCAGAAAGATTGCAACATGGATAAAATCAAAGTGTATGTTCAAAATATCCGGCAATCTTCCGACCGTATGCGCGAAATGCTCAATACCCTGCTTGACTTTTTCCGTCTGGATAACGGCAAGGAGCAGCCTAATTTCTCTCCTTGCCGGATTTCAACAATCACGCACATTCTTGAAATGGAGTTTACGCCCATTGCCATGAACAAGGGGCTGGCTCTTACCGTAATTAATCAAACGGATACAGTCGTCCTGACTGATAAGGAACGTATCCTGCAAATCGGCAACAACCTGCTGTCAAACGCCATCAAGTTCACGGAGAACGGTGGCGTTTCTCTGACAACGGACTATGATAACGGCGTCCTGAAACTTACCGTCGAAGATACGGGTACGGGCATGACTGAAGAGGAACAGCGACGGGTGTTCGGCGCGTTTGAGCGTCTGTCAAACGCCGCCGCAAAAGACGGCTTCGGACTTGGACTGTCCATCGTTCAGCGTATAGTGTCAATGCTCGGCGGCACGATACGGCTGGAGAGCGAGAAAGGCAAAGGCAGCCGTTTCACGGTGGAAATACCCATGCAGACAGCCGGGGAACAGCCGGAACGGATAAATCAGACACGGATTCATCATGACCGTACATTCCATAATGTCATTGCCATCGACAATGACGAGGTGTTACTATTGATGCTGAAAGAAATGTATGCACAGGAAGGGATACACTGCGAAACCTGCACCGATGCTGCGGAACTGATGGAAATGATACGCCGGAAAACATACAGCCTGCTTCTGACAGATCTGAACATGCCGGAGATCAACGGCTTTGAGCTGTTGGAACTGCTGCGCACCTCCAATGTGGGCAATTCAAAGACTATCCCGGTAGTCGTGACAACCGCTTCGGGCAGTTGCAGCAAGGAGGAACTTATGGAACGTGGTTTCTCCGGTTGCCTGCTCAAACCGTTCTCCATATCGGAACTGATGGAGGTTTCAGACAAATGCGCCATGAAAGGCAACCGGAATGAAAAGCCGGATTTCACCTCCCTGCTGTCCTACGGTAATGAAACCGTCATGCTGGATAAACTGATAACGGAAACCGAAAAGGAAATGCAGGCAGTCAGGGAGGCAGAGCTACGGAAAGACCTTCAGGAACTGGACGCCCTGACACACCACTTGCGAAGTTCATGGGAGATACTCCGTGCCGACCAGCCATTAAGGGAGCTTTATAAACTGCTTCATTGCGATGGCACGCCTGACGATAAAACAATTGGCAATGCTGTAAAAGCTGTGCTGGATAAGGGTTCGGAGATAATCCGGCTGGCAAAAGAAGAAAGGAGAAAATACGAAAATGGATAAGACAAAAATCATCGTGGTGGAGGACAACATCGTGTATTGCGAGTTTGTCTGCAACCTGCTGGCACGCGAGGGATTCCGCACCGTGCAGGCTTTCCACCTCTCGACCGCGAAGAAATATCTGCAACAAGCCGCAGACGGGGACATCGTGGTTTCCGACCTGCGCCTGCCCGACGGCAACGGTATCGACCTTTTGCGCTGGATGCGCAAGGAGGGCAGGATGCAGCCCTTTGTCATCATGACCGACTATGCCGAAGTGCATACGGCGGTGGAAAGCATGAAACTCGGCTCGCTGGACTACATACCCAAGCAGCTTGTGGAGGACAAACTCGTCCCTCTGCTACGGAACATATTGAAAGAACGGCACACCGGACGGAGCCGTATGCCCCTGTTCTCGCGTGACGGCTCGGCGTTCCAAGCCATCATGAAGCGGATAAGGCTGGTAGCCCCCACCGACATGAGCGTGCTGATATTCGGGGAGAACGGCACGGGCAAGGAGCATATCGCCCACCTGCTGCACGACAAGGGCAAGCGGGCAGGAAAGCCGTTTGTGGCTGTGGACTGCGGTTCGCTCACCAAAGAACTTGCGCCGTCGGCTTTCTTCGGACACGTCAGAGGCGCATTCACAGGTGCGGACAGTGCCAAGAAAGGTTATTTCCATGAGGCGGAAGGCGGCACGCTGTTCTTGGACGAGGTGGGCAACCTCGCACCGGAAACCCAGCAGATGCTTCTGCGCGCCATACAGGAACGGCGGTTCCGTCCCGTTGGCGACAAGTCTGACCGGAGTTTCAATGTCCGCATCATCGCCGCCACCAACGAGGATCTGGAGAAGGCGGTCAATGAAAAGCGTTTCCGGCAGGACTTGTTGTACCGTCTGCACGACTTTGAGATAACCGTCCCGCCGTTGCGCGACTGTCAGGAGGACGTCATGCCGCTGGCTGAGTTCTTTCGCGAAATTGCGAATCAGGAACTGGAATGCGATGTCATCGGTTTTGACGGTGAAGCCCGCAAGACATTGCTGACCCATGCGTGGCCGGGCAATGTCCGCGAGCTTCGTCAGAAAATCATGGGCGCGGTGTTGCAGGCACAGACGGGTCTTGTCACGAAAGAGCATCTGGAACTTGCCGTGACGAGGGCGACCTCACCTGTCAGCTTCGCCCTGCGCAGCGATGCGGAAGACAAGGAGCGTGTCTTACGCGCGTTGAAGCAGGCGAACGGTAACCGCAAGGTTGCCGCCGAACTGCTCGGAATAGGACGTACAACGCTGTACAGCAAACTGGAAGAATATGGATTGAAGTATAAATTTCAGCAGCCATAGCCGAAAATTCGCTAAGATTGGGCTATGAAGATAAAGATAAAATCAACAGGTGTTATGAAAATACCGCTTTTGCAAAGGTGTGAATTTCAAAAAATAATGCTACCTTTGCGTTTAGAAAATGCGTTCTTTTGATTGATGCAGAACAGGACAGAATACAGAACTTCGCTCGTTTCTAAATCGTTACCTGTTAAGAAAAGAATCTTTGTAAACTGTTTATTTTCAACGATAAAGAAGATTCGATATGTCTTCCGTGGTGCCACGTGATATGCTTGGTGATGCCGCAACGCTTGGCGACGGCACGGATTCCGTACAGGCAGGTCATGTAGTGCGGAACGGGGAATATCCTCCCGTCCTTGCACAGACCCCGGTATTTGTCGATGATGCGCTTCGCTATGTCGAGCAGGCGGATGTTGGACACCACACCCGTCTTCTGGCGGTTGATGTTTATCCACTCGTGTTCGTCGAAATAGGTGCGGATATTCTCTTCCGTCAGGTTGCGCATGTCGG
>NZ_CAJULN010000045.1 GCF_910586915.1 uncultured Bacteroides sp.
AAACGTTCTACCATTTATGTCAGTCTTGAGCCTTGCTCCCACTACGGAAAAACTCCGCCGTGTGCCGATTTAATCATTGAGAAACAAATTCCGCGCATTGTCATAGGTTGCCAGGACCCTTTTTCAGAGGTAGCCGGACGAGGTATCCGAAAACTACGGAATGCAGGACGAGAAGTCACAGTGGGAGTACTGAAAGAAGAGTGCAAACATCTGATTCGGCGTTTTATTAGTTTCAATACCCTGCATCGTCCCTTCATTACACTGAAATGGGCAGAATCGGCAGACCGCTTCATTGACACAGTACGTACCGACGGCACACCAGTGATACTCTCCTCTCCACTCACCTCCATGTTAGTACACAAAAAAAGAGCAGAAGCCGACGCCATCATGGTAGGCAGACGAACCGCCCTATTAGACAACCCATCCCTGACTGTACGCAACTGGTATGGACACAATCCGATACGTATCGCATTAGACCGTGCCTTGTCACTTCCAAATGATTTACAAATATTCGACGGAGAGACTCCAACATTCATCTTTACAGAGCAAGAACGGCCGAAAAAGAAAAACGTCACTTACATCAACATTGATTTCAGCCATAACCCGTTGACACAAATAATGAAAGAACTGTATCAACGGAAGATTCAATCGTTATTAGTGGAAGGAGGGAGCCAATTACTACAATCTTTCATTGATAGCGCATTGTGGGATGAAATATTTATCGAAAAATGCCCAGACAGGTTATATTCCGGTGTCAAAGCCCCCGAAATAAGCGATAAATTCAGTTATTCGACAGAAGAACACTTCGGCAGACAGATTTGGCATTACGTTCACCAAGATTAGCTAAAACAGTCCTATTCAAAGAGTTTTACGTCTATAAAAACAGTGTTATTATCTATAATTTTATATAAAACTTGCCGGTATTGTTCATTATCGGAAAAAATGTTCCTATTTTTGCAACTTGTAAATAAACACAATCTTTCAAATGAGAATAAAGTTTTTATCATTCATTGCGAGTTTTTTCATAGTGTCATTCGTTATAACGTCATGCCTTGATGACAATAATAACATCGAATACAGCCCGGATGCAACTATACACGCATTCAGCCTTGACACAATCGGTTATGGAATAACTTATAAATTCACAATCGACCAACAAAAAGGTGAAATCTATAATGAGGACTCTCTCCCAGTCCGTGCCGATACCATTATCGACAAGATTCTAATCACAACATTGACTACAACTTCCGGTGTAGTTACAATGAAAGACCAAAACGATAAGGATTCCATTATCAATATCAATGACTCCATAGACCTTCGCAAACCATTAAAAATTAAAGTGTGGTCGACGGAAGCATTGGCAGGTACATCTCCCAACAAGACAAAAGATTATACCATCACAGTACGGGTTCATAAACATGACCCGGATTCGTTGAAATGGAACAACATAGGAACCATTAATAACAATATTACGAAAGAGCAAAAGTCTGTTTATTTTAACAATGAGGTTTTTACATACTCGATGGAAAACAATAAGTTGAAAGTATATACCAGCAGTAACTTCATCGACTGGACAACAAGTACAGTAGAAGAATTTAATAAACTCCCCAATTCAATCATTGTCCTAAAAGAGATGATATTAGCTACTGTAGATAATAAAGTATATAGTTCAACCAATGGAAAAAGTTGGACTGTTTCCGATAAATTCTCCGATGGAGTAATTACATTTATTTCACGGCTGCCCTTCTACAATAAAAAAGATGCAGAAGCAGAAACCGTAGATTATAAAATAACCTATATAAAAGAAAAGGATGGAAAAAGATACTTCTATTCCGTTGATGAATCTGATTTTGTAGAAAACAAACCAGAAGGCGAAGGAGAAGTAAGTGCACGTTTTCCTATTGACAACATTTCATACGCTACTTTCAAAAAAGGAAATAAATATCAAAACGTTGTAGTAGGAAAACACAATCCGGAGATAAAGATAACTGTAAACGACAAAGAAGTTCCGGTTACAGTTACATGGGGATATGACGGAGAAAGATGGGTAGAAATAGGTACGACTTCTACTACCGGTTATTGTCCTGGTTTTAAATATCCGACCATCATCTATTACAATAATCTGTTATATATCTGGGGAGAAAAGTTCGAATCCATTTATGTATCCGACAGCGAAGGCTTTGCATGGAAGCAAGCCAACAGAAAGTTCTCATTCCCAAAATACGATTGGAATCAAGCTACAGCCGCAACTTCCACTCCATCCATACCTGAATTCAGAGGAAGAATACAATATTCTGCAATACAAGACGAAAACAATCAATATATATATATATTGTTCGGTAAAGAAGCCAATGTTACTTTTGAAGAAACGGTAGAGAAGGAAGAGGAGGAAGACAAGACGAAAGCTACTACCACCGTGACACGTACATACAGTCATGACTCAGAAGTTTGGCGCGGACGTCTGAACCAATTATGGTTTGACTTAGCTCCGAAACACGCCGGTCAATAATAACACCCATACGTTTAAAATAAAGTGATGTCTTATATAGTTCAAATAGATAAAACCCGAATACCTCAACACGTAGCCATCATTATGGACGGTAACGGACGCTGGGCAAAGCAACGAGGAAAAGAACGCACTTATGGTCACCATGCAGGCGCAGAAACGGTACAAAGAATTACCGAAGACGCAGCCCGCTTAGGAGTGAAGTATTTGACTTTATACACCTTTTCTACCGAGAATTGGAGTCGACCGCAGAGAGAAATAGCTGCTTTGATGAGTTTGCTGTTAGATTCTATCAAGGAAGAGACGTTGATGAAAAACAATATCCGCTTCGAGGTTATCGGTGATTTCAAGAAATTGCCGGACGAGGTTCAAGAATGCCTGTCATCGTGTATAAAGCATACTGCCGGAAATACAGGAATGTGCCTGGTATTGGCTCTCAGCTATTCTTCCCGTTGGGAAATAACTGAAGCTGTCCGACAAATAGCAATGCAGATAAAAGAAGGAGAACTGTCTCCCGAGCAAATAACAGACGAATGCATCATCTCTCATCTGGAAACCAAATCTATGCCCGATCCGGATTTATTAATCCGCACGGGAGGAGAAATCCGATTAAGCAACTACCTACTATGGCAATGTGCTTATTCGGAACTTTATTTTTGTGATACCTTCTGGCCCGACTTCGATACAGAAGAATTTTACAAAGCTATCTACGAATACCAGCAACGTGAGCGCCGTTTCGGCAAGACCAGTGAACAAATCAGCTAACATAATTCGAAACATCAAATTATAACATAAATGCATTATCGTATTTCCTTTATATTCATAACGTTTATCTGCCTGTGCTGCTTTGCGACAACAGGTATTGCGCAAAATGCCAGCACCGATGAAGATTCGAAACCTGTCATCCTATACTCCGGCACACCCAAAAAGTATGAGATAGCGGACATCAAGGTTGAAGGTGTGAAGAACTACGAAGATTATGTATTGGTTGGACTATCCGGTCTGTCGGTAGGACAAACAATTAGTGTGCCGGGCGATGAAATCACCGGAGCAATCAAGCGTTATTGGCGTCATGGTCTGTTCTCAAACGTACAAATCACGGCCGAGAAAATCGAAGGCAACAAAATCTGGTTAAAAATTAACCTGACACAACGTCCGCGTATATCTGAAGTACACTATTATGGTGTGAAGAAATCCGAGCGTACGGATTTGGAAGGTAAATTGGGTATGGCAAAAGGATTGCAGATTACTCCGCATACCATAAACCGTGCCAAGACTTTAATCAAGCGCTACTTTGACGATAAGGGATTTAAGAATGCAGAAGTCATCATCTCACAAAAAGATGACTCTTCCAACGAAAACCAGGTAATTGTCGACATTAATATCGACAAGAAAGAAAAAATCAAAGTCCACGAGATTCAGATTGCCGGCAATACTGCTATCAAAGACTCCAAGCTGAAACGGGTAATGAAAAAGACCAATGAGAAAGGTAAACTTATCAACCTCTTCCGCACTAAGAAATTCGTACCCGAAAACTACGAAGCGGATAAGCAGCTCATCATTGACAAGTATAACGAGTTGGGATATCGTGATGCTACGATTATCCAGGATAGTATCGCCCAATTCGATGAAAAGACAGTCAACGTATATCTGAACATAGACGAAGGACAGAAGTATTATCTGCGCAATGTGACCTGGGTGGGCAACACGCTTTATCCTTCCGAACAGCTGGATTTCCTGCTTCGCATGAAGAAGGGAGATGTCTACAACCAGACATTGCTGAACGAGCGTATCTCTACGGACGACGATGCAATCGGTAACTTATACTACAATAACGGTTACCTGTTCTATAACCTCGACCCGGTGGAAGTGAACATTGTAGGTGACTCCATTGACCTCGAAATGAGAATTTTTGAAGGCCGCCAGGCTACTATCAATAAAATCAACATCAGTGGTAACGACCGTTTGTATGAAAACGTTGTCCGTCGTGAACTTTTTATCCGTCCGGGACAGTTGTTCAGCAAAGACCACCTGATGCGCTCGTTACGTGAAATCCAGCAGATGGGACACTTTGACCCGGAAAACCTGCAACCGGATATCCAGCCGGACCCGATAAACGGAACTGTCGATATAGGCTTGCCGTTGACTTCCAAAGCAAACGACCAGGTAGAATTCTCTGCCGGTTGGGGACAAACTGGTATCATCGGTAAGTTGAGTTTGAAGTTCACCAACTTCTCTGTAGCCAATCTGCTTCATCCGGGTGAAAACTACCGTGGTATCTTACCGCAGGGCGACGGACAGACTTTGACCGTCAGCGGACAAACGAATGCGAAATACTACCAATCCTACAGTATTTCATTCTTCGACCCCTGGTTTGGAGGAAAACGCCCGAACTCATTCTCCGTATCGGCATTCTTCTCCGTACAGACGGATATCAGCAGCCGTTGGTACAACGACAGCTATTTCAGCAACTACTACAACAGCCTTTACAGCGGTTATGGCGGCTACGGTATGTACAACTACAACAATTACAACAACTACGAAAACTATTACGACCCCGACAAATCAATCAAGATGTGGGGACTTTCGATGGGTTGGGGTAAACGTCTGAAATGGCCCGACGACTACTTCACCCTGTCGGCAGAGTTGGCCTATCAACGTTATAACTTGAGAGACTGGCAATACTTCCCGGTGACCAACGGCAAATGTAACGACCTGAGCCTTTCTTTGACTTTGGCACGTAACTCCATCGACAACCCGATTTTCCCGCGCGTAGGTTCCGACTTCTCGTTGTCTGTGCAAATTACGCCTCCTTATTCACTGATGGATGGCAAAGATTACAAAGGATATTATAGCAATCCTGAGACCGGAAGCATAACCCAAGAGAACATGAACAAGCTCCACAGATGGATAGAATACCACAAATGGAAGTTCAAAGCCAAAACCTATACTCCGCTAATGGACTACATTGCGCATCCTAAATGTCTTGTATTGATGACGCGTACCGAGTTCGGTCTGTTGGGCCACTACAACCAATACAAGAAATCGCCGTTCGGTACTTTCGACGTCGGCGGTGACGGTATGACCAGTTATTCAACCTATGCAACAGAAAGCATCGCCCTGCGCGGTTACGAAAACAGCTCATTGACCCCGTATCGTTCCGAAGGTTATGCATACGCCCGTCTGGGTATCGAACTAAGATATCCGCTGATGCTCGAAACAAGTACCAACATTTATGTGTTAGGTTTCCTGGAAGCGGGTAATGCATGGCACGATATCAAGAAATTCAATCCGTTCGAGTTGAAACGTTCCGCCGGTCTCGGTGTACGTATCTTCTTGCCGATGATTGGTATGATGGGTATCGACTGGGCTTACGGTTTCGACAAAGTGTTCGGTTCCAAACAATATGGCGGAAGTCAATTCCACTTTATTTTAGGACAAGAATTCTAATTGTATCACAAAAAACCAAACGTTATGAGAAAATCTGTTCTATTAATCATGTTGCTGTTTGCAGTCGGCCTGGCGGCAAACGCACAGAAATTCGCACTGATCGATACGGAATATATCATGAAAAATATTCCAGTTGCCCAAAAAGCCAACGAGCAAATGCAAACGGCCACGAAGAGATACCAGGGCGAAGTGGAAGCGCTGGCAAGGGAAGCACAAAGGATGTTTCAAGACTATCAAGCGAAATCTTCAGCTCTTTCCGCCACCCAAAGGACAAAGAAAGAAGACGAAATCGTAGCCAAAGAAAAAGAAGCAGCCGAACTGAAACGCAAATACTTCGGTCCCGAAGGTGAACTGGCGAAGTTGAGAGACCGGCTGCTGACTCCTATTCAGGACGATATTTACGAAGCCGTGAAAGCCGTATCGCAACAACACGGATACGACATGGTAGTAGACAGAGCCTCTGCGGCAGGTATAATTTTTGCACATCCTCGTATAGATATCAGCGATGAAATACTAAGAAAATTAGGATATTCAAATTAATTTCATACATTTGCAGCAAGAAACAACTAAAAATCATTCAAAATAAATTATAGAACTATGCTTAAAAAAATTGCACTTGTAGTATTGCTTGCACTCCCAATGGGTGTATTTGCACAAAACCTGAAATTCGGTCATATCAATGCACAGGAAATCATCACTGTGATGCCCGAATTCGCCAAAGCTCAATCTGACATTCAAGCACTGGAAAAACAGCTTATGGACGAACTTCAGAGAACCCAGGAAGAATTCAACAAGAAATACCAGGAATTCCAACAGGCAATTGCCAAAGACTCCCTTCCCGCCAACATTGCCGAAAGAAGACAAAAAGAGTTGCAGGACATGATGCAGAGACAAGAACAATTCCAGCAGGAAGCACAACAGCAGATGGTGAAAGCACAAAATGATGCGATGGCTCCTATCTATAAAAAGTTGGACGATGCTATCAAAGCGGTTGGAGCAGCCGAAGGAGTGATTTACATCTTCGACCTTGCAAGAACTCCGATTCCTTACGTGAACGAAGCACAAAGCATCAACTTGACCAACAAAATCAAAGCACATCTTGGTATCAAATAAAGACCGTTCACCAAGAACAGGAAAATAAGAAAGAGAAAGCGCAAGAAGTTCATACTTCTTGCGCTTTCTCTTTTTTTGGCGTACATTTGCGTATGTAAAACTCCGTATATTATGAAGCAACATCTATCACAGATACCCGGCCCTATCGGTGTGTTCGACTCTGGCTACGGCGGTCTGACCATTCTGGACAAGATAAGAGAGGTACTGCCGGAATACGACTACATCTACCTGGGCGACAATGCGCGCGCGCCCTACGGGCCACGTTCTTTCGAGGTTGTATATGAATTTACCCGACAAGCCGTCAGCAAACTGTTTGAGATGGGATGCCACTTGGTTATATTGGCCTGCAACACAGCCTCCGCCAAAGCCCTGCGCAGCATTCAAATGAACGACCTGCCGGCCATCGACCCGTCGCGCCGTGTGCTTGGAGTTATCCGTCCTACGGTAGAGTGCGTGGGAGCCATCAGCAGAAACCGCCACATCGGCGTACTGGCAACAGCAGGAACCATCAAATCCGAATCCTATCCATTGGAGATACACAAGCTGTTTCCCGACATACAGGTGAGCGGGGAAGCGTGTCCCATGTGGGTTCCGTTGGTCGAGAACAACGAATATCAAAACGAAGGGGCCGATTATTTCATCCGCAAATACATCGACCGGTTACTTTCAAAAGACCCGCAGATAGACACCGTAATTCTCGGATGTACACACTTTCCGCTCCTTCTCCCCAAAATACGGCAATACATTGCCAAAGACATCAACGTTGTCGCACAAGGCGAATATGTGGCGGAAAGTCTGAAAGACTACCTGAAAAGACATCCCGAAATGGAAGCCAAATGCACGAAAAGCGGAAATTGCCAATTTTATACGACGGAAGCCGAAGAGAAATTCTCGGAATCGGCGTCCACCTTCTTAAACCGGCAGATAAGCGTAAAACGCATCGCGCTCGAATAAACATTATCCCCCGTTTTACGGCGCTGTATGACCGATTTGCAGCGCATATATATCCTATTTCTACGGTATATATCTCCTGCGTGCAGCATCTATATGTCCTACCTCCAGCACATATAGATGCTGCACGCAGGAGATATATGCGCTGTAACCTGTTGATTATTAAGCTAAAAATTCGTCATTCGACAGATACGGGCGGGAAGGCCTACGGACAAAATTCAGACAGACTCTAACCATTCGCCCTCCTTTTTTGTTATATGTATAAACAGAAACCCTTAACACCATCAAATCATGAAAGAAGAAGATTACAGCAAGTCGGTAGAAGTATTCTCCGGTTCTCCGTGGGAAGCCGAAATCATCAAGGGATTGTTGGAAAGCAACGACGTTCTCTGCGTTGTCAAAGACGGAATTATGGGAACACTTGCTCCCTACATCGCTCCCACCGTCTCGGTTCTCGTCACCGAAGAGAAATACGAAACGGCTATGGAACTTATCAGAACCCGAAACGGCCAGGAGAACGACTGATACAAACCCCATCCTTCGCGGCGGCGTGTCGCATAGCGGAGGTGAAAATGCGGAGCTGCCTGTTCCATTGTCCGCCTTTTCTGTAACAGGCTAAAAAGATAATTCTTTTCGGCCTGTTTCAGTTACATATCGACAAAAAGTTCTATATTTGTGATTTCAAATCGTTAGCAATAATGAAACAGGAATTTACACGCATCGCAGTAAAGGTAGGGAGCAACGTACTGGCACGTCGCGACGGCACACTGGACGTCACCCGTATGTCGGCACTCGTAGACCAAATTGCCGAATTGCACAAAGCCGGCGTGGAAGTCATCATGATTTCTTCGGGCGCCGTTGCCTCCGGACGCAGTGAGATACACCCGCAAAAGCGACTCGATAGTGTAGACCAACGCCAACTGTTCTCCGCCGTCGGACAGGCCAAACTGATAAACCGCTACTACGAACTGTTTCGCGAACACGGCATCGCAGTGGGACAGATATTGACGACGAAAGAGAATTTCGGAACCCGCCGCCACTACCTGAATCAAAAGAACTGCATGACGGTGATGCTCGAGAACAAGGTCATCCCCATAGTCAATGAAAACGATACCATCTCCGTCACCGAACTGATGTTCACGGACAACGACGAACTGTCCGGGCTTATCGCTTCCATGATGGACGCCCAAGCGCTTATCATCCTGAGCAACATCGACGGCATATACAACGGCTCTCCCGCCGACCCCACCTCTGCTGTCATTCGCGAAATCGGGCGCGGCGAAGACTTGTCCGACTACATCCAGGCTTCCAAATCCGGTTTCGGGCGGGGCGGTATGCTGACAAAGACCAATATCGCCCGCAAAGTGGCCGACGAAGGCATCACCGTCATCATCGCCAACGGCAAACGCGACCACATCCTGCCCGACCTGCTGCAACACCCCGAAACAACGCTTTGCACCCGCTTCACTCCCGCCGACGAACCGGTGTCGAGTGTAAAGAAATGGATTGCCCACAGCGGAGGCTTTGCCAAAGGCGAAATTCACATCAATCCATGCGCAACCGAGGTGTTGAATTCGGAAAAGGCAGTGAGCATACTCCCCATCGGGATTACCCGCATCGAAGGAGAATTTGAGAAAGACGACATCGTGCGTATCATAGACTTCCGTGGAAACCGGATAGGCATAGGAAAAGTGAACTGCGACTCGAAGCAGGCGCAAGAAACTGCTGGCAAGCACGGAAAGAAACCCGTCGTACACTACGACTATCTGTATATCGAATAAGAATATCGACCGAATATGACTACGAACTTGAACAGACTCTTTGCAGCCGTACAAGCAGCAAGCCGGAAATTGGCTTTACTGACCGACGACACCATCAACCGGGTTTTGAACGCAGTGGCCGATGCAGCAGTGGCGGAAGCGTCCTTCATCCTTGCCGAAAATGAAAAAGACCTCGCACGGATGGACAACAACGACCCGAAATACGACCGCCTGAAATTGACGGAAAAGCGTCTGAAAGGAATTGCAGCCGACATACGCAGCGTCGCCACCCTCCCTTCCCCTTTGGGCAAAGTGCTGAAAGAGACCGTCCGCCCCAACGGAATGAGGTTGACCCAAGTCAGCGTCCCCTTCGGAGTGATAGGAATTATCTACGAAGCACGCCCCAATGTCAGTTTCGATGTATTCTCGCTATGCCTGAAGAGTGGAAACGCCTGCATCCTGAAAGGTGGAAGCGATGCGGATTGCTCCAACCGCGCCATCATCAGCGTCGTACACGAAGTATTGAGAAAGTTCAATATCAATCCACACATCGCAGCACTGCTGCCCGCCGACAGGGAAGCCACGGCAGCACTGCTCAATGCAACAGGCTATGTCGACTTGATTATTCCCCGAGGAAGCAGCAGCCTCATCCGCTTTGTACGCGAAACAGCCCGGATTCCCGTCATTGAGACAGGGGCGGGAATCTGCCATACTTACTTCGACGAGTTTGGCGACACGGACAAGGGCGCGGCTATCATCCACAACGCCAAGACGCGCAGAGTCAGCGTATGCAACGCGCTGGACTGCACCATCGTGCATGAGAAAAGAGTGTCGGAACTTCCCGCCCTTTGCGGAAAGCTGCAAGAGAGCAACGTGATTATTTATGCAGACTCCCCGGCCTACCGGGCCTTAGAAGGACATTACCCTGCCCATCTTCTGAGCCCTGCAACAAAAGAGAGTTTCGGCACCGAATTCTTAGACTACAAAATGGCTGTCAAGACCGTAAGAAGTTTCGATGAAGCCATCGGGCATATCCGGGAAAACAGCTCCAAGCACAGCGAATGCATCGTCACGGAAAACAAAGAGCGCGCTGCCCTGTTTGCAAAAGTCGTAGACGCCGCTTGCGTATATACGAACGTATCCACTGCTTTCACCGACGGAACACAATTCGGCTTAGGGGCGGAGATAGGCATCAGCACACAGAAACTTCATGCACGCGGCCCGATGGGACTGGAAGAGATAACCACCTGCAAATGGCTCATCGAAGGAGACGGACAGACGAGATGGCAATAAGCAGAAGCCGCCAACAATTAAACGAAAACAAATAACAATCAATTAATTATAAAAGGAAAAAAATGAAGAAATTTACTTGCGTACAAGACATCGGCGATTTAAAATCGGCCCTTGCAGAAGCATTCGAGATTAAAAAGGAGCGTTTCAAATATGTAGAATTGGGCAGGAACAAGACATTGATGATGATATTCTTCAACTCCAGCCTGCGCACCCGCCTCAGCACACAGAAGGCAGCCCTCAACTTAGGGATGAATGTCATTGTGCTCGACATCAACCAGGGAGCCTGGAAGCTGGAGACCGAACGGGGTGTCATCATGGACGGCGACAAGCCCGAACACCTGTTGGAAGCCATCCCCGTGATGGGATGTTATTGCGACTTAATTGGCGTACGCTCCTTCGCCCGCTTCGAGAGCCGCGACTTCGACTATCAGGAAACCATCCTGAATCAGTTTATCAAGTATTCGGGACGTCCCGTGTTCTCGATGGAAGCCGCCACACGTCATCCGTTGCAGAGTTTCGCCGACCTGATTACCATTGAGGAGTATAAGAAAACGGCACGCCCGAAAGTGGTGCTTACTTGGGCGCCGCATCCGCGTCCGTTGCCGCAGGCTGTACCAAACTCTTTTGCCGAATGGATGAATGCCACCGACTATGACTTTGTCATCACCCACCCCGAAGGCTACGAATTGGCTCCCGAATTTGTAGGAAACGCGCAAGTGGAATACAACCAGATGAAGGCTTTCGAAGGTGCCGACTTCATCTACGCCAAGAACTGGGCTGCCTACTCGGGCGACAACTACGGACAAATATTGAGCAAAGACCGCAACTGGACAGTGAGCGACCGCCAGATGGCAGTGACCAACAATGCTTACTTCATGCATTGCCTGCCGGTGCGCCGCAACATGATTGTAACGGACGATGTCATCGAAAGCCCGCAATCCATCGTTATCCCGGAAGCCGCTAACCGCGAAATCTCGGCAACAGTAGTTCTGAAAAGATTATTAGAAAACCTATAATACCATGCGTACAAACAAATTCATGACCGTCGTTTTGCTAAGCCTGTTCCTCACAGGCTTTGCAAGCGCGCAGCAAAAGGCTCCGCAAGTGATAAAAACGGAACCGCAATTAGAGGACATCTTCAATGTATTGGAAGCGATGGATACCCACCTCTTCCGATTCGACTTGAAAGAATTCCTGAACAAAGTCTACACCGCCAACGTCTACATTGACGAGTACAATGCAGACCAGTCGCCCAAGCGGGTGCACACCATCCGCCTGGGCAACAACATCAATTCGCTGGACGAAGTACCGGAAGAACATCGCCAAGGATTCCGCAAAATAAAAAACATTCCGGAAGGGAAAAACGAATGGGAAGCCATCAAGGAATTGTCACTCTATCTCCGCAAGTCTAACGACTCTACTGCCATCTGCACCATCAACATACCGGACGGAATACGGAGCGGAGCACCGCTCAAACTGAAACCGATAGAGAAATACAATCATTATATTTATTATCCGCGCCCGTTCAAAACTCAAGAGATAACAGACACGGAACATTTCAAAATACCATTGGTGCTGTACGGTTCGGCCTGGTTGGATAAGAAATACGATGTCATCCGCTTCTGTGGAGAAAGGGAAATAGACCCGGAGATGAAAGCCGAGATTCTCCAATATCTACCTTCTTATTTCGTAATAGGAATAGAATTCAAAGCCAAAGAGACAACAGCGAATCAATAACGTGAATCCGATATAAGCAAGAGTTACCGAATTCTCCTCCTTCTGAAAGGAATACCTGCCAGAAGGAGATGACAGGTAAGCACACAAGCACCTTGCATCCAATCCCCTAACGCTCTATCTCCTTACCGGCTTCCTGCCAGGAGTTGAATCCATTCTTGAGTTCAAAGACCTTATACCCTTTCTCTCCCAAAATAGCCGCCGCTTTCTTGCTCCGTTTTCCGCTACGGCAATACACAGCTACCGGCTTCTCTTTCTGCAACAATGAATCCGCCATAGCCGCAAAGGAATCATCCATCACGTTGATATTAATCGTTTTGGTGATATGCCCTTCCGAATATTCCGCCAGCGTACGGACATCCAAGCGCTGTATCTCCTCATTCTGAATAAGCACATCGAACTCCTCTACATTCATTGATTTAAACTCCCCCTTCTGCTGGCAAGCGAAAAGAGAAGAAAGAAAGAAAAATACTCCCACAGTCAGTTGGTTTACTTTAAACATATGCACTCAATTATTCAGTTCAGTTCCGGAGTGTAATCAAATCCGGGATTACAATACTTATCGGACAATTCTGCCGAACCGTCTTTGCCGTACGTACCATATTTAAATTTAATATTTACCGTCCGGCCGGGATTCGCCGCGTCCGCATATTTCGCCAAAGGGACAGAAACATAGGCACGACGATTGTAATATTCCGCGTCGTTGTCCGCATCGTGATACAATAACAGATTCACAATGCCTTTTGTTTCCAGTTCGGAGATATCTTCCACGATGCCGATGGTGTGCCCCTTGCCGGTGCTTACTTTCAGATTCAGAATCATATTCAGATAATCCCGTCCAAGCCAAATGCTCACCATCTCTACGGGGTCTGTCTTGATGCCCTCTTTATAAGCCTCATCCTCTTCCGGCTTAGGCTCGGGCGTCAGAAGTGCTTGCAGAGAATAAATCGCGGCGCCACCCGGCAGCACTTCGTAATTACTCATCACACGCCTGGAAGTATTGGGAGAGATGACCGAATCCGTGTAGTCTTGCAAAACAGGCAAGGCCTCCCCCTTATCGGGAAGAAGTGTCTGTATGCTACCATCTCCTCCGGCTTCTACCGTAACAAATTCGAGTCTCACCGAAGGATAATAATAGTCGTCATCCGCACAGGCAGCCATCAGTAGAAGCAATCCCCACAACCAAGCAAGATGCAATGTTCCTCTTCTCATCGGCAAGCAGCTAAATGGTTCACCAACGGATTGGAATACATCAGCAACAACTTCTCACGCAAAAACGCTTCGTCTTTATTCGGAATGTCTATCTTGCTTAATTGCTGTTCGATATAGTTCATAAACTGCTGTTTCTCTTCTACGGTGTAGTGAGATGCAAATTCCGTTGTACCGTTGAGCCAGTCGTACGCAACGTAATTGCCCGAGTAAAGGCGGTAGTTGCTATGGATGCGGCGGTCGATGCAGGCAGAGATACGTGCAAACAGTTCGGGTTTCGGCAACAAACGGTCTAAGCCCTGCAACTCGTCATTCAGACAAGGCGCAACCTGGAAATGCACCCTGCCCTTATAGCCGAACAGTCCGGTCTGCATATTAATCAAATCGTCGTGGGTTGTTTTCTTATACCCTTCCACATCCCTTTTCAACTGGAATTCCTGTGCTTTCAGAAAATCACAGGGGTCGTATTCGTAAGAAATGGCAAGCGGAGCAATATTCATCTCCATCAGGCGCTCTACCGGATCGCCTTCACCTCCCATTGCCAGCATCTTCAGGACGCTGTCTTGCGTACGGTCGTTGGAGTCCTTCGCCCGTCCCTCGCGCTGCGCAATCCAAATAGACTGGTTTTTCTGCGAAATGGTGTGATGCATATAACGGGACATCCGTGCCGACGACTCAAGCATCTGCCGCATGGTCAAGGCCCGCTGCACAATAAAGGATTTGTTGACGCGAACCAGTTTCTTTATCCAGGGATAGATAAGCAGGTTGTCGCCTATCGCTATCTCAACGGTATCCATCCCCTGGTCAATCAGCAAGATGGAAAGAAAGCCCGAATCAAGGATAATGTCCCTGTGGTTCGACATATATGTATAGGCTTTGCCCTTATCCGGCAGGGCGGTATGGTCCAGCGTCAGCCCATCTGTGTGCTGCGATGCAATCTTCCACAAAATATCATAGCAGAATGTTTCCTGAAACTCCAGTTTGGTCTTGCAGGCACGCATCTTCTGTGCTAAAAGTTCAAACGGGACATGGGGGATGGCACTGGTGGCGGCTTTTTGGAAAGCCGGATCGGCAATCAGTTCCTCAAACACCTGAGGAAGTTCCTCGTCATTGTAAGGGCGAATCTCATCAAACTCTGTCAAGTCCATAACGCGATTAAAATTTGTTTTCTATAATATCGGTCATCACATCCTTTATATCCAGTCCGGCTGCGCGCACTTGCTGGGGAATAAAGCTGGTAGCGGTCATTCCCGGGGTGGTATTTACCTCAAGAAGATTAATCTTTTCGCCGGCAGTCACGATATAGTCCACACGGATGATACCGGAGCAGCCCAATATATCGTAGATAGCCGAAGTAAGTTGCTGCACCCGCCCGGTCAACTCGTCCGAGATGCGCGCGGGAGTGATTTCGTCCACCTGTCCGTTGTATTTGGCGTCGTAATCGAAGAACTCGTTGTGCGTCACCACTTCCGTAGGCGGGAAGATGACGGTTTTCTCTTTCGTCTTGTAGCAACCGCAAGTCAGTTCCATTCCTTCCATAAAGGCCTCCACAAGCACCTCTTCCGCTTCTCCGAAAGCCTTCGCGATGGCGGGCTGGATTTGTTCTTCGGTTTTCACTTTCGTAACGCCGAAGCTCGAGCCTCCCAAACTGGGCTTGATGAAGCAAGGCAACCCGATTTTTGCGACGACATCCTCGTCGGACACCGACTGCCCCCGGCGCAGCAGCAGCGATTCGGCAATGCGTACGCCGAAAGCCTTCAAATACTGGTTGCAGGCAAATTTATCGTAAGTAATAGCCGCAGCCAGTACCCCGCAACAAGAGTACGGAATACGCATCATGTCGAAATAGCCTTGCAGCCGTCCGTCCTCGCCCGGTGTGCCGTGAATGGTGATATAGGCAAAGTCGAACACCACCTTCTCCGTTCCGTGGGTAAAACTGAAATCATTTCTGTCTACCGGAACCCTGCTTCCGTCGGGCAACTGTACTTCCCAGCGGCGGCCTTCCATCTCTACAATATACAAATTATACTTTTCCTTATCGATAAAGGAATAAATGCCCTGTGCACTACGCAGGGAAACTACGATTTCGGAGGTATCGCCCCCCGCAACGATAGCGATGTTGCGTTTCATTCTAAATCTCTATTACTTATATAGCCTCTCCACTTCTCGATAAGCCGGGTCATGTCGTCCGGAAGTTCGGAAGTAAAGTGCATCTCCTCACCTGTGACGGGATGCACAAACCCCAACGTCATGGCGTGCAAAGCCTGTCGGGGACAAGTGTCAAAGCAATTGTTTACAAACTGTTTATATTTACTGAAGTGAGTACCTTTCAGTATTTCGTGGCCGCCATAACGCTCGTCGTTGAAGAGAATGTGGCCGATGTGTTTCATATGCACACGAATCTGATGCGTGCGCCCTGTCTCCAAGATGCACTCCACGAGGGTGACATATCCCATCCGTTCCAATACCCGATAATGGGTGACGGCGTACTTGCCCACGTTGGGGTCATCCATCACCGCCATCTGCATCCTGTCTTTCGGATTGCGGGCGATATTGCCGATGACGGTTCCTTCGTCCTGCTCCACCGTTCCCCATACCAGGGCACGATACCTCCGCTTGGTGGTTTTATGGAAGAACTGGTTTCCCAGATGCGTCTTGGCGTCGGGTGTTTTGGCAATCACCAACAGTCCCGAAGTGTCCTTGTCAATCCGGTGAACCAGCCCGACGTGCGGGTCGTTGGCGTCGTAATCGGGGTTGTCTTTCATGTGCCAGGCAAGGGCGTTGACGAGTGTGCCGTGATAGTTTCCGTGTCCCGGATGCACGACCAGCCCCGCAGGTTTATTCACAACCATCAGATAGGGGTCTTCATAAACAATATTCAGGGGAATATCTTCGGGAATGATTTCATTTTCATAGCGCGGACGGTCCATCATCACAGTGATGACATCCATCGGCTTCACTTTATAACTGCTCTTCACCGGTTTGCCGTTTGCCATGACAAATCCGTCCTCGGCAGCTTTCTGAATGCGGTTGCGCGAGGCGTTGACAATACGCTCGAACAGGTATTTGTCTACCCTGACCATCGTCTGCCCTTTGTCTACCACCACGCGGAAGTGTTCGTAAAGTCGGGCTTCGTCACCGACAGGTTCTATATCGTCCAAATCATTGTCCAGTTCGTCCGGAAGTTCTTCCTCTATCATGTGTGAATCTGTTTCTGCTGTTTATCAATTAAAACCAACTGTCGTCCTGGGAGGACGATGTTTCCGAGGAGACCGGTTTTCCGTTTTCGTTTTCTTCGCCGCCGAAGTCTTCCTCCTCCGTGCTTCCTGCCCCGTCGCCCACCATCAATGTGAGAGATGCGCCGAGAGGTACTTTCTCGCCTGCCGCTAACTGGCGTCCCTGGTATTTCACCCCATACACCCAGTCTTTCTCTCCGTTTACCAACTGGACTTTAGCCAGTTTGAAACCGGCACTCTGCAACTTTGCCTCGGCTTGCCGGAGGGAACTGTTGTCGGCCACATCGGGCACGGGACGCAAGGGTACTTCCTGCGTATTGACCGTCAGATAGATTGTGCGTCCTTCCTTCACTCTCTCTCCCACTTCGGGTTTCAAATCGAGGATGACGCCTGCGGCTTCGTTCTTGACATATCTGGTGTCGGACACCACACACTGCAATCCGTGGTTGCGGAACATTCCCGTAGCTTCTTCCACTGTCATTCCTTTCACATCGGGCACTACGACCGTTTCGCCGTGGCGTGTATGTACGTCGAGCCATTTCAACACGCCGAACACCAGTCCTATCACCACTACCATCATGGCGATGATATTCAGCCAAAAAAAACGATTTGTTTTAAAAGAAAAGAATTCTTTAATAGCCATCATGCATTACTACTGTTAATATGCGCCAAAGATACGACAAAAACAGGAAACAAAAAAGGCAGAAATTGAATTTTCTGCCTTTTTTGTTTCCCTGATGACAAGTGGATTACCACTTCTGTCCGTTGTACTCATCAGAAACAGTCAGTTTCTTTCTGCCTTTTGCACGACGAGCAGCCAACACTCTGCGACCGTTAGCCGTTGCCATTCTCTCACGGAAACCGTGTTTGTTTTTTCTCTTTCTGTTAGAGGGTTGAAATGTTCTTTTCATTACTGTATCTTGTTTTATGTTATTATTCTACGTAATCGGGTTGCAAAAATAGAGACTTTTTTTAAAATAACCAAGAGATAACTCATTTTTGCTCAAAAGTTTTTGTGTTTTTTACCGAATTAGATTACTTTTGCAACCGAATTCTTACGATAACTATTACATAACAATAATATAATAAACGAACAATAGCAGTTATGATTAACGCTCAAGACATCAAAAACGGAACTTGTATCCGTATGGACGGAAAGCTCTATTTCTGTATCGAATTCCTGCACGTAAAACCGGGTAAAGGTAACACTTTCATGCGCACGAAGCTGAAAGACGTAGTTAACGGATATGTCCTCGAACGCCGTTTCAACATCGGTGAGAAGCTGGAAGACGTACGCGTGGAACGCCGTCCCTACCAGTTCTTATATAAAGAAGGAGAAGATTACATCTTCATGAACCAGGAGACTTTCGACCAGCATCCCATCGCCCACGACTTAATCAACGGTGTTGACTTCCTGCTTGAAGGTATGGTATTGGATGTGGTTTCGGATGCTTCTACGGAAACCGTACTGTATGCCGATATGCCTATCAAGGTGCAGATGAAAATCACTTATACGGAACCGGGACTGAAAGGCGACACAGCTACCAACACGTTGAAGCCTGCTACCGTGGAATCGGGCGCAACCGTGCGCGTGCCTTTGTTCATCAACGAAGGTGAGACTATCGAAATCGATACCCGCGACGGTTCTTACGTAGGACGCGTGAAAGCATAATGCATCAGTTCTCCAAAATAAAAGCCGGGACTCCGAGGAGTTCCGGCTTTTATTTTGGTGTCGTCCGACAGTTATTTGTATCCCGCCGCTTTGGCAATTCTTCGCGGAATCTCGGTGTTGTCTATCTTCTCGCCGAACAGGTGCGAACCGGCTCCGATAGCGAATACGGGCACGAACCCTGCCGAGTGTCCGCCGCTTACCCAGCCTACCATAGCTATCTCGTCCATCACCTCTTTGGCACGCGCGGCCATCGGTTCGCTCTTCGAGTACATACTTTCGGCAAATACCACCTTGTTGCGTACGAACGACCGTTCGAACTCGTCGCGCAGTCTCTTCTCCTGCTCCCAAGAGAGAGGGAGCTGCTTCCAGAAACCCATCTCTTCGCCGAGGAATGTTTTCATCTCTTCCCAGGTCACCTTGTTGCTTTTCGCTTTTCTCAATTCGCTGATGCGGCGTGAGAGTCCTTCGGTAGAGTGTTTCTGATGTTGCAACGCTTTGAGGTTGAGTTCATACCTTCCCGTACCGAGCACGATTCCTCCCGTTTCGTGGTCGGCGGTGACAACAATCAGTGTCTCCTTCGGATGTTTCTTGTAGAATTCGTAGGCCACTCTAATGGCGTTGTCCATGTCCTGTACTTCACTGAACACATTGGCAACATCGTTGGCGTGGCAGGCCCAGTCGATTTTTCCACCCTCTACCATCAGGAAAAAGCCTTTGTTCTTGCCTTTGGTCAGAAAGTCGATGGCACTTTCGGTAATCTGTGCCAGTGTGAGGTCGCCCTCTTTGCGGTCGAGTGCATAAGGCAGAGAGGAGGGGTCGGCTCCTTCTTCCTGGATAAGAATCATCTTTCCGGCTTTGCCGGCTTTGGCCTTGTAGTCGTTGTAACCGCGCGCTACGGTGTATCCGGCCTCTTCGAAGATGGGGAAGATGCTGGGTGCTTCCTGCTTTTCATAAGTGGTGTTCGGCTTCAGAAAGCCGCCGCCTGCATAGAAGTCGAAAGCAGCTTTCGGCAAATCGAGAGCGATTTCGTAATACATCCCCCGGTCGGGCTGGTGTGCGTAAAAGGCGGCGGGAGTAGCGTGGTCGATGCTGACAGAGGTGGCGACACCTACTTTCTTGCCGGCCTTCCTGGCTTTTTCGGCCACTGTCTGAATGGCGTTCTTGTCCTCTCCCACCGAAATGGCATGGTTGTATGTCTTCTCTCCCGTAGCCAGTGCCGAACCTGCCGCAGCCGAGTCGGTCACGGAGTTTGTCGCAGAGAAGGTGGTTGCCATCGTGGCTACCGGAAATTGGGTGAACAGCAAAGGTTCGACGCCGATGCGTCCGTTCAACAGCTCGGCGCGGTACATCTCTGTGCCGTTCACCTGGTTCACTCCCATTCCATCGCCGATGAAATAGAATACGTACTTTGCCTGCCCGTGGGCTACCACGGAGATAAGTACAAAGCACAGTGTGTAGATTAACTTTTTCATTTCTTGGTATGTTTATTTAGTAGATTAGTAGTCTACAAAATTATATAGAAAAATCGAGTTTTTCTACACCGGCCCAATAAAAACCGA
>NZ_CAJULN010000046.1 GCF_910586915.1 uncultured Bacteroides sp.
GTGCACTTTCGAGTATTAACATAACATATCCACAGGGTTTTTGGACTGACCCTTTTTTCTCTATATTTTAGGACAAGGAACCGTACACGGATTGTATGGTTCCTTTTTTCATAAGAAAAAAAGCCATTGAATGCTGGATTCAATGGCTTGCATAACTATTATGGATATTTCCGTGGAGCGTATGAGACTCGAACTCATCACCTCGACACTGCCAGTGTCGCGCTCTAGCCAGATGAGCTAACGCCCCGTTTTATACATTCATATGATAACGTTTGCAAACGAATCATATTTTGATGCTGCAAATATAATGCAATATTCTGGAATAATTGCTATGTTTGCGGAAAATATTTAATGAAAAAGAAAAAATATGCTGATTTATAATACTACTTTTCAGGTGGACGACGAGGTTCACGATAATTTTTTGATTTGGATAAAAGAATCCTATATCCCTGAAGTACAGAATCACGGAACGTTGAAAGCACCGCGCATTTGCCGCATCTTGAGCCATCGGGAAGATGGAAGCGCCTATTCTTTGCAATGGGAAGTGGAGAGCAGCGGATTGTTGCATCGCTGGCATCTGGAGCAAGGAGCACGTTTGAACGAAGAGCTGACGAAGATATTTAAAGACAAGGTTATCGGATTTCCTACATTAATGGAGGTGATAGAGTGATTCAGCCGGTCAAGGAAAAGATAATTCTGGGGATTGACCCCGGTACGACAATCATGGGATACGGCGTCTTGCGAATAAAAGGAACCAAGCCCGAAATGATTGCTATGGGGATTATTGACTTGCGTAAGTTTGCCAACCATTACTTGAAGTTACGCCATATTCATGAGCGCGTATTAGGTATTATCGAAAGCTATTTGCCTGACGAACTCGCTATCGAAGCCCCGTTTTTCGGCAAGAACGTCCAGTCTATGCTCAAATTGGGACGCGCACAAGGAGTAGCGATGGCAGCAGCGCTGAGCCGTGACATTCCCATTACCGAATACGCTCCCTTGAAAATAAAGATGGCTATCACCGGAAACGGACAAGCATCGAAAGAACAGGTGGCGGATATGTTGCAACGGATGTTGCACTTCTCGAAGGAGGATATGCCCGCTTTTATGGACGCCACGGACGGCCTTGCTGCTGCCTACTGCCATTTTCTGCAAATGGGACGCCCGGTCACCGCAAAGGCGTATAGCAGTTGGAAGGATTTCATCGCGAAGAATCCGGATAAGGTGAAGTGACCGTTATAAAATAGGGGAAATAATCATCAAACGAAAATCGTTATTGCAGGAGAGATAAAATGGAAATTAATTATTCAGCAATAGTAGGGGTAACCACAATGGCAACAATGATAGGGTGTTCGGCTCCGAAGAAACAGTACGGTTCGTTCGAACTGTATCCGGTTCGGACGGGCAGCCTTACGGAAATGGAGTATGCCCCCGAAGCAACCCGCTTTACGCTTTGGTCGCCGACAGCGGAAGAGGTACGTCTGATGCTTTATGAAGAAGGCGAAGGCGGACACGCATACGAGACAGTGAGGATGGAACTCGGCGAAGAGGGAATCTGGACGGCTGTAGTCAACAAGGATTTGCTCGGCAAGTTCTATACCTTTAATGTGAAAATAGACGATAAATGGCAGGGAGACACACCGGGTATCAACGCCCGTGCCGTCGGAGTGAACGGAAAGCGTGCTGCCATCATCGATTGGAATACAACGAATCCCGAAGGGTGGGAGGACGACCAGCGTCCGCCGTTGAACTCTCCTGCCGACATGATTGTCTATGAAATGCATCATCGCGACTTTTCGGTCGATTCCACTTCGGGAATAAAGAACAAAGGAAAGTATCTTGCACTGACCGAGCACGGCACAGTGAATCTGGATAAACTGCCGACAGGTATCGACCATCTGATAGAGTTGGGAGTGACGCACGTACACCTTCTCCCTTCCTACGACTATGCTTCCGTAGATGAAACAAAACTGAACGAGAACCAATACAACTGGGGATATGACCCGTTGAACTACAACGTTCCGGACGGCTCGTATGCGACAAATCCTTATCAGCCCGCCACCCGCGTGAAAGAATTCAAGCAGATGGTGCAGGCGTTGCACAAATCCGGTATCCGGGTGATAATGGATGTGGTCTATAATCATACCTTCAATACGGCGGAGAGTAACTTTGAACGTACTGTTCCCGGCTATTTCTACCGTCAGAAGAAAGACGGCAGTTTGGCAAATGGTTCGGGATGCGGCAATGAAACGGCGAGCGAACGACCCATGATGCGTAAGTTTATGATAGAATCCGTTCTTTACTGGATAAAGGAATATCATATCGATGGTTTCCGCTTTGATTTGATGGGAGTTCACGACATAGAGACAATGAACGAAATCCGCAAGGCGGTAAATGAAGCAGACCCTACTGTTTGTCTATACGGAGAAGGCTGGGCGGCTGAGGCTCCCCAATATCCAGCCGATTCTTTGGCTATGAAAGGAAATGTCGCTCGGATGCCCGGAATAGCTGTTTTCTCTGACGAGTTGCGCGACGGACTTTGCGGTTCGGTATGGGAGAAAACGGAAGGAGCTTTTCTTGCCGGTGTTCCCGGAGGAGAGAATAGCGTTAAGTTCGGTGTGGTCGGCGCTATCGCTCATTCGCAAGTGGATTACGATTCGGTGAATTACAGCCGGAAGCCGTGGGCGGAACAGCCGACTCAAATGATTGGTTACGTTTCTTGTCACGATGGGCTGTGTCTGGCAGACCGACTGAAAGCAAGTATGCCCGCAATTACTCCCGAACAGCTTCTCCGCCTTGACAAACTGGCGCAGACGGTGGTCTTTACTTCGCAAAGTATTCCGTTTATCTATGCCGGAGAGGAAATGATGCGCGATAAACAGGGAGTGGAAAACAGTTATAAAAGTCCGGATGCTGTCAACGCTATCGATTGGAGGCGGAAGACGACAAATGCAGAACTTTTCGTGTATTACAAGCGGCTGATTGAACTTCGCAAATCTCATCCCGCTTTCCGTATGGGAGATGCGGAAATGGTTCGGAAACATTTGGAGTTTCTGCCCGTGGAGGGCAAGAATCTGATTGCGTTCCGTCTGAAAGAATATGCAAACGGCGATAGTTGGGAAGATATCATCGTGGCGTATAACTCCCGTACAACGCCTGCCCGCTTTGAAGTGCCTGCCGGAAAATATACGGTAGTGTGTAAAGATGGCGTGATTGACCTTCGCGGATTGGGAATGCAAATCGGGCAGGAGGTGATTGTTCCTGGTCAGTCAGCATTGATTATGTATAAGTAAAATCGTATGTTTTAAGTATATGAGCCGGAATACATTTAACATAGCGGGGGGCGTTGCACGCAACCCGCTTGTGCGTTTGAACAAACCAATCACAGCAGCCATCGGTGCGGATGAACATATAGCTATTGTCGGCCCCAACGGGAGTGGCAAAAGCCTTTTTGTCGATACATTGACCGGAAAATATCCGTTGCGCGAGGGCACTCTCCGGTATGACTTTTTCTCCTCTGCTACTCAAACCGTTTATGATAATGTGAAATACATCGCGTTTCGCGATACTTATGGAGCGGCGGATGCCAATTACTATTATCAGCAGCGCTGGAACGCGCACGATCAGGAAGAAGCACCGACCGTCCGCGAATTGTTGGGAGAGGCGAAAGATGAAAAGTTGAAAAATGAACTGTTCGGGCTTTTCCGTATCCAACCTCTTCTTGATAAAAAGATAATTCTGCTTTCGAGCGGTGAATTGTGTAAATTCCAACTTACAAAGACACTGTTGACCGCTCCGCACATTCTGATAATGGATAATCCGTTTATCGGCTTGGATGCGCCTACTCGCCAACTTCTCTTCTCTTTGCTCGAACGCCTGACTGAAATGTCGTCCGTGCAGATTATCTTAGTGCTTTCGATGTTGGATGATATACCTTCTTTTATCACTCACGTTATTCCTGTCGGTAATATGGAAGTGTTTCCCAAGATGGAGCGCGAAGCCTATCTGACCGCTTTCCGCAACAGCGATGTAGCTGTCTCTTTCGATGAATTGCAGCAGCGGATTATCGCTCTGCCTTATAACGGCAACAGTTACGATTCGGACGAAGTAGTGAAACTGAATAAAGTGAGTATCCGTTATGGCGACCGTACCATTCTGAACGAACTCGACTGGACGGTACACCGTGGAGAGAAATGGGCGTTGAGTGGAGAAAATGGTTCGGGAAAGTCTACATTGTTGAGTCTGGTCTGTGCGGATAATCCGCAATCGTATGCTTGCGATATCAGTCTTTTCGGACGAAAACGGGGGACAGGCGAAAGTATTTGGGAAATCAAGAAACACATCGGATATGTTAGCCCCGAAATGCACCGAGCCTATCTCAAGAACTTGCCGTCTATCGAGATTGTAGCAAGCGGATTGCACGATAGTATCGGCCTGTACAGGCGTCCCAAAGCAGAGCAGATGGCTGTTTGTGAATGGTGGATGGATATATTCGGCATTGCCGGTTTGAAAGACAAACTTTTTTTGCAACTCTCCAGTGGAGAGCAATGCCTGGCATTGTTGGCGCGTGCTTTCGTCAAAGACCCCGAACTGCTGATTTTGGACGAACCGCTTCACGGATTGGATACGTATAATCGTCGTCGGGTAAAGAAGATAATCGAAGCCTTCTGTAAACGTAAAGATAAGACGATGATTATGGTGACACATTACGAATCGGAACTGCCGGACATGATTACAAACCGTATTTTTTTGCGAAGATTTTAACTTGATTGTCAGCTATTATCCTTATCTTTGCTCGAAAATTCATGACTATGATTACCGAAGAACTACGGAAACTTTATCTGTCTCATACAGGTGTTCCCGCCGATAGTATAGCCGAACTCTCTTCTTTCGGCTCCAATCGTCGTTACTTCCGACTGACGGGTACACAAACACTAATCGGGGTATGCGGAACATCTGTCGACGAAAACGAAGCCTTTCTTTATATGGCAGAGCTTTTTCGCAAAAACGGTCTGCCCGTTCCCGAAGTATATATCGTATCGGAAGATAAAACCTGCTATCTGCAACAGGATTTAGGTGACACGCTGTTGTTTCATTCCATTGAAAAAGGACGTACGACCGGTGTGTTTTCCGAAGAAGAGAAAGCGTTGCTTTGCAAGACGGTTCGCCTGCTTCCCGATATTCAGTTTGCCGGAGCCGACGGATTTGATTTTTCCCGTTGCTATCCACAGCCCGAGTTTAACCGGCGTTCCATACTTTGGGATTTGAACTATTTTAAATACTGTTTCCTCAAAGCAACCGGAATGGAGTTTCAGGAGGATAAGTTGGAAGACGACTTCCAAAAGATGGGCGATGTTCTTCTTCGCGACTCTTCCGCAACTTTCATGTATCGCGATTTTCAGAGCCGCAATGTGATGATAAAAGACGGACAACCGTGGCTTATCGACTTTCAAGGCGGGCGCAAAGGCCCGTTCTATTACGATATTGCTTCCTTCTTGTGGCAAGCCAAAGCTCAATATCCCGACACTCTTCGTAAGGAACTCTTGCAGGAATATATAGAAGCCCTTCGTAAATACCAGCCGATTGACGAATCCTATTTTTATAGTCAGCTTCGCCATTTTGTTCTTTTCCGTACTTTGCAGGTATTGGGAGCATACGGATTCCGTGGCTATTTCGAGAAAAAAACTCATTTTATTCAGAGTGTGCCTTATGCCATTGCAAACTTGCGTCAACTGTTGAAGGAAGAGTATCCGGAATATCCCTATCTCTGCACAGTGTTGCGCGAACTTACCGGATTGAAGCAATTCACTGAAGATTTGAAAAAAACTCCACTGACGGTTAAAATAATGAGTTTCTCTTATAAAAAAGGAATTCCGGAAGATCCGACAGGTAATGGTGGCGGTTATGTGTTTGATTGTCGTGCGGTGAACAACCCAGGTAAGTATGCACGCTACAAATCTCTCACCGGATTGGATGAGTCGGTCATTGCTTTTCTCGAAGAAGATGGCGAAATTCTTCGTTTCCTTGATAGTGTCTATGCTTTGGTGGATGCTTCTGTAAAACGATATATGGAACGCGGGTTCAGCAACCTCTCCGTTTGCTTCGGTTGTACCGGCGGTCAGCACCGTTCCGTATATTCGGCACAGCATTTGGCAGAGCACTTGAATCGTAAGTTCGGGGTGAAAGTAGAATTAGTACATCGCGAACAGAATATAGAACGTACGTTCCAATCAATCGTATAAGAGATATTTATGAAAGCAATGATATTCGCAGCCGGTTTAGGCAGCCGGTTGAAACCGTTGACCGATACCATGCCCAAAGCCCTCGTTCCCATAGTGGGAAGACCGATGTTGGAGCATATCCTATGGAAACTGAAAACATCCGGATTTACCGAAATCGTGATTAATATCCATCACTTCGGTGAGCAAATCCTTGAGTTTCTGAAAGCGAACGATAATTTCGGGCTTACGATACATATTTCCGACGAACGCGACCTGTTGCTTGATACGGGTGGCGGAGTGAAGAAAGCCCGTACTTTCTTTGAAAGTTCCGATGAACCTTTTCTTGTACACAGTGTAGATATTCTTTCGGATATTGACCTGAAAGAGTTATATGATTATCATTTGCAGAACGGTAGTGTCGCTACTTTATTGGCCAGCCGGCGTAAAACTTCCCGTTATCTGCTTTTTGATGCAGAGAAGAGACTCTGCGGATGGATAAACAAAGATACGGGACAAGTGAGGCCGAACGGTTTCACATATGATGAATCTCTTTATCGCGAATATGCTTTTAGCGGTATCCACGTTCTTTCTCCCTCCATCTTCCGATGGATGGATGCTCCATGTTGGGAGGGGAAATTCTCTATCATGGATTTCTACCTTTCCACTTGTCGTCAGGCAGACTTTACGGGATACCTTGCCGAAGAGTTGCAACTCATGGACATAGGCAAACCGGAAACGCTTGCCAAAGCCGAAGATTTTGTGAATAACTTAGTATAAATAATTATTATGGAAAAATTGCAATCAAACCTATTTTACCCTTTGGCGGGAGTTGCTGCCGTAGCTTCCTTTGCTTCTTGTTCGAGTAAGCAAAAGCCTGCCGAACAGCAACCGTTGAATATTGTCTACATCATGACGGACGACCACACTGCGCAAATGATGAGTTGCTATGATACACGCTATATGGAAACTCCCAACCTCGACCGTATTGCTGCCGATGGCGTACGTTTCACTCAAAGTTTTGTAGCTAACTCCCTGAGCGGCCCCAGCCGTGCCTGTATGATAACAGGAAAGCATAGCTGTGCCAATAAATTCTACGACAATACCACTTGCGTATTCGATAGTTCGCAGCAGACCTTCCCGAAACTATTGCAGAAAGCCGGCTATCAAACGGCACTTGTGGGTAAATGGCACCTCGAAAGTCTGCCTTCCGGTTTCGACTTCTGGCAAATCGTTCCCGGACAAGGCGACTACTATAACCCGGATTTCATTACGCAAAACAACGATACCATCCAAAAGCACGGCTATCTCACCAATCTTATCACTGACGATGCCATCGACTGGATAGAAAACAAACGCAATCCGGAAAAACCGTTCTGCCTTTTGATACATCACAAAGCCATTCACCGCAACTGGTTGGCCGATACTTGCAACCTGGCTTTGTATGAAGACAAAACTTTCCCGTTGCCGGACAATTTCTTTGATGATTATGAAGGACGTCCTGCCGCAGCCGCACAAGAAATGAGCATTGCAAAGGATATGGATATGATTTACGACCTTAAGATGCTCCGTCCTGACAAGAACTCCCGTTTGAAATCCCTCTACGAGAAATATATCGGACGTATGGACGAAGCACAACGTGCCGCATGGGATAAGTTCTATGCTCCGATAATAGAAGATTTCTACAAACAGAACCTTCAAGGGAAGGAACTTGCCAACTGGAAATTCCAGCGTTATATGCGCGACTATATGAAAACCGTGAAATCACTGGACGACAATGTAGGCCGCGTGCTCGACTATCTCAAAGAGAAAGGCTTGCTGGATAACACACTTGTTGTCTACACTTCCGACCAGGGATTCTATATGGGCGAACACGGCTGGTTCGACAAACGTTTCATGTATGAAGAATCCATGCGCACGCCGCTTATTATGCGTCTGCCGAAAGGATTCGACCGCAGAGGTGACATTACCGAAATGGTACAGAACATCGACTATGCTCCTACCTTCCTCGAACTGGCAGGCGTGGAGGTTCCTTCCGACATTCATGGTGTATCTCTTCTCCCGTTGCTGAAAGGCGAACAACCGAAAGACTGGCGCAAGGCTCTTTACTATCATTTCTACGAGTATCCTGCCGAACATATGGTGAAACGTCATTACGGTGTACGCACAGAGCGTTATAAACTGATTCATTTCTACAACGACATCGATTGTTGGGAATTGTACGACTTGCAGGCCGACCCGTCGGAAATGCATAACATCTACGGACAGCCTGAGTACGACTCCATTGTAAAGGAACTGAAAGAACAAATGCTGAAACTCCAAGAGCAGTACAATGACCCTGTGCGTTTCTCACCGGAGATGGATAAATAATCTCAATTACGACTATAACACTTATGATAATCAGTTTAAGAAAACATACTTTTTCAATCCTGCTGACCGGGTTGGCAACCCTCTTTGCTTCGGCGCAGGAACAACCGTTGCCCGAATGGCAGAGCCAATATGCGGTAGGATTGAACAAACTTGCTCCACATACCTACGTATGGCCTTACGCCGATGTTTCCGACATTGAAAAGCCGGGAGGGTATGAGCAATCTCCGTTTTACATGAGTTTGAATGGAAAATGGAAATTCCATTGGGTGAAGAATCCCGACCGTCGTCCGAAAGACTTTTATCAGCCATCTTATTACACCGGCGGCTGGGCGGACATCAACGTGCCCGGCAACTGGGAAAGACAGGGATACGGTACACCTATCTATGTCAATGAGACCTATGAGTTTGATAGCAAGATGTTCAATTTCAAGAAGAATCCGCCATTGGTTCCTTATGCAGAGAATGAAGTCGGCTCATACCGTCGCACCTTCAAAGTGCCTGCCGACTGGAAAGGCCGTCGGGTAGTACTTTGTTGCGAAGGTGTCATCTCTTTCTATTACGTATGGGTGAACGGAAAACTCCTCGGATACAATCAAGGCTCGAAAACAAATGCCGAATGGGATATTACCGAAGTATTGAACGACGGAGAGAATGTAGTAGCTTTGGAAGTGTACCGTTGGAGTTCGGGTGCTTACCTCGAATGTCAGGATATGTGGCGTTTGAGCGGTATCGAGCGGGATGTTTACCTGTATAGCACCCCCAAGCAGTATATTGCCGACTATAAACTGAATGCTTCTTTGGATAAAGAACAATACAAAGAAGGTATCTTCGGATTGGAAGTAACCGTAGAAGGAGCTTCGGCTACCGCCAACTCGATTGCTTACACCTTGAAAGATGCTTCGGGCAAGGCTGTCTTGCAGGAGTCCATCCAAATAAAATCCCGTGGCTTGAGTAACTTTATCGTGTTTGATGAAAAGAAGATTCCTGAAGTAAAAGTATGGAATGCGGAACATCCCAATCTTTATACATTGGTGCTCGAACTGAAAGATGCGCAAGGCAACGTGACCGAACTGACCGGATGTGAAGTCGGCTTCCGCACTTCGGAAATCAAGGACGGCCGCTTCTGTATCAACGGTGTTCCGGTATTGGTGAAAGGAACCAACCGCCACGAGCATTCGCAGCTCGGACGTACAGTGAGTAAGGAGCTGATGGAACAGGACATCAGACTGATGAAGCAGCACAACATCAACTTGGTGCGCAACTCGCATTATCCTACACATCCTTATTGGTATCAGCTTTGCAACCGCTACGGATTATATATGATTGACGAAGCAAACATCGAATCCCACGGTATGGGTTACGGCGCCGCTTCCCTCGCCAAAGACAGTACGTGGCTGACGGCTCACATCGACCGCACGCAGCGTATGTACGAACGTTCCAAGAACCATCCCGCCATTGTCATCTGGTCGCTCGGCAACGAAGCCGGCAACGGCATCAACTTTGAACGCACATACGACTGGCTGAAATCTGTCGAAAAGACCCGCCCCGTGCAGTACGAACGTGCCGAACTGAACTACAATACGGATATCTACTGCCGTATGTACCGCAGTGTGAACGAGATAAAGTCTTATGTGGCAAAGAAGGACATCTATCGTCCTTTCATCCTTTGCGAATACCTGCACGCGATGGGCAACAGTTGCGGCGGGCTGAAAGAATACTGGGATGTCTTTGAGAGCGAACCGATGGCGCAAGGCGGCAACGTGTGGGACTGGGTAGACCAGTCTTTCCGTGAAATAGACAAGAACGGCAAATGGTACTGGACTTACGGAGGTGACTACGGCCCCGAGGGAGTACCCAGTTTCGGCAACTTCTGTTGCAACGGGCTGGTAAGTGCCGACCGTGTTCCTCATCCTCATCTGCTCGAAGTGAAGAAAGTGTACCAGAACATTAAAACCACCTTGCTCGACCGCAAGCAGATGAAGCTCCGTATCAAGAACTGGCATGATTTTTCCAATCTCAACGAGTATGTGCTCCATTGGGATGTGACGACAGATAGCGGAGAAAGGTTGGCGGAAGGAACGAAAGTACTCGATTGTGAGCCGCACACTACGATAGACATACGGCTGGGCGATGTGATGCTGTCGAAAAAAGACCGCGAAGCCTATCTCAACATCCGTTGGACGCGCACGAACGATACGCCGTTGATAGCGAAAGACTGGGAAGTGGCCTATGACCAGTTTGTGCTTTCGGGCAATAAAACGTCAACAGCCCACCGCCCGCAGAAAGCAGGCGCGACAGCCTTTGTTGTCGATAAAGAGACCGGAGCCCTGACCTCTTTGACGCTGGATGGACAAGAACTGCTGTCCACCCCAGTGACATTGAGCCTTTTCCGTCCAGCTACGGACAACGACAACCGTGACCGGAACGGTGCTTACCGGTGGCGCAAAGCAGGATTGGACAATATAACTCAAAAAGCCGTATCACTGAAAGAAAGCAAAAACTCGGCAACCGCCCAGGTAGAGATTCTCAACGCGAAAGGAGAGAAAGTAGGTATGGCTCATTTTATCTATGCATTGGACAAGAACGGCGCATTGAAAGTGAACACTGTTTTTGAACCCGATACCTCCATCGTAACATCAATGGCCCGTTTGGGATTGACATTCCGTGTGGCGGATACTTACAACCGGGTTACCTATCTCGGACGGGGCGACAATGAAACCTACACCGACCGTAGCCAGTCGGGCCGAATCGGACTGTATGAGACCACGCCCGAACGTATGTTCCACTACTATGTCACCCCTCAATCTACGGGCAACCGTACCGATGTGCGCTGGGCGAAGTTTACAAATCCTTCCGGCGAAGGCCTGTTTGTAGAGTCCGACCGTGCTTTCCAGTTTAGCATGATTCCTTTCTCGGATGCATTACTGGAGAAAGCACGTCACATCAACGACTTGCAGCGCGACGGAATGCACACTGTGCATCTGGATGCAGAACAGGCAGGCGTGGGAACGGCCACTTGCGGGCCCGGTGTGTTGCCGCCGTACTTGGTTCCATTGAAGAAACAACGTTTTGAATTCACCCTTTACCCGGTGAAATGAGTTACAGATAAATAAGTAGACAATTTATTAATTAAAATGATATGATGAACAAACTGCTAATTACCTTATTATTATTCTCCGCCGTGTGCGTACAGGCGCAGAAGTCGGACGAATATTACGTGAAGCACATTGAGTTTCCTCAGAATGCTACACTCGAACAGAAAGTGGATATGGCTGCGCGCCTTGTACCCACCCCTCAACAGTATGCCTGGCAACAAATGGAACTGACTGCTTTTCTCCATTTCGGTATCAACACCTTTACCGGACGCGAATGGGGAAATGGAAAAGAAGACCCTGCACTGTTCAATCCTTCGGAACTGAATGCCGAGCAATGGGTAAGCACGCTCAAAGAAGCCGGCTTCAAGATGGTGCTGTTGACTGTAAAGCACCACGACGGTTTCTGCCTTTGGCCTACAGCCACTACCAAACACTCCGTAGCCTCTTCTCCCTGGAAGAACGGACAGGGAGACGTTGTAAAGGAACTGCGCAACGCCTGTGATAAATATGACATGAAGTTTGGCGTCTACCTTTCTCCGTGGGATCGCAATGCCGAATGCTACGGCGATTCTCCCCGTTACAATGAATTCTTCATCCGCCAGTTGACCGAGCTGCTAACCAATTACGGTGAAGTGCACGAAGTATGGTTTGACGGAGCAAACGGCGAAGGCCCCAACGGAAAGAAGCAAGTGTACGATTGGGACGCTTTCTATCAAACCATCCAACGCCTGCAACCCAAAGCCGTCATGGCAATTATGGGCGACGATGTACGCTGGGTAGGCAACGAAAAGGGAGTGGGACGCGAAACGGAGTGGAATGCCACCGTACTGACACCGGGCGTCTATGCCCGCTCGGCCGCAAACAACAAACGTTTGGGCGTATTCCCCCAGGCGAAAGACTTGGGAAGCCGTCAGATATTGGAGAAAGCTACGGAACTGTTCTGGTATCCGTCGGAAGTGGACGTATCTATCCGTCCGGGATGGTTCTATCATGCGGAAGAAGATGCGAAAGTGAAGTCGTTGAAGCATTTGTCGGACATTTATTTTCAGTCGGTCGGCTACAATTCCGTGCTTTTGTTGAACATACCGCCCGACCGCAAAGGCTTGATTAATGAAGCGGATGTGAAGCGCCTGCAAGAGTTTGCCGCCTACCGTCGGCAGATATTTGCCGACAACCGTGTGAAGAAAGGAAGAAACTGCTGGCAGGCCGCTTCGGGCAGTGAACGCGTCTATAACCTCAAGCCGAAGTCGGAAATAAACGTCGTAATGCTCCAGGAGGATATCACCAAAGGACAGAGGGTAGAACGTTTTACGGTTGAGGCGCTCACAGACAACGGTTGGCAGGAAGTGGGCAAAGGAACGACCGTCGGCTATAAGCGTATGCTACGTTTCCCGGCAGTGAAGGCCAGCCGTCTGCGGGTGAAGATTGATGAATGCCGCCTTACCGCTCATATCAGCCAGGTAGCAGCCTATTATGCAGCACCTTTGCAGGAAGCCGTTCAAGGCGAAGACTGGAACAACTTGCCCCGCGACTCTTGGAAGCAGATAGCCGCTCCGCCATTGACCGTCGATTTGGGAAAATCGGTGACATTGACCGGCTTTACCTATGCTCCCTTGAAAGCGGAAGCGAAACCGACGATGGCTTTCCGCTATAAATTCTTTGTGAGTACGGATGGCAAGCACTGGAAAGAAGTTCCCACCAATGGAGAGTTCAGTAATATCATGCACAACCCGTTGCCGCAGACGGTTGCTTTCGGCCGGAAAGTGCAGGCACGTTATATTAAACTGGAAGCTACTACGCCTACTGACACAACAGCCAAAGTAGAAATGAATGAGATAGGAGTGACGGCAATTCCCTGATGAGGGATTGTCATCATCCGATTGCGCCTTATTTATAGAATAACGCTGAAAGCCGGCAGCCTTGATTCTTTATGAATCGACTGCCGGCTTTTCCATTATCTTCTTTTATCCTTTTGGATAGGGTGAAAATGGCTTTATAATCAGTGTGTTACAGCGCATATATCTCCTGCGTACAGGACATATAGATGCTGGAGATAGGATATATAGATGCTGGAAGTAGGATATATATACCGTAGAAGTAGGACATATATACCGTATAATTTGGTCGTATCGACCGTATGAATTGGCTGTATCGACCGCATGAGTCGGTCACATCGACCGCATAAGTCAGCCACATCGACCGTACGATTCAGTCACATGGAGCGGATGATATAAGGAGGCTTAATGCAGAATCAGCTCGAAGTCAGCATAAACGGGCAGATGGTCGCTGATACCACCCTGATATTTCATCCCCTTATACGTGCGGAAAGGCTCCATACCGCCATATTTCGTATCCTCGGTTAGCAGAAAGGGGAGGCGGCAGACGTTTGCTTTCTCTTCACTGGTGAAGCAGTTGCCGGATTGATTCAGCAGCGCACCCGATACAATCAAATGGTCGAGCAATCCCCATTTGCCCTGATATTTGTAAGAACCGAAATCGCGCGACTGTGCCTTCCGGGCAAGCAAATGGTAGAGTTTCAGGGAAGACAAGGGAGAGGTGGGCGCTTCCGCTTCCAATACTTCCCGAACCGATTTATCAGTCGGGTAATCATTGAAGTCCCCCATGACGACAACCTGGGGATGAAGCCGTTTGTGCAGGATACCATTTGTCTCGGCACGTAGCATTCGGGCTGCGTGAAGCCGGTAAGGTTCGGTCTCTCTTGCTCCGCCCGAACGGCTGGGAAGGTGGCAGATAAAAACATCGAGCGTATCTCCCGTCAGGAGTAAACCGCTCACGTGCAGCAAGTCTCTTGTCGGGCGATGCCGGTGGGGAATAGAGACGGGGATAGAACGCGAAGATAATAACTTGAACAATTCCCGTTGATAAAGCAGCGCCACATCCATCCCTCTCGAATCGGGGGAGTCTGTCATGACGTAACGGTAGTTCAGTTCCTTTAGGGGAGAGCGGCGGGTGAGGTCGCGTAGTACCGCATCGTTTTCTACTTCGCAAAGAGCTATCAGGGCAGGGGGATTCCATTCGCCGATTGCCGCGATGACGCGTGCGATATCGGTCAGTTTCTTTTTGTATTTGTCGTAGTTCCAGTGGCGCAGCGCATCGGGCAGGAATTCATGGTCGTTCTTCAGACTGTCGTGGCGGATGTCGAACAGGTTTTCTATGTTCCAGCTCACGATGCGGAAAGAGATTCTTTCTCGGAAGAGTGAATCGCGGCCGTAAAGACTCTCTTGTGCCGCAATAAAGCCGGCACCCGATATCGCCATCATGAAAAAGAGTATGGTAATAGCTACTCTTCTTTCACTATTACCATCACTCTCGGTCTGTCGATGCGACTGTCTGTTATTTCTTGGCAGGAACATGAACTAAAATATCCAACAGATGCTTCCAGAACTTATCTACTGTGGGGATAAGCATACGCTCGTCGGGAGAGTGCACCCCGGTAAGAGTCGGGCCGAAAGAAATCATGTCCAACGCCGGATACTTGTCGAGGAACAATCCGCATTCCAGGCCCGCATGGATAGCCTTCACTTTGGCTTCCACGCCAAACAAACGCTTGTAGGATTGGGCTGCTACTTCGAGGATGGCCGAATGCGGGTTCGGTTTCCAGCCCGGATAGCCTTCGCCGAAAGTGACATTGGCTCCTGCCAGGCGGAATACGGCACGTACGGTATTCGCCATATCGTTGCGGGCAGATAAAATAGAACTGCGCTGGCTGGTTTCGATGCGGATGATGTGGTCGGGGCGCATTTTCACGGAGGCAAGGTTGGTAGAGGTCTCTACCAGTCCCGGAATGTCCTGGCTCATTGCGTAGACACCGTGAGGGGCAGCATAGAGGGCTTTCAGTAAACGGTCGGCAGTATCGCGGTCGATGGCGCTCTTGCGGGGAGTTTCCGATTCGAGAACCAATTTCAAGTCAGGTTCAACCACAGACAGTTCGTCTTCCATTTCGCTGGCGAAGATGTTCAACTCCGTACGTACGTCATGTTTGGCTGCTTCGGGAACGGCGCAGACTGCATACGCCTCGCGGGGAATGGCGTTGCGCAGGTTGCCGCCGTTGATTTCGCAGAGGTACAAGTCGTGGCTTTCGGCAATGCGCGTAAGGAAGCGGTTCAGTATCTTGTTCGCATTTCCCCTTCCCAAGTGAATGTCTCCACCGGAATGTCCGCCTTTCAACCCTTTTACTTCCACCTTGAAGAAGAAATATCCGGCAGGCACTTCTACATCTTTATAGGTAAATTCAGCTACGGAGTCAATGCCGCCGGCACATCCGATAAAGATTTCCCCTTCGTCCTCAGAGTCGAGGTTCAGCAGAATATCTCCGTTCATAAAGCCCTCTTTCAACGCAAAAGCACCCGTCAGCCCCGTTTCTTCGTCTACGGTAAACAGACATTCCAACGGCCCGTGCTCAATGCTGTTGTCGGCAAGGATAGCCAGCTGGGTAGCTACGCCGATACCATTGTCGGCTCCGAGAGTCGTTCCTTTGGCTTTCAGCCATTCGCCGTCTATTTCAGTTTCGATGGGGTCGGTGAGGAAATCGTGTTCTACATCGTTGTTCTTTTCACACACCATGTCGATGTGCGATTGCAGTACGACGGTTTGCAGGTTTTCGTTGCCGGGGGTGGCGGGCTTTCTCATCAGTACGTTGCCGGCTTCGTCTACTTTCGTCTCAAGATGATGCGTCGCTCCGAACTCCTTCAGATAAGCAATCATTTTCTCTTCCTTCTTCGAAGGGCGGGGCACTTGGCAGATTTCTTCAAAATACTTGAATACGCCGGCTGGCTTTAACTCTTTTTTTTCCATGCTGTTTTTTTATTATAACATTATAATAAGGAATAGAAGGGCGGTTTTATGCGCTTCTATTGCTAAATATGGTTAATTTGATTGGCTTATCTGAACTCGTTTCTCATTAAAGCCTATCTTTGCACTCACAAAATTAATAGAAATGGTTGAGACTATACTGATAACTTTGTTAATAGTTGCTATTTCCCTGCTATTATTGGGGGTGAAAGTATTCTTTACGAAAAGTGGGAAGTTTCCTAACGGCCATGTAAGCGGGAATAAGGCACTGCGTAAAAAAGGAATCGGATGTGTACAGTCGCAAGACCGCGAAGCGCAGAAGAAACCGCGTTTCTCTATTGATGAGTTGGAAAAAGCCTTGAACGATAGTATGAATTAAATATATTAAAAACAATACTTATTTAAATTATGAATAGAATGAACTACCTCATGAATGGTTTGGCTGCTCTTGCGTTTATCGTTTTATTTGCACAATGTGCCGGCAAAGCTGACAATCAAACTGCTACAACACCATCGCAGGCTAATGCCGGAGGGTTGTCAGGTATGAAAATTGCCTATGTTGAAATCGATTCGCTGTTAGCACAATACAACTTCTGTATCGACCTGAATGAGGCGATGGTAAAGAAGAGCGAAAACGTACGTCTGACGCTGAACCAGAAAGCCAACGCTCTGAATAAGGAAAAACAAGAGTTCCAGAAGAAAGTAGAGAACAACGCATTTCTTTCACAAGACAGAGCACAGCAGGAATACAACCGTTTGGTGAAGTTGGAACAGGACTTGCAGGATTTGAGCAACAAACTTCAGAACGGCTTGATGGAAGAAAACAATAAGAATAGCTTGCAGTTCCGCGACTCAATCAACGCTTTCTTGAAAGAGTACAACAAGACTCATGGCTATAGCCTGATTTTCAGCAATACAGGTTTTGATAATTTGCTTTACGCCGACAGCGCATTCAACATCACAAAAGAAATTGTAGATGGACTGAATGCAAGATATTCTCCAGTGAAGAAATAATCGTTGAAATATACTGAATAAAAAATCCGTTCTTTATGAAAAAGAACGGATTTTTTGTTTAAGTGGTGTCTGTTCAGGCAGTGCGAAACTGCGGACAGTTTTTTCTATGCCTTTTCTTTTGCTTCTTCCTGCGGAATACGGAAAGCGGTGTAAAGTTCGAGTATGGCAGCAATGGTAAGGCAGGCAATCCATTCGTTGCCGCGTGTGCTAAACATGAAAGCTCCGGTCAGTATAAGTGCCAATGCACCGAAAATCTGCTGGACGCGCAAGCGTTTCAATGTTTTGCTTCTTCCTTTGACGGGAGTGTTCACTTGTGCCAACGCGACAAATCCGGCTCCGGTGGTATATATATAAGGAGCGTAAATCCATCCGGTAATAAATACGGCAGCGCCGAAAAGTGCCATTATGGCACCGACAGCGAAAAGGGCGGGGGCTATCTGTTTCATTCTTTATTCTTCAAAAACGTAAATATCTTCGTTGGGCTTCTTCATCAGATACTTTTCACGGGCAATCTGTTCGATGGCCTCGGGATTGGTACTTAATTCGTTGAGGCGTCTTGTGTTCTCTTCATAGTCTGCCCGGTATTTTTCTATCTCTTCTTTCAACAGGCTGATTTCACGCTCATAGCTGAGACGGCGAATCAGACTGTTCTCGTCCAGGAAACCTATGATAACGGAAAATGCGATAACCGTAATAAGATACTTACGCTTACGTATGTAGTTCCAGATATTGATTAGCTTACTCATTCTTTTCTCCATTTTAATATCCGCAAAGATAAAACTAATAACTTAAAAACTTACGGCTTCGGCTTCAAAACTTCTCTTCTTATCCTTTATTGCTATCACTTTTTTGTGTACATTTGCACGGAAAGCAAAAATAGAGAGAATCCCGGATATGGAAAACTATATTGTATCAGCCCGTAAGTACCGTCCCTCCACGTTTGAGTCTGTGGTAGGCCAACGGGCACTGACCACTACACTGAAAAATGCGATTGCCACTCAGAAATTGGCTCATGCTTATTTGTTTTGCGGACCACGCGGGGTAGGGAAGACTACTTGTGCGCGTATCTTTGCCAAAACCATCAATTGTATGACGCCCACGGCAGACGGGGAGGCTTGCAATCAGTGTGAATCCTGTGTGGCTTTCAACGAGCAGCGGTCGTATAATATTCACGAACTCGATGCCGCTTCCAACAATTCGGTAGACGATATCCGTCAGTTGGTGGAACAGGTGCGCATTCCGCCGCAAATCGGCAAATACAAAGTTTACATCATCGACGAGGTGCATATGCTCTCTGCATCGGCTTTCAATGCGTTTCTGAAAACATTGGAAGAACCGCCACGCCACGCCATCTTTATTTTGGCTACGACGGAGAAGCATAAGATTCTCCCTACCATTCTTTCCCGTTGCCAGATTTATGACTTCAACCGGATTAGTGTGGAGGATACGGTGAATCATTTGTCATACGTTGCCTCGAAAGAGGGAATCACCGCAGAGCCGGAAGCCTTGAACGTGATAGCAATGAAAGCGGACGGTGGTATGCGCGATGCCCTGTCTATTTTCGACCAGGTGGTGAGTTTCACGGGAGGAAACATCACGTACAAGAGTGTGATTGATAATCTGAATGTACTTGATTACGAATATTATTTCCGTCTGACGGATTGCTTTCTTGAGAATAAGGTAAGCGATGTGCTCTTGCTTTTCAATGATGTTTTGAATAAAGGGTTCGACGGAAGTCATTTTATAACCGGTTTGTCCTCTCATTTCCGCGATTTGTTAGTCGCTAAGGATGCAGTGACGTTGCCTTTGCTGGAAGTCGGTGCAAGCATACGCCAACACTATCAGGAGCAGGCGCAGAAATGTCCGTTGCCTTTCCTCTATCGTGCAATGAAACTTTGCAATGAGTGCGATTTGAATTACCGTATCAGCAAGAATAAGCGTTTGCTGGTGGAGCTGACTTTGATACAGGTCGCACAGCTTACCGTCGAAGGTGATGACAATAGTGGTGGGCATAGCCCTAAGAAGACTATAAAACCCGTATTTGCACAGCCTGCCGTAACTCAGCAGCCGCAACAGCCGCAGGTTGCATCTGCTTCTTCGGTTCAGCAGAATCTTGTTCGACCATCTTCAACCCCGTCGCAGGCAGCATCATCTTATCCGAATACGACTGCTCCATCTCCATCGCACGGAACGGGAGTTCCCCAAACGGCGAGGGAAGAACAACGGAAAGTTCCGGTAATGAAGATGTCCAGTTTGGGTGTGTCTATCAAGAATCCGCAGCGTGGGCAGGAGACTCATAATACAACCGTAACTGCCACTCCGAAGGTGCAAATGCAACCGGAAGAGGATTTGATGTTTAACGACCGCGACCTGAATTATTATTGGCAGGAATATGCCGCCCAATTACCGAAAGAGCAGGATGCTCTTACGAAGCGTATGCAGATGCTCCGTCCGGTTTTATTCAAAAACTCGACAACTTTTGAAGTGGTGGTGGATAATGAAATGGCAGCGAAAGATTTTACAGCCTTGATTCCCCAATTGCAGGAATATCTTCGTGTCCGCCTAAGGAATAGCCAGGTAATGATGAAAGTGCGGGTAAGTGAAGTGGCGGAAACGATACGTCCCGTAGGTCGTGTCGAGAAGTTCCAGATGATGGCTCAGAAGAACCAGGCTTTGGTGCAATTGAAAGAGGTATTCGGTCTTGAATTATATTAACGTGAGTTCGACGAAATCAAAACAGACTCAACTGTGTATCTAATGT
>NZ_CAJULN010000047.1 GCF_910586915.1 uncultured Bacteroides sp.
GCAGCGCCGCATTCGTCGATGTATTTCTTCTCCTTTGCATCGAGATAGAACTCGCAGGAGTATCCCAAGTCGTGCGCTTTCTTGTTGGCACGAAGACTTGCGGCGTAGTTGCCACCCACCTTATAAATGCCCGTTCCGTGCGGAGCGGCACGGTCGAACTCGCGGATGATAACATACGGATTGGTAGAAAAACCGCCTTTGAAGTACGGCCCTACCGGAGTCACAAATACCACAAACATATATTCATCCGCCGGATGCACGCCTACCTGCGCCCCTGTACCGATGAGCAACGGGCGGATGTAGAGGGAAGCGCCTGTTTCGTAGGGCGGAATAAAGCGTTCGTTCAGTTTCACCACTTTCAGAATGGCCTCTTTGAAGCGTTCGGTCGGGAGTTCGGCCATAAGTATTCCCTGGCAGGTGGATTGCAGGCGGGCCGCATTCTCTTCGAGGCGGAAGATGCGCACTTTGCCGTCTTTGCCACGGAAGGCTTTCAGCCCTTCGAAGGCTTCCTGTCCGTAGTGCAGGCACGTAGCTGCCATATGCAGATTCAGATGCTCGTCACTGCTGACTTCCAATTCTCCCCATGCTCCGTTACGGAAATTGATTCGTACATTATAATCGGTCTTCATATATCCAAAAGACAGATTTGCCCAATCTATTTCTTTCATATTGTAGTATATTAGTTTGTATTTCCTTAAGTTTTGATTCGCAAAAATAACTTTTATTCTTCAGATTGCCGCCTTTCCTTCAATAATTTTTCGGTTTCCCGGTCGGCTTTCGTCAGTTTTTCGGTGCAGAAAGCGATTATCTTATTGGCTTCCTTTATTTTCTCGCTCAGCAGGTCGATGTCGAGTTCGTTGTTGTCTATCTGACGAACGATTGTTTCGAGCCGTTCCATCGCTTCCCGGTAGGTTTCTTTTTTTGTTGCCACGTAGGTGAATGATTAAGGGTGAATGATTCGTGATTGCTATGAAAGCGGGCGGAGGCTTACTTCTCCACCACCGATTGCACTTCTCCTTTCGAGAAGCGGGTGACCAGCTTGTCTCCCTGCCTTAGCAGAGAAGGGTCTGTGACTGCCTTTCCGTCCTTCAGGGTGATGCTGTATCCACGGCTCAGCAACCTGTCGGGCGAAGCATCGGCGATGCGTTGCCGGAAGAGTTCCAGCCGATGGCGCTGCCGTGCCAAGAGTGCCGTTGCGGCTTGTGTCAGGTCTTTCTCGGCCGACAACAAGGCAAAGCGTGCGTCGGCAAGTTGCCGGTGTACAAGGTTGGGGATGCGGGTGCGGAGCATCTCCAGCCGCCGCCACTCCTGTTCGAGTGTGGCGCCAACGCCCTGCCAGAGACGGGCGGAGAGCTCTTCAAGGCGGTCGGCGGCTTCCGCGACTTGCCGAATCAGCAGTTCGGCAGCCGCCGTGGGAGTCTTCACGCGGGTATGCGCCACGGAGTCGAGGATGGTATCGTCGCGCTCGTGACCGATTCCGGTGATGACGGGCAACGGGAACTGTGCACAGGCGGCCGCCAACAGATAGGTGTCGAAGCCGGACAAGTCGGAGGTAGCGCCGCCACCGCGGATAATGACGACTACATCGAACTCATCTGCCCGGGCGTTGATGCGGTCTAAGGCTGCCAAGACGGATTCTTCAACCTGGTTGCCCTGCATCAGTGCGGGGAAGAGTTCCGTATAGAAGAAGAATCCTCCGGCATTGTGCCGCAACTGATGGCAGAAGTCGCCGTATCCGGCAGCCGTGGCGGAAGAGACAACGGCGATGCGCTGCGGAAGCAAAGGCATCATCAGTTCCTTGTTCAGCGTCAGTACGCCCTCTTCTTCCAACTGCAACAGTATCTCCCGCCGCCGGCGTGCCATATCGCCCAATGTGTAAGTGGGGTCGATATCGAGCACGGTGAGCGTGTAGCCGTACAGTTCGTGAAACTGGACCGTCACTTTCACCAGCACTTTGAGGCCGGAAGCAAACATCTGTCCGGTTGCCTCCTCGAAGTAGGGCTTGAGCAGGCGGTAGATGTTGCTCCAAACCATACCGCGCGCTTTGGCTACGAGATTGTTGCTGCGCGGGTCTTTCTGCACAAACTCGAGGTAGCAATGTCCCGTTGTGTTGGAACGCACATCGCTCAGCTCCGCCTGTATCCAATACTCGCCGGGGAGGCATTGCTCCAGGCTGCGGCGTACAAGCGCGTTCAGTTCTAAAAGGGAAAGGGAGGAATCCATAACGTGTGGGTGTGATTCGTACAAGGGTAATGTCTTTCCGGCGGACGGTTAGTCATTGAGTCCGTTGGCTGTCCGGTACGCTTTCCACAGGTCGGGGATACCGTATCCGTAGATATTGTCCGGGAAGTCCGCCCTGTCGCCCGAGCGGCGCACCAGTTCGACAATCTCCTTCGCCGTCAGCTTGGGACAGGCTTGCCACAGGCACGCCACCATACCACACATGATTGGCGAGGAGAAAGAAGTACCGTTGGCACGGCTGAGGTTGCCGTCGGTTCCCATCACGTCCGAGCCGAGTCCTACGGCTACCACATCCGGTTTCACGCGTCCGTCTGCCGTGTTTCCGATGGAAGAGAAGGGGGCGAGCACTCCGTTTTTATCGATAGCGCCTACGGTGAGGACGTTGTCGGCGTCGCCCGGAGGGGTTATCTTCTTCCAGGTTCCCGCTCCCGAGTTGCCGGCGCTACAAACGAGCACTATCCCTTTGGCGGCAACCTGCGAAGCCTGGCGCGACATGAGCGCATAGCGTCCGTTGAGATCGCGGTAACGATAGTCCTTGGTGGGGTCGTCGAACGAATAATAGCCAAGCGACGTATTCACTAAGTCGACTCCTACGCTGTCGGCAAACTCGATTGCCGCCGACCAATAATCCTGTTCGATCAGATTCTCGGAATACGCGTCCTCGCTGCGCAACAGCCAGTAGGATGCTTCGGGCGCCGTGCCCACCATCACATGGGGGCGGTTCATCGCCATGCAGGAGAGAACGGCCATACCGTGGCTATTCTCGGCATAGATGTCCGATTCGGGGTTCACGAAATCGCGCGTGCCGAGGATACGGATGTTCTCCATCGCCTCTATCTTGTCTACGTTGTGGAATCCGGCATCGATGACGGCAATCGTCATTCCCTGCCCTTTGAAGCCTGCCTGGTGTAGAAGGTCGGCACGGCTCATCTTTATCTGACGGGCGGCAGGGCCGTAAAGGCTGTCGGAGCGCAGAGGACGGTTGATGAGCGAATCCCTGCGGTGGCTTTGTTGCTCACGGCCTTTCCATACTCTCTCCGTGGAACGTACGAAGGAGAGCTTGGCAACTTCGTCGATGAGCTTCGCGTCGTTGCAGGAGACGGTGACGAAGTTGTCCCACTTTCCGGTGACAAGCACGCGGACGCCCGTATTGCGTATCGCATCTACATATTTCCGGCACACGGGCAGGTCGGTCGAGTCGATTGCCAGCCCCTGCCTTTTCCGGCGTTCGATGGATTTGGCAGACAGGTACCGTTCAGGCTTCTGCAAGGAGTACTCCGTGGCGGCTTTGTCTCTGAGACTGATGCGGTATTTCAAACTGTCGCCCGGTGCGAATTGGGCCGACACGCCGAGAGCGGCGGCGGCAAAGCAAATGGATGTAATTAGTTTCTTCATATGTGTTGATGTTTCTGTCCGTTAAGTTGAGGAGGCGGGATTCATTCGCCGCCGTTCTCCAGGATTACCAGTCCCACGCCGCGCTGCGAAGCGATGAAGGCTCCTCCCAATACGCGTTTTCCGTCGTAGAACACGGCCGATTGTCCGGGGGCGACTGCTGAAGCCGTCTCCAGGAAATGCACCAGCAACCGACCGTCGTCCAGCCGCTTCACCCGGCAGGGAAGCGGGCGGCTGCGGTAGCGTATCCGCACGGCGAGATGCTCGCACCGGAAGAGTTCCTGCTCGTCGAGAATCCGGTCTTGCTCGGCAAGCATATAGCGGGTTTGCAATTGTTCGGCGTCGCCAAGCATTACTGTGTTCTTCTGCGGATTGATTTTCAGTACATAGGCGGGTTTGCCCAATGCAATCTCCAGGCCTTTGCGCTGGCCGATGGTGTAGTAGGGCGCTCCTTTGTGCTGCCCCAGCTTCACCCCTTGCGAATTGACAAACCATCCCGGACCTATCTCGCTGTCGAGTTGGGGACACTGCTCGCGGAGGAAGTCGCGGTAGTCGCCCTTGATGAAGCACACTTCCATGCTTTCGCCCTCTTTCGACTTTGCCTCGTAGCCTTTTCCGGCAAGGTATTCGCGCACTTTGAGCTTCGTGTAGTCGCCCAAAGGAAAGATGCAGCGCCGCAGCACGTCCTGCCCCAGCCTCCAGAGGAAATAGGACTGGTCTTTCTTGTCGTCGTCGCCTGCCACGATGTAAATGTGCCCGTTCTTCTCTTCAAGGCGCGAATAGTGTCCGGTGGCAATCCAGGCGCAGTCCAGCTTATCCGCCCACTCGGTGAGAATGCGGAACTTGAAGAGCGGATTGCACATGACACACGGATTGGGCGTGCGTCCCTGCTTGTATTCGTCGATGAAGTTCCTGACCACCGTCTCTTTGAAAGGGATGCGCTCGTCGGCCACGTAATGTTCGATGCCCATCCGTGCTGCCAGTTCCTTCGCTTCGTGCGGCTCGTCGCCCCACACGCGCATGGTCACTCCTACTATTTCGTATCCCCGCTCCTGCAACATCAGGCAAGTGGCAGTGCTGTCGATACCGCCGCTCATGCCGACCAATACTCTTTTATTCCGTTCTTTCATCCGAATTCTGCAATTATTTAAGGATGCAAAGGTAAGAGATTCTTTGAAGAAAATGAATTTATTGCCGAGAAAGGTACGGGATATTCTGTCGCGGCAGGCTCAGGATGCTTTCTCAGGGGAGCGAACGGGCTTTTTCGGCAACGGCCGACTGGAGTCGGCTGTTCGGTCAACTCCAGTCGGCCGAAAGGACAACCCGGGTCGGCTTGTCGGACAACGGGAGTCGGCCGTTGCCCGATTGCTTGTTTGCGGCCGGTACATAGGCTTCTTACGCCCCTTCCGTCCCATTGCCGGAGCGGGAAAAACAGGGCTGTCGGGCCGTAACGTGTTTTTTAGCGGCCCAAAAGTTGCTTTTCCGGATAGAATTGCCTATATTTGGGAGACATAAAAAGCAAGAACAATTATGGCTAACCCTATATTGCCGGGAATTTCCGGAAGCGAACAGGCCTTATTGTATGCCAAACTGAACGAATACAACCGGGGCAGAGCCTCTTTCAAAGAGGCGGGGGTGTATTTGGTGGTAACGCCACGTCCGGGGAAGCCCAACTATTCCCTCTGGCTCTACTCTCCCCTGCCCGAAAGACAATCCATTCTTTATATAGACGAGCTGTCGGCAGACATCAACGAATCGCTCCGGATGGCAAGCACTCAGTTTTATTATTCGAGGCGCTGCCTCATCCTCATGGATTACAACGAGAAAAGAATGCAGAGCAACGGCGACGACCTTATCTTCTTCGGAAAGTACCGGGGGCACTTCCTGCACGAAATTCTGAAGATAGACCCGGCTTACCTGAGCTGGATAGCCTATAAGTTCACGCCGAAGATTCCGAAGCAGGAACGCTTCGTGCGGATAGCGCAGGCGTACCATTCCGTACACCTGGACATGATGCAGCGAAAGGCCAGCGAGCAACACGCGTCGAGCCGGTACTTGGGGGAGCCGGGCGAGCGGCTGGAAGACCTGAAACTGAAAGTGACCCGCGTGAGGCTGGAAGACGACCCGTACAAAACAAGGGTAAAGGGGACTACGCCGCAATTCTTTGTCAGGCAGATACTCACGCTGACCGACGCAAGCGGAAATCTCGCCGTGGCGAGTATCGCCGCAAAAAATCCCAGCGCGGCTTCATGCACCCTGTCAGGGATGGAGCATGAATACCGGCCGGGAGAGATTATCTACGTCGCATCGGCAAAAGTGGCGCGCCGGTACGAAAGCTACGGTTCAAAATATACGCGCCTCAGCCATGTGAAGCTCGCCAGGCTCAACGCTTCTACCAATCGTTCGTGAGGAAACGGGGACGGCCGCATCGAATGTGCATCCGATGTGCGCCGGAAGTTGGTTGTCCGGAGGGTTAGTCATGTTTCTCTATCAGTACGGTCGCATACGCTGAAATTCCTTCTTCGCGACCCGTAAAGCCGAGCTTCTCGGTGGTGGTCGCTTTGATGGATACATCGTCGGCGTCCACTCCCATGACCGCCGCCATCGTCTGCTGCATCAGAGGGATGTGTGCTTTGAGCTTCGGACGCTCGGCGCAGATGGTAGCGTCGACATTGCCTACTTTATATCCTTTGGTGGCAATCAACTCTACCGTCTTTTGCAGCAGAATCTTGCTGTCGATATTCTTAAACTCTACCGCCGTGTCGGGGAAATGATAGCCGATGTCGCGCATATTGGCCGCTCCCAACAAAGCGTCGCAAACGGCGTGCAGCAATACGTCGGCATCCGAGTGGCCCAACAATCCTTTCGTATGTTCCAAAAGAATACCGCCGAGCCACAGTTCGCGTCCTTCGACCAACTGGTGTACGTCGAAGCCAAAACCTACTCTTATCTTCATAATCTGTCTAAATAAATCGGGTATTGATAAAGTCGGGAAGGAGAATGAATCAACGGATATGGAAGTCCAGCAGTTTCTCTCCTTCCAGATAGCCTTGCAAATGCTGCCCTATACTGACGGGACCGACACCGACAGGGGTGCCGGTAAACAGTAAATCACCGATTTTGAGCGTCACAAAACGGCTGACGTAGGCGATGATATCGTCTATCTTGAAAAGCATTTCCGCCGTACATCCCTGCTGCACCTCCTTGCCGTCGACCGACAGGCTGAAGTTCAGGTTTTGAACATCCCGGTAGCGGTCGACGGAAACGAACTCTCCGATAGCGGCCGACGAATCGAATCCCTTGCACAGTTCCCAGGGATTTCCCTGGGCGCGGAAGTTGCGCTGAAGGTCGCGGGCGGTGAAGTCGATGCCTACCGTCACCGCGTCGTAATAGCGGCAGGCAAAACGGGGGGCGATGTTCTTCCCCAACCGGCTGATACGGACTACCAGTTCGGTTTCATAATGTATCTCGTTGGAAAAGTCGGGAATGAAAAAGGGTTTGCCATCTTTGAGAATAGCAGAATCCGGCTTCATGAAAATGACTGGTTCTGCACTTGCCTGTGTGTGCCCTAACTCTTCGTTATGCAGGGCGTAGTTCATTCCTACTGCAATTATCTTCATTATTTCTCGTTAAAATTCAATCGGTTAAACATTACTGCTAAGTGGGCATACAAAGAAGTGTTCTGCACGACAATGTGCTCTGGCACGCGAATGCGGAAAGGGGTAAAGTTCCATATTGCTTTTATTCCACCGTCTACCATCTTGTTTGTAATCTCCTGAGCAATATTGATAGGCACCGTCAGTACACCGATGTTCACTTCGTATTCTTTCATCTTGGCTTCAAAATCATTGGTATGGAAAATAGGTATTCCGTCGAAATCCCTCCCCACCAAGTCCGGATTGACATCGAAAGCCGCCACAATCTCCAGCCCGAAATGCTGCAAACCCGAATCGCGAAGCAGGGCGCCGCCCAAACTTCCTACACCAAACAAAAAGGCCTTGTGCATCCGGGTAAATCCAAGAAAGCTCTCCAACACCTCAATCAGCGCGTCGATGTTGTAACCGACTCTTGTGCGCCCCGAAATATTAACATACGATAAATCTTTGGCGATTTGCGAAGCGTCAATATTTATTTCTTTGGAGATTTGCGTAGAAGAGACGTATTCCTCTCCTTTCTCTTTCATCAGTTTTATATTGGACAGATACCAGGGAAGTCTGCGCAAGGTAGGCTCCGGCACTTTATCCGCCTCTTTTCGTACAGATGTGCTCATACTTCTTACAAAATTTGGTATTTTGCAAAAGTACATCATTTTTTGAGACTGACAACCGTATCGTGCAAAACCTTAATAGAGATTAAACAAAACCAGGAAATGTGGTACAAATTTTGCTCTTTTACATAAGTTTGATACTTTTGAAAAGAAATAAATAGGAAGGATATGAAAAAGAATGATTGGAAAGAGAGACTGAATATCGTGTATTCCACCAATCCTGACTTCGGCTATGAGACGGAGGAGGAGGAAGAACAACTCACTCTCGACAAAGCCAGACAAAACCTGAGAGTTTCCATCGACAGAAAGAACCGGGGCGGGAAAGTGGTAACATTAATTACCGGATTCATCGGTACGGAAGATGACCTGAAAGAACTCGGCAAACTGCTGAAAAGCAAATGTGGCGTAGGAGGTTCGGCGAAGGAGGGCGAAATCATCGTACAGGGCGACTTCAAGAATAAGATTATCGAACTGCTCGTCAAGGAGGGATATGTCAAAACAAAAGGCGTGGGCGGTTGAGCATGAACCGCCCACGCATACCGCTACTTCAAGTAGCGGGACAATTTCTTGGCTATCACTTCGTAGCCTTTGCGGTTGGGATGCAACCCGTCTGAAAACAGTTCTTCTTTCAACTTGCCGTCGCCGCTCTGCAAAAGGGAAGAGAAATCCAGCACTTCGACGCTTGCTTCGCCCGACAAACGGGTAGACAACAGGTGATTCAGCTCGGCAAGCCGGGACTCAAAACCGCGCCGGGGCAGAATCTTCACCACATACAACTGCGCATCCGGCTGCTTGCTCTTCACCAACTTCACAATCTGAGTGATTCCCGTGACTATCTCCTGGTTGGAGTTCTGCAACAGATTATTGGTGCCCAACATCATGAAAATCTTCTTGGCACTGAAACCGTCCAACTCGCCGTGGACTATGCGCCAGGTTATATTTTCAAGTTTGTCCCATCCGAATCCCATATTCACTGCCTTCCGTCCCTTGAAAAGTTTTTGCCATACATCGTCCGCTCTGCTGATTTTCTCCAACGGCAGGCCACCCCAATAATGAGTGATGGAGTTTCCCGTCATTACAATCTCGGGCTGATGTTCCGCATTGTATTTCAATACTTCTTCATGACGTGTATCCCATTGGTAGACATTGGCATCCCGATATTGCCTGCATGGCTTGAAAAGCAACGAATCTATCTCCGGATAGAGAATGTCTTTTATCTTTCGGGTATATGCATCTGCATATTGCTGCATACCCAAATCCGTAGCGTGTACTCCGTCTACCTGGCTGTCCATGCTCAATCCCTGCTCTTCGAAGGTCATGTAATGCAATCCCTTCACCTCGTCTTTCAACGACTGATATGCAGCCTGCAACTCTTTATTGGCAGCCATAAATACTTCTGCCTTCTTAGCGGACGACTTATATCCCATGTAACCGTCGTGTTCCACCAATAATATAGGTGCCTGGCTTTTGCTTCTTATCAACCGGACTGCCTTCTCCGTCCGCTCCTTGATGAGCGATGTCCGTTCGTCTGTCATATTGGGCATACAATCTATCACAAACAAAGAGGCATCCAGTTCGGCAATGAATGCAATCATCTCCTCCTCCAACTGCCCGCTTCCCGAAAATCCTAAATTGACAACGGGCGTATCTAACTTACGCTGCACAATGTTAGTCCACGCCATACCGGGACGCGAAGCACAAGCTCCCTGCACAATGGAAGTGCCATACACCACAACCGGCTTCTCCAACGATGCAGGTACAAAATCGAACCTGCATCCGGCAGGCACGCCGATTTCCAAATATTCCACCTTATTATATAAAGGAAGATACAGGCAATATTCATTTCCTCTGTGGTGTGAATTGCGATAGGTCAGATGCTCATAGTGATAATTTATCGTATCGCTGAAATGATACCGTCCGGCACACCAATACTGGTTTCCGTCGGCATCCGTCGTATAGAGGTCTACCCCACTGACGCCGGTTGCAGGCATATGAACCATAGCCAATCCGCCACTTACTTTATACTTCACCCGGATATCGGTCGCATTGGTATGAAACTTCACATACAGTCCGGGACTCTGCCGCGAGATATTCCATACCGACAAGGGAACCGTCTCTTTTGCCCGTAAAGGCAAGCGGGCATACGCCTTGCCGATTTCAGCATTCCACCCTCTTCCATGCAGGGGCAACGATGCGTCTTCCAAAGGATTATACCAGCGGGTCTGCGCACACAAATTCAGGCAGTGAGCAACCGCAATCAATAAACACGCACATAATGAAAACAATCTACACTTCATACTATTAGTTATTAAGAATACGATGGCAAGTTATCAAGAAAAACTTGATAATGCAAAAAAGGAAACAAAAAAACCGTCTTGAAATAAATTCAAAACGGTTTCTATATTCGTTATTGTCAGACCGACTATTATTCAGCTTTCAAAGTGAAACGCTTGAAGTCTACAATCTTCAGTTCAGGATCAGCAGCAGCCAATACTTCTCTTACAGTCTTCTTGCCATCCATGATGTCTTCCTGGTTCAGCAAGCAAACTTCTTTCAAGAATTTACCCAGACGACCTTTAGCAATGTTCTGAATCATTTGTTCGGGCAGGTTTGCAGCTTTTTCAGCAGAAACAGTAGCAATGATTTCTTTTGCTTTAGCTACGTCTTCAGCCGTAATCCAGCCTTTAGCCATGTTGCTTTCCATGTGGTCTTCGCTGTCTACGTGAGCCGGGTTGATGTTAGCTTTCTTCAAAGCAGCTTCTACAGCTTTCTGTACCTGTTCAGCTTTTGTCTTTTCGATAGCAACTTCAATTTCTTTCTGTTTTACTTCTTCAGAAACACCGTCTTCGTCGATAGCAATCGGGTTCATGGCAGCAATCTGCATAGCTATTTGCTTAGCCAACTGTTCGTTTACTTCCTTGTTGAAAGCAACGATGGTGCAAAGACCGTTTCTGTTCATGTGGTTGTAAACAGTAGTGCTCACACCCTCTACAGTCATATAACCGTCAAGTTCCATCTTTTCACCTGTGATACCGCTACGGTCGGTTACAGCATCTTGTACAGTACCGTTACCCATCGGTAATGCTTTTACTTCGTCCAAAGTAGCGCATTTGTTAGCTACGGCAAGGTCAAGAATATCTTGAGTCAGTTTTACAAAATCAGCGTTCTGAGCAACAAAGTCAGTTTCACACTTCAAAGCAACGATAACAGCGCGGTCACCGGTAGTCTTAGCCAAAACGCAACCTTCAGAGGCTTCACGTTCCGAACGCTTAGCAGCAACAGCCTGTCCTTTCTTACGGATAATTTCCATTGCCTTGTCGAAATCGCCTTCTGCTTCGGTCAATGCGTTTTTGCAATCCATCATACCAGCTCCGGTCATTTTACGCAGCTTGGTAATATCAGCCATACTTACAGCCATAATATTTTATATTTTAATCGTTTATAATAAAAAAAGTAGTCAAGTAATAAGTAGTTAAGTAGTCAAGTAGAAATGTTGGCTACAAAAGCAGTAGTATCTTATACCTACTACTTAACTACTTACTCCTTGACTACTTATAGATTTAAGCCTCTTCGTCTTCCTTGATGAAAGCAGCAGCTTTAGCTGCGTTGATAGCTTCTTCGTCAGACTTGTCGAGTCTTGCTTTTACAGATTTTTTCTTGCCTTTGTTAGCAGGAGCTTCACCGGCAGCTTCCATATCAATCTTTTCAGCTTTTCTTTCTTCCAAGCCTTCGATCATAGCAGCACAACAAGCATCCAAGATAACTTCTACAGATTTAGTAGCGTCATCATTAGCAGGAATTACGAAATCTACGTTTGAGGGATCAGAGTTTGTATCAACGATACCGAATACAGGAATACCCAAACGGTTAGCTTCGCGAACTGCGATATTTTCTTTCATTACGTCGATAACGAACAATGCAGACGGCAGACGAGTTAAGTCAGCGATAGAGCCCAAAGTCTTGTCCAATTTTGCACGTTGACGAGAGATTTGAAGAATTTCTCTCTTAGAAAGGTTAGAATAAGTACCATCGTTAGTCAACTTATCGATAGTAGCCATTTTCTTCACAGCCTTACGGATAGTCGGGAAGTTAGTCAACATACCGCCCGGCCAGCGCTCGATTACATAAGGCATATTAACAGATTGAGCTTTCTCAGCTACAACTTGTTTAGCTTGTTTTTTAGTAGCAACAAAAAGAACTTTCTTGCCTGATTTGGCAATCTGTTTCAAAGCTTCAGCAGCTTCGTCTACTTTTACAACTGTTTTGTGGAGGTCAATGATGTGAATACCATTGCGTTCCATGAAAATATAAGGAGCCATTGCAGGATTCCACTTTCTTTTAAGGTGTCCGAAGTGGCATCCGGCTTCCAATAATGTATCAAAATTTGTTCTTGACATCTTGTTTTTCTTTAAATCGTTTACTTTCTTTTTTGTTTTTCTAAACCAACCGCCGGGTAGTCCAAAAGAAGAGTCCCGGTAGTTTAGATACTAAACATATTCCCCAGTCAGGCAATCCATTAACGCTTGCTGAACTGGAATCTTCTACGAGCTTTCGGCTGTCCCGGTTTCTTACGTTCAACAGAACGCGGGTCGCGAGTCATGAAGCCTTCAGCACGAAGAGCGGCTTTGTCTTCAGCGTTGATTTTAACCAGTGCACGAGCGATAGCTAAGCGCAAAGCCTGAGACTGACCGGTAAAACCACCACCACACAAGTTTACTTTGATGTCATACTTTTCAGCAGCACCCAACTTGTTCAACGGTTGTTTAACAACATACTGAAGAATAGTTGATGGAAAGTACTCTGCAAGGTCTCTCTTGTTAATAGTAATCTTTCCTGTACCTTCGCTTACGAAAATACGTGCGATTGCACGTTTACGTCTGCCTAATGCATTTACTACTTCCATTATATCTTATTTATATGAATTAATATCAATCATTTTCGGGTTCTGAGCTGCGTGTTTATGTTCGCTACCTGCGTACACATACAAGTTGTTCAGCAATTTAGCTCCCAGAATGTTTTTGGGAAGCATACCCTTCACTACTTTCTTCAGCAATCTCTCTTCGCCGTTCGGTTTAGCAATCAAACGGGCAGGAGTCATTTCTCTCTGACCACCAGGGTAGCCTGTGTATGACAAATAAACTCTGTCATTCCATTTGTTACCAGTCAGTTTTACTTTATCTGCATTGATGATGATAACGTTATCACCGCAGTCTACGTGAGGAGTAAAGTTCGGTTTGTACTTTCCTCTCAACAATTTTGCAACTTTTGCTCCCAGACGACCCAATGTTTGGTCTGTAGCGTCAACAATAACCCATTCTTTGGTTACAGTTGCTTTGTTGGCAGAAATGGTCTTGTAACTTAAAGTATCCACTCTAATTTTGTTTTTTAAATGTTACTACTAAAAATTCATCTTCACCACTCATTAGTTTTCCCCGGACAAAGGAGAACTAACTTGCTATGAATTAATCTCTTATCATTTTTTGATAATAATCGGCTTGCAAAAGTACGGCTTTTCTTTGAATTGGCAAACTATTTCCTGCTTTTTTTGGTTTTATCCGGCTGAATAACAAGGTACTTTCCGACAAAAAACAACGGCACTCGGTATTTACGATTTGTAAATCCGTAGTGCCGTATGTGTACATTTCAGTGTCCGACTGTTTATCTCACAATATCTTCCGGAAACTTGGCAGGCATTTCCACTCTTTTCCATGTCTCGTAATACCAGGAATTGAGTTCGTGTCCGTTCAAGTCGTTCTTGATAAAGTATTTTAAATGCAGATAATTCCTATCCTTAATCTCAAATTCGAGAATATTGTCCTGATTGTCCAACATCGGAAGGTGAATATTCTTTTCGATGCTTTCTTTGTAAGAGTCATCCGTCAAGAGTTTCCACGTTCCGTATCCGGTGATTATCGCGTTGGAGCCGGGAATGACAGTAAAATTAACAATTCTCCCGTCATCACTCAATACTTTGAATGTATTGCTGGGCTTCAATTCTCCCGGGACATCGGGAGATTCCGACACATAATGGCAGAGCTGCCAAATACCTTTCAACTCGCCCGCTTTGAACTTGGTTTTCTTTTGTGCCATCGCACCTGTTACCGCCAACAACATTATTGAAAGCATGGTAAAGAAATAGAGCTTTTTCATTGTCGTATTATTTTAGTTAACACTCTTGAATGCGTATCCCCCAAATATAAAGATTTATTTCGAGAGAGCAATAAGGAAGAGCATAAAAAAACTCGCATAACCAAAAGATTATGCGAGTTTTACATAAATATACCGAAATATTAGAAATCAGCATTTCTCGGCGTACGCGGGAACGGTATCACGTCACGGATATTCGACATACCTGTCACGAAAAGCAACAGACGCTCGAAACCGAGTCCGAAACCGGAGTGAGGACAAGTACCGAACTTACGGGTATCGAGATACCACCACATATCCTTCATCGGAATATGCATCTCTTCGATACGGGTCATCAGTTTGTTGTAATCCGCTTCACGTTCGGAACCTCCGATGATTTCACCAATTTTCGGGAAAAGGACATCCATCGCACGTACGGTCTTTCCGTCTTCGTTCTGCTTCATATAGAATGCCTTGATATCCTTCGGATAGTCTGTCAGAATAACCGGACGCTTGAAGTGTTCTTCCACCAGGTAGCGTTCGTGTTCGGAAGCCAAGTCGACACCCCAGTAAACAGGGAATTCAAACTTACGACCTTTTGCAACAGCCTCTTCAAGAATCTTGATACCGTCTGTATAAGACAAACGTACGAAATCATCTTTCAATACGCCTTGCAGACGTTCAATCAATCCCTTATCAAACATATCGTTAAGGAACTTTACATCGTCCGCACAGTTGTCCAACGCCCATTGCACACAATACTTGATGAATTCTTCCGCCAAGTTCATGTTGTCGGTGATGTCGTTGAAGGCAACTTCCGGCTCAATCATCCAAAACTCAGCCAAGTGGCGAGGAGTGTTGGAATTCTCGGCACGGAAGGTAGGACCGAAAGTATAGATAGCCCCCAAAGCAGTGGCAGCCAATTCTCCTTCCAACTGGCCGGATACAGTCAGACTCGCCTGCTTGCCGAAGAAGTCACTGTCGTAAGAGATAGAGCCTTTTTCGTCTTTCTTCAGGTCGTAGAGGTTCATGGTGGTCACTTGGAACATTTGTCCGGCACCTTCACAATCCGATGCGGTGATAATCGGAGTGTGGAAATAGAAGAATCCCCTGTCATGGAAAAACTTGTGGATAGCAATCGCCATATTGTGACGGATGCGAAACACGGCACCAAACGTATTGGTGCGAGGACGCAAGTGAGCAATCTCACGCAAGAATTCCATAGAGTGACCTTTCTTCTGCAACGGATATGTATTGTCGCAAGTACCCAGCACTTCAATTTCACGGGCCTGCACTTCCACCTTCTGACCGGAGCCTACCGATTCCACCATTTCACCGTTCACGCTGATACAAGCGCCGGTGGTAATCTGTTTCAGCATCTCTTCGTCAAAATTGGCTAAGTCTACTACAACCTGCAAATTATTTATTGTAGAACCGTCATTCAGTGCGATAAAGTTTACTTGTTTGCTACCTCTGCGGGTGCGAACCCATCCTTTCACATTGACCATAGCGCCGATATCCGTGCGCTTCAGTAAGTCAACGATTTTTGTTCTACCAATCTTTTCCATTTCACTTATTCTTTATACATATATATATTATTCAAACGAACCCATGCGGAGGTAGTTTACTTCTGCTTCCGACAGGTAACGCCAGTCGCCACGACGCAAGCCTTTCTTGGTGAGTCCGGCAAAGAATACGCGGTCGAGTTTTACTACTTTATAACCCAGCGATTCGAAAATGCGGCGAACGATGCGGTTCTTGCCGGAGTGAATTTCGATACCTACCTGGTCTTTCTTGAATTCATCCGTATAGCTGATGGCGTCTGCATGGATTTCACCGTCCTCCAATTGGATACCGGCTGCAATCTGCTCCATATCGGCTTTCGTCAAGTTCTTATCCAGATGAACATGATAGATTTTCTTCTTCAAGAATTTCGGGTGAGTCAACTTAGAAGCCAAGTCACCGTCATTGGTGAGCAACAATACACCGGTCGTATTGCGGTCGAGGCGTCCTACCGGGTAAATGCGTTCGTTGCAAGCGCCTTTCACCAAATCCATTACTGTGCGGCGTTCCTGCGGATCGTCTGATGTAGTAACAGTATCTTTCGGTTTATTCAGCAATACATACACCTTACGTTCGATGCTTACCGGCTCTTCGTGGAACTTCACCACATCGGAGCGTTTGATTTTTGTTCCCAATTCGGTCACTACCTCACCGTTTACGGAAACCACACCTGCGGTGATAAACTCGTCTGCCTCACGGCGCGAGCAAACACCAGCGTTAGCTAGGAACTTGTTCAAACGAATCGGTTCGTTCGGGTCGATAAACTGTTCTTTGTACTCAATTTGCTTCTTCATGCTATATTTAGCATTCGGATCATAATCACTGGTACGCGGACGGGGACGATAACCTCCGTTGGTGTTATTATTGAATCGCGGACGGTAGCCACCACCGTTGTTATTATTATTGCGATAGCCACCACCTTCGCCGTTGTTAAAGCGGGGACGATACGGACGGTCGCCGCCTTCACGGTTGTAAGAAGGACGCTGGGGACGGTCGCCGTAAGAGCTGCTACCTTCGCCGTTGTTGAAGCGGGGACGGTACGGACGGTCGCCACCTTCACGGTTGTAAGAAGGACGCTGGGGACGGTCGCCATAAGAGCCACCACCTTCTCCATTGTTGAAACGGGGACGATACGGGCGGTCGCCGCCTTCACGGTTGTAAGAAGAACGCTGGGGACGGTCGCCGTAAGAGCCACCACCTTCGCCGTTATTGAAACGGGGACGATACGGGCGGTCACCACCTTCACGGTTGTAAGAAGGACGCTGGGGACGGTCGCCGTAAGAGTTGCCGCCTTCGCTGTTGTTGAAACGGGGACGTTGCGGGCGTTCACCACCCTCATTGTTGCTGTTGAAGCGGGGACGATACGAACGTTCTCCTCCTTCATTATTGGTATTAAATCGCGGGCGATACGGACGGTCATTTCCTTCGCCGTTGTTAAATCCGTTGTTGAAACGGGGACGATACGGGTGGTCTCCACCCTCTCTGTTGTAAGCTCTGTTACCATCACGGCCGGCACCTGAATTCTCTTCATTGAAAGAATTACCACGCCATTCTTCGTTTTCTATACTCATTGTTTTATTCGAATAAAATTAGACTTTGGCCTCACGGCCTATTAAAAACTCGTTTATTATATGATAAGTAAACAATTACATTCCAGTATAAGTATGCGGAGTAATCGCTCTTAACTCTTTTTTAATATCTTCGCTCACTTCCAATCCTTCGATAAACTCCTTGATAGAGCTTTCTGTGATTGCCTGATTGGTACGGGTGAGAGCCTTCAAGGCTTCGTACGGATGCGGATAAGCCTCGCGACGCAAGATGGTCTGAATAGCTTCAGCTACGACGCTCCAACAGTTATCCAAATCGCGGTAGATAGCCGTTTCGTTAAGCAACAGTTTGCGCAATCCCTTCAAAGAGCTTTGGATAGCAATCACGATATGGCCGAACGGCACGCCTACGTTGCGCAGCACGGTAGAGTCGGTCAGGTCGCGTTGCAAACGGGACACCGGGAGTTTCACAGCCAAATGTTCCAAGATAGAAGTGGCGATACCCAAGTTACCTTCGGCATTCTCAAAGTCAATGGGGTTCACCTTGTGGGGCATTGCGCTGGAACCTACTTCGCCGGCTTTGATTTTCTGCTTGAAGTACTCCATAGAGATGTACTGCCAGAAGTCGCGGTTCATATCCACCATAATGGTATTGATACGCTTCATAGCGTCGAAAACGGCAGAGAGGTTATCGTAGTTAGAAATCTGTGTGGTATATTCTTCGCGTTCCAATCCCAACTTATCTGCAACGAAGCGGTTACCGAACTGTTTCCAGTCGTACTGCGGATAAGCTACGTGATGTGCGTTGTAGTTTCCGGTCGCACCGCCGAACTTGGCAGTAATCGGGCAAGCCTTCAACATCGCCAACTGACGCTCGAGACGGTAAACGAATACCATCACCTCTTTACCCAAACGGGTAGGAGAAGCCGGCTGGCCGTGCGTTTTGGCAAGCATCGGGATGTTTGCCCACTCCGTAGCATAGACTTTCAGTTGTGCTATCAGTTCTTCAAGCAACGGATAATAAACCTGTTCCAACGCTTCCTTGACAGAAAGAGGAACAGACGTATTGTTGATATCCTGCGAAGTGAGACCGAAGTGGATAAACTCTTTATAGTCGTCCATTCCGCCCATTTTGTCAAATTCTTCTTTCAGGAAGTATTCTACGGCCTTCACGTCGTGGTTAGTCACACTTTCGATATCTTTAATGCGCTGCGCGTCTGCTTCCGAGAAGTTACGGTAGATATTCCGTAAAGTTTCAAACACACTGCTATCAACTCCTTTCAGTTGTGGCAAAGGAAGTTCGCACAAAGTGATGAAGTATTCCACTTCTACCTGTACACGGTATTTTATCAGTGCAAACTCGGAAAAATAAGCTGCAAGTGCTTTCGTTTTGCCTCTATATCGACCATCAATCGGAGATATGGCCGTCAATACATCAAGTTCCATACGTTTTTTAGATAATTATCAGGCTGCAAAATTAACTCTTTTTCCTGAGTTATAAGCCAAAAGAGAAGAGAAAGTTTACATAAAAGCGGCGAGAAACAAAAAAAAGCCTCGCGAATTTCTTCACGAGGCTCCTCATTTGATGTGGGCGTTGACGGATTCGAACCGCCGACCCTCTGCTTGTAAGGCAGATGCTC
>NZ_CAJULN010000048.1 GCF_910586915.1 uncultured Bacteroides sp.
CGCAGTCCGGTTAGCGCACCTGCTTTGGGAGCAGGGGGTCGTGGGTTCGAATCCCACTACCCCGACAAAAAAAATTAAAGTCAAATTTAATGGTGTTGAGCTGATACAGTTTGTATCGGCTTTTTGTTTGTGCAAAATAGACCTATCGAAAAAGTAAAATATTGTTTTGATTGCATATGCCCAAATACTTACTTTACATTTTTAAATAATACTCCCGGGTCAATGCAACATACTCCTCACTATATTGATGCCGAGATACTTCCGTAAGCAACTCTTCCACCACACATTCCCGGCAAGAAAAAGCAAAAGTAATCAAAGTACGTTTAGGAGCGCCGCCAAGTTTCGTTACCACATTTAATTGCCTGACCGCCTGCAACCTGTTCGCAGAAGCTATTGTTTTTACTTTATCAGTTACATCCGTCGGGATTACGATTGTAAAAGCCCCGTCTTCCGCCAACAATTCCGATACCCCAGCCAACAGTTCCTCATAAGTCAAAGAGTCATTATGACGCGCCGCATTTCTTCGCCGATTCGGACATTCCAACGAATCAACAAAATACGGAGGGTTAGAAACAATCACATCAAACTTATCAGATGATTGATAATCCTTAAAATCAGCCCGTATCACCTCTATCCGCTCCCTCCACGGAGAGCGGGCTGCGTTTTCCTCAGCTTGTAGGGCAGCAACTTCGTCAATCTCCAATGCTACAATCTCCGCATCCTGCAAACTACGCTGAGCCAACATTAAAGCAACCAACCCTGTCCCTGTTCCAACATCCAAAATCCGACGTGCATTCCCAACAGAAGTCCATGCGCCCAAAAGCACTCCATCCGTTCCAACCTTCATCGCACATTTATCGTGCCACACCGTAAATTGTTTAAATTGAAAATAAGGATTCGACATTTTATCAGCCTATTTTTAAACCTGTTCTGTTCTTTATTTTTCTGAAATTCGCCAAAAATAAATAATTATTATGAAATACTTTGTTTATAGTCTGATATTTTGGCATTGTTTTTGTGTTTTTATTCCAAACAGTGCTTTATTATTAAAGAGAATCAATTAACTTTGCAAACGATTTATGCATATTATGTATGACATAATACTAAATTAAAACGTAAAAATGAAAGAAAGATACTTATTGGAAGATGTAGGTGAAAGCAACGGCTTCTCGTTAATTACCGATTATGACGGCAACGACGAGAATGCATTTGATGTAAATATTGAATCTGGTGAAATTCTTCCGGTACTCCCCCTTCGTAATATGGTGTTGTTTCCCGGAGTATTCCTACCTATAACAGTGGGACGCAAATCTTCTTTGAAACTCATACGTGATGCTGAAAAAAAACATAAAGACATTGCGGTGGTTTGTCAGAGAACGGCACATACAGAAGATCCCCAAATGGAAGATTTACATAATATCGGTACTGTAGGTCACGTTGTGCGGGTATTGGAAATGCCCGACCAAACAACGACTGTCATTATTCAGGGAATGAAACGTTTAAACCTGAAAAGCATTACCGAAACTCACCCATATTTGAAAGGTGAAATAGAACTATTGGAAGAAGAGAAACCGGACAACGCCGATAAAGAATTTCAGGCTTTGGTAGAAGCCTGTAAAGATTTGACAATGCGTTATATCAAATCATCCGATACAATGCATCAAGATTCGGCTTTTGCCATTCGAAACATCAACAACCCGATGTTCATGGTCAATTTTATCTGCTCAAATCTGCCATTCAAGAAAGATGAGAAAATAGATTTGCTGAGCATCAATTCTTTGCGCGAACGTACATATCGCTTATTGGAAATATTGAATCGCGAAGTACAGTTGGCCGAAATCAAGGCCTCCATTCAAATGCGTGCCCGTGAAGATATCGACCAACAACAACGCGAATATTTCCTGCAACAACAAATCAAAACTATCCAGGACGAACTGGGTGGTAGCGGTCAAGAGCAGGAAATAGAAGAAATGCGCCAAAAAGCAGAAAGAATGCATTGGAATGCAGAAGTCAAAGAAACTTTTTTGAAGGAATTGGCTAAGTTGGAACGTACCCATCCGCAATCACCGGATTATAGTGTTCAGCTAAACTATCTGCAAACAATGCTTAATCTCCCGTGGGGTATTTATACAACCGATAATCTGAATCTTAAAAATGCAGAGAAAATGCTGAATAAAGACCATTACGGACTGGAAAAAGTAAAAGAACGTATCTTAGAACATTTGGCTGTACTGAAACTGAAGGATGATATGAAATCACCGATTATCTGTTTGTACGGCCCTCCGGGAGTTGGTAAAACATCCCTCGGAAAATCTATCGCATCCGCCCTCAAACGCCAATATGTACGTATGTCTTTAGGCGGTGTGCATGATGAAGCAGAAATTCGCGGTCACCGCAAAACATACATAGGCGCCATGCCGGGACGAATCATCAAGAGCCTGATTAAAGCGGGAGCTTCCAATCCTGTTTTTATCTTGGATGAAATAGATAAGGTAAGCGCCGACCGCCAGGGAGACCCTTCTTCTGCATTGCTGGAAGTGCTTGACCCGGAACAGAATACGACTTTCCACGACAACTTCTTAGATGTAGACTATGATCTTTCAAAGGTTATGTTTATCGCGACAGCCAACAATCTGAACACCATCCCCGGTCCATTGCTTGACCGTATGGAACTGATTGAAGTAAGCGGATACATCACGGAAGAAAAAATAGAGATTGCCCGCAAACATCTTGTTCCCAAAGAACTTGAAGCCAACGGACTTAAAAAGACAGATGTTAAACTTCCCAAAGATACCTTAGAAGCGATTATCGAATCGTACACCCGCGAAAGCGGCGTTCGCGAACTGGAGAAGAAAATCAGTAAGATTCTTCGCAAATCAGCTCGCCAATATGCTACCGAAGGATATATTGTCAAGACGGAAATCAAACCTGCCGACTTATATGACTTCTTGGGAGCACCGGAATATACACGCGACAAGTATCAAGGAAATGAATATGCCGGCGTAGTTACCGGATTGGCCTGGACAGCCGTAGGCGGTGAAATTCTTTTTGTCGAAACCAGCTTAAGCCGTGGCAAGGGCGGACGTCTCACATTGACCGGTAATTTGGGAGATGTAATGAAAGAGTCGGCAATGTTGGCACTTGAATATATCAAAGCCCATGCTTCTATCTTACATTTGGATGATGAAATCTTTGATAATTGGAACATTCATATTCATGTGCCTGAAGGAGCAATTCCAAAAGATGGTCCGTCCGCCGGTATCACGATGGCTACTTCTTTAGCATCTGCTCTGACACAACGCAAGGTGAAAGCCCATCTTGCCATGACAGGGGAAATAACACTTCGTGGCAAGGTACTTCCGGTAGGCGGTATCAAGGAGAAGATTTTGGCAGCCAAACGTGCCGGAATCAAAGAAATAATCATGAGTGCCGACAACAAAAAGAACATAGATGAAATTCAGGAGATTTATTTGAAAGGATTGACTTTCCACTATGTGAACGACATAAGAGAAGTATTTGCCATCGCACTGACAAATGAGAAAGTTGCGGATGCCATTGATTTATCTGTAAAGAAAACAATTCAGGAATGACATTTAAGTTACAATATACAGACACTAAAAGTAATGCCCGTGCCGGTCTGATAACGACAGACCACGGGCAGATACAAACTCCCATTTTCATGCCGGTAGGTACATTAGGCACTGTTAAGGGGGTACATCTGACGGAACTTAAAGAAGATATACAGGCACAGATTATTTTGGGCAACACTTATCATCTTTACTTACGCCCGGGACTGGATGTGATTGAGAAAGCAGGCGGATTACATCGTTTCAACGGTTTCGACCGCCCCATGCTGACCGATAGCGGAGGATTTCAAGTCTTCTCATTAGCCGGAATCCGTAAGTTGCGTGAAGAAGGTGCCGAGTTCCGTTCACACATTGACGGCAGCAAGCATATCTTTACTCCGGAGAAAGTGATGGATATAGAACGTACCATCGGTGCCGACATCATGATGGCTTTCGACGAATGTCCTCCGGGAGATTCGGATTATGCATATGCTAAGAAGTCATTAGGATTGACCCACAGATGGCTGGATCGCTGTATCAAACGTTTCAATGAAACTGAACCTAAATATGGATACAACCAGTCGCTCTTTCCTATCGTCCAGGGATGCGTTTACACTGATTTGCGCAAGCAGTCTGCTGAGTTTGTCGCTTCCAAAGGAGCCGACGGAAATGCTATCGGCGGTTTGGCAGTAGGCGAACCCGTCGATAAAATGTATGAAATGATAGAGATAGTCAACGAGATTCTGCCCAAAGACAAACCCCGCTATCTGATGGGAGTCGGTACTCCCGTCAATATTCTTGAAGGAATCGAACGCGGAGTAGATATGTTCGATTGCGTGATGCCGACACGAAACGGACGGAATGGTATGCTCTTTACTAAAGACGGTATCATCAATATGCGAAACAAGAAATGGGAAACAGACTTCTCTCCTATTGAAGCAGACGGAGCTTCTTATGTAGATACATTATATAGCAAAGCCTATCTGCGCCATCTGTTTCATGCACAAGAACTCCTGGCAATGCAAATCGCCTCTATACATAATCTTGCCTTCTATTTGTGGCTGGCAGGCGAAGCACGCAAACATATCATTGCAGGAGATTTCTCGACTTGGAAACCGATGATGGTCAAACGAGTATCAAATAGATTATAAAGAATGAAAAGCAATCGATTTATAAAACGGCTGGATTGGTATATCATCCAAAAATTCTTGGGGACGTACGTATTTGCTATTGCATTAATCATCTCTATCGCAGTAGTATTCGACTTCAACGAGAAGATGGATAAGTTGATGGAACATGAAGCCCCTTGGAATAAAATCATTCTTGAATACTACATGAATTTTATTCCCTACTTCTCCAACCTGTTCAGTCCGTTGTTTGTATTCATTGCTGTTATTTTCTTCACTTCCAAACTTGCAGAGAACTCTGAAATCATCGCCATGTTCTCTACTGGTATGAGTTTCAAGAGAATGATGCGCCCCTATATGATTTCAGCAGGTATCATTGCATTAACGACCTTTATGTTGAGTTCATATGTAATACCCAAAGGAAGTGTGACACGTTTGAACTTTGAGGACAGGTATATCAAACCCAAGAAACAGAATACGGCACGCAACGTTCAGTTGGAAGTTGACAACGGAGTCATTGCTTATATAGACAACTATAACAACGCCATGAAAACAGGGAACCGCTTTTCACTGGACAAATTTGTCGACAAAAAACTTGTCTCTCATTTAACCGCACGCCGCATTACTTACGACACAACGACCGTTCATAAATGGACTATCCATGATTATATGATACGCGAATTGGACGGATTAAAAGAGAAAATCACCAAAGGGGATAAAATTGACTCTATAATCAATATGGAACCTTCCGACTTCCTCATTATGAAAAATCAGCAGGAAATGTTAACCAGCCCCCAATTAAGTGATTATATCGAGAAACAGAAACGACGAGGATTTGCCAATATCAAAGAGTTTGAAATTGAATATCACAAACGGATTGCCATGTCTTTTGCCTCTTTCATCCTGACAATTATCGGAGTATCTCTATCGTCCCGAAAAACGAAAGGCGGTATGGGGCTTCACTTAGGTATTGGATTAGGATTAAGTTTCTCTTACATTCTGTTCCAAACCATTACTTCCACCTTTGCTGTCAATGGCAATGTACCGCCTGTCATTGCTGTTTGGATTCCGAACATTCTCTACGCGGGGATTGCTTTCTTCTTATATCAAAAAGCGCCCAAATAAACAAGATGTATAAAATAAAAATTCCGCCTAACTTGCTTTGAGCAAGAATAGGCGGATTTTTTTGTTGTATCCATTTCCTCTTTTGTCTATTCCCCATCTTCACTCCCAATCGGAGTGAATTGGAAAATCCCTCTTTCTCCTTATCTTTTCAGATTATCAACCAATCTTTTCCATATAAGCAGAAAACTCTGTAGCGGAGATGTTTTTGGCTATGATTACACCATTTCCATCCAATAAATAGTTAGTGAATCCCCGGTTCAAACGATATTTCTTAAATAATCCGGAGTCCTCGCCTTCTGTTTCCACGAAACAAGTGGGCGTAACTATTTGGTCCTTACGAACGGTTTCCTTAAAAATTGACTGATATTCGTCAAATGAAATAGAAACCATTTCCACACTATGAGAAGAACGAAGCGCATTGCTCAAACTAATGTTTTGCATTCGGGATTGCGCGTCATAACTTGCCCAAAAACTCAGCAACACATATTTCCCTTTCAAATTTCCCAATTCAAAGGCGGGTTGCTCATCCGATGTAGATTCGATTTTAAAATTCGGGGCTACATCACCCTCACTCAAACCTCCGGTGGGTTTGTCTTTCTCAACGAAAGCGGTCAAGGAACAAATCAGTAATACAACAAAAATCCACTTTACATACTTCATGTAATTCGGTTTTGGTTAATACTATCCGGGACTGTCCTTAAACAGTGGTTTCTTCCCGAAACGTTGTCTTTTCAGGCATCAGGCGAAAAGGAATCCGCTGATTATCAAAGCCTTTATTTTTGAAACCGAGTGCAAAGGTAAGTAATTATTAAATTAACATCCAAGTAAATAAGCAAAAATCTGACTTTTCGGGTATAACTTTTTATGTTATTTAGCATAAAAATGAACTTTTTTCTCTATTTTTGCGGAACAAAGCTCTATTTCTTATGCAACCATTAAATACAGAATTGATTCTAATTCGGGTTACCGGTGAAGATCGGCCGGGACTGACTGCCTCCGTGACTGAAATACTGGCAAAATATGATGCGACTATCCTTGACATTGGTCAGGCAGATATTCATAATACGTTGTCATTAGGTATTCTTTTCAAAAGTGAAGAAAGGCATTCCGGTTTCATCATGAAGGAATTGCTGTTTAAAGCTTCAGCATTAGGAGTCTCTGTCCGGTTCGAACCGATAACAACAGAACAATACGAAACCTGGGTAGGAATGCAAGGAAAGAACCGTTATATCCTGACTGTGCTGGGCCGTAAACTTTCCGCACGTCAAATATCGGCAGCCACCAGCATCTTAGCGGAACAAGGTATGAACATTGACGCCATCAAACGTCTGACAGGCCGTATCCCTTTGGATGAATATGCTACAGACGCACATACACGTGCCTGTATCGAATTCTCAGTCAGAGGTACTCCCAAAGATCGCATTGCCATGCAAGAAAGTCTGATGAAATTATCCAAAGAACTGGAAATGGACTTTTCCTTCCAACTTGATAATATGTATCGTCGTATGCGCCGCCTGATCTGTTTTGATATGGATTCTACATTAATCGAGACTGAAGTGATTGACGAATTAGCTATGCGCGCCGGTGTCGGCGATGAAGTGAAAGCCATTACCGAAAGTGCTATGCGCGGCGAAATTGACTTCACAGAAAGTTTTACTCGCCGTGTAGCTCTACTGAAAGGTTTGGACGAATCTGTGATGCAAGAAATTGCAGAAAATCTACCTATTACCGAGGGAGTGGACAGGCTCATGTATGTATTGAAAAAATATGGTTATAAAATTGCCATTCTTTCCGGTGGCTTTACTTATTTCGGCCAACATCTGCAAAAGAAGTATGGTATAGACTACGTATATGCCAACGAATTGGAAATTATAGACGGTAAACTGACCGGACGCTATTTGGGAGATGTAGTGGATGGCAAACGAAAAGCCGAGTTGCTGCGATTAATCGCACAAGTGGAAAAGGTTGATATTGCACAAACCATCGCTGTAGGTGACGGCGCTAACGACCTGCCGATGCTGGGAATTGCCGGATTGGGAATTGCCTTTCATGCCAAACCCAAAGTAGTGGCAAACGCCAAACAATCTATCAATACCATTGGTCTGGACGGAGTACTCTATTTCCTCGGATTCAAAGATTCTTATTTGAATATGTAATTAGACCGAAAAATAACGTATCTTTGCCAAACAAATTAATAAAAGAATGAAGTTTTCCGAACTACAATTAAACGCAAATGTACTTGAGGCACTTGATGCCATGCGATTTGACGAGTGTACCCCCATTCAGGAACAGGCTATCCCGCTCATACTTGAAGGGAAAGATTTGATAGCAGTAGCACAAACCGGCACAGGTAAGACAGCAGCATTCCTGCTTCCTATACTGAATAAATTATCCGAAGGAAAACATCCGGAAGATGCTATTAATTGTGTTATCATGTCTCCTACCCGCGAATTGGCACAACAGATAGACCAGCAGATGGAAGGATTCTCCTATTTCATGCCAGCCTCGAGTGTTGCCGTATATGGCGGAAACGATGGTATCCTGTTTGAACAACAGAAAAAAGGTCTCACTTTGGGAGCCGATGTAGTCATTGCCACCCCCGGACGCCTGATTGCCCATTTAAGTCTTGGATACGTAAACCTTTCCAAAGTTTCATATTTCATATTGGACGAAGCAGACCGAATGCTTGATATGGGATTTTACGACGATATTATGCAAATTGTAAAGCATTTGCCGAAAGAGCGTCAGACCATCATGTTTTCTGCAACAATGCCTGCCAAGATACAACAATTGGCAAATACTATTCTGAACAATCCGGCGGAAATAAAATTGGCAGTTTCCAAACCTGCCGATAAAATTATCCAAGCAGCATATATTTGTTATGAGAATCAAAAGTTGGGAATCATACGCAACCTCTTTATTGATGAAGTCCCCGAACGTGTTATTATTTTTGCATCTTCCAAAATAAAAGTCAAGGAAGTGACGAAAGCCTTGAAATCAATGAAACTGAATGTAGGAGAAATGCATTCCGATCTTGAGCAAGCCCAACGGGAAACTGTAATGCATGAATTTAAAGCTGGACGAATCAATATATTAGTAGCTACAGACATCGTAGCCCGTGGTATTGACATTGACGATATTCGTTTGGTTATCAACTTTGACGTACCTCACGATAGTGAAGACTACGTACACCGCATCGGACGTACTGCACGTGCCAACAATGACGGAGTAGCCCTCACCTTTGTCAGCGAAAAAGAGCAGACCAGCTTCAAAAGCATTGAAAATTTCCTGGAAAAAGAGATTTATAAGATACCGATTCCGGCAGAATTAGGAGAAGCACCGGAATATAAGCCACGTTCTTCCAATAAAGGCAAGTATGGCAACAACTCTAAAAGTAAAAGAAATAACTTCCGGAACAAGAACAAGGGCGGGAAAAGAAACAATCGCCCCTCTACCAAACAAGACTAAAACAAAAATTGCTATTTGGCCGAAGATATAGTAAGTTTTCCCTCAAAACTTACTTCCATATCTGCAATACTATATACAGAACTTTCCGGAATGGCTAAAACCGCTTGGTAATGAAAACCATTCCGGCCTACTTTTACAAACTTCATATCCGACAAAATAGCCTGCACCAAGAAATCCTCAGGAATCACCTGGTTAAACATCTGTTTGGTAACATCGCTGGCAAACAGACTCTTTTTACCCTCGTAAACACAGATGTGCATCACATTATCATAATACACATTATCCATACTAATACCATCCTCTGAATAAGTTGTTTTCATAACTCTCATCTTAGAAGGATTAATATAGACATAAGCACGATAGCGAGTGCCATCATAAATCACTACACTATCGCGTTGAGTTACTTCCGTATAAGTAGGAATGACCAATTCCTGACGGATAAATGCCAATGAGTCATTAAGGTCATCCGATTTATGTAGCTTGATAATGTTATCTGTTATAGAATGAAACCAAAAGATGTGTTCCGCTTGCTTATCAATCTTATATCGAGTCGTATCGTTACCATATGTATAGAGAGTATCCTGTATGATTTTAAATACAATCGGAGCACTTTGTGCATCAGCATAGTAGATAGTATCTCCTTCCACACGCATCAATGGGTTCTCTGTTGCGTTATCCAACCAAATGCCTTGCAACAGTTCTTTAGCATTCGTATCCTCTTTCTCTTGTTCTGGAAAATATGAATTTCTGTTGCCACTGCATCCCGCAGAGAAAGCCACTATTAACGATATAGCTACAAATTTCTTCATCTGCCTTAGTTTTGCCTGAAAATACTCTTTTTTTATTTACCGATACAATAGTAAACGAAACCAAGTTCTTCCATCTCTTTTTTCTCGTATATATTACGTCCGTCCAATACAACCTGCCGAGCCATTGTCTTTTTAATCACAGCCCATGAAGGCAGACGGAATTCTTTCCATTCGGTCACCAGCATTAAAGCATCAGCATCAAGCACCGCATCATACATATCACAAGCATAGTAAATTGCCTCTCCAATCCGACGCTTACACTCCTGCATTGCTGCCGGATCGTATGCACGTATCCGACAACCGGCTTTCAATAACTTATCAATCAAAACCAATGCCGGAGCCTCACGCATATCATCTGTTTCCGGTTTAAATGCCAATCCCCAAAAAGCAATCGTTTTACCTTTTAAGTCGCCGCCAAAATGCTTCATTAATTTTTCAAATAAAACACTCTTTTGCCGTTCGTTCACCTCTTCCACTGCGCCAAGCACCCGCATTATATATCCATTCTGCTCCGCAGTTTTAATAAGAGCTTTCACATCTTTAGGAAAACAGGAACCGCCATATCCGATACCCGGATATAAAAATTTGCGTCCAATACGGGTATCCGAACCTATTCCACTACGTACCATATTGACGTCAGCCCCGACTATTTCACAAAGATTCGCTATGTCGTTCATAAAGCTGATGCGGGTTGCCAACATTGAATTTGCCGCATATTTAGTCATTTCCGCAGATGGAATATCCATGAAAATCACACGGAAGTTATTCAATAAAAACGGTTTATACAACTTCGTCATAAGTTTTTCTGCACGCGCCGACTCCACTCCTACTACCACACGGTCCGGACTCATAAAGTCATTAATAGCGTTTCCTTCTTTCAAAAATTCCGGATTGGAAGCAACATCAAACTCTATTTTCACCCCTCTCTTATCCAGTTCTTCCTGAATAACTTCACGCACCTTCTTCGCAGTTCCTACCGGAACAGTGCTTTTGGTCACCACCAATTTATACTGTTTCATATTGCGACCGATGGTGCGTGCCACTTCCAGCACATATTTCAAATCGGCACTACCATCCTCGTCCGGCGGTGTCCCTACAGCACTGAAAATGACTTCCACATCGTCCAGACAGTTCTCCAATGACGTAGTAAACTTCAATCGTTTTGCCTTCATGTTACGAAGCACCATTTCTTCCAATCCGTTTTCATAAATTGGAATGATGCCCTTCTGCAAAGATTCTATTTTCTTACTATTAGTATCTACGCATATTACATTCACACCTATTTCAGCAAAACAAGTACCCGACACCAAACCTACGTATCCGGTTCCTACAATCGCAATTTTCATATTGTTTTCCGAAAATTATTCAAAATATACAGCATCTTTAAAAGCAGTGCCGGCTTTGTCTTTAGCAGACAATAGCATCTGAGATTCTGCAAGCGGCCAATCTATTCCTAACGTTTCGTCATTATATAAAATAGAAGCTTCCGCCTGCGGAGCATATTTATTATCTACCTTATATGTAAAGATAGCTTCTTCGCTCAATACGGCAAAACCATGAGCAAAACCACGAGGGATAAAAAATTGTCTCTTATTTTCCTCGCTGAGCACTACACTTACATATTTTCCGAATGTAGGTGACGATTTACGCAAGTCAACAGCTACGTCCAACACCTCTCCTTTAATGACACGAACCAATTTAGCCTGGCTAAATTCACCTTTCTGATAATGCAATCCGCGTAATACACCAAAAGAAGATTTAGACTCATTATCCTGTACAAAGTTTACAATTCCAACATGAGATTCAAACTCCTCTTGTTTAAAGGCTTCCATAAAATAGCCACGTTCGTCGGAGAATACTTTCGGCTCTATCAGCCACACTCCGTCAATTTCTGTCTGTATATAGTTCATTGTAATGGTAATAAATAAAACGATGCAAAAGTAGTGAATTTTTCGTAGTTTTTTGGGATATTTTCAATTTATCTCTTAATTTTGCAGACATGATTGAATTAGCAAAACATATAGAGGTTTTATTATTGGAAAACGATTGCGTCATCGTTCCGGGATTTGGTGGATTTGTAGCACATTACGCTCCTGCAACTCATTTAAAAGAAGAGAATCTTTTTTTACCGCCTAACCGCACGATTGGTTTTAATTCTCAATTAAAACTGAACGATGGAGTATTGGTGCAATCCTATATGTCAGCTTACGATACGAGTTTTGCTGATGCCAATCGTATTGTGGAAAAGGAAGTAGGCAAGTTTATCGAACTTCTTCATAAAGAAGGCAAGGCACATTTGGAGAATATAGGCGAAATTCATTATAATATTTACGGAAATTATGAATTTATTCCTTATGATTTTAAGATAACGACTCCTTTCCTCTATGGGCTGGATTCTTTTGAGATGTACGAACTTTCCATCCTGCAACAAAAAGAAAAGCCTTCGATATCTGCCAATCCGGAGAAGGAAAAGAAAACTTACGAAATTAGCATCAACCGTGCATTTCTCCGTAATGCAGCAGCCATGATTGCTGCTGTTGTCTTATTTTTTGCATTTTCAACGCCGGTAGAGAATACCGATGTTCAGAAAAACAATTATGCACAGCTATTACCCGGTGAACTTTTTGAACAGATTGAGAAACAATCGGTCGCAATAACTCCCGTTCCTGTAAAGAACAACGTTGTTGCACAACAAAACAAGAAGTCTTCCACTTCACCCAAAACTTCATCGCCCCAAGAACAACTGACAGCCAATAAAGTGCAAACATCAAGACCTATTGTTGTAAAAGAGGTGAAAGTTGCCAAACAGAAAGCAACTCCTACTCCTGCACCAGCATCCGCCAAACCGCAGGCAAGCACGAACCATCCTTACCATATTATAGTAGCAGGCGGTATTAGTACCAAAGATGCGGAAGCTATGGTCAACCAATTGAAAGCAAAAGGCTTTGCCGAAGCAAAAGTCTTGAATACTGATGGAAAAGTACGTGTCAGCATCCGTTCATTCGAGAATCGCGAAGAAGCTACCAAACAGTTGTTGGAAGTCAGAAAAAACGAAAACTACAAGAATGCCTGGTTATTGGCAAAATAAAATCCCCTTTTAAAAAGCATGAAACGAGTTCTTTGTCCGAAATGTGAGAATTATCTTTATTTTGATGAGACTAAGTATAGCGAAGGCCAATCGCTTGTGTTCGTATGCGAGCATTGTGGCAAACAGTTCAGTATCCGGCTTGGCAAAAGCAAGGTAAAGGCTCTCAGAAAAGAAGAAAATCTGGAAGAGGAAGCCGAAGCGCACAAGGACGAATTCGGGTATATCACGGTGATTGAAAACGTGTTTGGTTTTAAACAAATTCTTCCATTGCAGGAAGGCGACAACGTGATAGGACGCCGTTGTGTGGGAACAGTAATCAACACTCCCATCGAAAGCGGAGACATGAGTATGGACCGCCGCCATTGCATAATCAATATAAAACGTAACAAACAGGGAAAACTTGTTTATACACTACGTGATGCTCCCAGTCTGACAGGTACATTTCTAATGAATGAAATTTTAGGAGACAAGGATCGGATACGTATCGAAGACGGTGCGATTGTGACTATTGGAGCCACAACGTTTATTTTACATACTGTCGAATAAGTTCTCCAATCTACTGCTATTCCATCCTCAAACGATTAATAGAAAAGTTATTCTTTACTTCCAATAAACTTGTTGGAGAATAACAACAATCTTTCGTTTTACCAATTACAAACTCTAATTGCAGGTTTCGTTTTTATAAACGAAGCCTTCGTTTATAAAAACAAAACTTGCATTTAGAGTTTACGATCCATAGAACAGAACTTTATATATAAAAGAATGGAGGTTATCCATTAAACCATAATAACTTTATTATTAATACTTTGCAGACAAAAGACCAATCGTTTACATCCGTTTTCCATACCCTTTGAAACTTTGCAAACTGACAACTACTTAAATGACTCGAACAAACAAGCAAACAAAAAGAGCGTTTTGATAGTCATATTCCCTACCAAAACGCCCCTTATATCCGTGTTCGACTTTCGTCGTCACTTATCTGTTACAGGATACCTTTCACAGTCTCCAACATACCGTTCTCTTGAATTGAATCCAAATCAGCTTTCACGGCTTCTGCCAATCCCGGAATCTTATTCAGGTCTTCACCCCAAATGAATTCTGCCCCCAAAACACCTTCAGTTACTTTCTTCGTGTAACCGGTAGCCCAAAGATCTTTCAGTAAGTTCATAATGTCAGGAGCATCATTCGGTACAATTTCAGCACCGTCTGCACGTACACCGCCTTTATAATAGGTAATGATTGCAGCCAAACCAAGTACCAGTCCTTTCGGAAGCTCGCCTTTGCGTTCAAGGTAAGTCTTTAATCCCGGCAAATCACGAGTTTCGAATTTCGGGAATGAGTTCAGCATAATACTTGTTACTGCATGGTCAACAAACGGATTGTTGAAACGCTCCAATACATCATTTGCAAATTTCTCCAATTCATCTTTCGGCAAATTCAACGTTTCCATCAGTTCGTCGAACATCACTTTATGGATATATTTGCCAATCACTTCATGTTGGCAGGCCTCACGAACAATATTCACACCGGAGAGGTAAGCTACCGGAGAAAGAACTGTGTGAGGGCCATTCAACAAAGTAACTTTACGTTCATGGTAAGGAGCTTCCGACGGAACGAACAATACATTCAAACCTGCTTTATCGGCCGGGAATTCTTCAGCCACTTCTTGCGGAGCTTCGATAACCCACAGATGGAATATTTCAGCCTGTACAACGAGGTTGTCGTCATACTGTATTTTTTCTTTGATAGCGTCAATGTCTTTGCGTGGGAATCCCGGAACAATACGATCTACCAATGTAGCATACACCCCACAGGCTTCTTCAAACCAGATTTTAAATTCACTACCCAGATTCCACAAATCAATATATTGATAAATCGTCTCTTTCAGTTTGTGACCATTCAGAAAAATAAGTTCGCAAGGGAAGATAATCAGACCTTTGGTTTTATCACCATTGAAAGTTTTAAAACGATGGTACAACAGTTGAGTCAACTTGCCCGGATATGAGGAAGCAGGAGCATCTTCAAGTTTGCAGGTCGGATCAAAAGCGATACCAGCTTCTGTAGTATTTGAAATAACGAAACGCATTTCGGGTTGCTCTGCCAATTTCATGAACTCGTCATTTTGAGAATAAGGATTCAATGCACGGCTGATTACGTCAATCATTGTCAGGCTGTTAACCACTTCTCCTTTATCCAATCCCTGAAGATTGACATGGTAAAGGTCGTCCTGTGCATTCAACATATCGACCATACCTTTATCAATCGGCTGAACCACTACTACACTACTGTTAAAGTCTGTTTTCTGGTTCATGCTATAAATAATCCAATCTACGAATGCGCGTAAGAAGTTGCCTTCACCAAATTGAATAATGCGCTCCGGACGTTGTGCCTTAGGAGCAGTTTCTTTGTTTAATGCTTTCATGTTAGTTGTAATTTATAAAGTTGATGTCATTCAAATTCAAAATAGAAATCAATATTTTCTTTCATCAAGATGTCGATAGGCATATATTTTACGGAGCCTATTGTTTTCTTAAATACGACATAGTCACACAATGCTTTCACTCCGCAATATCCTTGCAATCCGGGCCGCTGGCCTATCAGATAATGTACATCGCCCGACTCCAACAGGTCTACATTGGCTTTCAGAAGGTCATAGCCTATCAATCCCTTCATACTACGTCCGGCACGACGGAGATATTCTCCTAACTGATAAACTCGGGAATTAAAAACAACACCGAGCACAGCTTCCGGATGCACCTGAAAAAAATCATCCAATGTTTGCTGATTCTTTTCCTGATTGGATTTATTGAGTACCACTTCGTGGATTGTGAAGTTATCGTATTCCTCAGCTATATAACTCATAAATCCTTTCAAACGGCGCTGCATCTGTATTTCAGCAGGGTTATCCTTATTATTACTCAAAAACAGAACCAACTCCTGCCCTTCTCCTGCCGAATAATTACGCATCAGTATTTTGGCCGCAATATATCCACTTGCATAGGAATCCTGTCCGATATACGTCAATGCATCCGCCTCTTCCATATTAAAATCTACAAAAGCATAAGGTATCTCATTCTCTTGCAGATAGAGTGTCAACGACAATGTTTCTTCCCGGAAATTCGGAGCAATCAGAACAGCATCTACATTACTACCCTTAATAGCACAGCAAGCATCCCGATAACTTTCCTCATCACCATGATGATAACACTGATAGTCCACGCACACATTAAAAGGACGCAACTCCTGACGCGCCCGCTCGATGCCTCCCACTACCGAATGCCAATAATCATGTTCTACATAATATGGAATCAGGCAAATAAAAGAGTATTTCTTTTTAGCAGCCAATCCGATAGCAAACACATTCGGCTGATAATGAATCTCTTCCAGTACTTTTTGTACTTTGGCTTTACTTTTAGGAGACACATCGCCGCGATTGTGCAATACCCTGTCAACCGTTCCGGCAGAAACACCTGCCAAACGTGCTATATCTTTAATGGTATAGTTCTGGTCTTCCATAGTGCTAAAACTTAAATATTATAAATTAATCGCCGCAAATATACGAATTATTTTGTTACCACAAGTAAATTTTCTATTTTTGTGTTCGATAACGGTTAATAAAACAAAATCAAATTTTACACCTATTATATTTAAAATCAATATTATATAGGTAGAAACTAAAAAAGTAATAATTTTATATACTTAAAACACAGGAATAATGAAGAACTTCATGGATGAAAACTTTTTGTTGCAGACAGAAACTGCACAAAAGTTATATCACGAACATGCGGCAAAAATGCCTATCATCGACTATCACTGCCACTTAATTCCACAGATGGTAGCTGACGACTACAAGTTTAAATCGCTGACTGAAATCTGGTTGGGTGGCGACCATTACAAATGGCGTGCAATGCGTACAAACGGCGTAGAGGAACGCTTTTGCACAGGAAAAGACACCACAGACTGGGAAAAGTTTGAGAAATGGGCCGAAACAGTTCCTTATACCTTCCGCAACCCACTGTATCACTGGACGCATCTTGAACTGAAAACCGCATTTGGAATCAATAAAATATTGAATCCGAAAACTGCACGTGAAATCTACGACGAATGTAATGAGAAACTTGCCCAACCCGAATATTCGGCTCGCGGAATGATGCGTCGCTACCATGTAGAGACCGTATGTACGACAGACGACCCCATTGATTCATTGGAATACCACATCAAAACACGCGAAAGTGGATTTGAAATAAAGATGTTGCCGACCTGGCGTCCTGATAAAGCAATGGCCGTAGAAATACCGGTCGATTTCCGTGCTTATGTAGAAAAATTAGCTGAAATAAGCGGTGTGACTATCTCCAACTTTGATGATATGATTACTGCTTTGCGTAAACGCCATGATTTTTTTGCAGAACAAGGTTGCCGCTTGTCCGACCACGGTATTGAAGAATTCTATGCAGAAGACTATACCGATGCAGAAATCAAAGCCATATTTAATAAGGTATATGGTGGTACGGAATTGGATAAAGAAGAAATTCTGAAATTCAAATCTGCAATGCTTATCATTTTTGGAGAGATGGATTGGGAAAAAGGATGGACTCAACAATTCCACTACGGTGCTATCCGCAATAACAACACCAAAATGTTTAAACTGTTAGGCCCCGACACCGGTTTCGATTCTATCGGTGAATTTACAACGGCTAAAGCAATGGCTAAATTCCTCGACCGCCTGAATACGAACGACAAACTGACAAAAACAATCCTCTACAATCTGAATCCATGCGCAAATGAAGTTATCGCTACTATGTTGGGCAACTTCCAGGATGGTTCTGTAGCAGGAAAAATCCAATTCGGCTCAGGATGGTGGTTCCTGGATCAAAAAGACGGTATGGAAAAACAGATGAATGCTTTATCTGTACTTGGTCTTTTAAGCCGCTTTGTAGGTATGCTGACAGATTCGCGTTCATTCCTCTCCTATCCGCGTCACGAATATTTCCGTCGTACACTGTGCAATCTTGTAGGACGCGATATAGAAAATGGAGAAATCCCAGTATCCGAAATGGAACGAGTCAATCAGATGATTGAGGATATCAGTTATAATAATGCTAAGATTTTTTTCAAGTTCTAATATCAGAATAAGAATATAAACCATGCCGCTGTTTGAACATTAAATGCAAACAGCGGCTTTTTTATGCCTTCAAAAAGAAAGCAGTCTCTAAAATTCTTATATCTCTCTTTATAAAAGTAATGCTGAAATAAATTTTAGCAAGATTGAAAGTAAAACAAATATTACATCTTTGTCGCCAAACAATTTAACAACACAGCTATGAATCCAAAACAAAAATATAGAAAAGACATAAAGACAGCCGTACAACAGATACAACAAATAATACCGGTTGTGAATACCTCATTGAATAATGTAGAAGGAAAACTTATAACTATCCAATCAGTGATAAAGAAAATAGACGAGGCTTCAAGACACCTGTCCGCTTGTATCAAAGCTGTAAAGTTCCTAAATCAAGGAGCCACTACATTATCGCTTATTCCAATAATAAAAGTTTTTATCACCACACTGCCTCAG
>NZ_CAJULN010000049.1 GCF_910586915.1 uncultured Bacteroides sp.
CGGTTGACTGATACAACTCGGCTGCCAAGTCGATGATGTTGCCGCCTTTGCCAATGCCGAAATCATACCAGCAGTTTAGCGTTGTCTCGACCTTAAACGAGGGCGTCTGTTCCTGTCGTAACGGTGACTTATACCAGAGCCTCGTTCCTTTTCTCGTCGCCGGTTCGTGTCCGAGACGGGACAAGAAGGCGGCTAAAGGGATTGATTTAATCTCTTTGAGCATATCGAAAATATGTGTTGGGGATTTGGTTCGGGTTCAGCTCACATATATACACCCCGTACTGAACCGAACTAAATCAGTAATAAAAATCGGGGTTGTATGAGTATGTGCCGTTTTCCCGGATTACCATCCGTTTGTTCATGAGAAATGATTTCAGTTTCGTCACTTTGCCGTCGCCATATGGAAACCCGCAGGCGGCATAGGCTCTCTTGATGCTGTCCTCGCAGTTCTGACAACCTTTTATCGCGCCATTGGCAAATGCCATTTCAAGAGCCTGACGGTGCTGTTCGGGAGTAAGCTCCGAGTATGAGAAGGTCTGAACCTTTGATTTCCCGGCAAAGGTGTAATCGGCGGCTATCTCCGGAAGCCCGGATTCATTGACGATGAAAGCAAAGGGCGGAAAATCCATTGAGCGGATACATGATGCCGACACCTCGGTAACTTCACTGTCAGTCGTACTTTTGCATACTTGCAGAACGGTCTCCGCCTTGTTGTTGAGTTCGGTGCCGACATGACCGCGCACGTTATCATCGCTCTTGTTGAGGTGCAGGACGGTGTGGATGTGTATCTGATACTTGTCAGTCCACTCCATCAGTTTGCCGATAAGCCTTGACGATTCAATGGCGTTGTTGATGTCGAACATCAGGTCGCGTACTCCGTCAATTATGACCAGACCGACATTTGGTGTGTTTGCGATAGCATTGTCTATAAGTTCAAGGCGAAGGTCTGGCGTAAGGGCGCGGAGCTGGGCGAATATCAGATTTTCAGGATGCCTATCAACCGGGAGACCGGCGAGGCGCAACGCACGTTTCATCACCCGCTGGCAGTGGTGCGGACTTTGCTCAGTGTCGAAATAGAGGATTGTGCGTTTGTCGTCGGGAAACTCGGCGATGTAACGCAACACCTCCCCGTTGGTGAGCGCAGCCGCAAGAATGGCACTCACGTTGAATGTCTTTTTGCTTTTCGCCTTTCCGGTCGATGCCGAGAAGTTGCCGAGTGTGCCGATTGCCGAACCGTTGCAAAAGAGAACTTCCGGGCTTCTGACAATCTCGTCCGTAACTCTGAGCTGATATGACTGCCAGAGCCGATTCAATTCCTGCGCGTCCATCATTGTCTTGCCTTTTCAAGTATCAGACGCTCCACATCGCTTTGGCGGTAGCACACCTTCTTCCCGACTTTTACCGGGATGAGGATATTGTTGCGGTTCCAGTTCCAGAGGGTGGTGTGGCACACGCCGAATTTCTCCATCACCTCCTTCTTGGTGAGCAGAACCTCCTGTGCCGCGCTGACCATCGCGGGAAGAAGCTCGGCTTTGGTAGCCTCGATTGTCTGTCGTACCAGCTCGACGAGATCCTCAAGTCTGACATTGAGCGTAACGCCGGTCACACCACTGTTGATTAACTCTAAAAGATTTGTCATAGGCAAATACTATGTCGCCGGATTGTTATAGAGGCTAAGCGATTTTGGCGACGTTAGAAACCGATTAGCCACCGTTCCGTCTGAAACGGCGATGCAAATATAATAGGCAAATGCCCGCTTTGCAATAGCTATAACGCTGTGTTTTAGATAATTATATTCGTTTAATTTCGTTGACGCAATTAAACGAATTAAACGAACTGAATAGAGAAAAATCAAAGTGGATACAAACGAAAAAAGCCACCCGGCCGCAAGCGGTCAGATGGCTTCAGTATGATAAAATTTCGGCGTTATGCCGCCTCAAAATGATTTCTGATATTGTCGAGATTCTTTTTATCCTGTCCCATATCAATCATGCGCTTTCCTCCCATCATCGGAGTGGTGAGCTGCTGATGGGCTTTCTGCACTCCGCGCAGTCCGACAAACTTGTGTTCGGGATAATGTTCCGACAGGGCATCGTGGAATGTAGAGATGTCGCAACTGCGTATGTGCGAATCTTCGTGAAGATAGATATACAGCATGGCGAGGTCATTGCCGCTCGACCGGAGTTTCAGGAACTCCGATATTTTGCCCTTGATGCGGTCAGTGTTGTCGGGAATGAGGTTGTCGAGGGTTTCACGGACTTTCTTCCGGCCCCTCTTCATCGGTTCTTTCTTTTCATCGGTCGTTTCAGCATCTGTGCTGTGCGCTGTGGCTGCTGATTCCTCTGCGTCAAACTCGGCGATTGCCGAATCTGTAACAGGCACGGCACTCCCCATAGACTTTTGAATCTTCCTGAACTCCCGCCAATCTTCCTTTGTGCGATGCCCGTTGGCTATACTCATCTTGATTGTAACAAATATCATAAAGCGGGCTTTGATACGGTCAACGAAGCTGGTCTCCTTGTCCTGTATCATTTCCTCATTATATGCTACCATCATTTCCCAACTGTTGCCGAAATACATCCATGCCAGCATTGCCGGAACAATTGAATCAGGCTCCTGCGACTGGAATTCATTTACAAGAGTGGAGGCAATATCAGCATCTTTCAAGAATACCTCTATTGAATCCAAATCCTTCGGGTCTTTTTCCGACATCTTTGCCGTTACCATACCGGCAAATCCGGGAGCGGCAAACTGTGCGTATTGAAATATCCGTTGAAAACCTGAACGGTCGCGCTTGCTCACCTCCTCGGCAAAAGCGCAGTATTCTTCGCGGTGAGTGTCAAGCCACACCTTGACCATTTCCTTAAATTTCTCGTGCTTGATAGTACGGGGTTGAATTTTCATTAAATTTGTGATGTAAACGGTAGGCCTTCATTGACCCACGATTTACAAAACCAATAAGGCGGTTGAATGGTTCACGCATCCGACTTTATTAAAAAATGTGAAAAGATTTATTTTTCGTTCAGTCAGTTGCGTCAACCTCGTTTCAGTACCGTTCAAACGTGTATGTCATAGGTAACTTTATAGGGAACTCGGCAAAATTTGAGTGAAAGAAAAATCGCTAAGTAGTTGATATTTAACTACTTAGCGATTTTACAGGTGGTGCCACCAGGAATCGAACCGGGGACACAAGGATTTTCAGTCCTTTGCTCTACCAACTGAGCTATGGCACCTTTTACTTGTATAGTTTCTCTTTTTCAATTGCAAAGGTAGTGAAACTTTTGGATTTTGCAAGCTATTTGTGAATAAAAAACACTGATAAAAAGTTAGTTCCTTTATTATCAGTGTTATATGATTTGGGCTAAAACAGAATATTTTATTTATCTTCCTTTAAAGGATTCCATCCTTGCGCTTTCATTTCGAATTCTTGTCCGTCGCGGGTTATCAAAGCACAACCTAATTCTGGCTTGGTGATATGGCCGATAAGGCGGACACCTTCTATTTGTGATACTTTCTCATGGTCGGCGATAGAAACGGTGAAAAGAAGTTCATAGTCTTCGCCACCGTTCATGGCACAAGTTGTAAGGTTCATATTGAATTCTTCTGCCATGACAGCGGTTTGATAGTCGATGGGGATATGTTCCTCGTACACACGGCAACCGGTGTTGCTTTGTTTGCAGATATGTATTAATTCCGAGGATAGCCCATCGGAGATATCCATCATGGATGTCGGAAGGATGTCGGCGGCTGCAAGTTTTTCGATGATATCTTTGCGTGCTTCCGGTTTCAGTTGGCGTTCCAATAAGTATTCTTTGCCAGAAAAATCAGGTTGGATATCAGTTTCACCTTTTAATATAGTTTTTTCACGTTCGAGAAGTTGTAATCCCATATAGGCGGCTCCCAAGTCTCCGCTTACACAAATTAAGTCTGTGTCTTTAGCACCGTTACGGTAAACTACTCTATTTTTGTCGACTTCTCCAATACAAGTGATGCTGACGGTAAGTCCAGTGAGGGAAGAGGTTGTATCGCCACCTACGATATCTACATTGTATTGTTGGCAAGCCAAGCGGATACCTGCATATAGCTTGTCCATATCTTCCACGCTGAAACGTTTGGATAGTCCGAGAGATACTGTTATTTGTTTGGGAGTGCCGTTCATGGCGTATATATCGGAGAAGTTGACGATAGCGGACTTGTATCCCAAGTGTTTTAAGGGAACATATGTCAGATCGAAATGTACACCTTCCATAAGTAAGTCTGTAGTCACCAATATCTGTTTCTCGGTGGGATAGGAGAGGACAGCAGCATCATCACCTACTCCGTATTTACTGGATTCGTTTTCTAATTTGATTCCCTCGGTGAGACGATCAATCAGACCGAATTCACCGAGAGTAGCTATTTCTGTTCTCATAAATCGGGTTTAATATTTAGGCACGGTTGATAAGTTCGCGCATGATAGTTGTCATTTTGGGTTGGGCGGCGTCAGCTGCTTTCTGTACTTCTTCGTGTGTTACTTCCACGATTTTTCCTTCCACTCCTAAATCCGTGATAACGGAAATGCCAAAAACTTTAATTCCGCAATGGTTGGCAACAATCACTTCAGGAACGGTAGACATACCTACGGCGTCAGCACCTAAGATATGAAACAGTTTATATTCGGCAGGAGTTTCGAAGGTAGGTCCTTGAGTACCGATATAAACTCCGTGTTGTACTTTGATTCCTTTTTCTTCGGCTATTTCGTCCGCTTTGCGAATTAGCTCTTTGCTGTATGCTTCACTCATATCCGGGAAACGGGGACCATAAGGTATATTTTTCCCACGAAGCGGATGTTCGGGAAAGTAGTTGATGTGGTCGGTGATAATCATCAGGTCGCCGATTTCAAAATCTGCATTTGTGCCACCACTGGCATTGGATACAAATAATGTCTTGATACCCAATTCGCGCATAACACGTATTGGGAAAGTTACCTCTTTCATCGAATAACCTTCGTAGTAGTGGAAACGACCTTGCATAGCCATAATATCCTTATTGCCTAATTTGCCGAAAATCAGCTTGCCACTATGGCCTTCGACTGTAGAAACCGGAAAGTTCGGGATGTCCGAATAGTTTATTTCATACTTCTCGGTGATTTCGTTTGCTAAACTGCCAAGTCCGGTGCCGAGGATAATAGCAGTTTCGGGACTTGTGTGCATTTTCTCTTTAAGATAAGCTGCGGTTTCTTGTATTTTCTCTAACATAGTCAGTAATATGTTGGTTAAATTTATCTTGTTGATTTTGTAATATCTCTATTTCAATAGGTAAGGCATAGACAAATGGTTTCAGTGCCTCGTCCAGTTCCGGATGGTTGACCAGGCGTGTCGCGTCCTTCTCGGTGGTGATTATCAGCCGGTTTTTATCTGATAACCGTTTGAATCGTTCCTTTATCTGTTGCATATCTTTGTGGGTGAAATCATGGTGGTCGCTGAAAGACAATGTTTCTGTTTGTTTGGCATAACCTTCCAACCTTTCCAGGATGGGAGCAGGAGATGCAATACCGGTTACTAACAATACCTCTGTATCTGTCAGTGAAGTTAGGGGAATTTCTTTGTTTACCGAAACTGTATTTGTAGCAGTTCTTCTGATTTTTTGCTGAAATACAGGTTGCAGATTCCCATAACGGAACGATGAGAAGAATAACTGTTGGTACGGATAAAGATTTAAACGTTTGATAATGATATTGTAATCAATTGGCTTGATGTCTTGAGGACATTTGGTGACAATAACGATTTGTGCCCGGTTCTTACCACTGATAGGTTCGCGTAAACGTCCTGCCGGAAGCAATGTATCGTCACAAAAAAGTCGGTGATAGTCTGTCAGTAGAATACTAAGTCCCGGTTTGACATAGCGATGCTGGAAAGCGTCATCCAACAGAACAATATCTATTGTGGGTTCTTTCAAGGCAAGCAGTTTTTCAATTCCATGACAACGGTTTTCGTCGACAGCCAACGTGACGGATGGGAATTTGGTGTACATCTGATAAGGTTCGTCACCAATCGTCTTGACAGTACTTTGAGGGTTGGCGAGTACATAACCTTTTGTACGTCTTTTATATCCTCGGCTTAGTACAGCTACCTGATATTTATCGTACAATAACTTTATCAAATACTCTGTATGAGGAGTTTTACCAGTTCCGCCTACAGTCAGATTTCCTACACTTATAATAGGAACATTGAAACTCTTCGACTGGAATACTCCCCAGTCAAAGAGTTTATTCCTTATTATTACCACTACTCCGTATAGCCACGAAACAGGATACAGCCATTTATGTATTTTGAAAAAGTGTTCGTTCATACAGTACGGTTTATTTAATATTCAGTTCGAATGGGATACGTGCTTGAATCATGGATTGTTCCTTCAAATTCTTCAGTAAGCCGAATTGTTGATAATACTCACCTAATTTGCTTTTCAGAAGTTGTGATTCTACATAATTAGTCGGTTTAATGTTGAAGAGGGAAGACAGGAAATCTTGCTTGTTGGGATAAGATACTACTGTATATCCTTCAATACCTGCTTTGGCTACGGCAATATCCAATGCTTTGTCAATACCTCCAAGTTCGTCTACCAGTCCCAGCTCTTTGGCTGTCTCACCGGTCCACACACGTCCTTCGGCAATCTTTCCGATGTCTTCCTTTGTCGTATGGCGTCCTTCGGCACATCTGCTCACAAATGTGTCATACCCTTGACTTATCATCATCTGTAACAATGATTTCTCATCTTCATTGAAGGGACGCATCATATTTCCAAAGTCTGAATATTTATTGGTTTTAACCACATCATATGTCAGACCGATTTTCTCTGTTAATTCTTTGACATTCGGAACCATTCCGAAAATGCCGATAGAGCCGGTCAATGTTGTGGGTTCTGCGACAATCGTATCGGCTACACAAGAGATATAATAACCACCAGATGCAGCATAGTCGCCCATAGAAACGATAACGGGCTTTTTAGCTTTTAATTCTTTGACTGCATACCAGATTTGTTCCGAAGCAAAAGCACTTCCTCCCGGAGAGTTGACACGGAGCACAACAGCTTTTACATCGTCATTCTCCTGCAATTTGCGTAAATCACGAATGACTTTAGGACCTACAATAGCTTCTTCAGAAGCAGAAGAACTGGGATAATCTGTAATTTCACCGGATGCATAGTAAACAGCTACGATATTACCGCTTTTATCTTTGGGAATATTTTTTTTCACATTCACCATATCTGCCAGTCCTAATATCGGGAGATGGCTGTCTTTGTCTATTTCCACCATTTTTTTGAGATAGTTGCGTACGTCGTTGCGATAAATCAGAGTATCTGCCAATCCACATTTTATGCTTTCTTCTGCTGGATAGAACATTAACATACGGTCTGCATAAGTATTGAGAGAATCGACCGGAAGGTTGCGACTGGCAGCTACTCCTTCCGTTACTTGTCTCCAAATAGAGTTGATGAAAACTGTCACCTGTTCACGGTTGGCGGGACTCATTTCGGTAGCGATGAATGGTTCGACAGCCGATTTGTAAGTACCAACTTTGAATACTTGCATCTCTACACCGATTCTTTGAAGTAAATCCTTATAAAAAAGAGGAGCAGAGGCGATGCCACGCCATTCGATCATGCCTTTGGGATTAAGCAGTACTTTGTCGGCTGCGCTGGAAAGATAATAAAGCCCCTGTGTATAAGAGTCACCGTAGGCAATGATGAATTTTCCGCTTTCCTTAAAATTAAGTAACGCATTACGAATTTCCTGCAAAGAAGCGTAGGATGCGCCTAATGAACCGACCTGCAAATAAATTCCTTTGATATTTTCATTCTCTTTGGCTTTCTTGATAGACGAAAGAATATCATCCAGTCCATATATGTTGGATTCGTCACCTAATAACTGTGATAAAATACCTAACGGGTTTTCTTGTGTACGCTCCACTAACGTACCGTTCAAATCAAGCATCATTACAGAATTCTTTTTTACTATTATCTCTGTATCCGAAGCAGACATGACGCCGAACAGCGTTACCATACTGATAATAAATATTACAATACTTGACAAAATGATACCAGTCATTGTGGCAAGTGTGAATTTCAAGAAATCTTTCATTGTACTTATTGTTTTTTACTCCAACTTGGTTATTAAGCTAACAAAGATAAATAATAGAGTTGATATTTATTCAATAAGTCGTACGATTTTTTGTTTTATCACAATCAATCTGTATAAATCCGTACTTCTTTCGTTTAAGATTTAAGTATATTTGTTAGTATATAATCGTCTTAAATGGAGAGAAAACTTTAATTTTGTGGCACATATGTTTGTAGATGTATGAAAAGAATGGCCTTGTAGTGCGACATTAATTTAACACTATATTTACATGAAAAGAAAAACTCCTTTATTGACTGCTGCTTTAGCAGGATTGTTTTTTTATTCTTCCTGTGCTCCGACAGAAAAAATGGAAACACAGGATTATACCCAATATGTTAATACTTTTATAGGTGCTGCTGATAACGGACACACCTTTCCGGGAGCGTGTTATCCTTTCGGAATGATACAGACCAGTCCCGTGACCGGTGCTGTCGGTTGGAGATACTGCTCTGAATATATTTATCAGGACACGTTGATTTGGGGATTCACTCAGACTCACCTAAACGGGACGGGATGTATGGATTTGGGTGATATTCTGGTGATGCCGGTAACAGGTACACGTACCCGTGCATGGGATGCCTATCGCAGTCATTTCTCAAAAGAAAAAGAATCCGCTGTTCCGGGATATTATACGGTTGAACTTTCCGACGCCCAGGTGAAAGCAGAACTGACCGCATCTGTTCATTCGGCTTTGCACCGTTATACTTATCACAAAGCCGATTCGGCTTCTGTATTGATTGACTTGCAACATGGGCCTGCATGGAGAGAAGAACAATATCATTCACAAGTGAACAGTTGCGAGGTGGATTGGGAAGATGCACAGACATTGACCGGTCATGTCAGAAATACCGTATGGGTGAAGCAGGATTACTATTTTGTGATGAAGTTCAACCGTCCTGTGATAGATTCCCTCTACCTTCCGATGGGCGAAACAGAAAAGGGAAAACGTATTATCGCTACTTTCGATATGAAACCGGGTGAGGAACTGATGATGAAAGTAGCCCTTTCTACAACCGGCGTGGACGGCGCAAAGAAGAATCTGGAAGCTGAAATTCCCGCATGGGACTTTGACGGAGTGAGGACTGCCGCACATGATGAATGGAACAATTACCTGAGCCGTATCGAAATAGAAGGCACTGATGATGAAAAGACCAGTTTCTACACCAGCTTCTATCATGCATTGATTCAACCGAATCAGATTTCAGATGTAGACGGAATGTACCGTAACGCTGCCGATTCCATAGTAAAAGCCGGAACTGGAACTTTTTATTCCACCTTCTCTTTGTGGGATACTTATCGTGCCGCTCACCCGTTCTATACATTAGTAATTCCCGAGCGTGTGGATGATTTTGTAAATTCATTGATAGAACAAGGTGAAGTACAGGGTTTCCTGCCTATTTGGGCATTGTGGGGAAAAGAAAATTACTGTATGATTGGCAATCATGGTGTATCGGTTATTGCTGAGGCCTACCGTAAAGGATTCCGCGGTTTTGACGCCGAACGTGCTTTCGAAATGATAAAGAAAACTCAGACAGTATCCCATCCGTTGAAGTCTAACTGGGAAGTTTATACAAAATACGGATATTTCCCGACAGATTTGATAAAAGCCGAATCGGTTTCTTCGACACTTGAATCAGTCTACGATGATTATGCTGCTGCCGATATGGCACGCCGTATGGGAAAAGAGGAAGAGGCTGCTTATTTCGCCAAACGTGCAGACTATTATAAGAACCTTTTCGATTCGGAAACTCAGTTTATGCGTCCGCGCAAATCCGATGGCACTTGGAAGGCTCCATTCAATCCCAGTGCACTGGGACATTCGGAGAGCATTGGCGGCGACTATACCGAAGGAAATGCATGGCAGTACACTTGGCATGTACAGCATGATGTGCCGGGATTAATCGGTCTGTTTGGCGGCGAAGAACCTTTCTTGAATAAGTTGGATTCTTTGTTTACACTGAAACTCGAAGGCGAAAGCCTGGCGGATGTAACGGGCTTGATAGGCCAGTATGCGCATGGCAACGAACCGAGCCACCATGTTACTTATTTGTATGCGTTGGCAGGTCGTCCGGAACGTACGCAAGAGTTGGTTCGTGAAATCTTTGATACTCAATACAGGAACGAACCCGACGGATTGTGCGGAAACGACGATTGCGGGCAGATGTCTGCTTGGTATATGCTTAGCGCGATGGGCTTTTATCCGGTAGATCCCGTGAGTGCTGAATACGTATTCGGTGCTCCGCAACTGCCGAAGATGACTTTGCATTTGGCGGACGGAAAGACATTTTCGATTATTGCAGAGAATCTGTCGGAAGCACATAAATATGTGGACAGTATTACATTGAACGGCGAACCGTATACGGAAAAAACAATTTCGCATGAAGATATTGTAAAAGGCGGAACGCTGATATATAAGATGAAATAAGTTTATAGAGTTCGGACACCCGGAGCGCTGTTTTTGCGCTTTGGGTGTCGAAACAACTTTGTTCTATCAAGTAAAGAAGTCAGAAACTGTATAATTCGTTGCGGTTTATTTATTTTTTTCATATTTTTGCTGGATACTTTTGAATATTAGTGGAAGACATGAACTACTTTGTAAGAATAAGAAGATTTTTATTGTTAACAATCCTTCTCGTTGCCAGTACTGTAAGTAGAGGGCAGATTTATAAATACATCGGATTAGGAGACGGTTTGAACAACCAGAAAATATATCGCATTCAGAAAGATTGGCGGGGATATATGTGGTTCTTAAATCAGGAAGGGATAGACCGTTATGACGGAAAATACATCAAACATTATAGTTTTTCCGATGAAAGTATGAAACTTGATTCGCGGATTGCCTTGAAATGGGTCTATATGGACAGAGACAACGTATTATGGGTAATCGGTCAAAAGGGGCGTATCTTTAAATATGATTCTCAACATGATAAATTTGAACTGGTTTATGTACATCCGGAATTAATCAAAAACAAATCGCAAGCACTCTTAAATTATGGTTATTTGGATAAGAATAGCCGCATTTGGTTGTGTCGTAAGGACAGTATTACCTGGTACGACACCCATTCGGGAAAGGTATCGCATATGTCAGCACCGGTTGCTGACGAGATTGTTACTATCGAACAGATGGATAACGCTCATTTTTTTATCGGCACAGGGAACGGGGTGGCTCATGTTAGGGTAGAAGAGAAGTATTTGAAGCGGATTCCTGATTCGGTAATGGATAGTATCAATACACCGGTTCATGACCTTTATTACCATGCTTTTTCCAAGAAGATGTTTGTGGGAACGTATAAAGAAGGAGTGCTTATTTGCGACATGAAAGAAGGAAAACAAGTCGGTTCTTGTTCTTCTCCGAACAATGTGGAAATCAACCGTATCACAGCTTTGAACAGTCACGAACTTTTAGTAGCAACAGGTGGAAAAGGGGTGTACAAACTGGATGTGAATACCTGCATGAGCGAGCCTTATATCATAGCAGATTACAACAGCTACAACGGTATGAACGGAAACAATATCAATGATATCTATGTAGACGAAGAAGAGCGCATTTGGCTTGCCAATTATCCTACGGGTATCACTATCCGTAATAACCGTTATGGAAGCTATGATTTGATTAAGCACTCGATGGGTAACCACCGCTCGTTGGTGAACGACCAGGTGCACGATGTGATAGAAGACGGTGACGGCGACCTTTGGTTTGCCACCAGCAACGGTATCAGTTTCTATCAGACCAAAACAAAGGAATGGCGTTCTTTCTTTAGCTCTTTTGATTCGGTGCCCGACAACGAGAATCACATCTTTCTGGCTTTGTGCGAAGTCTCTCCGGGAGTGATATGGGCAGGTGGTTTTACATCGGGTATTTATAAGATAGAGAAGGATGGATTCAAAGTCAACTATATATCTCCTACTGCTATGGCAGGAGTACGCCCCGACCAGTATATCTTTGATATAAAGAAAGATTCGAATGGTGATATATGGTCCGGTGGATATTTCCATTTGAAACGTATTAATCTTGAAACTAAAAATGTGCGTTTATATCCAGGAGTAAACTCCATTACTACCATTTTAGAAAAAAACTCCCGTCAGATGTGGATTGGAACGCGGATGGGACTTTATCAGCTCGACAAGAAATCCGGAGTTTACAAGTATATCGACCTGCCTGTGGAGTCTGCCTATATATGTTCATTGTACCAAAGAGAAGACGGCATCCTGTATATCGGTACCCGGGGAGCCGGATTATTGATATACGATACCAACACAGACGAATTTGTTCAACAGTACAGGACAGACAACTGTGCGCTGATTTCCGACAATATTTATACTATCCTTTCTCGTCAGGACGGCAATCTTCTGATGGGTACGGAGAACGGTATCACGATTTTTTCATTAAAAGACCGTACTTTCCGCAACTGGACACGCGAACAGGGATTGATGAGTGTGAACTTTAACTCTGGTTCTGCCACTACTTACAATAAGAATATGCTTGTATTCGGCGGCAATGACGGTGCCATTAAGTTTCCAACGGACATACAGATACCCGAGGTACGTTATTCACGTCTGTTGTTGCGCGACTTCATGATTGCCTATCATCCCGTTTATCCGGGCGACGAAGGCTCTCCTCTCGAAAAGGACATTGATGAGACTGACCATTTGGAGTTGCCTTACGGGCAGAATACTTTCTCTCTCGATGTAGCATCCATCAATTACGACTATCCTTCCAATATCCTTTATTCATGGAAAATCGACGGTTATCACAGAGAATGGAGCCGTCCGAGTCAGGTCAACCGAATTCTTGTCCGCAATTTGCCGCCCGGAAGTTATACATTGCAGATTCGTGCCATCTCCAACGAAGAGAAGTATAAGACCTATGAGACAAGAAGTCTGCATATTGTCATCACCCCTCCGTTGTGGGCGAGCAAATGGGCGATGGCAGGATATGCCTTTCTGCTGATATTGGTTATGGTTATCATCTTCCGCGTCATTATGCTGCATAAGCAGCAGAAGGTATCGGACGAAAAGACACGTTTCTTCATCAATACCGCCCACGACATACGTACGCCGCTTACTTTGATAAAGGCTCCTTTGGAGGAAGTGGTAGAGAACGGCATGGTGTTCGACCAGGCGTTGCCCCATATGAATATGGCTCTTAAGAATGTGAATACATTGCTTCAACTGACTACCAACCTGATAAATTTTGAGCGGATAGATGTCTACTCTTCCACGCTGTATATTGCCGAGTACGAGTTGAATACTTATATGAACGACGTCTGTAGCACCTTCCGCAAGTATGCTGAAATGAAACACGTCAGGTTTGTTTATGAAAGCAATTTTGATTATCTGAATGTGTGGTTTGATAGTGAGAAGATGGGCTCTATATTGAAGAACATCTTGTCGAATGCATTGAAATATACTTCGGAAGGAGGTAGCGTATGCATTTCAGCCAGCGACGAAGGAAACACATGGAGCATCGAGGTAAAGGATACTGGAATCGGTATTCCTTTGAGTGAACAGAAGAAACTGTTCAGAAATTGTTTCCGTGGCAGCAATGTGGTCAATCTGAAAGTGACCGGTAGCGGAATCGGGCTGATGCTCGTATATAAGCTGGTTAAGTTGCATAAAGGGAAGATTCAGATTCAGAGCGTAGAACAGCAAGGAACGTGTGTGCGGATTGTTTTCCCGAAAGGCAATAACCATTTCCATAAAGCGAAATTCATTTCGCCCAAGATGCCGAATGAATGTCCGGAGACAGCCATACCGGGTGATACCGTAGATTTTCCGGTGACGGAGATTCCTCAGAAGAACAACTCCTTGCAACGTGTCCTGATTGTAGAGGACAACGATGATTTGCGTAATTATCTTGTGGATATGTTCAATACCAATTATAATATTCAGGCTTGTCCGAACGGAAAGGAAGCACTTGTCATTATACGGGAATTCAATCCGGATCTCGTCATATCCGACATCATGATGCCCGAGATGAGTGGCGACGAACTTTGTGCTACCATAAAGGGCAATCTTGAGATGTCTCATATTCCGGTCATTCTGCTCACTGCTTTGGGAGATGAGAAAAATATGCTTGAAGGGCTGGAAATCGGAGCGGACGCCTATATAACCAAGCCTTTCAGTGTGGGAATACTCAAGGCTACGATTAAGAATATGCTTACCAACCGTGCTTTGCTCCGCCAGGTGTATAACAGCATCAAGGATGAAGAGCAGGATGTCCCGACCAACTGTACGAATACCTTAGACTGGAAGTTCATCACCTCTGTCAAGGAATGCATAGAGAAGAACATGGGCGATTCGGAGTTCAATGTGGAAATACTTAGCAGTATGCATCACATGAGCCGCACCAGCTTCTTCAACAAGCTCAAGGCACTGACCGGTTATGCACCTGCCGATTATATCCGTCTGATACGTTTGCAATATGCCGCACAATTGCTGAAACAAGGCGACTATACAATAACGGAGATTGCCGATAGGGTAGGATTCTCGGAGGCGAAATACTTCCGTGAAGTATTCAAGAAGTATTACGGTGTAAGTCCGAGTAAGTATGCGGAGGGTGAGCAGGCGGGAACTTCTCCGGCAGCCAATCTCAAAAGCGAGGAGTAGACATCTCTTGTCTCCAGGCGGAGACGGATGAACAGATAAAAAGCCCTGCAAGAATCGGTGGTTCTTGCAGGGCTTTTCTTTATTGCTTTTCCTTATAAAAGGAGATTGTTACAACAGATTGTTGGAGCCGAGTATAATCAACATACTGTATCCTAAAATCAGTCCGATAATTCCCATGATGATACCGACCTTCTCCATATCCTTTTGCTCAATCATACCTGTGGCGTGTGCCAATGCATTGGGCGGAGTACTGATAGGCAATATCATTGCCAACGACGAACCGATTGCCACACCGATTAATAAAGTCTCTACACCACCCAGTGCATAGAGGTTTTCGCGCATACTGGTTCCTGCAATGGCAAGGATGGGAACGAGCAGGGCGGCGGTAGCTGTGTGCGAGATGAAGTTTGCCATAGCATAGCAAATCAGTCCGGAACCTACTATCATCAGCACGGGCGGCCATGTGTTGAACGGAATCGCTTCAATCATATGCTTGGCAAGTCCTGTCTCTTGCAGGGCGACACCTAAGGCGAATCCGCCGGCTACCATCCACAGCACACTCCAACTGATTTCTTCCAGGTCGCGTTTGGTGATAACTCCCGTCACGCAGAACACCGCTACCGGAATCATTGCCACTACATTGGAGTTCACTCCCGTCACTTTGTCGAACATCCACAGTACGACCGTAACGGCAAACGTGATGTACACTACGATGGAACGCCAGTCTTTCTTGGCTTCTCCTTCAATTTTCAGCTCGATGGTCTTCTGCTTGAAAGGGAACAGGCGCAGGAGGATAAACCATGCGATAAACAATACGATAATGGTGTAAGGCATCATGAAGCTCATCCATTCTCCGAAACCGATGTTCAGGTTCAGTCCTTCCGGATCGTTCAGGTATTTCAGTGCGATGGCGTTGGGCGGTGTGCCAATGGGAGTTCCCATACCGCCTACGTTGGCAGCTACGGGAATAGCCATGGCAAGGCCGATTTTTCCTTTACCGTCGGCGGGCAGTGCTTTCAATACGGGAGTAAGGAAGGTGAGCATCATGGCAGCCGTAGCAGTGTTGCTGAGGAACATGGAAAATACAGCCGTAACGAGGATGAATCCCAACAGTACATAGCGCGATTGTGTTCCGAACGGGCGCAACATGACGCGTGCCAACAATACGTCGAGTCCGCTTTTGGTTGCTGCGATGGCAAGGATAAATCCGCCAATGAACAGCATGATGATAGGATCGGCAAAACAGTGCATGATTGATTTGTATTTCACAGTCTGTCCCAGTGTTTCTGCCGAAATCCCTTTTGTGAAAAGCCACAAACTGCTGTCCGAAACGGTAAGCAGTAGCAGCACTACGATAAGTACGGAGGTTGTCCACGCCGGGATTGCTTCGAATACCCACATGAGTGTGGCGAAAATGAAGATGGAAATCAACCTTTGTTCGATAACCGTCAGCCCTTCTATTCCGAATGTTTCGATAGGCATGAACCACAGAATGAGAGAGATGATGATTGCTACCGCCAGCTTGATGCATCGGGCTACTGTTTGATTCTTAGCCAGTCGTTTGGCCTTTTTCAATTCCTGGTATGCTTCTACTAAATGGAAGCCATGAAAAATTTTGTACATAATATCAGGTTAAGATAAATTTTTTAAAACCGTGCAAAATTAGCTTTTTATTCCAATATTAAGTAATCCCGCAAGAAAGTTTTTTTATAATTCTTCTCTCTCGTTAGGATATATAAAGTCGTCGAAGCGGGTTGTCAATGTCTTGCCCATAGCTTGACACGACCGTTCCCATTGCTTGATACGGTCGTTCCCATTGCTTGATACGATTGTTTCCATTTGTTTCGGTACCTATCGCTAATAAGAGTGCTGAAAAAAATAAGGTTATGTTTGGGGTAAACGACGGAAATATATTGAAAAAGATATTTATGGCGGAAAAAAGTAAGTGGAGTAGGAGGGAAGTCCATTTGGTATATTAATGTGCATATTTATTAATATGACCTCCAAGATGAACAATAGTAACTAAATGGAGGGCACCCTTTTCGGACACCCTCCATTGGTCATGCAGCACAGAACTGCTTTATATCAATCTAATGTTGAATAAAAAATAGCAGAATAGAATATCTCCCGACTGCTATCAAAGAGATTTATATGCCTGTATCTACCGGGTTCTTGTCGGGAAACAGCGGACTGTAAAGTACCGTCCGTTTCAGCACTTGCAACTGCCCGTCCTTGACAAACTCTTCACCGCGCTCAGCCAAATGCTTCACCATTTCGCTGCGCATCTCACGCAATTTTGCAGCATATTTTTTCTCCTTCGCCACATTTCTCAATTCCTGCGGGTCCTTAGTCAAGTCGAACAACTCTTCATCGCCCGTATGAAAACGCCAGATATACTTGATTTTTCCATCGGTCAGCGCACACCAATAATTGTCGGGGCTGTAACACGTAGAATGTTCCAGGTCGATGTACTTGCGCCATCCGTCGCTTTCGTCTTGCATCAGCATTGCCAGCGAACGTCCGTCCATATCTTCCGGCACTTTGCTTCCTGCCATGTCTAAGAAAGTGGGCAGCAAATCTCTCAACTCTACCGGTGCTGCCACCTTGCTTCCTCTCTTAAAGCCACACGAGGCGGGCCATTTTACGATATATGGCACGTGTGCCGAACCTTCATACGGGTAGGTCTTGCGCCAGTGATGATGGTCGCCCAGCATATCCCCGTGGTCCGAAACATAACAGATGAGTGCATTGTCGTACATACCTTTCTCTTTCAGGGATTTAATAATCTTTCCTATCTCTTCGTCCACGAATGTCACGTTGGCGTAGTAGTGTCTGCGTGGCTCCTTAGCATATTGCTCGCCGAAGTTTCCGAAAGCGGCGTCCTTCTTTGCCGTTGCCACATCCTGAGGCATTGCATACTTCTTGTCCTTGCACCATTCTCCTACAACGGGCGTTGGAACATCTTTTCCTTCATACTGCTCCATCAACCTTTGCGGCGGGTCGTACGGACTGTGCGGACGTGCAAAGGAAACTTTCAGAAAGAGTGGCTCATTGCTTGCCTTGTCATAGTTCTGTATCATTTCACGCGCCATTTTTCCGGTCCAGGCTGTGGGATGAAGTGCTTCGGGCAGGCGATATACACCGCTTCCGTGGTCGTTCCATCCGATACCTGTGGCGTCCGGATTCTTTCCCGGTGCCTGCGTCTGAAACCACAGCCGGTAGTCGCTTACGAAGTCGTCACTTTCTACCCGTCCGCTTTCGTCTACCAATGTGCTGTGAAAACCGTGCAGGGCTTTCTGCGGAAACCAGTGCATCTTGCCGATACCGAAAGTGAAATATCCTAATTCTCTCATCATGGCAGGCATTTCGTAGCGATAGCAACTACCTACTCTGCCATAGCCCAGCATACCATGATGCCAAGGGGAAAGTCCGGTAAGGAGTCCCGCCCGTGCCGGGGTGCTGCTTGATGCGGAAGAATAACCGTTCATGAAGAGGGTGCCGTCTTGTGCCAGTTCATCCATATGAGGGGTGACTACCGCATTGTTTCCCATACAGTTCATAGCGTCTCCCCGGTGCTGGTCGGCTACAATCAGGATGATGTGAGGTTTGCTTGGCTGCATTTCGTTTGGTGTTGTAGCTTCCGTTTTATTTTGCGCAGTTGCCATTCCGCCAACTGCCATGAGCAGGCCGCTCCCTAAAATGTATTTTTCCATTTATATGATTATATTTATTTTCCTGCCAAGATACATTAATTACTGATATACTCCAAATCAAAAGGTATTTAATCTAACAAAATGCTTCTCCTTCCCCTTTCCTTTTCTTCAAAACGTCTTATTTTCTTCTTTATAATCAGC
>NZ_CAJULN010000050.1 GCF_910586915.1 uncultured Bacteroides sp.
GCTTTAATGACAGCACCCGTTTATCAAAACGGTTATTTCCGTAAGAAATCAGGGCATATACCTCTGTTGTGCCTTGTCCTGTGCCATAAAGCACCTTTACCTTTCCGTCATTACCAAACTTATACCTAAGTTTAGGTATCCATAATGCGTCACTGTTAGGAAGAATTTTGTCTGTAGGACGGTATATTGTCACATCGTGTGTCTGTGACTCAGCCATGGCTGTATCAGCAGTGCATACCACAAATTCATATTCACCGGCTGGTACTGCCGACAGGTCAACCACCGGATCTGAAGTGGAAAACCTGCCTTCTGCCACAACCTTTTCATCATCATCCATCAGCTTATAGTCTATATCCAGGCCTTTCACAGGTTTATACTCATCGTCCATCACCTGGATATCAACGCTAAACGGACGCGATACATCAACGTTGCCTTCCATTGAAATATTGATCATGTAAGGACGCCCTGTCGTAAAATATTTTTCTGCTGTCCGACTTTCACCGGTAGGAGATACAGCGTCAAACTTGGCCTGGAAACAGCGCGTATCCGGACTGTCTGTATTGCGCGAGAGTATACCGGAAGTGAACGTCACAGAAAATTTACCCTCCTGATCTGTAGTTAGGACTGTTGAATATATATCATCACCATTAGGCGAGAACCACCAGCGCATGCGTTCAGCTGACTCAAGATTGACTTTTACTTCCGCACCGGCAACAGGAAAATCGCTATATGTACGCACACGTCCCCCCAGGGTTACATCCCCTTTTGCAGGGTAGTCTTTCTTTACCGATGTTACCTCTACATAATATGTAGGCAACTTATAATCGCTGACAGTGAACGATACAGATCCTACCGAATCCTCTTCATCGGTATCCGGATGTATCTCCAAATCAATTGAGAAGCGGCCAGTAAGTCCCGCCTTTGGCAAAATAAATGCACCATATACGCGTCCGTAAGAATCAGAAGTCAAATCCAGAGTATCTACGGGGCTGTAATTTGCATCTTTCAATATGGCACGCAGACGCGCTTCCTGCTCCAACCTGGAATCATTATTAAGGATAGAAGATACAACAAAAGCGAACTCCACCCTGTCTCCGGGACGATATAATGCCAATGATGTATACCCGTCGGCACTATAACTGCGGTCTTCTGAATGGGATTTATAATATGTAGGCAACGCCGTATTGGGTGACACGTACAAGCTCGACCCCTTCTTTGCGATGTACCGTCCACGCAGATATTCCTGACGCGAAGCTATCTGTCCAAGCCAGCCATCGGCATCAGTACGCCCAAGTTTTATGCCCTCCGAAATCTTGCGTCCCTTTGAATATCTGTAACTATTGAACTCTACATCTACATTACCTACAGCCTTCCCTGTAACAGGATCAAGTGTAAGATACATATACCTGTCATTACCACCAGTAAACTGCAAACCCATCAAATCCGTACACTGCAATAGTTGATACCTGTCCTGCTCGGGAAGCTCTCCGGAAATCGTTGGTACTATAACATAAAAACCAATCTTATCAAGGCTTGCCTCAATATTATAGCTATAACCGAAAGGCGCAACACTGTCGCATACCACCGGAAACTCTGCAACCTTATCCTTTTCTCTAAGATCCTTATACTGCTTGTAATCAAAATCTTTTCCTGGATATACCCTATATATCGACACCTTGCCAGATGTGCAGTTTTCTGAATTCACAGTTATCTTAAATGGAACTCCCGGAGATACCATATTTTTAAGTAACGAAACCGTCAGTCCTGGATTCGTAAGTGATTTCAGGCTATTCTTCAATGAATTGATGTTCCAATAATCAGTAAACCTACCGATGTTATACTTCAGTTTTGAAGCTAGCCACTTTCTGTTTGGCAAAGAGAGGGAATAAACCGGAATATCGGAAAGGACATCGCCAGAGTACTCACTCCTCTCATACCTGTTATACAGCTCCTCCATGGCTGCAATATCCAGTTTCGAGCCACGGTCTTTGTTTAATGTCCAATATATTTCAGGGGCAACGTCTCCCTTATGGAAATCCAATAACCGCTGACGCAACTGACGGCAATATTCCTTAGGTTCAGCATCTCCTACCTTATTCCACGATTCCATGGCTTCCAACGCACGTACTGCCACGAAATCATATATGGTAGGGAAATATATAGCAGTCAAGTCATTACTGTCAATTACCTGGCCATACGATGACAATAAAGCCGCCTGCAATGGGGCTGGCTGCGATAATGCATCACAGAACAGACCATATATCTTAAGGCGGAACTGGTCTCCACTCCACTGCGACACAGTATCGGGCAAAGGAGAAAGCGGCAATTCCCGGCGGTCATATTCCCATCTGTTCTTTTGATAGAAATTCAAATAATCTTCTGCAAGAAGGACTTTCAGAAGGGCCTTGACGACAACGTCCTTTTCATTCTCTGCCACCTCGGCAATCTTCGATGCAGTGGCCGCAAAATTCTCATTTGTGATGAGATTCTCTGCCGTTGTATATTCAATCAAAGAACGGAGCACCCCTTCACCATCATTTTTAGCCAATGCCTTCTCCAATGATTTCTTGGCATTGGCTGACACCGTCTTCGGATAGGCAAAGTCAGGAGGACTTACTGATTTTTGAGCCATAGCATAATTAGTTGTTGATAAGGCAATGGATGCCATCACCACCGTAAATACCGCACGCAAACGGCGGCAAAAATTTTCTTGTCTGGACATAACGTCAATATTTTGTTACATTCATATGAGATATTCTAAGAAGATGCACCAGTATCCTACAATCCTGATACCTTATTCCCTTAACTATAATAACATTTTATTTTAACGTGAGTTAGATAAAAATTAGTGATTAGCGATAAAAGCATTAAATTATAGTACTGAATTACAAACAAATACTCTTATCTCTATAACCACCGAAGACAAAATTATGAAAAATCTCTGGAAAAGACGAATAAAAAGGGACAAATGTCTTCGTAATGCCTGTCAATAAGGCGTTTGCGAAGACAAATGAGGACAGGCGAAAAATCGAGGTAACGTAAAGGAAAGCGGATTTATGAAGAAGAACGGTCTCCAAATCATTACCCGCCGAATGGTGATTTTTAACACACCGTGTTGTATTTGGCAGCTTGTGGCACAGGTTGGCATATCAAGGTCTAACTCGTTGAGTAATAACTTTGCAAACAAAAAACGAGTATGGCAAGAAGCACATTCAAGGTGCTGTTCTACGTGAACGGCAGCAAGGAGAAAAACGGTATTGTCCCCATCATGGGACGGGTTACAATCAACGGGACTGTGGCGCAGTTCAGTTGCAAACAGAGTGTCCCGAAAACGCTTTGGGACATCAAGGGCAACCGGGCTAAAGGCAAGAGCCGCGAGGCACGGGACATCAATCTTGCATTGGACAACATCAAAGCGCAAATCATCAAACATTACCAGCGCATATCCGACCGTGAAGCATTCGTTACGGCTGAAATGGTACGCAATGCCTATCAGGGCATCGGTAGCGAGTATGAGACGCTACTAAAAGCATTCGACCGTGAGAACGAGGTGTTCAAGAAGCGTGTCGGTAAGGACAGGGTGATGGCTACCTATCGGGCACGTGTACGGGCAAGAAACCATGTAGCCGCCTTTATCAAGTCGTTTTACAGGCGCAGCGATATGTCCATGTTGGAACTTACACCCGACTTCATCAAGGAGTTCGCCGCATACCTCTCAACGGAAGCAGGATTGCGGAACGGTTCGATATGGGCAAACTGTATGTGGCTGAAAGGCGTGGTCATGAAAGCGCATTATAACGGACTGATACCGCGCAATCCTTTCATCCAGTTCCATATCAGCCCCAATGTAAAGGAACGCGAGTATCTGACAGAAGATGAACTGAAAGCGGTCATGACACATGAGTTTGCAGACAGCAAGCTCGCATACATCCGTGACATTTTCATCTTTGCCAGTTTCACCGCCTTGTCATTCGTGGACATTCAGGAACTGACGAATGACAACATCGTGGAGGTGAACGGCGAGAAGTGGATATTGTCCAAACGCCACAAGACAAAAGTCGCCTTCCAAGTGAAGCTGCTGGATATACCCTTGCAGATAGTCGAACGCTACCGACCGATGCAGAAAGACAATCGTATATTCCCCGGCTTGAACTATTGGTCTATCTGCAAACCGTTGAAACGGATGATAAGGGAATGTGGCATAACCAAGTCAATATCATTTCATTGCAGTCGTCATGGCTTCGCAACATTAGCTTTGAGCAAGGGGATGCCCATTGAAAGCGTAAGCCGTGTGTTGGGACATACGAATATAGTCACGACCCAACTCTACGCAAAGATAACCACGCAGAAGCTCGACAACGACCTGACCATGTTCGGCGACAAACTGAGTAAGACGTTTAACGGAATAACGATGTCATGAGTATGAGAAGAAACAGCATAACAGTGAATGAATCCGGCAATATCATCATGCCGGAGAATGTCTCAAACATTTGGATGAGCGAGCCGGAATTGGTGGAACTGTTCGGAGTAATTGCTCCGACACTTCGTTCTGCCATCAGAAACATCTATAACAGTGGAGCATTAAAAGAATACGAGGTACAGAAGTATGTTCGGCAGGAGAACGGGTATCATGCCGATGTGTTCAGCTTTCCGATGATAGTCGCACTTGCTTTCCGCATTGACAGCTTCGGTGCGGAACAGGTGCGCAATGCCATATTTAAAAGGCTGTACTTGCGAAAAGAGAAAACAAATATCTTCTTTTCGCTGGGTATAAATGGTTGGGATATGTCTAATTATCAGGCATAAGTTCTAATGATATGACGACATGAAGTAGTGAGACCTATGCGTATTCCCATTGCCAACAATGTATTTATACGAGTATGTGAATAGGTGTATTGCCATTCATACGTACGATTACGACAAACCCGAAGAAAAATCCATTAGAATGGCATTTCTTCGGGCTTTTGTTGTATGTCATAAAGCCAAATCCAAGAAAATCTTACGTGAGGTATGCGTGAGTTGTTAATCCGTTCTGCGCTAATTGCCGAGTTTTGCACTGATTAAACAAAAAAATGAAGTGCTAATGAAACAAGGCAACTTTGAAAATGAGGAGTTTATCCGTGTGGGTACTACCCTCTACAAGTTAGTGAACCAGCCCCGTCTGAACGGAGGCTATGTGAAGAAGCGCATCGTGTGGAACAACGAAACACTGCGGCAGGACTACGGCAAGGACTATCTCGCCACCGTGCCGAAGTACGACGGCTTCTGCACCGTCCCCGACCATGTGGACTACCGTCCCGTGGTGGACAAGTTCCTGAACCTCTACGAACCGATAGAGCACCGCCCGCAGCAAGGCGAGTTTCCCTGTATCCGGTCATTGGTGCGCCACATTTTCAGTGAACAGTACGAACTGGGCATGGATTACCTTCAACTGCTCTACCTGAAACCAGTACAGAAACTGCCTATCCTGTTGTTGGTGTCGGAAGAGCGTAACACAGGCAAAAGCACGTTCCTGAACTTCCTGAAAGCCGTGTTTCAGAACAACGTCACGTTCAACACCAACGAGGATTTCCGCAGCCAGTTCAATTCCGACTGGACGGGCAAACTGCTCATCGTAGTGGACGAGGTGCTGCTCAACCGCAGGGAAGACAGCGAGAGGTTGAAGAACCTCAGCACCACACTCTCCTACAAGGTGGAAGCCAAAGGCAAAGACCGTGACGAGATAGCCTTCTTCGCCAAGTTCGTGCTGTGTTCCAACAACGAGTATCTGCCTGTCATCATTGACGCTGGCGAGACACGCTATTGGGTGCGAAAGATAAGCCGCTTGCAATCTGACGATACCAATTTCCTGCAAAAGCTGAAAGCGGAAATCCCGGCTTTCCTGTATCATTTGCAGCACAGGACGATGGCAACGAAAAAAGAAAGCCGGATGTGGTTTGCCCCGTCATTACTGCATACCGAAGCCTTGCAAAAGATTATCCGCAGCAACCGTAACCGTCTGGAAATCGAGATGTGCGAGCTTATACTCGACATCATGGACAGTACAGGCACGGACACGTTCTCATTCTGCTATAACGATATTCTTCTTTTGTTAATACACTCGCAGGTAAAGGTAGAAAAGCACCAAGTCCGGAAAGTCTTGCAGGAGTGCTGGAAGCTCACACCTGCATCCAACGGGCTGACCTATACCACCTACCAGTTCAACTATAATCGGGAGTGTCGATATGAGCCGATAAAAAGAGTCGGTCGTTTCTACACCGTCACAAGGGAACAACTTGAATCCCTGTAATACTATTCTTTTTTTGTTGAATTGATGAATAATGATATAACCATACTGATAATAAACAGCATACACTCTCAACAAATTCTCAACAATCGAAAAGAAAAGTTGAGAGGGAAACAGCATCAGTTTGTTGGATTCTCTATTTGTGAGTGGTTTGTTGAGAAGATGTTGAGAATATAAAGCATTAACGTATAGGACAATACATATCTCATTCATCAAATCAACGTTTTTACAGTCATCATCAAATCCATAGAAATTATATCATGAACATCCAAGAAGCAAAACAAATCAAAATTGCGGACTATCTGCAAAGTTTGGGTTATTCGCCCGTAAAGCAACAGGGAAACTGCCTGTGGTATAAATCCCCGTTCCGTCAGGAAACGGAAGCCTCGTTCAAGGTGAACACCGACCGCAACCTGTGGTTCGATTATGGACTGGGAAGAGGTGGTAACATCATCGCACTTGCAGGGGTACTGTACGCATCCGACCATGTGCCTTATCTGCTTGGCAAGATAGCGGAACAGGCACCACACATCCGTCCCATATCTTTCTCTTTTCGCCAGCAGGCATCCGAACCGAGTTTCCAACATTTGGAGGTGGGCGAACTCACCCATCCGGCATTGCTCCGATACTTGCAGGAACGGGGCATAAACATCGCTTTGGCAAAGGCGCAATGTAAAGAGCTCCACTTCACCCATAACGGCAAGCCCTATTTCGCCATCGGTTTTCCGAATGTGGCGGGAGGATTTGAAGTGCGTAACCGTTTTTTCAAAGGCTGTGTCGCACCCAAAGACATCAGCCATATTCGGCAACAGGGAGAAGCGAGAGAGAAATGCCTTGTATTCGAGGGCATGATGGACTATCTTTCATTCCTCACGTTGCGGAAGAGGAACTGCTCGAACTTGCCCGACCTTGACAGGCAGGATTACGTCATCCTCAATTCGACCGCCAATGTTTCCAAAGCTATAGATGTGCTGCACGGGTATGGACGTATCCACTGCATGCTCGACAATGACGAGGCGGGAAGAAAGGCGTATCGGGAATTGGAAAGGAAGTTCGCCGGACGCATCCGCGACTTCTCCGACAACTACAAAGGGCATAAAGACCTGAACGATTACCTGCGTGGAATCCGGCAGAAATTAGCCGTTAGTCCACCGCCAAGAACTATCGTAAAACCCAAGAAGAAAGGGTTGGGATTATGACATCCCGAATGAGAAAAACGGGAGATGCCCGAAACTCATTCCTTAAGGATTGGGAGGTAGCAAGTTTGTGTTTCGGGTGTACCGAAACCGCTTGCCACCCACCATCCAAATTGCAGGAGGTGGCATCCCGTCGGTCTATACAGTTGAATCAGTAACCGAATTAAAAGGAATAAAATATGGAACAGACAAAGGAACACAAGGAACGCAACAAGGGAGGTCGCCCCAAGAAGGAAGCAACCGAGAAACTGAAATACCGTATCGCAGTGAAAATGACGGCAGCCGACTACTTCCGCCTGCTGACACGATCGCATGAGGCGGGCGTATCACCAAGCGAGTACATGAGGGAATGTTTCCGTAACGGTCATGTGAAAGAACGGCTGTCGGAGGAACATGCCGGATACATCCGCCAACTCTGCGGCATGGCTAACAATCTCAACCAGCTTGCGCGTAAGGCAAACGCCGGAGGCTTCCACGATGAACGGTGGGACTGCAAGGTGGCAGTGGCAAGGATTCATGAACTTATAACCAAGATAGGGATATGATGGCGAAAATCGTAAAAGGAAGCGACTTCAAGGGTGTGGTGGATTACATCATCGACAAGAAGAAGGATACGCAGATAGTAGCAAGCGAAGGCTTGTTTATGGAAAATCTGGAAACTATCGCCATGAGTTTCAATGCCCAGTCACGGATGAACGATAAGGTGACAAAACCTGTCGGACATATCGCGTTGAGTTTTTCCAAAGAGGATGAGTTACGGCTGACGAACCGTATCATGGCAGGCATCGCGCTTGAATATATGGAACGGATGGGAATCAAGAATACGCAGTTCTTCATCGCCCAGCATTTCGACAAGGAGCATCCGCACGTGCATATTGCTTTCAACCGCATAGACAACAACGGCAATACCATATCGGACAGGCACGAGCGTCTGCGCAGTACCCGCATCTGCAAGGAATTGACCTTGAAATACGGCTTGCATATGGCTGGCGGAAAGGACAATGTCAAACGCAACCGCCTGAAAGAGCCAGACAGGACGAAATATGCGCTTTACGACATCATCAAAATGGAAGTCGGCAGATGCGGCAACTGGAACGTGCTTATCGCCAACCTGAAACGGCAGGGAGTGGAAGTACATTTCAAGCATAAGGGGCAGACCAGCGAGGTGCAGGGTGTTGTATTCTCCATGAATGGCTACCATTTCAACGGCTCCAAAGTGGACAGGCGTTTCAGTTATTCCAAGATTGACGCGGCTTTGCAGCACAACAGATGCAGGGAACGTATGGGAATAACAGCCGGAATATATGAAACGGCTACACCAAGCGCACCGTCCGGCACGGCACAAAGCGAGTTGTTCAACGGCTCTTGGGGATTGCTAAAAAGCAGTGGCTCATCTTATAACGCTGCTGATGCGGAAGCCAATCAGGAAATGGTGGATATACTTCGCAGAAGGAAGAAAGTTAAGCGCAAGAGAGGTGTTGGGTTCTAATATTCTGTACTAATCCAATTCTCACGACACTTGCGCTCTATATTCATTCGGAGTGTAACCTACCTCTTTCTTGAACAGTCGGGTAAAATGTTGCGGGTACTGAAAACCGAGATTATAGGCGATTTCATTAACGGTGTCGTCTGTAGATGCAAGTTCCGTCTTGGCTATTTCAATAGACTTGTCATGAATGAAATGCAGGGCGGTTGAACCTGTTTCTTTTTTCAATAAATCACTGAAATAGTTGGGCGAGAGGCAGAGCTTGTCTGCACAATACTGTACAGTGGGCAAGCCTATCCGTTTAGCAGCCCCATCATGGAAGTATTCGTCAAGCAACCGCTCAAATCTTGCGAGGATGTCTCGGTTTTGGTTGTCGCGTGTGATGAACTGGCGGTCATAGAAACGTGTGCAGTAATCAAGGAACGTCTTGATGCTGTCTGTGATGAGGTTCTTGCTGTGACGGTGTATCGGATGGTTCAATTCATATTGAATCTTGTGGAAGCAATCCATGATGATTTGCCGTTCTTCCACACTAAGGTGCAATGCCTCGTTTGTCTCGTAGGAAAAGAACGAATATTCACGCATTATCCGCCCGAGAGGTGTATTCCGCAGCAGGTCGGGATGGAACATAAGCAGGTAGCCATCTGGTTGGAACTGCATGCCGTCATCTTCCGCACCGAACACCTGTCCGGGCGCGATAAATATCAGTGTGCATAATTATTCCTAAGTCTGTGAAACCGGAACGCATGAAGCAGAATCTCGACATATTAGACTTCACCCTGTCGGCCGACGACATGGCACGGATAAAGACGCTGGATACCGACAAGCCTTTCTTACTCGGCTCGCACGAAGATCCAGAAATCGTAAAATGGTTCATGCAGTACAAAAACGCCTGAACATCAACAACCATATTTCGATAGCCGCTATCGACTATATTAAGAAGTTATTCGTATATGCCTTTATTGTAATCCGTCATGTACTGAGTAAATGTTTTGCCTGTTTGCTGTTTGAAGAAGCGCATGAGATGGCTCGGATCAGAGAAATTGAAATCATCCGCCATTTCACTGACAGTGCGGTTGGAGAATAGCAATTCGTTCTTCAGTTCCTCAAGCAGACGTTGTTTTATCAAATGGGTAGCTGATACTCCGAATTGGGCTTTTACTGAGTTATTGAGTGTGATGCGACTGACATGAAGCATGTCTGCATATTCCTGCACCCGCTGGTGGGTGCGGATATTCTGTTCCAACAAGTCCTTGAACCGAAAAGCGAAATTGTTTTTAGCAATTTCAGCGGGCAAGCAATAGGCGGCAGCGTATGTACGATTGATAATCAGCAAAAGATAATATAGTAAGGAAACAATGATATTGTACGTATCGGACACTGGATTCATCAGCTCATACTTAATCTTTCCGAGCAGCCGCATATATTCCTTCATTTCGTCATGTGTGGCATTGATGTAAGGCGGCGTATCTGTCTGGTAACAATACAAAAGGCGAAAAACGAAGAACTTGTCGGCGATAAAAGTACGCATGAAATCTTCGCGGAATATAAGGAACGTGTAATCCAACGCCGTCTCATCTACATGCCACTCTTGTTGCTGATGGGGTGAAAGCAGGAGAACCATGCCGTCGCGCAGTTCAATCTTGCGGAAGTTCAGTAGCAAATATCCGTTTGCCTTACGGAAAAAGTAGAAGCTGAAGAAGTCTGTCTTAAACCGCTTGTTTTCTGTCAGCACAAGTCCGATGTCCTTGTTTATGGCAGTATTGATGTAAAAATCCACGCCGCAGCGTGTCTTGTTGAACGGTACGCTGACCAGTCGATCAGGGTTGATTATCTCGTCCATATCCTTGTCGTTTTTGCAAAGATAATAATTTCATTTATCAAAATGGCATAATTACCGTTTTTTCAGGCATAGATGTTTCGCCGGATTCTTCCGAACTTTGCACCCGTAATCAATAACAAGACATATAGTCATGAAAAAGACATCCACAGTACAATTGGTGCGCAATGCCACCTTGAAAATCAGGTATGCGGGACACACCATGCTAATTGACCCCGTTTTAGCCGACAAAGGCACTTTGATATCGGCCCTCGGTGTGAATAAAACACCGAGGGTACACCTCACCATTCCTATTCAGGATATTATCGGAGGCGTGGACATGGTGCTCCTGACCCACAATCACATCGACCATTACGAGCCGAGTGTCCCCACACATTTGCCCAAAGAAATTCCTTTCTACGTTCAGCCCCAGGACGCGGACGCCATCAGAAACGACGGATTTACAAATGTGATACCCATCGAAGAAATAAAAACAATAGACGGCATATCCATTTACCGCACGACCGGACATCATGGTTTCGGGCAGATCGGGCAGATGATGGGACCTGTATCAGGTTATGTGCTAAAAGCCGAGGGCTTCCCGACCGTTTATATAATGGGTGACTGCCGATGGGAAGCATGTATCCGAGACACCGTGGAACGGTTCAATCCTGACTATATCGTGGTAAACTCCGGAGGTGCAATCTTTCCCGAATTTTCCAAAACGGACGGTCCTATCATCCCCGACGAGAACGAAGTGATGCAGATACTTGACGAATTGCCTTCGCATATCAAGCTGATAGCCGTACACATGGATGCCATCGACCATTGCCAGACCACCCGTGCAATTCTGCGCAATGAGGCAACGCATCACGAAGCCGACATGAGCCGGCTGATTATCCCGGAGGACGGAGAAACAGTTGTGTTATGAGTGTCTGCATTAAATCCCTGATAAAAAACATGAACATAGTGGTAGGGTGCACTATAGGATGCCCTTACTGCTATGCCCGTAACAACTGCCGCCGTTTCCACATTACCGACGACTTTTCCGTGCCTGAATACATGGAACGAAAACTGCGCATCATCGATACGTCCCGTCCTCATGTGTGGCTCATGACAGGAATGAGCGATTTCTCCGATTGGAAGCCTGAATGGAACGCAGAAATTTTCGAGCGGATCAGCAGCAATCCCCAGCACGCCTATATCTTTCTGACGAAGCGCCCTGACAAAATCAGTTTCTCCTCTGACGACGAGAACGTATGGATGGGCGTGACCGTCACGCGCAGTTCCGAGAAAAGGAGGATTGATGATTTGAAAAAGAATATCAAAGCACGACACTACCATGTCACGTTTGAACCTCTCTTCGATGATATCGGCGAGATTGATTTCGAGGGAATTGACTGGATTGTCATAGGCACAGAGACCGGAAACCGAAAAGGAAAGTCATATTCGCGCCCCGAATGGGTGCTTAGCATTGCAGAACAGGCAAAGGCTCATGGCATACCGGTGTTCATGAAAGAGGATTTGCTGCCGATTATGGGCGACGAAAGAATGATTCAGGAATTGCCGGAACAATTTACCAGACGAATACAATGAATATGGATACAATAAAGGAAATAGATGTAAAGAGTGTAATGACCAAATCCTCTCTGCCGGTGGGAGGATATTCGGTCAACCCTTATGTAGGGTGTCCCCACGCCTGCAGGTATTGCTACGCATCGTTCATGAAACGGTTCACCGGGCACACCGAGCCGTGGGGTACGTTTTTAGATGTAAAAAACTGGAAGCCGATAACGAATCCTCATAAATACGACGGTGAACGTGTTGTAATAGGGTCTGTGACGGACGGTTACAATCCGTATGAAGAAGAATTCCACCGTACCCGAAGGCTGCTCGAAGAGCTGCGAGGAAGCGATGCCGAGATTATGATATGCACAAAGTCCGATCTTGTCCTTCGCGATCTCGACCTGTTGAAGAGTTTTCCCAAAGTGACTGTGTCATGGTCTGTCAATACGCTCGACGAGCAGTTCTGCGCAGATATGGACAACGCCGTAAGCATTGAACGCCGTCTGAAAGCGATGCGTCAGACATACGAGGCAGGTATCCGCACCGTATGCTTCGTCTCGCCCATATTCCCCAGAATAACAGACGTGAAGGCAATAATAGAGGAGGTAAAAGATTATGCTGATTTAATCTGGCTTGAAAACCTGAATTTACGCGGGCAGTTCAAAGGCGGGATAATGACGTATATCCGTGAGAAGTATCCTGACCTCATACCGCTTTACGAGGAAATTTACAATAAAAAAAGGCTTGAATACTGGCAGGCATTGGAGCAGGACATTTCAAATTACGCCAAGGAGCAGGGCTTCCCGTATCGTATAAACGATCTGCCATACGGACGCTCGGAAAAAGGCAAACCTGTCATCGTAAACTACTTCTACCACGAAAAAATACGATTGACAAAATGAGGCTATGCCGGACTGATGCAGAAAAGTTGTAGCGCGGATAAAAGCACCATGTATGTGGATAATATCCGGCAATCTTCCGAGCGTATGCGGGAGATGCTCAACACGCTGCTGGATTTCTTCCGTCTGGACAACGGCAAGGAGCAACCCAACCTTTCCCCTTGCAGGATTTCCGCAATCACGCATATTCTTGAAACGGAGTTCATGCCCATTGCCATGAACAAGGGTCTGACTTTGATAGTGGAGAGCCACACCGATGCGGTGGTTTTGACCGACAAGGAACGTATCCTGCAAATCGGCAACAACTTGTTGTCAAACGCCATCAAGTTCACGGATAACGGTAGTGTATCATTGGCAGCGGATTATGATAACGGTTTGCTGAAACTTATCGTTGAAGATACCGGTACGGGCATGACCGAAGATGAGCAACAACGAGTATTCGGTGCATTTGAACGTCTTTCAAATGCCGCCGCAAAAGACGGCTTCGGATTAGGATTGTCCATCGTGCAGCGTATTGTGGCGATGCTCGGTGGAACTATACGCTTGGAAAGCGAGAAAGGCAAAGGGAGCCGCTTCACGGTGGAAATTCCCATGCAGACAGCCGAGGAACTGCCGGAACAGACAATTCAAGCGCAAATGCGCCATAATCATATCTGCCATGATGTGATTGCCATCGACAATGACGAGGTACTTCTCCTTATGTTGAAAGAAATGTATGCCCATGAAGGGATGCACTGCGATACCTGTACCAATGTTTCGGTACTGATGGAGCTGATACGAAAAAAGGAATACAGCCTGCTTCTGACGGATCTGAATATGCCTGAGATAAGCGGTTTTGAACTGCTGGAACTGTTGCGCTCATCCAATGTAGGCAACTCGAAGAGTATTCCCATAGTCGTGACAACCGCTTCGGGCAGTTGCAGCAAGGAGGAACTTATAGGGCGTGGATTTGCCGGATGCCTGTTCAAGCCGTTCTCCATATCCGAACTGATGGAGATTACGGATAAATGCGCATTAAGCAGCATATTGGATGAAAAGCCGGATTTTTCCACTCTGCTATCTTATGGCAATGAATCCGTCATGCTGGACAAACTGATAGCGGAAACCGAAAAGGAAATGCAGGCGGTCAAGGATGCAGAACAGCGTAAAGACCTCCAAGAACTGGACACACTTACACACCATCTGCGAAGTTCATGGCAGATTCTCCGTGCCGACCAGCCATTGAGGGAACTTTACGCCCAACTTCATGGAAGTGCCACTCCAGATGACGAAGCGATATGCAAAGCGGTGACCGGCTGTGCTGGATAAAGGTGCTGAAATTATCCGGCAGGCAAAAGAAGAAAGGAAAAATACGAAAATGGATAAAACAAGAATCATCGTGGTGGAGGACAATATCGTGTATTGCGAGTTTGTCTGCAACCTGCTGGCACGGGAAGGATTCCGTACCGTGCAGGCTTACCACCTCTCGACCGCGAAGAAACTTCTGCAACAAGCCTCAGACGGGGACATCGTGGTTTCTGACCTACGACTACCCGACGGTGACGGCATCGACCTATTACGATGGATGCGCAAGGAAGGCATGACACAACCGTTAATCATCATGACCAACTATGCCGAAGTGCATACGGCAGTCGAAAGTATGAAACTCGGCTCGCTGGACTATATCCCCAAGCAGCTTGTGGAGGATAAACTTATGCCTCTGCTTCATACCATCCTGAAAGAACGGAGTATCGGACGAAATCGTATGCCCGTTTTTGCCCGTGACAGTTCCGCCTTTCAGAAAATCATGCAACAGATAAGATTAGTTGCCCCTACTGATATGAGCGTGCTGATATTCGGAGAGAACGGCACGGGCAAGGAGCATATCGCCCACCATCTGCATGATAAGAGCAAAAGGGCAGGGAAACCGTTTGTGCCTGTGGACTGCGGTTCACTCTCCAAAGACCTTGCGCCCTCGGCATTCTTCGGACATGTCAAAGGCGCGTTTACGGGTGCGGACAGCACAAAGAAAGGATACTTCAATGAGGCAGAGGGTGGCACATTGTTCTTGGATGAGGTAGGCAATCTCGCATTGGAAACCCAGCAGATGTTACTCCGTGCCATACAGGAACGGAGATACCGCCCTATAGGTGACAAGACGGACAAGAGCTTCAATGTCCGCATCATCGCCGCCACCAACGAGGATCTGGAGAAAGCGGTCATTGAAAAACGTTTCCGACAGGATTTGCTGTACCGTTTGCACGACTTCGAGATAACTGTTCCGCCCTTGCGTGACTGTCAGGAGGACATCATGCCGTTGGCGGAGTTCTTCCGTGAGATTGCCAACAATGAATTGGAATGTAGCGTGACTGGGTTCGATGCGGAAGCCCGTAAGACATTGCTGACCCATCCGTGGCCGGGTAATGTCCGTGAGCTTCGGCAGAAGATAATGGGCGCGGTGTTGCAGGCACAGACGGGAGTTGTCATGAAAGAGCATCTGGAACTTGCCGTAACGAAACCGACCTCACCTGTCAGCTTCGCCTTGCGAAACGATGCGGAGGACAAGGAACGCATCTTACGCGCGTTGAAGCAGGCAAACGGAAACCGCAAGGTTGCCGCCGAATTGCTCGGAATCGGACGTACAACGCTGTATAGCAAGTTGGAAGAGTATGGATTAAAGTATAAATTTCAGCAATCATAGCCCGCAACTTGCCGAAAATAGAAGTAACGGTTAAACCGGATTATTCAGCGAAGATAAAAAACGTCCTGTGATAAAAATCATGGGACATTTTGATGTGTATCCGATTTTTATTGCTACTTTTGTACCAAGACGAGAGACATTGACAGCAACTCACAGCAGAACGTAGAAATAGACAGGGTTGCCAAATCATTACCTCATTTTTACCTTATCCTCAGAACTGCTTGCTAATAAAGTGGTTATAAAAATCTTCCAGAATTACAAAAAAACTCTGTAAAAGGCTAATAAAAAGGCACAAAAGTCTTCTAACACCTGCTAATAAGGCGTTTACGGGGACAACAGAGGACAGACGAACAAACAGGGTAATGCTAAGGAAAGTGGATTTATGAATCAGTTGTATTTTCAAATAATACCTGCCAAAATACGATTTTTAACACATGGCACTGACATTTTGGCTTACGTTAAGCCTATGAAATGCACATTGACATTGCCGTGGTTATTAAAGGCAGCAGAGATAGACAGGCAATAGCGAGCGTATCGATTAGCACGTTGACGAGTTTACCGTCATTGGCAGCAAACACTACGCCACATTATTATAGTCTAAAAAATTATAGTCTAAAAAGCGATTAGGACGTTACAGAAATCTGCAGCGTCTTAATCGCTTCAATGCTATAGTGGGGAGAGACTATTATTTGCCTTCGTTTGCGGAGTGTGGGAAAGATTTACCCTTTGCCTCCCATTTGGTTCTAAGCTCTTTCATCTTCTTCTGCCATTGTTTGATTTCTGATAACGAGGCGTCTCGATTGCCTGCAAACACCTGCGCCAACATGCTATCATATTTGGCATATGTAGATTTATCAGCATTATAGCTTTGCTGATTCGAGATATCATTTTTATCTGATTTTGATTCCTTACCGTCCTTAGAGTCGGAAGAGTCATCAAAATCATCAGCTTCGCCAGCATTTTGAACTACCTCAATTGTTTCCGCTGTTGTCATCATGGCATCTCCAAATGCGTTAAGCGTTCCAGCAAGTTCCATTCTGCGACGCTGGGTCTCAGCTTTCATGTCTTTGCTATACGCCAAAGCTTCAGACATATCCATTTCAGTAGACCCAACCCATTTCCCCCACATGCCAGTATTGTTCATATCAAGAAAATGACTCTTTCTGGAGAAACCGGTGTACTTGTTGGGCAGAATTTGCTTACCTTTTATGTCAACTATGCCCCAAAGAGCATCATCACCGACAATTTTGAGTGTAAATATATCAAATTTACCATTTCCTTTGCTACCAAGCGAAAGAAAGATGTATTTGTCTAATGGCAAAAGACTATGGATAGTTGGCTTGTCAGCATCTACAATTATAGCACTAAAAAGCCCCAGCATTTCATTATCTTTAGAAGCCATTAATGTACTCCATTTTTGAAGTAGTCCTATACTTGTTGGTCTTGACAGTTCTCCCACAAGCAATAGCCCAAAATCTTTTCCATTGGGAATATTGCAGATATTACCAGAAAGCGGTGGAACCATCACTTTGCCATCCAGGGATACAATTCCGCGCTTGTTTTCTTCGTCCTTAACGAAGTAGCAATTAAAAGGCGCACCTTTCATATTGCACATGAGGACAACCTGTGCATAATCCTTGATTAGTTGTTGCTCAACATCATTGAGGTCTGGAGTACTTTCTGAAAGTACAATTGCTTTTAATAAGTTCCCTTCTTGGAAAGAAATCCCGCTCATTATGGCCTCCGTGTCTGTAACACCCTTGAACATCTTTTCGATGTCCTTTGCGCTGCGTTGTGTTCCAAACGCTGCTAAGGCACATAGCATGACCATAAAGGTTAGTAATAGTTTTTTCGTCATTGATGAATGGTTATTTAATGTGTGTTCGATAAAATTAAGCTGTAGTTTCAAAACCGAAGTGCAAAAGCATCAGTGCTTGAAACACATTCTCCTCACTCCTTCTGGCGTGG
>NZ_CAJULN010000051.1 GCF_910586915.1 uncultured Bacteroides sp.
TGTGCAACTTTTTCATTTGTAAATATTTAGATTCTTAATTCAACCAACGAGTAAATTTTATATATTGTTATTTGCTTTATGTTTTTGTAGCAGTGTCTTTGGACAGAGCCAGCAGATAACAGTATCCATGAAAAACCAACCTCTATTAAAAGTATTTGAAAGCATTGAAGCACAGACCGATTTAAGCATTGCTTATAATCAAACAAAGTTGGACGTGAAACAAAAGGTAAGTGTTGACTTTGCCCAACAAACCGTATCCTCTGTTTTGAATTCCATATTAAAAGGAACCGGATTCACTTACAGGACGGAAGGCAAACATATTATCATTGTACCGGTTCAACCTAAAGAAGAGCCATCTTCCGATAACAAGAGTAAGAATATATCCATTCGAGGAACGGTCACAGATATACAAGGCGAGCCTTTGATTGGTGCCAACGTTCTTGTAGAGGGTAGCAAACAAGCCACTATCACCAACTTCAACGGCGAGTTCTCATTGGAAGTTCCGGCAAATGGTAAACTCCGAATCACTTATATCGGATACACCACACAAGAAGTTCCTGTGAAAAACCAGACATCCTTCAACATACAGTTGCAGGAAGACACACAAACGATGGAGGAAGTTGTAGTTATCGGATTCGGTACACAGAAAAAAGTGAATATGACCGGAGCCGTAGGAGCCGTAAACGTCAAGGAATCCTTAGGCGACCGTCCTATAACCAATGTATCGGCAGCTTTGCAAGGTGTTGTGCCCGGTTTGAAGATCGAATCGGCCACAGGTGCTCCCGGCGATGACATGACGTATAATATCCGTGGAACAACTTCCATCAACGGAGGTGAACCTTTGGTGCTGGTCAACAACGTACCGATGGATATCAATATGATTGACCCGCAAGATATTGAAACCGTGTCTATCCTGAAAGATGCCGCTTCGGCAGCTATCTATGGAGCGCGTGCCGCTTTCGGTGTTATCCTGATAACAACGAAACAAGGTAAAAAAGATATGGCTCCCAAATTCAACTACAATAACAACTTCTCCTTCTCGAAAGCATTGGAGTTGCCGCAAAAAGCCAGTCCGTTGGAGTCGGTATTGGCCTACAAGGAGATGGGATGGGCGAATGACACGTATGTGGACGGAAAAAACATCACCCAGTGGGAATCATATATACGCGACTACCAAAGCGATCCTTCCAAATATCCTAACGGTTATATATTTGACGACAAAGGCAATTTGTTCTTAATGCGGGAAAACGATATGTTTGCCGACATGATGGAAGACTTCGGCTTCATGCAGAACCACAGTTTCTCCGTATCGGGAGGTAGCGAACGCACCAATTACCGCTTAAGTTTAGGATACACCGGCGAAGACGGAATTCTGATAACAGACAAAGACAAGTACAACCGTATCAATATGTCCAGCTTCCTCAGCGTGGATATCAACAAATGGCTTACCACTCAGTTGGATATCAGATATGCCAACTCTACTCAAAACAAAGTAGAGCAAGGCGGCCGCAACGGTGTGTGGGGAAGTGCGATGGCTTTGCCATCTTACCATAACATCCTGCCGTATGAACAAGACGGCGTAGTATATCCGGCCGAAACATCGGCTACTTATGTACGTTATGGCGAACCGAGAGTTATCAAGAAAAACGACCTGCGCACATTGGGACGTGTTATCATATCTCCGTTAAAAGGATTGAAAATAACGGGTGAATATACATTTAACCGCACTACCGAATACAACCGGATGTATGTCAACAAATACCAATACATCGGTTTCAACTTTACGGGAGTCTTGAACAATGTAGAAAACTCAAGTTACGCCCTGACACAAGGATTCACCAACTACAATGCCGTCAACGTATTTGCCAATTACGATTTCTCCATAGGCAAACACGATATTGCCATCATGGGAGGATATAACCAGGAAGAGAGCCACAAGGAATCCCAATGGTCAAAACGTACGGACGTATTGTTGGAAAACCTGCCTTCTCTTTCAGGTTCGACCGGTACGGCTTCTGTCAGCGACAGCTTTGACGAATATGCCATCAGAGGTTTGTTCTACCGTATCAATTACGCATACGCCGGCAAATATATGTTGGAAGCCAACGGACGTTACGACGGAACTTCCCGTTTCCCGAAGAACAACCGTTTCGGATTCTTCCCATCTTTCTCAGCCGGATGGAGAATCTCGGAAGAAGCATTCATGGAAAAAACAAGAGACATTCTTTCCAACCTGAAACTGCGCGCTTCGTGGGGTTCTATCGGAAACCAGATTATCCTGAAGCCTGACAATACCCCCGAAAACTATCCATACATTCCTTCCATGGCGCCTTATCTCACAGAATGGTTGGTAGACGGACAGAAAGCCACTACACTGGGAGTTCCTGCAATGGTAAGCAACAATTTCTCATGGGAGAAAGTATATACACTGGACTTCGGCGTCGACTTCGGATTCTTCAATAACCGCCTGAACGGTACTTTCGACTGGTATCGCCGCGACACCAAAGGAATGTTGGCTCCTGGTATGGACCTTCCGTGGGTAATCGGTGCTACTGCTGCCAAACAGAATGCCGCCGACCTGAAAACCTATGGTTGGGAATTGGAATTGAACTGGAGAGACCGTATCAACAAAGACTGGAGCTACCGGATTGGCTTCAACCTGTACGACTCACAAAGCGAGATTACGAAGTACAACAACGAAACTAACCTGTTGGGTGATAAGATTTATCGTAAAGGTATGAAAATAGGAGAAATATGGGGATACGTCACCGACCGTTTCTACACCGTAGACGACTTCAACGAAGACGGGACATTGAAAGCCGGTATTCCTAAACCGAAAGGAGCCGGAACTGTGTATCCGGGAGATATTTTGTACAAAAACTTCGATGACGATACAGAAACCATCTGGAGCGGTGAAGGAACGGCAGACAACCCGGGCGACCAACGCATCATCGGTAACTCAACACCGCGCTTCCACTACGGTATCACCGCAGGAGTAAGCTGGAAAGGATTTGACTTGTCTATTTTCCTACGCGGTGTGGGCAAACGCGATTACTGGCGTACCGACCAGATTGCATGGCCTACTGGAAACTGGGGTAGCTTATTTAAGGAAACGCTCGACTTCTGGACACCCGAAAACACGAACGCACACTTTCCGCGCGTATATGCTAACGATGCAGTAAACACCTCCTACAACCGTTGGAAACAGACCAAGTATCTGGCAGATGCATCTTACTTGAAACTACAGAATATCACACTTTCGTACACGTTGCCCAAAACGTGGTCGCAACGCATCTATTTCGATGAGATGAAAGTATTCTTCAGTGGAGAAAATCTCTATACTTGGGACCACTTGCCCGAGGGATTGGAAACCGATATGTTGAAGAAAGGCTATTGGGAATATCCGTTTATGAGAAAATTCTCTCTTGGTATCAATGTTACATTCTAATAACCCATGCATTATGAGAAAATATTTATATCTGATATGTACGGTTTTACTGACCGGCTGTCTTAATAATGATTTCCTGGAAAGGTATCCTTTGGGAGACCCGACCGCTGAAACAGCTTTTAAAACATACGACAACTTCAAGGCTTACGCCTGGGGACTATACGAAACCCTGCCTTCATTGGGATACGGTTCGGAAAACTCTACGGACGACATCTCGTACAACCAGACAAGAGGTTCGAGCGAAAGTAACTGGATTCGGAAATTAGTGACTATTCCTGATAAAAAAGACAATACTGTATGGAGTTACTACAGCTATATCCGCCGCGTGAACTTAATGCTCGACCGCATCGAAGGCAGCGACATGACGGATACGGAGAAAGCCCACTGGCGTTCGGTAGGATATTTCTTCCGCAGTTACCGCTACTTCTCTCTCCTGTCGGCCTATGGCGGCGTGCCCTGGATTGACCACGTATTGAGCGATGATGAGACAGAACTAATCGAAGGCCCGAGAGCATCGAGAGATGAAATAGCCGAACATATCCTGAACGATTTGAAAGAAGCCGAAAAGGGCATCAATGAAAACGGCGAAGGGGCAAACACCATCAACAAAGCCTGCGTACAAGCATTGTTGTCGCGTTTCTGCCTGTTTGAAGGTACATGGCGCAAATACCACGGTTTGAGTAATGCCGAAACCTACCTGCAGGAATGCAAGCGGGTATCTGCCGAACTGATAGAGAAGTATCCCAACGTAGCCGACTGCTACGACGACTTATTCTGCTCGCTGGAACTGAAAGACGTTCCGGGTGTGATTTTATACAGAGAGTACTCGAACGCTGTTGGTGTGGTACACGCTGTAAGTATCGGTGGAACCACTGCCTCATCGTTCTACAATCCGACCCGCGATTTGGTAGACAGCTATCTTTGCTCGGACGGTAAGCCGCGCTGGACAAGCGAGTTGTTTTTAGGCGATGAAGACCTGTACGATGAATTCAGCAACCGCGACCACCGTTTATGGCTGCACGTCACTCCGCCTTATACTGTAGACCGTAGCAAATCGAACGACGCATGGGACAACAAATGGGAATTTAATCCTAAAGACAAAAGTTTCATCGACAGCCTCAACACACGTATAGGAATAGGATACGGCTCCTCCAAAGAGCGGCAGAAAACGTTGCCGTTCCGTCAAGGATATATCGGCGGTATCTTAGGAGCCGTACCACACTTCGACTTCTTCTTGAACAACCAGCCGTGGTATAAATCAGCTTTCGGATACAACAACTGGAAATACTACTGCTGCTATTTGGACATGGGTAGCCAACGAAACGAGGAGACGGATATGCCTATCTTCCGCATCGAAGAAGTAATGCTGAACTATGCGGAAGCCATGTGCGAATTGGGCGAATTCGACCAAGACATAGCCAACCTCACCATCAACAAACTGCGCCCACGCGCCAACGTAGCTCCGATGATTGTTACGAATATCGATGCTTCTTTCGACCCGAAGCGTGACAAAGGAAACTCCGATTATTCGGGCGACTACGAAGTAAATCCCCTGTTATGGGAGATTCGCCGTGAGCGACGCATCGAGCTCTTCTCCGAAGGTTTCCGTTTCGACGACCTGAGAAGATGGAAGAAATGCCACTATGCACTGAAAAAGAAACTCGGACAATATGTACGGGCATCTGACTTCCCGGCAGGAACCAATGTGACAATTGATGGCGGCGCTGCCGAAGGATATCTTGAGTTCCACCCTCAACAGACTCATTTGTGGCCCGACTATTATTACCTCAACCCCATCCCACGCAACGAACGAGTGCTGAACCCCCAACTCGAACAGAACCCCGGCTGGGAAAGTGAGAATTAATAAATAGACCTTAATCAATTGAAACTGTCCAAAGTGTTTGGCACTTTGGACAGTTTATTCTTAACTTTACCTACAACTAACCATTATCAAGATAACCTGTATGAAACACCGATTATCCATTCTTCTCCTACTTGTATCCTATGCAGCCCTCACGTGCGGTCAAATCGTATTCCCCTCCCCCAACCAGGTGGAAATGAAAAAAGGCAAACTCAACTTACGAAAGAACATTTCCATGTACACTGCGGATACCACCGCATTTTACGTAAGCCTTTTGCGCAGCGAAGTACTCCGCGACGCTTCCGTCAAATGGCAATCCAAAGCATCGGCCGCCCACATCTGCTGGATGAACGACCCGTCGCTTCCGCCCGAAGGATATAAGATAAGCATCAATCCGAAACAGATGACCATAACCGCCTCCGGTGAAAGAGGATTCATCTACGCCGTGCAGACCTTGCGGCAATGGGTTTCGGGCCCGGCCGGAAAACTTACCTTTGCCTGTGCCGACATCACCGACTCCCCCCGTATGCAATGGCGCTGCTTCCTGCTCGATTCCGGACGCCAATACCAACGGATATCCACCATCAAAAAGTATATCGACATGGCTTCCCTGCTTAAAATGAACTATTTCCACTGGCACCTGACGGAAGGGTTGGGATGGCGGATAGAAATCAAGCGGTATCCGCGCCTTGCCCAAGTAGGAGGTTCGGTAGGAAAGGCAGAAGAACAACACGGATTCTACACACAGGAAGAGATACGTGAGGTAATCAACTATGCCAGCCAGCGCAACATCACCATCGTGCCCGAGATAGATATGCCGGGACACGCGGAAGCTGCTCTTTCCGCCCATCCGGAGTTGGGTTGCTTCGGGCTGCCCGTCGAAGTGCCGCAACAGGGATTCACCCAAAACATATTCTGTGCCGGAAAAGAAGAAGTGCTGACTTTCCTGAAAAACGTATTGGACGAAGTATGTGAGCTATTCCCCTCCCCCTACATCCATTTGGGAGGAGACGAAGCCCCGAAGGGGAATTGGAACAAATGCGAAGACTGCCAAAAAAGAATCGCTGCGTTGAACCTGAAAGACAGCCACGACCTCCAACTATGGTTCTCCGCGCAGATGGCAAACTACTTGAAGCAGAAGGGGCGCAAAGCCATCTTCTGGGGAGATGTCGTATATCAGGACGGATATCCGCTGCCCGACAACACAGTCATCCAATGGTGGAACTACCGCGGCCACAAAGACTTGGCACTCCGCAATGCGCTCAAGCACAACTATCCGGTCATTTGCAGTTCAAACTACTATACGTATCTCAACTTCCCGCTCACTCCGTGGCGAGGATACGCCAAAGAACGCACGTTCGACTTGAAAGACTTGTATCTGGACAATCCTTCGAACAAGGCCTACAATGAAAAGAATCCGTTGATTCTCGGCATGAGCTGCGCCTTATGGACAGACGATGTAGTGACGGAACGCATGATAGACCAACGCCTGTTTCCCCGCATCATCGGACTGGCAGAACAGATGTGGCATCAAGGAGAGCCACTGGAGTTTACCCGTTTCTACGAGCACGTGCTTCAAAAGAAGGAATGGTTCGAAGAGCAAGGGTATAAATTCGGACCAATTTTAAAAAGTGAAGTACCACAAGATTATAAATGGGATTAATTTCCTCACCGCATCACACGGTGGAGTGTAGTTGTACGCACCACCGTTTCAAAACTGCAATACTTAACGGGGAGATGTTCGGTCAAGAGCATCTCTCCGTTGTTTTTTCTACCCCTCCCGCTCTGCCATGCAGCAGTTTCACTCCAACCGACCGCTATCCTTCCCTCAAACGACCCCTTGTAAAGTTCTTCTTCACTATAGACAAACTTCTCCGATAGCTGTATCAATCTTTTTTTTTACCAATTGCAAACTCTAAATGAAAGTTCCGTTTTTATAAACGAAGGCTTTGTTTATATAAATGAAACTTTCGTTTATATAAATGAAGCCTTCGTTTATAGATTGCAAACAATCGGACAGAACTTTATATATAAAAGACCGGAAGTTTACCATTAAACCCTAACAACTTTGTTACTAAGGCTTTGCAGGCAAACGACCAGTCGTTTACATACGTTCGTCCGATGGATGTTCTTCAAAAAAAAGCGTATCGGGCGTTTAGATAAGTTCGTAGCTCGCCATCTGTATGGGCATGGCTAAATTAGGAAGCACTTTTTCCAACAAAATACCTTCGCGCGGGTCGTATTCATAGCCGAAGGTGGCACGGATACCTTGAAGGATAAACTGCGTGGCGCGGTCCAACGCCATCGGAAGGCTGTCTCCCTGCATCAGCGACCCGGTAATGACACTTGTAAACGTGTCGCCCGTCCCAGGATAATGGGCAGGCAGGTAGGGACAAGTCACTTTCCAATAACGGTCGCCCTGGCGGTTGTATGCATAGACCGAGGTTTTGTGAGGAACACCGTGCACAGGCACACTGGTGATAATCACCACTTGTGGGCCTTTGTCGGAGAGCAGGCGGAGGTATTCCTTCAACTCTTCGTCCGTATTGTCTGCCTTGTAGGGCTTGTCGAGCAGAAAGAACAGTTCCGTCAGATTGGGAGTGACCACATCTGCCTGCGTTATGAGGCAACGCATCTCTTTCACCATCTGCATATCGAAATTGGTGTATAGCCTACCATTGTCGCCCAACACAGGGTCGGCTACTATCAGACTGTCTTCGTGGCGGAAGTCGTTGATAAAGTCCGAAACAATCTGAACTTGCCTGGGCGACCCCAAATAACCAGTATAAATGGCATCAAACCGCACGTACAACTGCTTCCAGCGTTCGATGATGCGGGGCATCTCGTCCGTCAAATCCAAAAAAGAGAAATCGGGATACTGCGTATGGTTGGACAATACCGCCGTAGGAAGCGGACAGACCTGAAAACCCATCGACGAGAGGATAGGGATAACTACCGTCAAGGAGACGCGTCCCATCCCCGAAAGGTCGTGTACGGCAGCTATTTTCTTCACCTTATTAGCATACATATATATCTGTGTTTATTAAATCAAAACAATCAATACACCCCGCGCCCCGTGGGCACCCATCACTAAGGCCTGCTCGATGTCGGCAGTCTTGGAAGGGCCGGAGATGAAAGTTCCGAACTCATAATGCTGTCCGTCGAGCTTGCGGTAGGCCTCGTGCATGGTATCTACAATCCGGTTACGGTCGAGCAGGATAACCAATGTTTCGGAGATGAAACAGAGAGCCTTGTGTTTCGTTGCCTGCGGTACCCAGACGGCGCCGTTCTCGGCTACGCCGATTTCACCCTTTACGACTGCCACGTCTGTTCCGTCCAGTTGGCGGGGGTCGTCAAGATGGTCGGGATTGAAAGTGGCGCAAGAGATTTGCGGCAGTACGGAAGCGATGCGTACGGCATCGGGAAAGGCGTTGCGTATCACAGCATTCACATCTTCTCCCTCGCCCAACACCACCGCCGCGCCGCCCACTGCACGGCTGACTGCACAAAACTGCGCTATCTTGTCGGCATACGACAGGCTTTGCAGGGTTGCCACATCGGGCTTTTCGTAACGCTTCGACGTATGTCGGCGGATGCTTGCCAGTATTTCTTCTTTGCTGTTCATCTGGGTTCCTCCTTTTCTTGTACTTTATTTTTCTTCCATAGTTCGTTGAACGACTCTTTGGCAAATTCGGGCAGTTCGCGCCCTTTGCCCCAATCGTTGAGGTCGTTGTATTTCATAAAACGGGGCAGAGCGTTCGCCACCGGCGCCGCCCATAGGGCTGCATTGAACAGCGCCGGACGTTCCATCAGGAACTTCATACCGCCCGACAGTATCTTCTTCGTCCTGTTTGCCTTGCCCAGCCCATCCAACTCTTGGCGCCATTTATAAATCTGCTCTGCCAAGTCGACCTTCACCGGACAAACATCGGAACAGGACATACAGAGCGAGCAGGCGGACAGGTTATCGGCATACTTCACCGGATTGTGCGCCATTCCCAAATTGATACCGATAGGGCCGGGAATGAAATAGGTGTACGAGTATCCGCCGCTCCGGCGATAGACCGGACAGGTATTCATGCAGGCACCGCAACGGATGCAATTCAACGTCTTGATGTGGTCGGGATTGGAGAGCAGTGCGCTGCGGCCGTTGTCTACAATGATGATATGGTATTCGCCTCCTTCGCGCGGACGGCGATAGTGAGAGGTATATGTCGTTGCCGGCTGCCCCGTGGCGGAGCGTGCCAACAGGCGCGTAAAGACACCCAACGATTCCAAATCGGGCACAATCTTTTCCATACCGAAGGCGGCAATGTTCAGTCTGGGGTAGGAAGTTCCCATATCTGCGTTTCCTTCGTTGGTGCAGACTACGATATCGCCTGTAGAAGCCACGGCAAAATTGGCGCCTGTCATGGCGGCTTCGGCGTTGAGGAAGAGGCGGCGCAAGTTCTTCCGGGCAGCGTGCGTGAGGTAAGTAGGGTCGGAAAGCCCCTTTTCCGTTCCCATCTCCTTCTCGAAAAGTTCGCCTACCTGCTCACGTTTGATGTGAATGGCGGGCAGTACGATGTGGCTCGGTTCGAGATTCATCAGTTGCAGGATTCGTTCGCCCAAATCAGACTCTACGACATCAATGCCACGCTCTGTAAGGAAAGGATTCAGCCCGCACTCTTCGGCAAGCATCGACTTGCTCTTGATGAAACGATGTACGTTGTGCCGGCTCAGTATCCGGTAGACGATGTCGCAGTATTCGGCGGCGTCTTTCGCCCAGTGAACGATAGCGCCGTTGGTGGTGGCGTTTTTCTCAAACTCCAGCAGCAGTTGGTCGAGGTGGCTGTTGGAGTATAGTTTCAGTTGGCAAGCCTTCTCGCGCAATTCTTCCCATTCGGGCACTTCCCTGCTTGCTTTATCTCTCTTGGCACGTACCATCCAAAGGGTTTCGTCATGCCATGCTGCCCTCTTGCCGTCTTGCAAGAACGTTTCGGCAGCCTTCGAATGTTTCGTACTCATGACTGCGATGCTAATATTTCTACTATATGAATAATCTCGATGGGCAGATGCTCGCGTCTGATGACGCCTTGCATATGCATCAGGCAAGAACTGTCGGCACCGACAATGTATTCGGCTCCGGTGGCAAGGTGAGCCTTCACCTTGTCGCGCCCCATGCAGACGGACACCGCTTGTTCTTCCATAGCGAACATACCGCCAAAACCGCAGCATTCATCGGCACGGGCAGGTTCGAATACTTCAATACCCTCTACCATATCGAGCAAATTGCGCAGCTTATTATAATAAGGTATGTTCAATTCCGTGGGAGCCGAAAGCATAAGTTCGCGCACACCGTGGCAGCTATTGTGCACACTGACCTTGTGGGGAAAGCGCGCGGGAATTTCCGACGGCTTCAGCACATCGTGGATAAACTCGCAGATGTCATAAATCTTAGCTGCACTACGGCATACATGACCTTCTTTGACAAGAATACCGGGATGGTTCTCTTTCACAAAAGCCACGCAACTGCCGGAAGGACCGACAATGTAGTCGTACTTTTGAAACAAATCGTCAAAACGGAGTGCCAACTTCGCCGATTCGTCTTCAAAACCGGCATTTGCCATCGGTTGTCCGCAACAGGTCTGGTCCAACGGATAATCGACGTCTACTCCCAAACTTCGCAAGAGCTTATACGACGCCACCCCTACATTGGGATAGATGGCATTGATGTAACAAGGAATAAACAAACCTACTTTCATATCTTCATGTAATAATTTAAGCTACTTCCGGCGTATCCGCACCGACTGATGTCAACGGATATCAATGAGCTTGTGTGTTTGCAGGCTGAGTCTCCATCGGGGATGCTGCATTACACACGCCACTGTAGAAGCTGTGTTATTACAAGAACAAGGCTGGAGGAAAAAATGTTCGGCGGGAAGTTGTTCATAAATGCTTATATCCTGCCCTTCGTAGACTACTTTGACTTCGTCCATCCGGTCGATGGCAAGCACACCGCCCTGCTTGGGCGAGCAGGTCACCCAGTCGATGGTCCGGGGCAAGGGACGCGTACCGTTTGTCTCGATACAGACATACTTGCCCACACGGTGCAAGCGGTCGATAAATTCGTCATCTATCCACAGAGAAGGTTCGCCGCCTGTCAGGATGACGGTAGCGGCAGGATATTTTTCTACTTCGGAGATAATTTCATCGTCAGTCATCATCGTTCCCTCTTCGTGCTGCGTGTCGCAAAAGCTGCATTTCAGGTTGCAACCGGAGAAACGGATAAAGACAGCGGGAGTCCCAGTGTGGTATCCTTCGCCCTGCAAACTATAAAAGATTTCATTAATCTTTCTCATCGTCGTATGTATTTTGTTTGCAACTATTTCTCTTCTTCCGCTACGGAGTCTTTTTCATAGATGACGATGTTTCCTTCCGACTCCTGTACCTCTACTTTATAGCATTGGGGAATCTGCTTGCAAACCCAACGGGCGATATTCTCGGCCGTTGGATTGAACGGAAGTACTTCATTCAAATTCTGATGGTCGAGTTTCTCCATCACCACTTCTTTGATACGGGTGAAATCGACCACCATTCCTTCGGAATTAAGTCGAATGGAACGACAATAAACGGTGATAATCCAGTTGTGACCGTGTAAACTGGCGCATTTGCTGCGATACGGGAGCACCAACTTATGGGAAGCTGAAATCTCCATGCGTTTGATAACTGTAAACATTGCTGTACGTATTTTAATTGTTACACGCATCTAATGTCACCTCGATGCATCGGCAAAGGTAATACAAAATAGAGTTTTCAGTCAACAAAGAGAGTATTTTTTTCCTATTTTCGTACTATCTTTGCTGCATGAAAACTCTGTATATTGTTTTAGGAAGCATCTCTTTGGCACTCGGCATTGTCGGTATCTTTTTACCGTTGCTGCCCACTACCCCTTTTCTGCTGCTCACAGCCACCCTTTATTTCAAAGGTTCGCCCCGATTATACAACTGGTTGCTCAATCATCGGCATTTCGGCCCTTACATCCGCAATTTCCGTGAAAACAAAGCCATTCCGCTACGGGCGAAAATCATCTCACTCATACTGATGTGGGGAACCATGCTGTATTGCATATTCTTTCTGATTCCTCTGCTTTGGGTAAAGGTTCTCTTAGGAGTGATAGCCGCAGGTATCACCTATCATATTCTTTCTTTCAAGACATTGAGATAGTCGGAAAGCCCCTGCCGCGCATCTGCCAGCTTATCTTCCCAATGTTTCACGGAGTTACGGCCGATAATATCTGTAACATATTTCACCGAAACAAACGGAATCTCCTTCGAACGGCAGACGAACGCCTGTGCATAGGCTTCCATATCCACCACATCTCCGCTGACATGAGTCAGTTCCGTCAGAAATCCGTCGCCGGTATTACATATTCCGTTCTCCGTCCAGTGCTTGCAATATCCTTTTGTCGCAAGCAATGCCGACGAATCAATTTCGCCCTCCAGCCCGAACTCCTTCAATTTCGCCATATCACGGTCTACAAATTTCCGGCAGACAAAGATATCTCCTACCTGATGATTGACTGTTCCCGCAGTTCCGATATTCAACACCAAATCGGGCTGCACCTGACGAATGGCTTCGGCAAGATGAAAAGCGGATTTTACCTTACCGATACCCGTACGGATATAATACGGTTCCACATCAGCCCACTTTAACTCTACAAACTCGCCTTGAACGGCGTAGGTTACTAATATTTTCAACATACATTCTCCTCCATTTCATTGAACGTGCAAAGATATGTTTTTTCCCGACCATTGCTTATTTTATAAAGCAATTATTACCACAAATCAACCCTATACCTGCTATTTTACAGCAAAACCAACATTTTATCCCGAAAAGTTTTTGTAATATCAGAGTTAATCGTATTTTTGTGTACAATTTTGGTGTAGTAATGACAGAAGAAGAAAAAAAGTTATTGAATACCTTTGAGACGCAGCTACGGCATTTAATCTATCTGCATGGTGAATTAAAGCGTGAAAATGCTGAGTTGAAAAGACTTCTCGATTTAGAAAAATTACGAAATGAGAAGGTACAGGCACAATACGATGAATTGGAAGTCAGCTACACAAACCTAAAAACAGCTACGGCAATCAGCCTTAACGGCAGCGACGTAAAAGAGACGAAGCTGCGATTGTCTAAATTAGTGCGTGAAGTCGATAAATGCATCGCTTTGTTAAATGAATAATAAGAAGAAGATGTATGAACGATAAAATAAAAATAAACCTGCATATAGCAGACTCAAACTACCCGTTAACCATCAACCGCGAGGAGGAAGAAATAATAAGGGAAGCTGCCAAGCAGGTGAATATCAGACTGAATCAATATCGCGAAAGCTATAAAGGTTTGGAATCGGAAAAGATTATTGCGATGGTAGCCTACCATTTTTCATTAGAAAAACTGCAATGGATGCAACGCAATGACACCGCTCCTTGTATGGAGAAGATAAAAGAACTGACAGAATTGCTGGAAGACCATTTCAGAGAAGAATAGGAACACCGGTCATTCATATCGGAAAGAAAGAAACAACCGCGCACTGCATAATATCCGAGCAAGAATATGCTCTGATATTCGGCAGTGCGTTTTTATTTATATATTAAATTAAATGTAAAATGATAGCAATTATAGCAACAGCCATTGCTTGCTTCATCGTCGGTGGAACCCTTTCATACATACTATTCAGGTATGGACTGAAATCCAAATACGACAATATCCTGAAAGAAGCGGAGACAGAAGCGGAAGTTATTAAGAAAAACAAGCTGCTGGAAGTGAAAGAGAAGTTCTTAAACAAGAAAGCAGATCTTGAAAAAGAAGTAGCACTGCGGAACCAAAAGATTCAGCAGGCGGAAAATAAGTTGAAACAACGCGAAATGGTGCTCGGACAACGCCAGGAAGAAATACAGCGTAAAAAGATGGAAGCCGAAGCCGTCAAAGAAAACTTAGAAGCGCAACTGGTGATTGTAGACAAGAAAAAAGAAGAACTTGACAGACTGCAACAACAGGAAATCGATAAGTTGGAGGCCATCTCCAGTTTATCTGCCGAAGAAGCGAAAGAACGTCTCATAGAATCTCTGAAAGAGGAAGCTAAAACGCAGGCTCAATCCTACATCAACGATATCATGGACGACGCCAAACTGACCGCCAACAAAGAAGCGAAACGTATCGTAGTGCAGTCTATCCAACGAGTAGCAACGGAAACTGCCATCGAAAACTCTGTTACAGTGTTCCATATCGAATCGGATGAAATAAAAGGACGCATCATCGGACGTGAAGGACGTAATATCCGTGCATTGGAAGCTGCCACAGGCGTTGAAATCGTAGTAGACGATACACCGGAAGCAATTGTTCTGTCTGCCTTCGACCCCGTTCGCCGCGAAATCGCACGCTTGGCACTGCACCAACTCGTCACCGACGGACGTATCCATCCGGCACGTATTGAAGAGGTGGTAGCCAAAGTACGTAAGCAAGTGGAAGAAGAAATCATCGAAACCGGTAAACGCACTACAATTGACCTCGGTATACACGGTTTGCATCCCGAACTGATTCGTATCATCGGTAAGATGAAATATCGCTCTTCTTACGGTCAGAACCTATTGCAACACGCACGTGAGACAGCTAACCTCTGTGCAGTGATGGCTTCAGAACTGGGACTGAACCCAAAGAAGGCAAAACGCGCCGGATTGTTGCATGATATAGGTAAAGTGCCCGATGAGGAACCGGAACTTCCGCACGCATTGTTGGGTATGAAACTTGCTGAGAAGTATAAGGAAAAATCAGATATTTGCAACGCCATCGGTGCCCACCACGACGAAACGGAAATGACAAGTTTGCTGGCTCCCATCGTACAGGTGTGCGACGCTATCTCAGGCGCACGTCCGGGTGCACGCCGCGAAATCGTCGAGGCTTATATCAAACGTCTGAATGACCTCGAACAGTTAGCAATGTCTTATCCGGGCGTAACCAAGACTTACGCAATTCAAGCAGGACGCGAACTCCGCGTTATCGTGGGTGCGGATAAGATTGACGACAAGCAGACTGAAAACCTGTCAGGCGAAATAGCTAAGAAGATTCAGGATGAAATGACTTATCCGGGACAAGTGAAGATTACCGTCATCCGTGAAACACGTGCGGTAAGTTTCGCCAAATAACCCTGGAAGTTCAACAATCCACCGACTTTTATACAGGCACGGATTACACGGAAAACACGGTTTTAACTCAAACCGCCACACACGTGAAATCCGTGCCTGTCTGTTTTTCACATATCTCTCACCTTTAATTATCATCAACCTATGAAAGAGTATCAATTTGAAGTTTGTGCCAATTCTGTGGAAAGTTGCCTTGCTGCTCAAGCGGGCGGAGCCAACCGCGTAGAATTATGCGCAGGAATTCCCGAAGGCGGAACGACACCTTCGTACGGAGAAATATCTATAGCACGCGAAATGCTGGACACCACCCGTCTGCACGTCATCATCCGTCCCAGAGGTGGAGACTTTCTTTACTCGCCGACGGAAATAAAAACAATGCTGAAAGATATAGAAATGGCCAAACAACTCGGAGCCGACGGAGTGGTATTCGGCTGCCTGACTGCTCACGGAGAGATTGACTCCGTTGTCATGCACAAACTAATGGAAGCATCGAAAGGGTTGTCCGTCACCTTCCATCGTGCCTTTGACGTTTGCCGCCATCCGCAAGAAGCACTTGAACAAATCATAGAACTCGGTTGCGACCGCATCCTTACTTCCGGTCAGCAAGCCACTGCCGAATCGGGTATTCCTCTGCTCAAAGAGTTGCAGGAACAGGCAGCGGGAAGAATCATTTTACTTGCCGGATGCGGCGTAAACGAAAAGAATATCGCACGAATCAGCCAGGAGACAGGCATACGGGAGTTTCACTTCTCCGCACGCGAAAGTATTAAAAGCGAGATGGAGTATAAGAATGAATCCGTATCTATGGGCGGTACCGTACACATCGACGAATATGAACGAAATGTAACGACCGTCCGCAGGGTGATGGATACGATTCAGGCTATACATTTATAATAAAGAAGGGGCTTTGCTTTGGTTCTGACAAGTTTATGAATTTTGACTTTGTGGGAACAATCAAGCAGGGATGTACCGCTCCTACAACAGTACATTCCTGCGCTCAAAATTCCTCGCCTACACTCCATAACAACGAATCGACCGGATGCAAATCGCCACCCAACCATTCATACCAATGGGGCAAACCCCGCTTTTTCGGCTATATACTTTTTCCTCATAACTTCCTTTGCGTATCTGTCTACCGACTATAAACCACTTCCGAAACATTCCCCCGCATACGAAAAGAGGGTACCCATTTCCAGATACCCTCTTCACTCGTTTCATTTACAATCCGTGAATGGTCTTCATCAACTGTTCGCCCAATCCGATGGTGTATCCCTGCGACACAAAGACTACCCGATTGAACGTGTCGGCTATGATGAACATAGGAAGATTATTCCGGTTGGAAAGGTTCATGGATTTGGCTATTTGCTGCTGGATACCGTTGTCTATATCTATACCGTAAGTAATGGTAGACGGCAATCCCGGAAATTCCGCCGGATTGAATTTCTTATATTGC
>NZ_CAJULN010000052.1 GCF_910586915.1 uncultured Bacteroides sp.
CCATATTTCTGACTTATTAGTTGCAAATTATTGAGTAATAATCGGTTGTAAATACAAATGTAGAATATCAAATATCTATTCCTATCAAATTTAAAAAAGCTAATATCCAACAAATTGTAAATAACCCGATAAGTATTGTTAGTACTAGAAGATCTCCATCATGTCTTTTGACACCAATTTGGGGAGAAAGAAATGGCTTAACTCCAATTTTAGAATCAAGAACTGTTGTTTCTATTTTCATGATTTTTTTTATAAACTCACGTTGACCCCTAAAGTGAAGTTATATTATAAAAAAGAAAGTGTGGAGTCGTCTGCTTATCTATCGGGAGGCTCTGGTAAACCTAAGGAACAAATAAACAATACCCCACACTTGTATAGATATGCACATGACAGCGCATAATGGAATACAAGTGATGAGTGTTATTGTTATCCCTGTTCCTTTTGAAATTTACCAGATTTCCCGAATAAGGATAAAAGCAAAACACTTTCATCTATTAATTATATGTAAAGTTGCACAACTACTTGTGACAACGTTGCAAATATAGACAATCTTTTGCAATATAACACTTCAAGGGCATTGTTTTTTGTTTTTAGCGTATAAATTATTCGCTAATAATCAATCTCATTTTCTATCAGTTCATCATCGCATTCATCTATTTGTGTATCGAAAACTTCCGATGGAAAAGTCATCTCATCTTCCGGATCGGCAAGAAAATCATCCAAACGTTCGTTGAAATTATCTTCCGGGTAATAAGTGTTGGAACCATTTTTCTTCTTTTCTGTTTTCGGAAGAAGTTCATCTTCGTTGCTCAGTGAAGAAGAGGTGTATGAACAATTGTCGGAATCAGGATGAATGGACGAAGCATTCCTGTCAAGACTTCTCATTAACTCTTTCTGTGCCAACTGGTCTTGATAAACAAAATAGCTAAAGACAACAACAAGGGTCGAGATACCTACGGTTCTGAATATCTTTTTTATTTTCATATTTAGGAAATTGAAGTTCTATTTTTATGTATTCCTTTGCAATGCTTCCTCATATACTTTTCGGATACGTTCCCGAAGATGTAACGGCTTGATTACCGTAAGTGAGCTACTACGTGCGAGTAATGCCATGACAAAATCATTGGTAATACGGAGGCGCAATGTAATCCGGAATTCTATTTCGTTGTCTGCAATGATTTTCTGCGAATGGTGTAGAGGAACAGATTTTAAGAATCTGCCATCCAGCGCACTGTAACTCAATTCAATATCTTCTACGGGAATGTCCGGCTGGTTCCAGATGCCATAACTATCCTTGAATAAGTCGTTTGCATCAATATCCATATCTCTCTTGAAGGTTTCTTCATAATAAATCCGGAGATTACGGATACAGTCTACGTTGAATGTTTTCAGCACGTTATTATCGTAGGCGAGGAGATACCAGCGTTGCTGGTCTTCTTTCAGGTAATGGGGAAGAACTTTCTTTTCGCGCATTCTGCCTTCTTCGCGTACATATATATAATCGAATGCTACCGGATGAGAGAATTTGATGGCCTTTATCAATGCCGGAAGGCATTCGGTGTCAGACGGACGGTGATGTTCGGCAAGGACATAAGTATGCAGATTGGATGTCTTATCTAAAGCATTCAGCAAATCGAAGTTCAGCAACAGGCGTTCATATTGCTCGTTAATCAGACTGTCCTCTTCATTGATATAATAGCCGCTCCGTTTTTTGTCAAAGCGGATGCAAATGCCGAACAAATCTTCTATATCTTTAAAATCACGTTGTATGGTCCGGATATCAACAGGCGTCGCGTCACGCTCTTCCATGCGAAGCCGCACATATTCCTCCAGCTCTTCACGCGGAACATAACGTTGCCTTTCTTTTAATTTGTTGATAATAACCAGCATTCGTTGTATGCCTTCCAATTTCTTTCCCATAGTCTGCTTTCTTTTGGATTTCTACCGGCAAAGATAATGAGCTATGGCGACAAAACATGTCGTTCTGTCGAATTTATACAAAACCTCCCGCTTTTGTTTCCCATCGATATCCGAAAAGTCTTGTTTTTTATGTACTTTTGGCGAGAATTTCAAGAGAACAAATCATGCTACATATCAACAACGCCTGCATAACCTTTGGGACGGAAGTGCTTTTTTCCGGTTTCAACCTGCGGCTGAAGCGGGGAGAGACCGCCTGTATCGTAGGTCAATCCGGTTGTGGAAAAACATCATTGCTGAATGCGGTGATGGGATTCGTGCCATTGAAAGAGGGAACCATCCGAGTGGGAGAAACATTACTCGGCATATCCACTGTCGATAATGTCCGGCGCCAGATTGCGTGGATTCCGCAAGAGTTGGCGTTGCCGTTCGAATGGGTGAAAGAGATGGTCGCCCTACCGTTCGGGTTGAAAGTGAACCGTTCGGTTCCCTTCTCGGAAGCGAGGCTTTTTGCCTGCTTTGACGAATTGGGGCTGGAGCACGACTTATACACAAAGCGAGTAAATGAAGTTTCGGGCGGACAACGGCAGCGCATCATGCTCGCAGTAGCCGCGATGCTCGACAAACCTCTCATCATCGTCGACGAACCGACTTCTGCCTTAGATGCCGGAACGACCGACAAAGTGCTCTCCTTCTTCCGGAGACAGGCAGAGAAAGGGACGGCCGTGCTTGCCGTGTCTCACGACAAAGATTTTGCCGCAGGGTGTCATTATGTAATAGAACTATAAAAACACATATTTTGGGAACAATCGACATATCCTATTATAACTTAGCCATAGGCTTGCTTCTGCTTGCCATTCCGTTTTTTTATCTGTGGAAATTCAAAACGGGGTTACTGAAACCTGCCGTAATCGGTACAGTGCGGATGATTATCCAACTGTTCTTCATCGGTATGTATCTGAAATATCTTTTTCTGTGGAACAATCCCTGGATTAATTTCCTTTGGGTGATTATCATGATATTCGTGGCCGGACAAACAGCACTGGTACGTACACAGTTGAAAAGCAGCATTCTGCTGATTCCGATTACCGTCGGGTTTCTTTGCAGTGTCGTCCTGGTGGGACTCTATTTTATAGGCGTCGTTCTTCAGTTGGACAATATATTCAGTGCCCGATACTTTATTCCAGTCTTCGGTATTCTGATGGGGAATATGCTTTCGAGCAATGTCATCGCCTTGAATACTTATTACAGCGGCTTGAAACGCGAGCAACAGTTGTATAGATACCTGTTGGGAAACGGGGCGACCAGGCAGGAAGCCCAGGCGCCGTTTATCAGGCAGGCGATTATCAAATCGTTCAGTCCGCTCATTGCGAATATCGCGGTAATGGGGTTAGTGGCTTTTCCGGGAACGATGATTGGGCAGATTTTAGGCGGAAGCACGCCGAATGTTGCTATCAAATATCAGATGATGATTATGGTAATCACCTTCACTGCCTCCATGCTTTCGTTGATGATAACCATTTCGCTGGCTTCGCGAAAGTCGTTCGACGTATACGGGAAGTTGCTGGAAGTATCGAAAGAGACAAAAAAATGACAGCAACCGACCGAATCTTTCAGATAGTAGCCGGAATATCCATACCGCATTTCTTTGTTACGGTGGAATTTTCGGCGTTGGGCAATGGGACACCCCGGTACATTGAAGCCTTCTTGTATGAAAAGCATCAGACGATTCTTCAAGGCGCGAGCGGCCGTAAATTTATCTATCGGGAAGGAGGGTGGCGGTTGATTTTTACTTTTTTCCCTACGGATAGGGTCGTTGACGAACGGTATGCCCTCAAAAATAAAACTTGCTACCGCAGAAAATACCCGGAAAACGGGCAAAACAATCCTTTTCAAGCATAGAAAAAAATAATTTCACCGTAGGAAACGAGTGTTTCCATTGCATGATACGACCGTTTCCATTGCTTGAAACAGTAGTTCCCATGCGAAGGAAACTATAGTTTCATACGGAAGAAACTACAGTTTCCTCCGTATGAAACAACTCATTCAACCGCATGAGTACAAAAACTCTCCCATATTAACTGGACTATTATCTACTTTCCATTGACTTTTTCGTAGAAGCAACGGAGTTGGACAACCTGTTCTCCCGGTTGCACACATCCGCTTTCGAACATTTTCTCTGAGACCTGGAACTTCGCAAGATGGTGACGGATGTATTTTTCTGCGCCCAGTGATTGCTTTTTGACGAAAGATTTTAGAGAAACCTTTCCGTTTTCGTGGATGACAACTCTGGCTTTGGTGGTGCGAAATCCCCATTGCTCACAGTTTTTCGTTTCCGCTTTGTCTATCCAAAAGATGGCAGTGGCTTTTACTGTATCGGCGATACACTCTTCCTGGTTGTCGCTGCCCACATCTTTGGCAACTGAATTGTCATCGTTCCTGTTGGGTTTCAATTGGCAGGAAATGGTCAGAACGACCAATAGAAAATAAGACAAGATGGTTTTCATTGTATTCGATAATTGATAGTGATGCCGACAAATTTACTAAAAAAAGCGGGAAAGAAGCGGTGAATCCCTATTATTTTCTTATCTTTGCAACCAAATTTTCTACCTATATGAAAATTAAGGAAATAGTAAGCGCCCTTGAACGATTCGCGCCTCTGCCATTGCAAGACGGATTTGATAATGCCGGCCTGCAAATCGGATTGACAGAAGCGGAAGCAACAGGGGCTTTATTGTGTCTTGACGTTACCGAAGCGGTGCTGGATGAAGCAGTCGCGTTGGGCTATAACTTTGTCATATCGCATCATCCGCTTATTTTTAAGGGATGTAAGTCCATCATAGGCAGAGACTACGTGGAACGCTGCATCGTGAAAGCGATAAAGAATGACATTGTCATCTATTCGGCGCATACCAATCTGGATAATGCACACGGGGGAGTCAACTATAAGATAGCCGAGAAAATCGGATTGAAAAACCTGAAAGTTCTTGAACCTAAGGCAGACAGCTTGGTCAAGTTGGTGACATTTGTCCCTTATAAGCAAGCCGATGCCGTGCGCGAAGCATTGTTTGCTGCCGGTTGCGGATGCATAGGCGACTATGACTCATGCAGTTACAATCTGAAAGGAGAGGGGACTTTCCGGGCAAACGAAGGTACTCATCCTTTTTGTGGAACTGTCGGAGAGCTGCATCGCGAAGAGGAAGTGAGAATCGAAACCATCCTTCCTATATATAAAAAGGCGGAAGTCATAAGGGCGTTGCTGACTGCACATCCATATGAGGAACCGGCCTTCGACTTGTATCCGTTGCAAAATGTATGGGCGCAGGCAGGCGCGGGAGTAGTAGGAGAGCTGGACGAACCGGAAGCGGAACTTGATTTCCTCTGCCGCATAAAGAACATCTTCGAAGTAGGTTGCGTGCGTCACAGCAACCTGACGGGCAGGAAAATACAAAAGGTAGCATTGTGCGGAGGTTTCGGAGCTTTCCTGCTTCCGAAAGCGATTCGGGCAGGCGCGGATGTTTTCATAACGGGAGAAATCAAGTATCATGATTATTTCGGTCACGAAGACGATATCCTCATGGCGGAAATCGGTCATTACGAAAGCGAGCAATATACAAAAGAAATTTTTTATTCCATAATTCGGGATTTATTTCCTAATTTTGCGCTCCAAATGAGCAGAGTAAATACGAATCCCATAAAATATTTATAAGTAAAATGGCTAAAGAAGCAAAAAAAGAATCGAATGAGTTGACAGTAGAACAGAAATTGAAAACACTGTTCCAACTGCAAACTATGTTGTCCAAGATTGACGAGATTAAGACGTTGAGAGGCGAACTTCCGTTGGAGGTGCAAGACCTTGAAGATGAGATTGCAGGTTTGAGTACTCGTATCGAAAAAATCAAAGCCGAAGTAAGCGAGTTGAGAACTGCCATCTCCAGCAAGCGAGTAGAGATTGAAACTGCTAAGGCTTCGGTTGAAAAATATAAATCACAACAGGACAACGTACGCAACAACCGCGAATATGACTTCCTGACCAAAGAAATCGAATTCCAGACACTCGAAATCGAACTTTGCGAGAAGAGAATCAAGGAATACACGGCCGATAAAGAAAATAAAGAGGGGGAAGTAGTGAAGAATGAACAAATTCTGAACGAAAGACAAAAAGACCTCGAACAGAAAAAAAACGAATTGGATGAAATCATCGCGGAGACCAAGCAGGAAGAAGAGAAGCTGAGAGACAAGGCGAAAGATTTGGAAACCAAAATCGAACCGCGTCTGTTGCAGTCATTCAAACGCATCCGCAAGAATTCGCGCAACGGATTGGGTATCGTATATGTACAGCGTGACGCTTGCGGCGGTTGCTTCAACAAAATTCCGCCTCAAAGACAATTGGATATCCGTTCGCGTAAGAAAGTAATCGTTTGCGAATATTGCGGACGCATCATGATTGACCCCGAATTGGCCGGTATCCAAATCGAGCATAAAGTAGAAGAAGCTCCGGCATCAACTACAAAAAGAGCAATTAGAAGAAAAACAGCCGAATAAATCGTGCAGTCGATATAGCGTCACTATCTTGAACAGGTAGTGACGCTTTTTTTATAAGGAATTGTAGTCGGGAATGTCTCTCAGAAAAGTATAACGCTGATTTTCATAATCCATCCGGCAACAATAGTGCTGCATCCCGTTGCTGACAATCAGATAGTCTACTTTCAATACCATATTATATCGGGTAATCTGGTCGAAAACCGCTTGTGTGATTTCGATATGGGGAGCCTTGTACTCTACAATCATCCGGGCGGATAAGTCTCTCCGGTAGAGCACTGTATCGCATCTTTTTGTGGTACCGTTCAGTTTTACCATTACTTCGTTGGCTAAAAGCACAGACGGGTATCCTTTGTGTGTAATAAGAAAGTGAACGAAATGTTGCCGCACCCATTCTTCGGGAGTAAGGGTGACATATCGTTTGCGAATCACATCAAAAATTACATTTTTTCCGTTTCGTACGTTTATTTTAGCGTCGAATGCTGGTAGGTTTAACGATAACATTTACTACTTTTGTGAGTTAAATAACGGGTTCCTTCATTTGGAACCGCAAATTTAATGAAATTATGAAAACGAAAGAAGAAATCGTCGCTAATTGGTTGCCGCGTTACACAAAACGTAATTTGGAAGATTTTGGAGAGTATATTCTGTTGACTAACTTCAATAAGTATGTAGAGATTTTCGCCAACCAATTCAATGTTCCGATATTGGGCAGAGATGCTAATATGATTTCTGCCACTGCCGAAGGCATTACAATGATAAACTTCGGTATGGGAAGTCCGAATGCTGCCATTATTATGGATTTGTTGGGCGCCATTCATCCGAAGGCCTGCCTGTTTCTTGGCAAATGCGGGGGGATTGACAAAAAGAACCAGCTCGGTGATTTGATTCTTCCCATTGCCGCTATCCGTGGTGAGGGGACTTCCAATGACTATTTCCCACCGGAAGTTCCGGCGTTACCTGCGTTTATGTTGCAGCGTGCCGTTTCTTCCTCCATCCGCGATAAAGGGCGCGATTACTGGACGGGGACGGTCTACACCACCAACCGCCGCATATGGGAGCACGACGAAGCATTCAAGGAATATCTGAAAACGACTCGTGCGATGGCGGTCGATATGGAAACGGCCACTTTGTTCAGTTGCGGTTTTGCCAATCATATTCCTACAGGTGCATTATTACTGGTCTCCGACCAACCGATGACTCCCGACGGAGTAAAAACAGACAAAAGCGACAATTTAGTCACTAAAAACTACGTAGAAGAACACGTAGAGATAGGTATCGCTTCATTGAGCATGATTATTGATGAAAAGAAAACAGTAAAACACTTGAAATTTGACTGGTAACTTCCGGTCTGAAAACATATATGGCAAAACAAGAACTGACGTGTGATGACATTCTCAAAGAATTGAGAGCGAAGCAGTATCGCCCTGTCTATTATCTGATGGGGGAAGAATCGTACTATATCGATTTGATTGCAGACTACATTACGGACCATGTGTTGAACGAAACGGAAAAGGAATTTAACCTGACCGTCGTGTATGGTGCCGACGTAGATGTGGCTACTATAATAAATGCTGCCAAACGTTATCCGATGATGTCTGAACATCAGGTGGTAGTGGTAAAAGAAGCGCAGGCAATCCGCAATATGGAAGAGTTGTCTTATTATCTTCAGAAACCGTTGCTTTCTACTATTTTGGTGATATGTCATAAGCATGGTACGTTGGACCGAAGGAAAAAGTTGGCTGCCGAAATAGATAAGGTAGGCGTGTTGTTTGAGTCGAAGAAGATAAAAGATGCACAGTTGCCGGCCTTTATTTCTTCTTATATGAAACGTAAGGGGGTAGATATGGAGCCTAAAGCCACCGCCATGTTGGCCGATTTTGTCGGTTCCGATTTAAGTCGCCTGACCGGAGAACTGGAGAAACTAATTATCACTTTGCCCGCCGGACAGCGACGTGTAACTCCCGAACAGATAGAAAAGAATATCGGTATAAGCAAGGATTATAATAACTTCGAACTGCGGAGCGCTCTTGTGGAAAAGGATATTCTTAAAGCCAATAAGATAATAAAATATTTTGAAAAAAATCCGAAAACGAACCCGATACAGATGACATTGTCTCTGTTGTTCAACTTTTATTCCAACCTGATGCTGGCATATTATGCACCTGAAAAATCGGAGCAGGGCATTGCCAATATGCTGGGATTAAAGACGCCCTGGCAAGCGAAAGATTACTTGGCTGCCATGCGGAAATACAGTGGAGTAAAGACTATGCAGATTGTTGGTGAAATACGATATGCTGATGCAAAGTCAAAGGGAGTAAAAAACAGTTCGATGTCAGACGGGGACATTCTTCGCGAATTGGTGTTTAATATTTTGCATTAGAGAGAGCAAGTTCCCAATACCATTAAAAGGCTTGTACTTTTACTATAGATAGTATAAAGTATAAGCCCTTTTTGTTTTCCAATGATTTCCTGTTCCCGCTCGGAATATAAGCTCGTTTTTTGAATAAAAAATCAAACAATAGATTGGTTGCATTTTACTCTTTGTCTTTTCTACTGCTCTTTTCCTTCTTTTATATCTGGTGCATCTGAGCTTTTCATTCCATTTTCATTGAATCGCTTCGGGCATGATTCTTCTTTTTGAGGATAAGGCCTATTTGTTAGTGATAAAGTAGAAAACTTCCCTTTCTAAGAGTAATTTCAAGATATCATTTTGATAGTTTGAGGATTATTAGAGGAATAATCGCTTCATTTTTCTATTTCAACCCAATAAGGCAACTAAAAAATAGGTATTAATTTACTGTATAATAGATTTTTATATCAAAAATAGCCCTTCTATAATTGAAAAAAAATAGCGAATCGGGTAAATGCTCGAAAATATTGCAAGGATTCTTAGTTTTGTAGTGGAATGTAAAAGATGATTTGGTAAAAGATGAAAATACATCCGTAAATAATGGGATTTATCCTTTATTTTATTGCAGATGCAACTTATATAATTTACGTTTGTATATTTATTAATATACAAACATACTTAGTATAAATGCAAAACCAATACATATGTGATTAAAAGAAATGATATACAAATATTATTATCTAAATTTACAGAATTGAATGGTAATGTATGAATGTAGTAGGAGAGGCGTTTAACATTCAATATTACGCATATTATTAAATTGAATATCAGTTATATATACTTTTTATTTCATTCTTCGCTATAAATGGACCAGTTGAGTTTGTGATACTTTTGTAAATTTATCTGTTAGAAATCTATATATTATAAATAAACAGATGATTATCAATAAATAATCGGTATTTATTAAACATGAAATATTATTTTAAAGTACAGCGTTTTCTTCTTTAGTACAAGCGTAATGTTAGAAAGGTAAATTAGGTAATATTTTTGTGATATTTGATGTTTTATATTTGTAATTTGGTTTTGTGAATTAAAATTTTTACCTTTGTATATTGATAAGATTCATATATATTTTTGTGAAATCAGCATTTAGTACATACAAATGTGACTCAATATAGGTAGTATGGAAATAAAAGACAGAATTAGGATGATTATGGAGAGGGAAAAAGTTCCTCCCAGAGTTTTTGCTGAAACAATCAAAGTGCAGCAGTCTACTCTTTCTCATATTTTGAATGATAGAAACAAGCCAAGTTTGGAAGTGGTGATGAAAATACACCAGACTTATAGTTATATAAATCTTGAATGGTTGCTGTATGGCAAAGGTGAAATGTTGGCTTCTGATGAAGAACCTTCCTCTGCCTCTTCTGATGGCGATTATCAACCCTCTTTGTTTGACGAGAGTCTCGTAAATTCGTTCAAAGAGACGATTGCTCCGGAAAATCGCAAGGAAATAGCAACAAAAAGTGCCGAAAACATATCTAAAGAGATTGTAAAGCAGGAAATTAGGTACATAGAAAAGCCTGTTAGGAAAATAACTGAAATAAGAATTTTCTTTGATGACAATACCTACGAAACGTTTCGGCCTGAAAAATAAGTGGTAAAATCGCAGGTTTGAGCAAATTCCTGTATCTTTGCACTTGGAATACGAATTTATACTTTTTATATCCATACATGAAGAAATTTATTTTAGATTTGACGGTTACTGAGAATATCAGATTGCATATTAATTATGTATTGCTAAAGCTGACCTCTCAATCGTTACTGCCCGAAATGCTACCGGGGCAGTTTGCCGAACTTCGGGTGGACGGCTCGTCTACTACATTCCTGCGTCGTCCTATTTCCATTAATTTTGTAGATAAACAACGAAACGAAGTATGGTTTCTGATTCAGTTGGTCGGAGACGGAACAAAACGCTTGGCGGAGGCAAAACCGGGCGATGTAATCAATACCGTGCTTCCGTTGGGAAATGGCTACACAATGCCTCAGACTCTTTCTGATAAGTTACTGTTGGTTGGTGGTGGTGTCGGCACGGCTCCTATGCTATATTTGGGTGAACAATTAGTTAAAAATGGCCATAAACCAACGTTCCTTTTAGGGGCGCGTAGCGATAAAGACTTGTTGCAACTGGAGGAATTCGCCAAATACGGCGAAGTGTACACCACTACAGAGGACGGTAGTCATGGAGAAAAAGGATATGTCACCCAACACTCTATATTAAATAAAGTACGTTTTGAGCAAATTTACACGTGTGGCCCTAAACCAATGATGATGGCAGTGGCAAAATATGCCAAAACTAATCAGATAGAATGCGAAGTTTCATTGGAAAATACAATGGCTTGTGGTATTGGCGCGTGCTTGTGCTGTGTGGAAAATACGACAGAAGGTCACTTATGTGTTTGTAAAGAAGGTCCTGTTTTTAATATAAATAAACTACTATGGCAGATTTAAGTGTAAACATTGGTGAATTGCAAATGAAGAACCCGGTGATGACGGCTTCCGGTACATTTGGATATGGTGAAGAGTTCTCAGATTTCATTGATATAGCGCGAATAGGTGGTATTATTGTAAAGGGAACTACTCTTCACAAACGTGAAGGAAATCCTTATCCGCGTATGGCCGAAACTCCTTCGGGAATGTTAAACGCTGTAGGATTGCAAAATAAGGGCGTGGATTACTTTGTAGAGCACATATATCCTCGCATAAAGGACATTCAAACGAATATGATTGTAAATGTTTCGGGTTCTGCTGTTGAAGACTATGTGAAAACAGCAGAAATCATTAATGAACTTGACAAGATTCCTGCCATAGAATTGAACATATCCTGCCCGAATGTGAAGCAAGGTGGTATGGCATTTGGTGTGTCAGCCAAAGGTGCTGCAGAAGTAGTGAAAGCAGTGCGTTCAGCTTACAAAAAGACACTTATTGTAAAACTTTCGCCGAACGTCACTGACATCACAGAAATAGCTCGCGCGGCAGAAGAAAGCGGTGCAGACAGCGTATCGTTAATCAATACTTTGTTGGGAATGGCGATTGATGCGGAGCGTAGACGTCCTATTTTGTCGACTGTAACAGGCGGAATGTCCGGAGCAGCCGTAAAACCCATTGCATTACGTATGGTGTGGCAAGTTGCTAAAGCGGTAAAGATTCCTGTCATTGGTTTGGGCGGTATCACGAATTGGAAAGATGCGGTTGAGTTCATGTTGGCAGGTGCGTCCGCCATCCAAATTGGTACGGCTAATTTCATAGATCCGGCTGTTACAATCAAAGTAGAAGATGGTATAAACAATTACTTAGATAAACACGGATACAAATCAGTCAAGGATATTATCGGTGCACTTGAGGTATGATAGTAAACATACAATAACCATTCGCACGACATCGCTTGGAGAAATGTTACTTCCCCTCCGAATCTCGAGGTGCGAAACAAGGCCGGAGATGATGATTGAAAAGAAGGTCGTGTTTGGAGGAGAGAGTAGCAAGTAGAACTTCCAGGTAATGGACATTAATAAAAACGACGGTGAGAAAAAAGCCAATTCTCACCGTCGTTTTTATTTACAAATTGTCTTTATTCGTCCAACAGGTCGGGGCGAAGTTTTCGGGTGCGTTCCAACGACTGTTGCAACTCCCATTCTTTAATCTTTGCTTCGTGGCCGGACAATAGAATATCGGGAACTTTCCAACCTTTATAATCGGCAGGGCGGGTATATACGGGTGCTGCCAACAAGTTGTCTTGGAAAGAATCCGAAAGCGCAGATTGTTCGTCGGAGATAACCCCAGGAATGATTCGCACAATGGCATCAGCCATAACTGCTGCGGCAAGTTCGCCGCCTGTCAGTACATAATCTCCGATACTGATTTCTTTCGTAATCAAATGCTCTCGGATGCGGTAATCAATCCCCTTGAAATGTCCACAAAGGATGATAAGGTTCTGTGTCAGCGAAAGGCTGTTTGCCATTGGCTGGCTGAATTGTTCTCCGTCGGGAGTAGTGAAGATTACCTCGTCATACTCCCGTTCTGCTTTAAGAGCGTTGATGCAACGTTCGATGGGTTCTATCTTCATCACCATTCCGGCAAAACCGCCGAAAGGATAATCATCGACACGACGATATTTATCTTCGGTATAGTCACGCAGGTTGTGAATATGTATTTCCGCAAGTCCTTTGTTCTGAGCTCGTTTCATAATGGAACAATTAAAGAAACCTTCAATCATTTCGGGCAAAACTGTTATAATATCAATACGCATAATCTTTTAATTTTTCGCAAAAGTACAAATATTCAAAGATAAACCTGTATTTTTGCCTTAAACAATCGAAGAAATCATGGATATAAAGAAAAAAATAGAAGAGTTGCGTGCCGAACTTCACCGGCATAATCATAATTATTATGTGTTGAACACTCCCGAAATATCGGACAAGGAGTTTGACGACATGATGCGTGAACTTCAGGACTTAGAGCAGGCGCATCCAGAATACAAAGACGACAACTCGCCTACCATGCGCGTGGGAAGCGACCTGAATAAGAACTTTACGCAAGTAGCACACAAGTATCCCATGCTGTCGTTAGCAAACACTTATTCCGAAGCGGAAGTGACGGACTTTTACGAGCGTGTGCGCAAGGCGCTCAACGAAGATTTTGAGATTTGCTGTGAAATGAAATACGACGGTACTTCGATTTCATTGACCTATCAAAACGGGAAACTGATTCGTGCTGTTACCCGTGGCGATGGCGAGAAAGGAGACGATGTGACCGACAATGTAAAAACGATACGCTCCATTCCGCTTGTACTTCACGGCAACGGCTATCCTGCCGCTTTTGAGATTCGCGGAGAGATTCTTATGCCGTGGGAAGTGTTTGAAGAACTGAACCGCGAGAAAGAAGCGCGTGAAGAGCCGCTTTTTGCCAATCCACGCAATGCAGCTTCCGGTACGTTGAAGTTGCAGAATTCCTCCATCGTGGCTTCCCGCAAGTTGGATGCATACTTGTATTACCTACTGGGCGACAATCTGCCTTGCGACGGCCATTACGAAAATCTTCAGGAGGCCGCGAAATGGGGCTTCAAAACTTCCGACCTGACGCGCAAGTGCCGGACATTGGAAGAAGTCTTTGAATTTATCAATTATTGGGATGTGGAACGCAAGAATCTGCCGGTTGCCACCGACGGGATTGTCTTGAAGGTAAACAGCTTGCGACAACAGAAGAACTTAGGATTTACGGCAAAATCCCCCCGATGGGCGATTGCATATAAGTTTCAGGCGGAACGCGCCTTGACGCGCTTGAATAAAGTGACCTATCAGGTAGGCAGAACCGGCGCTGTCACTCCTGTAGCGAATTTGGAACCTGTACAGCTTTCGGGAACGGTCGTAAGACGTGCATCTTTGCACAATGCAGACATCATCGAAGGACTTGACTTGCATATCGGAGACATGGTTTATGTGGAAAAAGGAGGTGAAATCATTCCCAAAATCACAGGCGTGGATACAGATGCGCGCAGTTTTATGCTTGGTGAGAAAGTATGCTTTATCGCCAATTGTCCCGAATGCGGCAGTAAGTTAATTAGATATGAAGGAGAAGCCGCCCATTATTGTCCGAATGAAACGGCGTGTCCTCCACAGATTAAAGGAAAAATCGAGCATTTTATCAGCCGCAAAGCAATGAATATTGACGGATTGGGTCCAGAGACGGTAGATATGTTCTATCGTTTGGGGCTAATCAAGAACATGGCCGATTTGTACAACCTCACAACTGACGATATCAAGGGACTGGAGCGTATGGGAGAAAAATCGGCAGAGAATATTATAACAGGCATTGCTCAAAGCAAAACAGTCCCTTTCGAACGTGTGATTTTCGCTTTGGGAATCCGTTTTGTCGGTGAGACTGTCGCAAAGAAGATTGCAAAATCCTTTGAGAATATAGACGAATTGCAGCAGGCAACTCTCGAAAAACTGATTGGTATTGATGAAATCGGAGAAAAAATAGCGCGGAGTATCCTTTTATATTTCGCAGGCGAATCCAACAGTGAGTTAGTCGGTCGGCTCAAAGAGGCCGGGCTGCAACTTTATCGCACCGAGGAGGATTTAAGCGGATATACGGACAAGTTGGCCGGGAAATCCATTGTTATCAGTGGTGTATTTACCCATCATTCGCGTGACGAATATAAAGAGATTATTGAAAAAAACGGTGGCAAGAACGTAGGAAGCATCTCCGCCAAAACAAGTTTTATCCTTGCCGGAGACAATATGGGCCCCGCAAAACTGGAAAAAGCGAAGAAACTTGGAATAACCATACTGAGTGAAGAGGAATTTCTGAAACTTATATCGTAAGATAAGAAAAATATTTGTACTTTTGCCACTGCATAAATTAGAGATTATAATTAAAACTCATGATACAGACTAAATTGAAAGGAATGGGGGTAGCACTGATTACTCCTTTCAAAGAGGATGAGAGTGTTGACTATGACGCTTTGATGCGCATGGTGGACTATCTATTGCAGAATAATGCGGATTTCTTGTGTGTGTTAGGAACTACGGCCGAAACGCCGACTCTCACCGAGGAAGAGAAGAAAATCATAAAAAAGATGGTAATTGACCGTGTGAACGGAAGAATTCCTATTCTGCTAGGGGTAGGCGGTAATAACACCCGTGCCATTGTAGAGACATTGAAGAACGATGATTTCACGGGAGTTGACGCGATATTGTCTGTTGTACCGTATTATAATAAACCTTCACAGGAAGGAATTTACCAGCATTACAAGGCGATTGCCGAAGCGACGGAACTTCCCATCGTGCTGTATAATGTGCCGGGACGTACAGGTGTAAATATGACCGCTGAGACTACTTTGCGTATTGCCCGCGATTTCAGTAATGTGATTGCCATCAAAGAAGCATCCGGCAATATCACGCAGATGGACGACATTATCAAAAACAAACCGGAAAACTTTAATGTGATTTCCGGTGACGATGGTATTACTTTCCCTCTTATAACGTTAGGCGCTGTGGGTGTTATATCGGTTATTGGCAATGCATTTCCCCGTGAATTCAGCCGCATGATGCGTTTGGCACTTCAAGGAGATTTTGCTAATGCGCTGACTATCCACCACCGTTTTACGGAATTATTCAACCTGCTGTTTGTAGACGGAAACCCTGCAGGAGTGAAATCAATGCTCAATGCAATGGGAATGATTGAAAACAAACTCCGGTTGCCGTTGGTTCCCACCCGCATCACTACGTTTGAGGCAATACGCAAGGTATTGAATGAACTGAATATCAAATGTTGATACGGGACAAGCAATTGCTTTCCAATTAGCTTACAGAATAATAATTTACCCTTCATCTTTATCCCGATTTCCATAAGAATAGATTAAGACGAAGGGTAAATTATTTGACTTGCATATTTGCAAGAACTGGGTCAGTGCGAAACCCCTGTGGGTATGTTATGTTAATACTCGAAAGTGCACTATCTTTGCGTTCAAATTAAAATTATC
>NZ_CAJULN010000053.1 GCF_910586915.1 uncultured Bacteroides sp.
GCGAGTTCTATCTCGATGCAAAGGAGAAGAAATACATCGACGAATGCGGCGCTGCCAACTTCTTCGGCATCAAAGACAATACGTACATCACACCGAAGTCGACCTCCATCCTGCCTTCCATCACCAACAAGAGCCTGATGCAGTTGGCGGAAGATATGGGGCTTAAGGTAGAACGCCGTCCCATTCCGGAAGAAGAACTGGCTACGTTCGAAGAAGCCGGCGCTTGCGGAACTGCTGCGGTAATCAGCCCGATTCAACGTATCGACGACCTCGAGAACGGAAAATCGTACGTTATCTCCAAAGACGGCAAACCGGGACCTGTCTGCACTAAGCTATACAATAAGTTGCGCGGAATTCAGTATGGCGACGAGCCGGACACTCATGGATGGGTAACCGTCGTAGAGTAACCGGCGTCCACATATAAACACACATTTATCTAATCTAAATTATCATGTTGAAAGAAAATTCAGAATTGCGTGCCGAGGCACGTAAGGCGCTTCAAGGTAAGTGGCCTATGGCAGCTATTGCTGCGTTGATTACATTGGGTATCACCGGTGTGTCATCCTACATTCCGGTAGTGGGAGTCATTTTAGTCGGATTGCCGGTAACTTACGGCTTTATGGTATTGATGCTTGCATTGCGTCGTGGCGCAGGCGATGTGGACTTCGGAACTTTGTTCGAGGCTTTCAAGGATTACGGCCGTATCGTGGGAACGAAAGCATTGCAGGCTATCTACACCGTTTTGTGGTCTATGCTGCTGGTTGTTCCGGGTGTCATCAAAGGCTATTCGTATGCAATGACCGATTTTATTCTGAAAGACGAGTTGCAGTTGAAGAACAATGAAGCCATCGAAAAGAGTATGGCTATGATGGATGGCAACAAAATGAAGTTGTTCATGCTCGACCTGAGCTTCATCGGATGGGGAATTCTCTGCTGCTTTACGCTCGGTATCGGTTTCCTGTTCTTGATGCCCTATATGCAGGCAGCTCGCGCAGCTTTCTATGAAGACCTCAAAGCACAGCAGGCTTGATAACATAACGGACACAATCAAGCGTCCGGTAAAAGGAGAACGGAGTACGGAGAAATCCGCACTCCGTTTTTTTTGTCCGGTGCATCAAAATAAGTACCTTTGCGACCTAATCAGTATTGATATGGGAAAGAATAAATTAGAAAAGTTTGCCGACATGGCAAGTTATCCGCATGTGTTCGAATATCCCTATTCGGCAGTAGATAACGTGCCCTTTGAGATGAAAGGAAAATGGCATGAAGAGTTTTTCAAGAACGATCACCCGATAGTGCTCGAACTGGGTTGCGGGCGTGGCGAATACACCGTAGGGTTGGGAAAAATGTTTCCCGAAAAGAACTTTATCGCAGTCGATATAAAAGGCGCCCGTATGTGGACGGGAGCAACGGAATCATTACAGGCAGGGATGAAGAATGTAGCTTTCCTCCGTACGAATATCGAAATCATCGAACGTTTCTTTGCCGCAGGCGAAGTGAGCGAAATATGGCTCACCTTCTCCGACCCGCAGATGAAAAAGGCAACCAAACGACTGACATCCACCTACTTTATGCAAAGATACCGCAAGTTTCTGCAACCCGACGGAATCGTGCATCTGAAAACGGACAGCAACTTCATGTTTACCTATACAAAATACATGATAGAAGCCAACCGCCTCCCCGTAGAGTTTATGACGGAAGATTTGTATCACTCCGATTTGGTAGACGATATTCTCGGTATCAAGACCTATTATGAACAACAGTGGCTCGACCGTGGCTTGAATATCAAGTATATCAAGTTCCGGCTTCCGCAAGAAGGCGAACTGCAGGAACCCGATGTGGAGATAGAACTTGACTCATACCGCAGCTACAACCGTAGCAAGCGTAGCGGACTGAGCACAAGCAAATAATTAGAAAACAGTAATTTGTCAAATAGTAAATAGAAATGACTCTTTATCCTAAATTGATATTGGATGCATTGGCAACGGTGCGTTATCCCGGTACGGGAAAGAATCTGATAGAAGCGGAGATGGTTGCCGACAATCTCCGTATCGACGGTATGAATGTCAGCTTTTCGCTGATATTTGAGAAGCCTACCGACCCGTTTATGAAATCAATGTTGAAGTCTGCGGAGACGGCTATCCATACCTATGTTTCTCCCGACGTGCAGGTGACGATAACAACGGAAAGCAAGCAGGCTCCCCGGCCGGAAGTCGGCAAGATGCTCCCGCAAGTGAAGAACATCGTCGGTATCTCTTCGGGAAAGGGCGGTGTAGGCAAGTCTACCGTATCGGCAAATCTGGCGGTTGCTTTGGCGAAGTTGGGTTATAAGGTCGGTCTGCTCGATGCCGATATTTTCGGGCCTTCGATGCCGAAGATGTTTCAGGTGGAGGATGCACGTCCGTATGCCGAACGCATAGAGGGCCGCGATTTGATTATCCCGGTCGAGAAGTATGGAGTGAAACTGCTGTCTATCGGTTTCTTTGTCGACCCCGACCAGGCTACCTTGTGGCGCGGCGGAATGGCAAGCAACGCCTTGAAGCAGTTGATAGGTGATGCGGCTTGGGGCGACCTGGACTATTTTCTGATAGACCTCCCGCCCGGAACCAGCGATATTCATCTGACTGTTGTTCAGACGCTGGCAATGACGGGCGCTATCGTTGTCAGCACTCCGCAGGCGGTGGCTTTGGCAGATGCCCGTAAGGGAATCAATATGTTTACCAATGATAAGGTGAATGTGCACATTCTCGGCCTGGTGGAGAACATGGCCTGGTTTACGCCTGCCGAACTGCCGGAAAACAAATATTACCTCTTCGGCAAAGAAGGAGCCAAGAAGTTGGCGGAAGAGATGAATGTTCCGTTGTTGGGACAGATTCCTATTGTGCAGAGCATCTGCGAAGGGGGAGACAACGGCACACCTGTCGCATTGGACGAGGATACCATAACCGGACGTGCTTTCTTGTCACTGGCCGCAAGTGTTGTCCGCCAGGTAGACCGCCGGAACATCGAGATGGCCCCGACGAAGGTGGTGGAAATGCATAAGTAATTATCAACGGTATATCTGAAAGAGCCGGCGGTGAATGATGACTCACCGTCGGCTCTTTTATATTATTTGCCCTGTTCTAAGCGGAATACAATAGGGAGGGTATATTCCACGGCAACCGCTTGTCCGCGTTGCAGTCCCGGTTCCCATTTCGGCATACAGCTTACCACGCGGATGGCTTCCGCATCGAGTGCCGGGGTTACGCTATGTAATATTTTTACATTGGATATGCTTCCGTCTTTACCGACAATCATTTGCACGACAACTTTTCCTTGCTCTTTGTTTTGTTGTGCTTTCACCGGATATTTGACATTTTTTGCCAGATATCTCATTATGCCTACAGTTCCACCGGGGAATTTGGGCATTGTTTCCACCATCTTGAACGTGGGTTCATTATCGTTTATCTTTGGTTGTGCTTCATTGATAGCATTATCTTCTTTAGGGGCATATGCTACTACGACTATCTCTTCCAAGTCCGATTGCTTTACCTCTTCCGCTTTGGCCTGTTGTGGAGAGCCGCTCAGGCGGAACGCAACGGGTATGGAGTATTGTACATTTACCGCTTTTCCTCGTTGCATTCCCGGTTTCCATTTCGGCATGGTAGCAATCACCCGTTCGGCTTCTTTGTCGAGAGAGGGTTCTATGCTTCGAACTGTTTTGATGTCCGATATGCTTCCGTCTTTTTTGACAACGAACTTCACGATTACCCGCCCTTGTGCACTTTTGGCTTGTGCTTCGGCCGGATATTTGGTATTCTTTGCCAGGTATTCCAACAGCGCATTTACTCCGCCCGGAAACTCAGGCATGACTTCTACTACCTGAAATACAAGGGAGTCGGACTCACTCTTCGGTTGGAACTCGGATACTTCTGCTTCTTTTACGAATTTCTTGGTTGTGCGTGCCACCGTTTCGATATTGCTGATAATCAGCAACAGGGTAGCCAAAGGAAGAAACATCAGATACTTCGTTCTTCCTATTTTCCTTGTTCTTTGTTTGTTCATCATTTTAATACGGTTTTTGAGTGGTAAAACATTGAAACTATTTGATAAATTTGCTGCAGCCTTGTGATGAGCCAGTTCCAATAAATGATACTGGTAGGATTTACAGTCGTGCCCCGTTTCCAGCACATGATGGTCGGCCATGTATTCGAGGTTTCCTCTTACTTCGCGTTTCATCAGCCAGATGAACGGGTTGAACCAGCAGGAGATACACATCAGTTCGCTCACGAGTACGTCTATCGAGTGATATTGGCGGGCGTGTGTCTCTTCGTGGGTGATTATTTCGCTTATTTCAGCTTCCGTGTGCGAGGAGGGGGGGATAAAAATCCACCGGAAGAAAGAAAAAGGCCCGCTTGCTCTCTTCAAGAGATGCACCCGTACTCCTTGTATGGTACTTTGCGGAGATTGGAAGTGCAGCCGTACGATGCTCCCCAACTGAATGAGGAAACGCAGGCCTAATAGCAACACTCCCGCCCAATAAATGACGGTGATACAGAGCATGGTCAACTCCCGTTGGGTCATCGCCGTTTCCTGTTGGGATACGATGATTGGTTCCGAGGGGATGATGTTGGCATAGAAATCGGCCATTGCCACCATCGGTTCGTGAGCCGTTACCCATTCCTGGATATTCAGCAACGGATACAACAGAGAGACGGCAAAGAAACATAGCAAAGCCGTCCGGCGCCAGTAGAAAAAGGTGTCTTTATAGAAAAATAGCCGGTAGAATGCATAAAACAGAGCTATCGCTACATTTGTCTTTAGAAAATAGGCTAATTCGGGAGTCATGGCGGAGGGGGGCTATTGGTTTTCTTTTCCTTTCTCTATCAGGTCGATGATGTCCTTCAGGTCATCGGCCGAAATCTTTTGGTCTTTGGCAAAGAATGAAACCATTTCTTTGTAAGAGTTCTCAAAATAATTGCGCACCACGCTACTCATAAAATGACGTTTGTATTCATTTTCGCGAATAGCAGGAGTATATTGATAGGTATTCCCCACCCGTTTGGAGGTGACGTATCCTTTGCGTTCGAGGTTCTTTACGATGGAAGCGACAGTGGTGTATGGCGGAACGGGTTGCGTGTACTTTGCAACGATGTCTTTTACAAAACAGCTTTGCAATTCCCAGACGTAAATCATTACCTCTTCTTCTTGTATAGTTAACTTTTCCATAGATATATTGTTTAATTACGAATACTTCGCAAATCTACGAATGTTTCGTAATTAAACAATATATAGGAAGTTAATAATTGCAAAAGCCTGATTTTTGCAATTATATTTTAATGTGTTGTACGCTATCCGTGTTGGGTAGGCTGTTTCGATAATCGCTCTTTTTCTTTCAGTTCCTTGTATCTTTCGATGATGTGTTTGCGGCTCATCAGGATTTGGCGGCGATATACCCCGCAGGTGGTGAGGAAGTAGAATCCTGCTTGTAGCCACAGAGCCTTGTATTCAAAAGCCACTTCGCTCAAAGTCGCTCCCATGTTATTGATTTTCACAAAGCCGTTGATTCCGAAAGTAGACGGGAATATATACGACAGATATTTCCAGAACGGAGGAATGGCGGCACCCGGCCAGGAAATGCCGGAGATGAATAACAGAGGAACGGATGTGAATACGAAAATCAGCATACACGTTTCGCGGTTACGGATGGCAATGGAGGCCGTCATTGCAAAGAAAATGCAGGCGGCAAGGTACGGGAGAACGAACAGTATCAATGAACCGGGTTGCCCGATTTGGTTGAGGCTGAATAGTCGTGGCACGATGTGTAGTACGTAGAAAGCAATCAATACATAGACCATGAAATAGCTGAGCCCTTTTCCGAGTACGATTCGTAAAGTACCGTTGTAATGCCGGTTGATAGGTACAAGGTCTTTGAACCGGTTGTTTTCGCGTGCCGTTCCGGCAGACAGACCGATACCGAGCAACAAAGTCTGCTGGATAATCAGCACCAGCACGGCGGGAATCAGAAAAGCGGCGAATCCGGCAGTCGGGTTGAATATCGAAATCTCTTCATACTCTATCGGATAAGCGGTGATTTCGTCCTGGCGGTCGGTTGTGTTCCCACTGCGGGAAATTTTGATATCCTTGTTCATATCCAGCGAGACGGCGGTATTGGCTATCAGCATGGATTTGTAATAAAGCAGTCCGCTCATGTCGCAATAAAGACTGACTTGCGTCTGTTTCCCCCGGGCAATGTTGTCGCTGAAGTCGGTCGGGATATAAATGATGCCATACGCTTGTCGGTTCTTAAGCATCTGCTTGGCCTCTTCCATATCGGCACAGTGAGATACGATTTGCACATCGGGGGTAGCGTCTACTTTCCGGAGGTATTCACGACTGAGGGACGAATGGGAACCGTCGACGACAACGGCGGGAACTTCACGCACAACCTCATTGTCGTAGATGAAGCTATACAACAACGGATAGCCCAGCGGCACGAGTATAAAGAATATCAGTACCCCCTGGTCGCGGAAAGTAGTCCGGAACTCCTGTTTCCAGATATAAAACAGGTCGTGGATGCCTTGCAATATCTTGTCTTTTAATTTTATATCTTTCATTTAGGGTATGTATTTATAGTAAATCAACGCCTTTTTCAAGCGGTGAACCACGAAGAAAGGAAGCATCATGAATATTAATAAAGCCATATAGTTGTTCCACGAATAAGCCATGCTGTATCCGTTGAGTGCCTGGTCTACGTAAATCAGGAAATAGTGGCGCAACGGAAACAGGTTGCTTAAAGCCTGCAATACAGGGTGCATCGCCATCACCGGAAAGGAAAATCCCGAAATGGAGAACGATATGACCCCCCATAGCGAAGCAAAACTCAGTCCCAGGCGTAGGGTGGGTAATGTGCCTATCATAAGGATTCCGCAACATTGCGACGCCAGTACCAGGCAAAGTGTGGCAAATATCATCGGAAGGATACCGCTATTGCAGGGAAAATGGAGGAATCCGTACAGATATACATTATAGAATATCCCCATGAGGAAGAAGACTGCCGTGTGTGGAAGTAATTTTCCCGCTAAGGCGATATAGATGGAGTTGTTGCTCATGCGTAACCATTCGCGCGAGGTGCGGTCTTTAATCTCCACTCCGATGGAATAAACGGTTATCATAAATATAAGCAACATAAGCACACCCGGTATCAGCGTATTGCATAGATATACCGAATAGTTCAGCCAGGGATTGTTCAAAGGGTGCGTGTCGACGACGATGGGTTGCAGAAATCCCATTGCCTGGCTTTCCGTAGCCCCTTTGGCATATAGCATGGTGCGTGCAGCGGAACCTGCCGTAAGCTCTCCCATCATTTTCATGTCTCTGAAAAGCAGTGAGCCTGCAATGAGGTACGAATAATTGGTGTAGAAGGAAATCTTCGGTTGCCGTTGGCTTTGTGCTTCTGCCGACAAACCTTTGGGGATGTAAAAGAACCCGTAGATTTTTCCTTCCTGAACGGCGATACGCGCATCCGTCACATTGCTGTAATGGGCGGTTACGCCCGTCTGTGAGAAAGCGTCCAGGTTGCGCACGATGTTGCGGGAAGTGGACGAATTGTCCATGTCCACTACACCGGCGGGAAGATCCTTCGGCAGTCCCGTATCCATTAAAGTTGTGAAGAACACATAGCAGAAAAGCGGAGCGATAATCATGCAGAAGAGATAGAGCGGCCGCGATACCAGCCGCCGGGCTTCTCTTTGCATGACCCGCCACAATGCGATATGTTTCTTTGTTCGCTCTCTCATACTTATTTATTGATAACGACCGACATTCCCGGGCGAAGATTCTCTACTTTTCCTTCCGGCACGGCTCTCACTTCAAATGTTTTCAGGTCAAACTGGCCGGTGGTTTTGGTAGCCTTCCATGCGGCGTAGCTGCCCAGGTCTTTCATGTAATTCACTTTCAGCTTGATGGTACGGTTGTCCAATGCAGGGACGATGGCTTCGAATTCGCTTCCCATTGTCAGGTTCTTGAGCAGGTCTTCGCGTACGTTGAATGTCACCCACATATCGTTGAGCTGCGCAATGTTCATAATGGGAGCGCCGGTGCCTACCAATTCGCCCACTTTGGGGAATATCTCGGATACTTCTCCGGCTGCCGAAGCAATAAGATAAGTCTCTCTGATGTAAGACTCGACCTCGGCAACGGCCCCTTTGGCACGGTTCACTAAGGCTTCCGCAGCCATTTTGTCCTCACGTTCGGCCCCGTTCTTTGCCATCGTATATTGTGCTTTCGCGGCTTTTTCGGTGGCAATGGCGGCATCGCGCTGTGCGGTAACCTCGTCCAATTTCTGTGCGGGCATCACTCCCTGCTCAAACAGATTTTTCACTCTGGTGTATGACTTCTCGGCAATCGTGACTCCCGCCTGTGCCTTCTGCCACATTTCATAAGCAGCCTGTATCTGTTCTTGGCGTGCTCCTTTGATGGCTTTCTTGTTCTGTGCCTCTGCTGCGGCTTCTGCGGCGCGTGCCTGTTCCATTTTGGCTACCACATCCGGAGCTTCGAGGATGGCCAATGTGTCGCCGGCGTTTACCTGCTGTCCTTCTTTCACCCGGAATTCCAAGATGCGTCCCGGAACTTTGCTCGATACACGGTATTCGGTCACTTCGGCCTGTCCCTGAATAATTTCGGGACCTTTGCGAAGCATGAAAAAACCAACGACTGCAACAATGGCAATGACTCCCAACAAGGTGAGAAATGCAAGTAGCATATTACTGTTTTGCGATTTTGTAGATGACATATGATAAGTTTTATGTGATGTTATTTACTATTTAAGGGTTCCTAAAGATTTTTGCAGGTATATTTCTGTCAGTTTCACGTCTATCTGTGCATCAATCTTTTCCGATTGGGCAGAGAGCCAGGCGGTTTGCGCTTCCAAGACGTTGCTGGTGGAAATCACTCCCTCCTTGAAACCGAGCGTGGCATAGCGGAGATTCTCTTCCGCCTTCTCCATGTTCTTGGCAGACATGACCAGCTTTTTGCCTGCTTCGTTCACTTTGAATGCGGCCTGGTTTACTTGCAGTGCTATTTTCTCTCTGGCATCCTGAAGACGGTATTGTGCGATGCGTTCTTCCGCTTTGGCAGCCCGGGTCTTGTAGACTCCTTCTCCCCAGTGCCATATGGGTATCTGCACCATGACGCCTACGTTCCACATTCCTCTGAATTTATTTTCAAAACTGTTGAACACGGACGGGTTAGTCACCATGTAGTTGCCTATCAGTGCGACGGAGGGCAGATGTTCGGCACGGGTGACATTTACTTTCTGTTTGTAAATCTGTGTTGCCAGTTCGAGACTTCGTATTTCGGGGCGGTTTGCATAGGCGGCAGGCATATCGATGTGGGTATCTGTTGCAAGCAACGGAATATCTTCCATGTTTTCGTCTGCCAAAGCAATGGGAGAGCTGAGGTCGATACCACATAGTTGACACAACAACATTCGGGCAAGGCTCAGTCCGTCTTCAACTTTGGTGAGTGTCATTTCCGCTTCGTTGACCTTTACCCGCACGGATAGTCCGTCGGCTTTGGTTGCCACTCCTTCGGCAATCATCTTTTGCACGTCGCTGTCCAGTTGTTGCAGGAGTTTCAGGTAACCTTCCGCCAGTCTTTTCTTGTTTGCCAATGAAACCACTTGCCAGTACGCCTGGTCGGTACTCATAATCACCTCTTGCATACCGCCTTGATGCTGTTGTTGCGCCAACTCTTCGGCATACCGGGTGATTTTGTTGTAAGCACGTATCTTGCCGCCCATGTAAAGAGGCTGGGTCAGGGTGATGGCGCCTGCATAGACGTTTCTGGTGTCTGTGCGCAGGGCGTCTACCAGTGAATTTCCGGCTTGGTCGAGGGCAGGAAGCACGGCGCTTAGCTGTCCGCTCAAAGAGGTAATCAACGGAATAAGCTCCGGATGTGCTGCGGCAAGTTGTCCGGCAACTTGCTGTATGGGGCCTGCCAGATTGCTGCCCAGTCCGGACAGGGCATCTTTCTGCTGATTGTTCAGCAGTGAAAACTCTTTTTGATTTCTCATGTACGTTCCGGTAGCCGAGAAATTGGGCAGATAGTTGGTAAATGCTGCTTTCCGTTGGTTATGGGCGGCATTTATCTTTTCGTTGCTAATCAGTAAATCTTTGTTGTTGGCAAGTGCTAATGCACGGCAACTATCCAGACTCAGTGTTGTCTGTCCTTTGAGTAGTGGAGTCATGCTTAGCAGAATTGTCAGAAGAAATAGCTTTTTCATCGCATCTTGCATATTAATAAGGTGATACTTTTATTTCAATAACCCGTTTCTTATGTAAATTGTTTATGAAGGCAGTTTGTTTTTAAAGATTGTGTACATAAACAATAATTGCATAAACAACGATGCAAATGTATGCGCTTTCCTTGAAAGTGCAAAAAGAATTAGCTTTTTTTAGAGACTTGCGTTAAAAAGCGAGTTTTTTTCCGTATGTTTGCCGGAGTTACCTTTAATCAATAATAAATACATCATGAGTTTTAAATGGTTTGTCGGAATGATAAGCGTGGGATTGTTAATATCCTGCCAGAATGTGCGGGAAGCACAAAGTGTCGATGAAGGTTATCCGCCTGTTTTCCCCGATTATATGTTTACCTCTATACCTTATAATATAGCCCCGTTGAATTTTGAAGTGAAGGATGCGCAGGAGATACGTGCCGATTTCGGTTGCGGCGGTTCCTCGCTGCTGACGGTGACGGGAGGGCAGGAGATTCGCATCCCGGAGAAGAAGTGGAAAGAGATGCTGGATATTTCAAAAGGCAAGGAGCTGGAGATTACCGTATCCGTGTGGAGTTCCTCTTCGCCCGAAGGGGTACGTTACCGTCCTTTTACGATTCGGGTGACGCCGGATGCTATCGACGAATGGATTGCCTACCGGCTGATAGAGCCGGGCTATGAGGGATGGAATGTGCTGGGCATTTACCAGCGCAATCTCACTTCGTTTGAAGAGAAAGAGATTGTTTCCAACCGTGCCGATAAGGGAAAATGCATCAATTGCCACTCTTTTGCCGACTACTCTCCGCAGCAGATGATGTTCCATGTCAGGGGCGAGGGTGGCGGCACTGCTTTGTGGAAAGACGGCGAACTGAGCAAATTGCCGTTGGAGACAACCGGCCCGAAGAAAAGCGGGACCTATCCGATGTGGCATCCTCACGGACGGTATATCGTGTTTTCTTCCAACGTCACCCGCCAGTCGTTTTTGAGCGAGGGTGAAAAGGCGTTGGAGGTGTACGACCTCCAGTCTGACCTGATATTGTATGATACGCAGACGAAGAGCGTGCTTACCGATCCCCGTTTTATGGATGAGGCGCATTGGGAAACATTTCCTGCGTGGTCGGCCGACGGGAAGTGGCTCTACTATTGCGGCGCTTTGCCCTGCCAGATGCCGATGGATTACAAAAAACTGCGTTACAGCTTGTGCAGGGTGGGGTTTGACGAACAGACCGGAAGGTTCGGCGAACGCATTGACACCATATATAACGCGGAGCGTGCAGGCGGAAGCGTCTCTTTCCCGCGTCTTTCGCCCGACGGGCGCTATCTGTTGTACACCAAAGCGGCCTGTGCCACTTTTCCTATCTGGCACAAGGAGTCCGATTTGAAAATGATGAAACTGCCCGGCGGTGAGGAGGTCGATGTGGAGATACTGAACAGCGGCGAAGCCGAAAGCTACCACTCGTGGTCGTCAAACAGCCGTTGGATATTGTTCAGTAGCCGCAGGCTCGACGGCCGCCATACGCGGCTTTTCATCGCCTGGATGGACAGCGAGGGGAAAGTACATAAGCCTTTTCTTCTTCCCCAGCAGCGTGCCGGTCACAATACGTTGCGTATGAAATCCTATAACATTCCCGAATTTGTAAAGGGCGAGGTCATCTTGCCGCAGAAACAGGTCAATGCTTTGTTCTTCCCCCAAAAATAAGATGAGTATGAAAAAGATGCTTTTATTTCACTTGTTGCTGGTATGTCCGGTTGTATTCCTTATTTGGTATATCGCTTTTTCTGATTACCTTTGGCTGTTGGAAGGAAACTCTTTCTTCGCTTTCACCTCCGACTTTGCCGACATACAGCTTTCGCTTCCTTCCGACTGGGCGCAATACATCGGAGCCTGCTTGTTGCAGTTCTTCCGTTTCCGTATGGGCGGCGCTTTGGTACAGACGTTGTTCGTGGCGGTTGTACTATTGGCTTCGGATATTATTGTTGCCCGTCTCACCCGCAATGAAAGGCTGATGTGGCTTTCGTTTGTTCCGGTGGTTTGGTTTATGAGCGGCCAGTTTGCCGATACGCTTTTGGTACGTTCGGTCGTGTGGTGTGCGGGGGCTGTGGGGTTGGCGTTGCTCGTCAGCCTGTTCACCATCCGCAAGGCTCCGGCGGCGTGGGGAGAGCGCTCTTTCTTTTCTTCACCTTTCTTTGCCTATTTGGTGCCTTGCCTGCTATTGGGAGGAGCGACCTACCGGGAGGTGACGGACACCCGGCAGAAAGAGACGGAGTTTGCTGCCCATATCGACCGTCTTGCCGAGCGTCGGGATTGGGATTCCATCTTGCGGAGTGTCACTCCCGAAATGGCGCGGAAGCAGTCGTCCTTGTTGCGCTGGATGCTGTTGGCACTCTCGGAAAAAGGCGCGTTGCCCGAACGGCTGTTTGCTTACGGCCCCACGGAGCCTTCCTGTTTCTTTTACGAGCGGATGGACCAACAGTTTTTCCGCAATTTCAATGTACAGTTTTTTCGGGCTTTGGAGCTTGACAATGAGGTGGTTCACAATGCATTCCAAGCCGCAGCACTTTCTCCTTACGGAAACAGTTTCCGTTCCATGCGCGCAATCATGGAAGCGTGTATGCGGCAAGGGCAGAATCGGATGCTTGCCAAGTACGTGGAGGTGATGAAGCATACGAGTTGCCATACAAGGCTGACGAAGTTCTACGACGAATACCTGCTGTCGGCAGGCACAGAAGATGGAGGTGACGCGCCGAAGGCCTCCCCGTTTTTTATAGGCGCACATACCTTTCTTTCGGATATGGCACGGATGGCCGACCGCTATCCCGAAAACCGGAAAGTCGTGGACTATCTGCTCTGCGGGCTGCTGATATCGAAAGACATGGATACCTTCCACAAAGTGTTCAGCGTGTTGCAGAAGCCTTCGGGCGTGAAACTTCCCCGTCATTACGAAGAAGCCTTGCTGGTGTTGGCTACGAAATATCCGGATATATTGCAGCACTATCCGGTAGCGGAAAAGACGGTGAAAGATTTTAATTCCTTCCATGCGTTGCTGAAAGGAGGGGCGATGAACCGGAAAATGTTGGAAATCAATTACCGCGATTCTTTCTGGCTGTTCTACTATTGCATGAAGGCGGTGGAGAAACCCGGCAAGAAGTGAAAAAAAGAAACAGGGTGGTGTATCAGGCTTGATACACCACCCTGTTTTTCTTATTGTAAAAGACGGGATATTCCGATTACAGAGCACCTACTTCTTTCAAGGCAGCATTCGTCTTGTGAACGGCAGCAGCGCTTGCGGCAAACTTAGCCTTTTCGTCTTCGTTGAGGTCGAGTTCAACGATTTTCTCGATACCGTTCTTGCCGAGGATTACGGGAACACCGATGCAAAGGTCAGATTCGCCGTATTCGCCTTCCAGCATTACAGAGCAAGGAATCATCTTCTTCTGGTTGTGGATGATTGATTCAACTACATAAGCTCCTGCCGCACCCGGTGCATACCATGCAGAAGTACCCAACAGTTTGGTCAGCGTAGCACCACCTACCATTGTAGCGGCAGCTACCTCGTTCAGTTTTTCTTCCGACAGGAAGTTGCTTACGGGCAGGCCTTTGTAAGTAGCGAAGCGAGTCAACGGAATCATTGTCGTATCACCGTGACCACCGATAACCATACCTTCCACTTCGTTGGCGTTGCATCCCAAAGCCTGAGACAAGAAATATTTGAAACGAGAGCTGTCCAAAGCACCGCCCATACCGATGATACGATTTTTCGGCAAGCCCAAAGCCTTCAGTGACAAATAAGTCATTGTATCCATCGGGTTGGAGATAACAACGAGGATAGCGTTGGGAGAATATTTCAGGATGTTTTCTGCCACTGATTTAACGATTCCGGCATTTACACCGATAAGTTCTTCACGAGTCATACCCGGTTTGCGAGGAATACCTGAAGTAATGACAACAACGTCGGAATTTGCAGTCTGAGCATAGTCGTTGGTGCAGCCTACTACTGTAGTGTCGAAGCCCAACAATTGAGCTGTCTGCATCATATCCATTGCTTTACCTTCTGATACGCCTTCTTTAACGTCCAGCATTACTACTTCGTCTGCCACTTCATTGAAAGCAAGTACATTTGCACATGTAGCACCTACGTTACCTGCGCCTACTACGGTTACTTTTGACATAATACTTATATATTTAAAAGTTGATAATTTGTTTCGTCCTATTTTACGCGGCAAAATTACAACGATAATCCTTATTAAAGAAATTTTTCCATAATAATTTTAGTTAAGAGCCTGTTTAAATTGGGCGGAGTATTCTTTTTGAGCATCTATTTCTAAAAACTCTCTGCCTTTCCGCTTGACTTCTGTTGCGAAATGATTACTTTTGCGGCACGTTATCAAATTTATCACTGATTTATAACTGAAACTTATGAACAAAAAAAGTCTTCTTATTGCAGCAGTGGCTATTCTGCTGATAGCTATTATCGGCGTTACCTATTTATTGTTTACTGAAAAACAGGTCAACCGCGAGTTGGTGCAGGAGTTTCAGTTGGACAAGGAAGATTTGGAAAACGAATATGCCCGTTTCGCACAACAATATGACGAGTTGAAGATGACCGTCTCCAACGATTCCCTGTCTCAACTGCTGGAGCAGGAGCAGCTCAAAACGCAACGTTTGTTGGAAGAACTGCGCACGGTAAAAACGTCGAATGCCACGGAAATCCGTCGTCTGAAGAAAGAACTGGCCACCCTGCGCAAAGTAATGATGGGCTATATCAACCAGATTGACTCGCTCAACAGACTGACCGAACAGCAGAAAATAGTCATCGCCGACGTGACTGCGAAATACAACCAGGCTTCTCGGCAAATCAGCAATCTCGCCGAAGAGAAGAAGAACCTGGACAAGAAAGTGACATTGGCAGCTCAGCTCGATGCTACCAATATTCGCGTGGAACCCCGTAACAAGCGGAACAAAGTGGCGAAGCGAGTGAAGGATGTGGTGAAACTTGCCATCAGTTTCACGATTGTCAAGAACATCACCGCAGAAAACGGTGAACGCACCATTTATATACGCATCACCAAACCCGACAACGACGTCCTGACCAAAAACGCATCCAATACCTTCTCCTATGAGAACCGTACTTTGACCTATTCCATCAAGAAGTACATCGAATACAACGGAGAGGAACAGAACATCAGTGTATTTTGGGATGTGGAAGAGTTTTTGTATGCCGGAAACTATCGGGTTGATATCTTTGAAGGTGGCAATATGATTGGCAGTCAATCGTTTGCCTTAAACTAAAATGTTGGGTTTTGGGGCGATACCGCCCCTTGTTATAATGTGTTTTGATACCGCTCGTTAAGGTTGACGCTGTTCATCTTATGGGCGGTATTTTTTTGTTCTCCCCCCCCCCTCTCTTGTTTATCGAATGAATCCCTGTAGCTATTTCTTTTCTTCCCGTTGCTTGTCGGGACGCGGTTCGTTAGGCAGATTTATTGCGTTCCACTGTAGTTATCCTTGCGGAACACTATAGTGGAACGCAAGGACAACTATAGTGTTCCGTTCGTTCCACTATAGTGTTCCGCAAAAACGACAGGGAGAATAGATAGTCTCCTTAGGCTGCGGACAGAATCCGGTTGGAAGGCCGCACATCTTATTTTTTTCCTTTATTTATATGTGCTTCTATCCGGCTATTTATTGCCTGCTTGGGCCGATAATTTTTATATTTTGTCGTTCCAATAGCGGCAGATAAAAATAAATTTTCATATTAGATTACCTGTTGGTTGAATTAAATTAGTGAATATTTTATCTGTCCAATCGGACGGT
>NZ_CAJULN010000054.1 GCF_910586915.1 uncultured Bacteroides sp.
GTAAGTTACATGCGAATATAAGAGCGGGAGATTTTTCTTTTTAGAGGAAAGGTAAAAAGAAAAACAGAATAATACAACGGAAGCGCCTCCTAACTGACGCTTGCCGCAGCCTGCACCGATTCGCAGGGATTTCTCTTCCACAGTCGGCAATCAACGTAAGCGGGCTGGAACGTCCGAGTAACCGACGGTGCGTATAAACTCACCGCCGGAAGTGGAGACAGCAAGGGAGGGGCGACAAGAAGCAAAGGGGGGAAACGGCAAGTACGAAAACGACAACGGCCGACTGGAGTTGACCATTCGGCCGACCGGAGTCGGCCAAGTAGCCGACGGCAGTTGTCCGAGTGGCCGACTCCAGTTGGCCGTTGACGGGACTATAAGTTCATCACGTCCTGTTCGAATCGTTCTTTATCGCCGATTGCCTTATTGCGCATCCGGCTGCGATAGTTGTAGATGGTAGCTAACGAGTAGCCTAAGAAATGGGCAATCTTATTGCTGTCGACCACCCCTAAGCGGATGAGTGCGAAGATGCGCAGTTCCGTTGTCAGCAGTTCGTTGGACTTGGGGTAGATGCGCCCCTCTTCGACCAGCAATTCGTTGAAGGCAGTGATGAAGTTGGGAAAGAGCGTGAGGAAAGATTTGTCGAATTCATTGTAGAACTCGTACCGCTCGTCGCGGATGAACTGCTCGGACTTGATGGCTTTGAACAGTTCTTCGATGCGCGCCGCCATCGCCAACTTCGCCAGCGAGCGGCGGTACGTCTCCAGCTTATCAAGGTAGTTGACACATCGGTCGAGATAGCGGGCGATGTAGACCTCCTTTATCTTCCCCGTCTGCTCCAGCGCTGCGTTGACCGCCTGCAACTGCCCGTTGGCCACACTCAAATCGCGCCGCATCGCCGAGAGTTTCTTCATCCAGCGGTAAAGGTAGAACACGGCTACCAGCAGGAAGAAAGAGAGCATACTCACGCTGACGAGCATCGTCCGGAAGACGGCGCGCTCTTTCTCTTCCTTCAAGCGGTAGGCCTTGTCGATGATGGGGAAAAACTCGGTCACCTCGATAAAGCGCAGGCGGGCGTTGCAAGCCACGGCGTCTTCCATCGAGCAGTTCAGGTATTTGTAGGCGCGGTCTATGTCGCCCTGCTCGTAAATGCGGTAGGCCAGCTTCTGCAAGGAGGCGTACTCGCGCACCGAAGATTCCAAATCGGCAATTGCCGTCAGTATCAGGTAATACACCTCCTTCTGCGTGTCGCCCTTCGCCGCATATGCTTCGGACATCGTGTAGTGGATGTACACCTTCTGCCGCTCGTCGGCAGCCTCTTTCAGTGCGTTGCCGAGTATCACCAACGCCGTATCGGCCTTGCCCGCCACGATACACTTCTCGGCCATCACGATGGCGCGGTGTTTCTCAGGTATGGTGATGCTGATGATAGAGTCGCGGTACAAGTCCGTCTTTTCGAGGTACTTCCTCTTCTCCTCTCTGTTGGTGGTGTAGTCGGCAAGCCAGCCGTAGCAGGCGCGGTAAGTCTGGTAACAGGACATCAGCATGGCTGTGTCTAATTCCTGCGGACGCAGGCCGTCGAGCTCTTTCATGGCTTCGATGTACATTCCCATCACCCCGAACACGGTGGCGCGGTTGATGATTATCTCGCTGGCCGCCTCCGGAGTGTCGAGTTGGGGAAGAAGCTGCTGCTTCCTGTTTATATAGTGGAGTGCCGAGTCGGCCTGATAATGAAGGTAAGCATCGTACAAGGAGCCGTAGAGCCGGTATCGGTCGGCAGGCACAACCGCCCCGGCAAGCTGCGCTTTCAGCGCTTCAATCTCCTTTTCCTTCTTCATGTGATAGGTCTCTTTCTTTTTGATAACGCTATCCAGCCTTTTAAGCACTGCCACGTTGCTGTCTTCGGGAGCAGCCAGCAGCCAAAGCGGATAGATAAAGAGAAAAGCTAAAATAGGAGCGGTAGTTTTCATAAGTCGGTTGTTTAAGATATGACAAATATAGGGAATATCGCAGTGAATACGAAATATAGCGCCGAAAGTTTTTTAATTTCCGTTTGTATTTCTCCCTCTTTCGCCATCGGGTAAACGGTTCATTATAAAGTTTCTAAGCGTGTATTGCCTTTATATTTACATTCTAATTCCCTCCGGCAGCAGCCTATCTGCCTACATTTGCAGCATCGGCCCGGCCGACCAAACATTTTAAAACTACACATTACCATGAAAAAGATTTTTTCAGTTGCAATCTTATTTGCATTGCTTTGCGGATGCGGTTCGCTGTATGCCGCCGGCGCGATAAAGAAAGTGGCCCCCTCCTTCTGGTGGGCAGGTATGAACAACCCCGAACTGCAAGTGCTGTTGTACGGTGAACAGATTGGCTCTGCCGAGGTGAGCATCTCTTCGGACGACATCGTGCTGCTCGATGTGGTGAAGCAGGAGAATCCCAACTACCTCATCCTCTATCTGAACACCTCGGAAGCTGCCCCGCAAACATTCGACATCTGCCTGAAACAAGGCAAGAAGCAGACGGTGGTCTCCTACGAACTGAAGCAACGCAGGGCCGACGCCGCACAAACAGAGGGGTTCAACGCAAGCGACGTGCTTTACCTCATCATGCCCGACCGCTTTGCCAACGGCGATACTTCCAACGACGTCATCCCCGGAATGCTGGAAGACAGGGTTGACCGCAATGACTCCTTCGCCCGTCACGGCGGCGACTTCAAAGGGATAGCGCACCACCTCGACTACATCGCCGACTTGGGCGTCACCAGCGTGTGGCTCAACCCCATTCAGGAGAACGACATGAAAGGCGGCTCTTACCACGGCTATGCCATCACCGACTATTACCAGGCCGACCGCCGCTTCGGCAGCAACGAAGAGTTTCGCGCATTGGTGGAGTTGGCACACTCCAAAGGCCTGAAGATTGTGATGGACATGATTTTCAACCACTGCGGCGACGAGAACTATTTATATAAGGATATGCCCTCCAAAGAGTGGTTCAACTTCAAAGGCAACTACGTGCAGACTACCTTCAAGACTGCCACCCAGTCGGACCCTTACGCTTCCGACTACGAAAAGAAAATTGCAGTAGATGGCTGGTTCAGCCAGGGGATGCCCGACTTCAACCAGCGCAACCGCCACGTGGCTACCTATCTTATCCAAAGCAGTATCTGGTGGATAGAGTACACCGGTATCAACGGGATACGGCAGGATACCCATCCTTACGCCGACTTCGACATGATGGCACGCTGGTGCAAGGCCGTAAACGACGAGTATCCCCGCTTCAACATCGTAGGCGAAACCTGGCTGGGCAACAACGTGCTTATCTCCTACTGGCAGAAAAACAGCCCGCTTGCCCGTCCGCAGAACAGCTACCTGCCCACCGTCATGGACTTCCCGCTGATGGAGCATATGAACAAGGCCTTCGACGAAGAGACTACCGACGGATACGGCGGACTGTGCCGGCTCTACGACTACTTGTCGCAAGACATTGTCTTTGCCGACCCGATGCACCTGCTCACTTTCCTCGACAACCACGACACCTCGCGCTTCTACCGCTCGGAAGCCGACACGAAAAACCTCAACCGGTACAAGCAGGCTTTGGCTTTCCTGCTTACCACACGCGGAATTCCGCAGCTATACTACGGAACGGAGATACTGATGGCTGCCGACAAGGCAAACGGTGACGGTATGCTGCGCTGCGACTTCCCCGGCGGATGGGAAAACGATGCACACAACTACTTCGAGGCCGCCAACCGCACCGCCCTGCAAAACGAAGCGTTCGCTTACGCCAAGCGTCTGCTGCAATGGCGAAAAGGCAACGAAGTGATAGCCAAAGGAAAGCTGAAACATTTCTCTCCCCACAAAGGTGTCTATGCATACGAAAGGAAATACGGCGACCGGTCGGTAGTGGTCTTCCTCAACGGAACAGACGCCGGACAGACGCTCAGCCTGGAGACTTACCGCGAAATATTGCCACGTACTTCTGCCTACAGTGTATTGGAGGGAAAAGAGGTGGAATTGGGAAAGGAACTGACACTTCCCGCCCGTGGCGTATGTCTGCTATCTTTTTAAAAAGGTTCACTTGGGCTTATATTTATCAGTGTTATCCGAATGCTTATTTCATTATAAATCAAACGAATGACATTTATACCGACTTGTATTTTTATTCTAACGGGCAAACGCAGCGCACAAGGTTGCTACATTTGCAGCATCCGAAACAGAAAGGGATAAACACACACAGGTTAGCATTTAATTTAATACCATAAATCCAAAATGAAAAAGAAACTTTTACTGATTGTATGTCTCTGCATCGCGTACATCGCGAACGCGCAGCAACGACTGACTTCACCGGACGGAAATCTGGTAATGACCTTCCAGGTCGACAAGCAAGGTGCGCCCACCTACGACCTCACCTACAAAGGTAAGGCGGTAATCAAACCCAGTACCCTCGGACTGGAACTCAAGAAAGAGGACGATACCCGCACGGATTTCGACTGGGTAGACCGCAGAGACCTGACCAAACTCGACTCCAAAACCAATCTTTGCACAGGCTTTGAGGTGAAAGACGCCAAGACTTCCACGTTCGACGAAACCTGGCAGCCGGTGTGGGGAGAGGAGAAAGCGATTCGCAACCACTACAACGAGCTGGCAGTAACGCTGTATCAGCCCATGAACGCACGCTCCATCCTTATCCGCTTCCGCCTGTTCAACGACGGCTTGGGATTCCGCTACGAATTTCCGCAGCAGAAGTCTTTGAATTACTTCATCGTCAAGGAAGAGCACTCGCAGTTTGCAATGGCAGGCGACCACATCGCCTACTGGATACCGGGCGACTACGACACGCAGGAGTACGACTACACCATCTCGCGCTTGTCGGAAATCAGAGGGCTGATGAAACAGGCCGTCACCCCGAACTCCTCGCAGACTACCTTCTCGCCGACAGGCGTACAGACGGCACTGATGATGAAAACGGACGACGGCTTATACATCAACCTGCACGAAGCCGCTCTGATTGACTATTCTTGTATGCACCTAAACTTAGACGACCAACATATGATATTCGAATCGTGGCTGACTCCCGACGCCAAAGGAGACAAGGGACATATGCAGACTCCCTGCAACACTCCGTGGCGTACGATAATCGTCAGCGATGATGCCCGCAATATCCTCGCTTCACGCATCACCCTGAACCTGAACGAACCTTGCAAAATAGCCGACGCCTCTTCGTGGGTGAAACCCGTGAAATACATCGGCGTATGGTGGGACATGATTACCGGAAAGGGCTCATGGGCGTACACCGACGAACTTACCAGCGTCAAATTGGGACAAACGGACTACAGCCGGACGAAACCGAACGGCAAACACTCTGCCAACACCGCCAACGTGAAACGTTATATCGACTTCGCCGCCGCACACGGATTTGACGCCGTATTGGTGGAGGGCTGGAACGAAGGCTGGGAAGACTGGTTCGGAAACAGCAAGGATTATGTTTTCGACTTCGTCACTCCTTACCCGGACTTTGACGTGAAAGAGATTCAACGTTATGCAACCGACAAGGGTATCCGAATGATGATGCATCACGAAACCTCTTCATCGGTGCGCAACTACGAACGCCACATGGACAAGGCTTACCAGTTTATGGTGGACAACGGATACAACTCCGTGAAGAGCGGCTACGTAGGCAACATCATCCCCCGTGGCGAACATCACTACGGACAGTGGATGAACAACCACTACCTGCACGCCATAAAGAAAGCTGCCGACTACAAAATCATGGTGAATGCGCACGAAGCAACCCGCCCGACAGGTATCTGCCGCACCTACCCCAACCTCATCGGCAACGAATCGGCACGCGGAACGGAGTACGAAGCCTTCGGCGGCAACAAGGTGTATCACACCACCATCCTGCCTTTCACCCGCTTGGTAGGCGGACCGATGGACTACACTCCGGGTATCTTCGAAACGCATTGCAACCAGATGAATCCTGCCAACAACTCGCAGGTACGCTCTACCATCGCACGCCAACTGGCACTGTATGTCACCATGTACAGCCCCTTGCAAATGGCGGCGGACATTCCGGAAAACTACGAACGGTTCATGGACGCCTTCCAATTTATCAAGGATGTAGCCATCGACTGGGACGAGACAAACTACCTCGAAGCCGAACCGGGAGAGTATATCACCATCGCCCGCAAGGCAAAAGGTAGCGGCGACTGGTATATAGGTTGCACTGCAGGCGAAAACGGCCATACTTCCAAATTGGTGTTCGACTTCCTCACACCGGGCAAGCAATACATTGCTACCGTCTATGCCGACGCCAAAGATGCCGACTGGAAAGACAATCCGCAGGCTTATACCATCACCAAAGGTATCCTCACCGGCAAAAGCAAACTGAACCTGCGTGCGGCAAACGGTGGCGGATATGCCATCAGTATCAAGGAGATAAAGGACAAGGCAGAGATAAAAGGATTGAAAAAGTTATAACTCAATAGTATAACAAGGTTATAGCTTATGAGGTAGAAAAACAGTTTTCAATAGGTATTTTCAAAGAAATATATTTTATTTGTAATAACTTTAAATTAAGAACATGAAAAAGAGCTTAAGACTAAAGGCCCTGCTCGTCACTTTGGTGGGACTATTCCTCGCCATGAGTGCATTTGCACAACAAATAGTTGTCAAAGGGTATGTGAAAGACACCACAGGCGAACCCGTCATCGGTGCCAACGTACTGGTAAAAGGTACAACCAACGGAACAATTACCGACTTCAATGGTAACTTTACATTGAATGCGCCCAAAAACGCCACTCTTTCCGTATCGTTTGTCGGTTATCAAACTGCGGAGGTGAAAGCGGTGGCTTCCGTCACTGTGACTTTGCAGGATGACAGTCAATTGCTGAATGATGTGGTAGTTATCGGTTACGGCTCTGTAAAGAAGAGCGATTTGAGCGGTTCGGTCGTCGCCATCAAAGCCGAAGAGATGAATCGCGGTGCCGTCACATCGCCACAGGAGTTAATTCAAGGCAAAGTGCCGGGACTGTTTATCGCTCCGGGCGATGGTAGTCCGGGAGCCGGTTCGACCATCCGTATCCGTGGCGGTGCTTCACTGAATGCTTCGAATGACCCGTTGATAGTTATCGACGGTATCCCTACTTCCAACGACGCCGCTCCGGGTACGCCGAACGCACTGGCTACAATCAACCCCAACGATATTGAAACATTCACCGTCTTGAAAGATGCATCAGCGACGGCTATCTACGGTTCGCGTGCTTCAAACGGAGTTATCATCATCACCACAAAGAAGGGTTCGCAAGGTAAGGTGAAAATCAGCTACTCAGGCAGTTTCACAGCCAAAGATGCTTATAAGCGCGTTCCTACCCTCAATGCCGCCCAGTTCCGCGAAGTGATGCACAACCAGTATGAAGGAACAACACAGCAAGATGCGGTCAGCCAAATTATCAACAGATATCCTGACCAAGCCACCGACTGGCAGGACGCTATCTACCAGACAGGATTAAGCACCGACCAGAACATCGCCATTTCCGGCAAAACGGGGATATTGCCCTACCGCGTCAGCATAGGCTACAACAACGAACGGGGTACACTCAAGACTTCCAGCTACGAACGCTATACCGCCGCCGTCAATCTCAACCCGAAATTCTTTAAAGAACACCTGAGCGTAGACATCAATGTAAAAGGGACGATAAACAACAATCGCTTTGCTGACGGAGGCGCCGTAGGTGCTGCCGCTTTCTTCGACCCCACCAAACCGATGTACACTGAAAACGGAGATTATCATGGTTACTGGAACTGGCAGGAAGTGCCCGGTGCCGTTCAATCCATAGCCACTTTCAATCCGTTGTCGCTGCTCTATGATAAAGACAATCATGGAAAGACCAACCGTAGCTTAGGCAATATCCAGTTAGACTATAAGATTCACGGGCTGGAAGACCTGCATATGAACCTGAACATGGGTTATGACGTGGCAAAGACAACGGGACGCAATTTCGTATATCCCGGCTCTATCCAAAGTACGCAAGATACCAACTTCACCAACTTGGGAAGCGGCAATACCTGGAACAACCTGCGACGCAACCATTTGCTGGACTTTTACCTGAATTACAACAAAGAGATAAAAGCCATCAAGAGCCATATCGACGTTATGGCAGGCTACTCCTGGCAACACTTCTATTATGCCAACCATGACATCACCTACTCCAACCCGACCGACGGAAGCGAAGGAGACAAGGAAGGATATACATACAGCCCGGAAGAAGGACGGTATATCCGCGACAATCATTATCGTGTTCCTTTCGAGAATTATCTCGTATCTTTCTTCGGACGTCTGAACTATAATTTCATGGGACGCTACCTGCTCACCGCAACATTGCGCCGTGACGGTTCTTCGCGTTTCAGCAAAAACAACCGTTGGGGATTGTTCCCTTCGGCAGCATTGGCGTGGACAGTGAGTGATGAAGCATTCATGGCAGGCACACAAGATGTCTTGTCCAAATTAAAACTTCGCCTGGGCTACGGTGTCACCGGTCAGCAGGAAATCGGCGACTATCAATACCTGACCACTTATTCGTTCAGTACCAACCCCAACACCACTTATTTGGGAACAACCTTGCTGAAACCCAACGGATACAGCCCCGACCTGAAGTGGGAGCAAACCACCACTTACAACCTTGCCATCGACTACGGTTTCCTGAACAACCGCATCAACGGTAGCATCGAATATTACCAGAAGCATACCAAAGACCTCCTGAATACCGTCAGCGCACCTGCCGGAACCAACTTCACCAACCAGATTACGGCCAACGTAGGTGAATTGAAAAACAAAGGAGTTGAATTCAATATCAACGCAATGGTTGTACAAAACAAGGATTTCACTTGGAACCTGGGCTATAACATCACCTGGAACGACAGCAAGATTACCAAACTGACGGCTACTTACAACCCCGAATATCAAGGTATCGATGCCGGAACCAATCAGAAACACCAAATCAATGAAAAGCCTAACACGTTCTACCTTTTCCAGCAAGTATATGACAAAGACGGAAAAGCCATACAGAATGCTTTTGTCGACCGCGATGGCAACGGTAAGATTACAGAAGCCGACCGTTATCTGACAGGCAAAAGCCCGATGGCGAAAGTGTTCATGGGATTGAGCTCCGAATTTACTTACCGCAACTGGGACTTGGGATTCAACCTGCGTGCCAACCTCGGCAACTATGTATTCAACTCTCTTGCCTCCGGAAACAGCACTACCAACAATTATAGCGGCAAAGGATTCCTGGTCAACTATTACAAAGCAATCTATGACACCGGATTCACGCAAATCAACAGCACGGAACAAGGAGCCAGCGATTATTTCCTGGAGAATGCGTCTTTCCTGAAAATGGATAACATTACATTAGGATATTCATTCAATAAATTGTTCGCCAACCGATTATCGGGACGTATCAGTGCTTCAGTACAAAATGTGTTCACCATTACCAAATATAGCGGTTTGGACCCCGAGACTTCTGCCGTAGACGGAAGTATGTGGCCTCGTCCCCGCATATTCAGTTTGGGTATCAATCTTAATTTTTAAAACAGAATACCATGAAAAAGAAATACTATATACTCAGTTCACTATTGGCTTGCCTTACCGGTTTCAGTGCTTGTATAGGCGATTTGGATGTACAACCTTTAGACCCTACCGTTGTAACGGCAGAAAGAGCATATACGGATGCCGAAAGTTATACGCAAGGACTAAATAAAATATATTCGGTATGGGCACTCTCCGGACAGAACGGAGATTCCGACATTGCCGGGCTGGATGGAGGAAACACCGTGTTGATGCGTTGCTGGTGGACTATGCAGGAGCAGCCTACCGACGAATGCAAGAATGCTTCGAACGACGCCTGGGCAAGCGAAATCAATAGCATGACGTGGACGACCAACAAAAATGAAATCATAGAGGGAGTATATCAGCGTTGTATGTTTGTAGTGGCACTCGCCAATGAGTTCATGAAGAACATAAATAATGCACCGGAAACCATCGACCGGAAGAACTACGCGGCACAAGCCCGGTTTAACCGTGCTTTCGCGTATTACATACTGATGGATGCTTTCGGCAGACCGCCGTTCATCACCGAACAGAATTATTCGCTCACACCGTCGCAGCTTTCACGCACGGATTTATTCAACTGGATTGAAAGCGAACTGAACGCCATCAGAACCGACCTGCCTGCAACACGCACCACCTACGGACGCGCCGACCAGACCGTGATAGACGCCTTACTGGCACGTATGTATCTGAACGCCGAAGTCTACACAGGACAGCCGCGTTACACCGATTGCATCGCAGCCTGCAAACGCATCATCCCCCATTACTCTCTGGCAAACAACTACGCCGATCTGTTCAAAGCAGACAACGGAGAGAACCCGGAGACATTGAAGGAAATCATCTATCCGGTCATCTTCGACGGCAAGAAAACGCAATCCTGGGGAATGTCGGCACTGATTATCGGCGCACGTAAAGAAGCTGGAGACGGCGTTCGCGAAGGCTGGAGCGTGTTCCGCAGCACACAGAACTTGGTCAAACTGTTTGATTTTAAAGACAACGATGCTCCTAAACCGGAAGAAGTACTGGACAAACGAGGAATCTTTGATGACTACAACGGCAAGTGCAACTACCAGATTACAACCGGAGTAGTGGGTAACTTCGATACAGAAGGATGGGGAGTAACGAAATATACCAACCTCACCAGCACGGGAGAACCGGGACAGGATGTTCTATGGGTAGATACCGACTTCCCGCTGTTCCGTTTGGGGGATATTTATCTGATGTATGCCGAATCGGTAGCACGCGGCGGAGAAGGCGGAGATATCCACACAGCAATCGGATATGTAAACGACTTGCGCGACCGTGCTTATGGCAATACTCCACACAATAAAGTTGACGCAGCCTGGCTGACAGCCGACAACTGTCAGAACATTCTGGACGAAAGAGGACGCGAACTTTATTGGGAAGGCGTCCGCCGCATGGACTTGATTCGCTTTGGCAAATACACCTCCTCTTCTTATACATGGCCCGCCAAAGGAGGGGTAATTACCGGAGTAGGCGTCAACGAGCAATATGAGATATTCCCCATTCCTGTTTCGGACATCAGTGTAAACGGCTCGCTGGAACAAAACAAAGGTTATTAACAATAAATTGATTCATAGATATGAAAATAGCAAAATATATATCAGCAATCTGCCTGTCGCTATTGACTTTCAGTGCTTGCGACAGCGACTTGGACAAGGTATATTACAATGAAAGTGAAGCGGTGCCTGCCGTACTGTCCGGACTTGCCGACACGTATGTACTCGATGCGAACAAATCTCAATCCACAGCCATACAGTTTCAATGGACTAATCCTCAAGCCGGATATGCCGCACAGATTACCAATTCATTGCAAATGGACTTCAAAGGCAAGAACTTCGGACAAGCAATAACGTTGTATTCTTCCACCGAAGAGGGTCCCTACGACATCACTACACAGGATTTGAACAGTAAAATAATGAGCCTGTTCCAATCTTATGCAAAAGAAGTCGCCGTAGAACCTTATGATTTTGAATTCCGCATCTCCTCTTCCATTTCGGAAGCTGCCGCCTCGTTCCATTCCAATGTCGTATCGGCACAAATCACTCCGTTCATCGGCGAACCCGAATACCCGAAAGTATATCTGCCGGGAGGATATTGCGGCTGGGGAGACCCGGACAACTCATTCAAGCAATGCCAGTCGCTATTCTCCGCCAACGACAACGGTCTCTACGAAGGATGGATAGTCTTTGGGGAACGCGACAGCAAAGAATGGAAGATTGTCCCCGAAGCCTCATGGGACAATAGTTGGGGATATGACAGTACCCTTGAAATGAATCCCGGCTCCATCACATTAGTTGCCGGCGCGGGCAATATCAACTGCTACGACAAGTTCTCTTATAAGTTCTCTTTCAACAAGGAAACTCTCGAACTTTCCGTCAAAGCATCAGCCGACACATGGGGAATTGTAGGTACGCACAACGATTGGGGAAATGCATTTGCCGATACTCCGATGAGCCTGGCTTTCGAATCGGATGCATCGGGCAAAAGAGTCTATTACCTCACCGCAACGTTGGATATGAAAGCCGACAACGCATGGAAGATTCGGGCAGATAATCAATGGGCAACCTCTTTCGGCACCAATGATGTGGAGGGAGAGTTTGAAGAAGCGGGCAGTGACAACAACTTCAAAGTAAGCGAAGAGGGCACTTATACCATCAAACTGTACTTCAATAGAGTGAAAGAGAGGTTAATCGTAACGAAAAACTAACCGACATAAACCTTAAAAAGTATCCAAACTCACCACAGATTATGCAAATTGGTAGTCTGTGGTGAGAATCAGTATAGTACATCTTCCTACCCGCCAACCGGGGGAATAACTCTTTTTGTCAGGCTTGTGTCTCCCCCTCGATATAGTTTTCGAGAAAGAGATTCTCGCCGTCGAAGACGGCATAAGAGAAGAAATTAATCCAGTCGCCAAGTATCAGCACGCGCGACGTTGCACTCAGCATCAGGTCCAATTCAATGTGGCGGTGTCCGTACATAAAGAAATTAATGGTGGGATGATTCTTCAAGTACTCTTTGGAATAGAGCACCAAGTGTTCGTGTTGCTCTCCCATATAGTCAGGCTCCTTTCCGTCCACGCGTTTCAGCCGGCTGTGCTTCGCCCACGACAAACCGAGTTCCACACTCCAACGGGGATGGATGGCAGAGAACAATGTTTGCAAGGTGGTACTGTGAAACATGGTACGAAGCAGTTTGAACTTCTTGTCCGGGTCGCCCAAGCCGTCGCCGTGGGCAAGATAGAACTCTTTGCCGTAGATTTCGGTAGTCAACGGTTTACGGTGTATGATGACACCGCACTCTTTGGTGAGGTAGTCTCCGCACCATATATCATGGTTGCCGATAAAGAAATGCACCTCTACGCCCAGGTCCGTAAGTTCGGAGAGCTTGCCCAGGAAGCGGGTATAACCTTTGGGAACAACCAGCCGGAACTCGTACCAGAAGTCGAACATATCGCCCAACAGATAGACGGCAGACGCCTTATGCTTGATACTGTCGAGGAAATTCACCAACCGCCGCTCCTGCGTACGCCCATGTTCAATGGCACGCGAGCCTAAATGCGCATCGGAAAGGAAATAGACATTTTTCATAAGAAACCCAATTCCAGTTTAGCTTCTTCACTCATCATATCCTTATCCCATTCCGGTTCAAACACCAGGTTAATGGTAGCCGAACTCACACCTTCCACCGACTCTATCTTCTGACGGATATCTTCCATGATAAAATCAGCAGCCGGACAGTTGGGGGCCGTCAGCGTCATGTCGAGCACTACCTCTCCAGTATCGGAGACATCAATCTTATAAATCAGTCCCAGGTCGTACACATTCACCGGAATCTCCGGGTCGTACACCGTCTTTAGCATGGCTACAATCTTTTCTTCTATTTCAAATTTTTCCATACGTCTCCTTATTGGTTATGTATCGCAAAGATACGGATAAAAAACGAAAGACAAAAAATCGGGCTTGGAATGCACATCGCGCACCGGAAGAATCCCCCCTATCAAAGCAATCCTTCATCGGCAAAGCTATAAAATCCATCCTCACAGACTATAACGTGGTCTATCAGGCGAATGTTCATGGTGTCTGCCGCCTTACGGATGTGTTCGGTCAGTGTTTTATCCGGCTGGCTGGGGCGGGTGTTGCCCGAAGGGTGGTTGTGCACTACAGCTATTTGCGTGGCACGTTGCAACAATGCTTCGCGAAGGATGGTGCGCACATCGGCGTAGGTACCGTCTATGCCACCGGTACTGATGCGCACCTTATCAATCAATTTGGTTGCCTGATTCAGCAACAGTACCCAAAACTCTTCCTGTTCCAAATCGCACATAGCCGGTTGGAAAATCTCGTAGATGTCTTTTGAGCAGGTAATCTGCAACCTCTCCTTGACGCTTTGCAGTTTCCGGCGTTTGCCAAGTTCAAGGGCGGCCATGATTGTAATGCTCTTTGCAGGCCCCATCCCCTTAAAGCGGGAGTAGTCGCCCACTTCCCATTTCGCCAACGAATTCAGGTTATTGCCACAAGACAGGAGCAGGCGTCTCATCAGTTCGACCGCACTTTCTTCCGTATTTCCGGAGCCGATTAAGATAGCGAGTAGTTCGGCATCACTCAATGCGGCTGCTCCCTTCTCCATCATCTTCTCCCGTGGGCGGTCCTCCAGTGCCCACTGGTTGATGGACAATTTGTGTTTACTTTCCATTATCTTCAATTTAAGGACGTAAAGGTAGGACTTTAAGAACAAAGCCCCTCCTTATTAAACAAAAAAAGGAAGCCAACAGGCAAATAAACCTTCGGTTACTTATAAAAGTTCTTCTGGAAAGCCTCAAACTCATCCTTCCCTCTCACACAACGTTGCCACCATGCACGCCAGAATCCGGTCCCATAACCGATAAGCTGGACAAATGCGGCGGCAACGGAATAAAGGCCGATGAGCAGGCTCTTATTCCGGATAGCAGAATCCATACACACCAACAACGCATAAAGAATAATCGGTGTGAAGCTGAAAAGGCAGAACGGGATTCCCAACAACAGAAGCGCTACGCCCAAAGTAAACAGGGCGGGCAGCAAATGAACCAGTTTCAGAGAGTCCGGATATTTCTTATAAAGATTGATACGGGCAATACCGGAGTTGTGCACCTGCTTGAAAAACTTTTTCAAATCTGTCCGGCGCTTATGGTACACCCAAGCATCCGGAAAAAGACGGCAAGCATAACCATGCTTGAAGATACGGATACTGAAATCAATATCCTCTCCAAAACGCATTTTAGAGAATCCACCCAACGCATCGTACACTTTGCCGCGCACTCCCATATTAAAACTACGGGGATAAAATTTATCCATCTTCTTTTTCCCGCCACGGATACCTCCCGTTGTAAAAAAAGAAGTCATGGAATAGTTTATCGCCTTCTGAATATCCGTAAAGGAATCGTGTGCACGGTCGGGACCTCCGAAAGCATCGGCAGGGCAAGCGAGCAGTTCTTTCTCTAGTGCGTCGAAATACCCTTCGGGCACAATCACATCCGAATCGAGTATAATCAAATATTCCCCTTCGCTGCGTTCAGCTCCGTAATTGCGGGTCTGTCCCGGTCCCGAATTGGATTTTGAAAAATATTTAAGATTCAACCGGTCTGCATATCGGTCTGCTACTTCTTTTGAGGGGATGGAAGAACCGTCTTCCACTACAACTACTTCAAAATCTTTAAAGCGTTGCATCGTGAGGCTTTGCAGCAACTCGTCCAATTCATCGGGACGATTATAAACGGGGATGATAACGGAATATCGCATTTCAAAAAGGGGTATGACAGTTTATCGTGCAAAGTAAAGGAAAAAAAGGGAAACAACTTCTTACACCGGCAAAAATAATAATAACAGAGTATGTCTTATTTTATGAGAGAAGAAGGGCTATCTTCCCCTGCCTTCCCACCAAAGGATTTAGATTCTAATATTCAACTGGTTGCAGCATCCATATC
>NZ_CAJULN010000055.1 GCF_910586915.1 uncultured Bacteroides sp.
ATACTGATACGTTGTTTAACACAAAAGTAAACAAAATTGTTGGAAATGCAAAAAAACAACTCAGTAACTATATGAATATTAGGCAAGTATTAACAATTACCCTAACAAACACAAGGACATCCAAACTTATAAACAGCAATATGATTATCCGCTATCTTCCCCTAACTACTAACCAAAAAAATTATAGCCTAATATTCAGCTTGTTACAGCATCTATATATGCTGGCTTCAGGAGATATAGATGGTAGAAGTAGGACATATAGATGCTGGAAACAGGACATATATGCGGTGGAAGTAGGATATATATGCGCTACAAATCGCTCATACAGAGAGGGAAAATAGCGGATAATCATAACAACAAAACTACGTGTATATTCCTCTATGACGAATATTTTTCCCCATCTATATACAAGTCTTTGACATTTGATGCCCCTTTATCAAATAAATTGATAATCTGCCCATCATTTTGAACATACGAAATAATATTATGTCCCATTCCATTAAAGATATAACCGTCAGGCATATTCCCAAGCCATCCTATCCAAGCATTATAGCTCTTCAAATCTATATCATCATATAGCCGGAAAACTTTTACTTCTTTGCCATTTTCATCGGTCTCTACGGTATATAGATTTTCTATTAGAGAATCATCCGGTTGTTTTCCCTCCTTAAGTAGTTTAATATAATCATACATCCGTCTCATGTCATCCTCATTATAAATTCCTTTATGCTTCGGTGAATGTCCGGATGTCCTGTCAGGAAGTTCCGTCCATCCCAAAATCATCGTGCTCATACCAAACACTTGCCCATCTCTCACTTGAAGTGACAATGCAATGTGCTCACCTGCTTTTAATTCTGTCAAAGGTAAATCCCTTAGATGCCCGTAGTATGGTCCGCATTCTTCCAGATAACCTTTTTCAATAACATTTCCTGCTCCATCAATCTTATCCGGATGCCATTCATAAGCTTCTATAATGAACTCTCCATAGTCTTCAAATCTGAATGGCGGCAAATAAAAGGAATAATGATCATTCCGGCTATCATTCTTCGGAAATATGCGCGATGTGGCGTTGAAACTTAATCCTCTCTCTTCATCTTTATTTGCTGTCACTGTGGGAGCTGCCGTAATGTTTCCGTTAGTGTCTATTCCGGTAGAGAATGTAGCATAGCGAGGCATATCGGGAAATATAATTTTCACATCTCCCAAAGGGGATGAGCCTCCGTCCGTCTTTAGCCGTCTCACTGAGTTTACTGTTATTTTACTGACCAAATGGCGGAAAACCAATTCCACATAACTTCCATTCGTGCGATAGCTCACTGCACCTTCCTGTGCACCGATGAATTTCTCTAGAGCGATGTTGTTTTTTTTGTTTACATGAGTATTATTATCCAGATCTTCGTTCTTCGGAGCAAAATTTACCTTACCTGTCATTATGCTTTTCCCAGCGTCGTTCATTGTTACACCGTCGGGAACGTTCCACGCTTGAAAATAGTGAGAAGCGGTCGTGGTATGCCACTCCAGTTTTTGGTTGTCGTCTTTAGGTTCCAACCTACCGGCAGTACCTCCCTGAGAGGTGACATACACTCCGTCGGTCCGGAAATCATCGGGCACTGTTGTAGCATCATCTTCAACATACGTATGGATATGGATGGCACCATAATCGTTTTCGGAACTGATTAAATCGATGGCAGGCTCACTGCTATCAGCGGCACGCGTGGTAACAATAGTCTGTACCGCACCGCCAAAAGCAATTTCTGACGTACGGGAGAATCCATCTTGTGATTCCTCACTATCGGTGCAGGCAGCAAACAAAGTCATGCACATCACCGACAATAATATACGAAACAGTTTTTCTTGTATGTTCATATCTTTGTATTTATCTTGTTTCATTTGGCAAACCTTCATTGGTCGATGTATCTGCTACGTTCGCTCCCGAAAACGAGATGCCATCGCGGTCTCTTGCATTGTTACCATTTCCTTTATAACCTTCGTCCGTACGGTGTATGGGAATGATGCCCGAGAAGGTACCTAAATAGCAATCTTTATCCGGCTCGTTTGCCCGCCCGCTAAGAGTGTTTCCATACCAATTGGTATTGAATACCAATTCGTCTACATCCGATGTGGCAATACATCCGAAAGCACCTCCGGTAGCGTAGCGGACATTAGGACTAATGTCTCCGTTCCAACCTTCTACATCGCACAATGAATTGCAATTATCTATATAGAAATTGAACAAACGTCCGGTAATCCCTCCGGTAAACGATTTTCCGCTTCCTGTTGTCGCTACACCTTGACCACCTTTTACGCTACCCTCTACGGATATATTTTTGAAATCCTTTCGAGTCGTTTCTCCTGTCAAACGCCGCAGACGTCCTGCCATTCCTCCCGTGTAATTCTCCGAAGCTGTAGACAGCCCTGCATCCACATTCACTGCTAAGGTAACGTTCTCAATATGGTTGGATGAAAAACCGACAATTCCTCCTGTAGACATCGACAGTGTGCTTACACACGAATTAATGATATTGATGCATGTGGAAGTAGTGTCGCCATCTCCTGTGGTAAAGACGGAACAACCGGACAGAGTCCCTAGATTTTGTCCGATGATGCCTCCGATGAATATTTCGCTTTCAATTGTCCCACCGGGATTCTTCATGGCGGCATTGATATTGATTTGTCCTCTTACTTTGATATCGGACACCGTTCCATTATTATTACCCGTCACACAACCAATAGAATAGACTCCTGTTACCAATTCGAGTTCAAGGTCCAAGTTACTGATACGCACATTACTGATGGTACCACTCGCTGTTACCGAACGTGACAATCCTCCATATCCCGGTGTGCCAAGATGTACCTCTCCTTTTCTTTTGGTATTGCTGATACCTAAATTGTACAACCGTCCCTGAATCTCGTTGAAGATGGGACGAACGGCATTATAGATATAGTGGAAATCGCCATCGAAAGTGACGGAAGTAATCAAATTGCAAAGCGCATCCAAATGTGTTTCCGGAAAATCGTTGTCGCTCAACGGGTCTCTGCCGCTAAAGTCAAGATCTTTGAGCAGGATGATTCCTGTACCCGTCTGTTGAAGTATTTGTGTACCGTCTTCATCGGTAAAGTCGTCTCCTTTTCCCGCTGCCGTTAGAAATCCGGGAATGTTGATAAGTTTGTGGGCTTTCGTACTGTCGTCCGGATGACTCCATCCGCCATCGTCGGGGTCATCATATACAATTCCTGTATCCTGTGTGATGTTGAGCCGGTAGGAATGGTTAGACTCCAGTTTACTGAGCTTTTCGGAGTTAAGCGTAAGATAATTGCGATTGTAGCGATAACCGAGTTTACACCCCGAAAAAGAAACTCCCGGCTCCAAATAGAACGTAACGGTTCTGCCGTATTCATCGGGTACTTTCGTGTCCTGCGAACGGGCGATATAAGTACCATATTTTTCGTATCCTTCCGTGGGTAATGACTGCCATTCTATCTCCACTCCCTTCTGCGGGCTACGTTTCAAGCGGTATGCATTATGAAAACCGCTGTCGTCCGGCTTGGTGAGCCAATACTCGCTGACGGTGCTCGCATCCAATTGGGTGACGGACAGGCGGGCACAGAGATGGGTAAAGGTGAGATTCACCGTGTGTCCGAAGTTGAATGGCACCGGACCTGCCTTCAACGGCACGGTATTGTCCGACGTTCCCACTTCGGCTATGTCGCTGAGCATACATGAAGTGCTGGCTCCACTCTCATCACTGATGGGACCGTCGGCTTGAGAGACATAATAGGCAGTGAACATCCCGTAGTCGCAGGCGTATGGCCAAGTGATTTCGTGATTGTTCATCATAGATATCCAATCTCCTTTCACGTATCGGTAGGCACAATATTGCGGTGTGCCTTGTGGCGTGCCCTCAATTCCCTGGTTGGCTTCGCCCACGTAGAATTGTGCTGTAATGTGTATGACGTCGCCATCCTCAAAATTCGTTTTCCCTTCGGTGGCTCTTGTTGGAAATTCATCGGCGGCATACTGCGCCGTGAATCCCACCACCAAGCCCTCGGAACGTCCGGAAGACGGGGATTCGGAGTCGTCTTCCGCAGTACATGCCGACAATGCGCATACCATGCAAAGTGCCGGCACCAGCCGATATAGATATTTCCTTATCATGTTCATTGATTCATCAGATTATTTAGAGGTTGTTATAATCACATTTGTCACATCGACACTCTCGACTTTCGGCAGCGTGCTGCCGGAAGGGTTCTTGCCCACTATCCCTTTGTATATTCCCACAGCATCGGATTGCCCGCCCATGATGGCTCCTTGAAAGGTGCAGTGCTCTACGGCTCCACCTGTCATTTCTCCGGCAAATGTCCCCGTGAATACATCGGAAGTGCAACGTATGGAAATGCCCGCTACCCGACAATTGGTGACAGTACCTCCTGTCATTCGTGCGGCGATTGTTCCACACAGGGCACCGGTTGTTCCTGAATTTTGGATGGAGAAAGACGAAAAACGCACATCTTGAATGCAACCACCGTCGCTAATGGTGCCGATAAATCCGGTGCTACCGTTGCCCTTCAACGAAAGATTACTCAGCGTGTGGTTGGCACCGCTCAATGTATCGCATAGATGGGTGATATATGCCGAAATAGATTCCTTAAAAGCAGGGTCGGAGCAATCTAAATCTTCTCCTAAATAAAAATTCCATCTTTGATTAGCATAGTCGCCATAACTCAACAACGGATGCTTGGTGTCTTCTATTTCTTTTGAAGAAGGCCTTAGGGACACATCAGGATATTCTTTGACAAAATTATTATATTGCAGTATCCAGTCTTTCAACTGTCCGATTTCATTGATTTTATGTTCCCGTTTGATCGTAATATCGTCATATTTTTCCCATGACTGAATATCTCCTCCGCGCACCACAGGTTTCAAGTTTTCCATCTGAATGGTAAATGAGAAGATATTCCCTGGTTTTAGAGAGCCCCATTCTTCATGGATGGGGTTTTGAGATTCGTCTACCAGTTCGAATATATCATGAGGTAAATATAACTTTTGAAGAGTTCCGGTGTTGTCGTAGAGGGTGATGTAGTCGACTTTTATGAAATCAAGTCCTGATACCTGCCACGGTTGAAGGCAAGGAAGAATAACAGTATAAATACCGGCTTCTTCCCATGTTGCAAACTCTTTCTTGTCTCCCAATAATTTGAATGGTTTGTTGGGAGCGTTTGCCGGGTTGTCAATGATGCACATCTTATCGGCAGGCTTGTCAAGATAGACTGTAATTTTCTGCTTTCCGTCCGGCATTTTATCCGTTTGCTCGAATCCTTCTCCGCACTTTATTTTCAATCGACAGAAAGAGTGGTAAAATCGATACCCTTCTCCCCAATCATCCGTTGCATGCAGGCAATCAAAAACACGATTGTTTTCTTGGTCAATAATAGATACCCCTCCCTCTTTCTCAATACCTTCTCGATAGGGATAATAGAGATATATCTTTCCTAAGCTGTTGACATCCGCATTAACGTCCGGATTCACAAATACACATGCCTTGCCCGAAGAATAATCGAATTTCATCGGGATATTCACAAAGGGACCATTGTTTTCATCCAAATTGCCTCCGGATGAAAAAAGTCCGATTACGTCATTCTCTTTAAAGCCTTGCTCGTTCGTCATATCTGCGCCACCGATAGCTCTCGAATGCATTGAACGCAAAGAAGCGGTGATTCTCAATCCTTGCGATACTTCAGAGGACGATTTTTCTTCGTGGGAACAGGAGGTTGCTACCAGCAACAGTCCTGCCATATATATAATATGATTCCAAAAGTTTTTCATATATATTTCCTTTCATTCATGGTAGTTCTTGTTGACTTTTCATTCTTCTCGTATGGAGTTATGGCTGTTGCTGGGTCAATCTGTCAACCAAATCCTCTATGGCGTTGTCCTTATACTCCGTGTCGCCTATTGTAATGGAATGTCCATACATTGCAAACGTAAAGTCACTGTCACAGAACAAAGTTGTCAATTCATCATCGGCAAACTCCAGGTTGGCAAACAGATTGAATGTCCATTTACCATCTTTTTCCGTTCCATATCTTTTCACTTCGCGGAGCGCCTTGTCGTTGTTCGCGTCAGCCTTCAAATTATTGTAAGCCTCAATAAGTTTCGGCAAGTCGGATAGATCGTAGATACCTGCCTTGTTAGCAACTATGGGATAAGTCCCTATGTCTTTCCAGCGTTCCACCACTGCCGGGCGAAATTCCAATTTCGGTTTCTGACCGTCGCGCAGCAAGGTGACATTCAGTGTCAAGTGTTGTCCAGCCGTCAGGCGAGACAGTTGCATAGACGAGGTCACACCGTTAGCATCTGTCACGGTCAGAGCTATGGGCAAGGGTGCTGAATATGTCACCTGTTCGCCGTTTTCTTTCATGCTGATTCGCAAGCGTGGTCTTTTCTCTCCCTCCTGCAACCGTTGGGGAGGGAAAATGAAAGGTGCTGTCTTGTATACGTAATTCGAAGCGGTAGTGCCATCTCCGGATACAAGCTCTGATTCCCATTCGGGGGTGTTTTCTCTCAACATGATGGAGGTATAGTCGGGAGTGTCGGCAATACCTATTTGCCCCGTGAGCCTGTTGAAGTTTTCCGGACGCAACACTACCTCGGTCAGTTCCACTGAAGCGTTTTTCAGTTCCTCCCCATCATTGGATGTCACATGAACCGAAAGGCGGGTCATGCGGTGATACAAATCGAATTTTAATTCGACTGATTTGCGGTCACTAATCTTGCATTGTCCCCACACAATATCGTTGGTAGCATCCTTATCGTCTATGCCCGCTGCATAAAGTTTCTTTTCTGTATCGGAAAACTGTACTCCATAGAATTCTTCGCTCCCGTTATTATCATACGGCACATTATCCAGAAGAAACGTATAGTTTTCCATGTATGCTATATCTGCCCATGTCAGGAAATGACCGTCAGCGGCAGCCACAAGTCCGGTACTACTAGCGAATGTACAAGGTACAGTGGAATATGTGCTTTGGACAGGATAAGAAAAACGATATCCGGCGCTATCACTTTCCGCAACTGTTCCCACATTCAAACCACGTGCCAATACATCATCGCTGATGGTGGCACGAATACGAAAGTTCCCTTCGGCTTCGATGCCATCGGTTGCTGCTGTGTGGTCGGCACACGATACGGCAATGACCGGCAAAAACATGACCGAAAGAATACTATATAATATGTAGGTATTGTACTTCATTCTTTTTTCATCATTAACTTGTTCACGCTTCTGTCTCTTCTTTTTCCAAACTCATATCGGTTTCTGCTTGTTCCCACGGTTTGATTTCTGCTTTTATCAAGAAAGCCTCGTTTGATTCTTCTTTGAAAGTCAGTTTCAAATCGGTGATTTTTCCGGCTTCGAAACTGATGTTGTGATTTACAGGGTTATACCGATAACTTTTATTCAAGCCGTCTACTGTCTTCAAATTAAGACGCAGCAATATTTTATTATCGGCAATCTGTTGCACAGGCAATATTGCAGCAAAAGAATAAACATAACAATCGCGACCGTTTATTGTCTCTTCTTCTATACCGGAAGAGAGCTTTTCCGTGTCGTACAAGGCAAACATCTTGATATCCGCTTTCGGGGCAGTATCTCCTGTTTGAGGAGTCACAGGAGGAGCACTACCTGATGGCAAGGTTTGAGTATACTCAATTGTAAAACTGGTATACAAATCGGATAGAGCAATGTTGTAAAGAGCTCCTTTTTCGAACCCGGTATTGGTGCTTCGGTCATACTTGGGCACACACACCTTCACTCGAAGCATGGCGAGTACATGCCAAAACTTCAAAGAGATTCTTTTTCCGAACTCTGTAGTCGAATGAAAAGCCATTAATATATCGGAAGCTTGGAAATTTTCTTTTTTACTTTGATCATCAAAAACCGCATTTCTGTATTTATGGTAATGAGGGAATACAATTGCGTAGAATCTATATTGGGAGTTTTCGAGTTTCACATCCTTCCACATGAAGCCTCGCCCCTCTAACGGACGGAAGTTATACTGCCCGCCGGTCAGATCACTTAAACGTTCGTCATATACATACCATTTATAATCTGCATCGTCCGTAAAGTCCGGTTTGTTACTTGTATAATTGTATATCCGCAGGTAACTTTCACCGTCGATAAACGTATTGTGCAAATAATCATCTTCGGTATATACAGCACCCGATTTAGTAACTGCACCAAATCCTACCGCACCATCCGGCAGTCCCGGCACTGAGTCGATGGGCTGTATGCTTTCTTCCGCATCATGGGAACAGGCTGTCCACAAAAGCGAAAGTATGATAAAAAATATATATTTCACTCTATGGTTCATAGTTTTCTCCTTTATCTTCGTAGGCTAATTTTCGGTTGGCGGATTAGTGTCGGGCACTAACTCACCCTCAAATTTTTCTTTCACATTTCCCCACGGCTCAATTTCTGCATATATGGCAAATTGCCCAGCTCCCTTAAAGGTGATATTCACTTTCACATGCGTATTGCGGAAAAGGGAACATAATTGAGGAAGGATGGCGGTATAGCTGGCAGCTTTCCAGTTTGCAGGGTCTTTTTCATCCAAAGGTGCATTCTCGTCCAAATCCAACTCGTTTGTAATCACCGTAAGGCGGTATTGCTGCAATTTCAGTTCGTCAGCCCAAGGGTTTTCTTTTGTTTCCTCCTCGTCTTTGGCAGGCCATGCGGGATTGCGGCTTTCGGGCAGATAGACAACGGGGGCATCTGCATAGGTATGCTTCGTTTCATCCACACCGTCAGCTTTCGGTTCTATGACGGGGGCATCTGGTGCATTCGTTTCCTTGCTATACCAATGGGTATAAACGCTATGAGTAGCCCGTTCCGGCACTTCGTTGTCTGTCAGCCACTGATAACGCGCAATGTCGGTGTCGGCATTCTTTTCCGTTTCCTTTTTCATCCAATCTATCCAATTGCCTTCCAACGGCAGGAGTTCTTGTCGCTCCGTATCTACTACATGGTATTTACCTTCTGCATCTGTGTTTACATAAGGCATCAGATAGGATTGGTCGGCAATGTTCTCCAACGTCCATCCTAACAATTTGATTTTTCTCTTCTTGGAAGAAATGACATCTCCCTCTTCCGGTTTCGGGTTCTCCGGAATTTGAATCGTATTGTTGGTGTAACTGAACGTAATCTTACTTACGGTTCTGACAATGTAGCATTCTTTTTCTTCCGATGTCTTCCCCATTTCAAACTCATATACAGCAGTCATGGGCAATCCCGTTTGGACAAGGTCATCTGCCTGTTGCGGAAAAAAGCTGACGCGATCGATGCTGGCAATACCAGTACGATGATCAGGAAGATACATTTCGTTCGGTTCCAGGTCTATCTTATTTCCTTCCAAATCCTTCACCTGCGCTTCGTTGGCAATCAGATATACCCGTTTGGTCAATTCTCCTTCTACTTCAAACTCTTTTTCATCGGAAAGACGGATACCTATGCTGTTAAAATCATAGCAGTCATTGTATTCTACCGTCCAATAGCCGTTCTTACTTTTGCTCAAGATTACGATACGCAGACTGTGCATCGCCTCCTCATTCACTGTCTCGCTTTGCGAATCAGCGTCCAGTGTTTGGACTTTCAATGTCAATGTCGCCTGTTTCGTCTCCCTGCCGCCTTCGTTGTACACATCATCGGCGCAAGCCGAGAGCGTTACCACGGACAACACGGTGCAGAACATTGCAACTATCTTATATGTAATCTTCGTCTTACTCATCTCTTAAAGTTCCGCGTTATTGATTCTCACCACCCAGTTATTTACTACAATGCGCGTTTTCAGCCAAATTCCGTTTTGCAGGAAGAAGAAAAGCGTCCAACGGCTTTCGCGGTCCAGATATTCCTGATCGCCCATCTTATAATATTCGCTACGTGTCAGCAAAAGGTATTCGTTCAACGGGAAGTCTATCACTTCCTTACCATCTTCGTGACGTTTCACCACCAGGCGAGGGTTGTTCTTTTTCATCAGGCGCGAAGTGCTGAGTTCAGCATAGGCAACTTCCACGGGTTGGGGCACTACCTGACCGGGACCTACAATAGAAACACCTGTCTGTGCCTGCCCTTTAGCCCACGGAGTATAAAGGATGGGAGAAGTGCCTTCCGTCAGAAGGTCGTTGTCGTAGTTGAACAATGAATTATTGTCGGTAATTTCAAAATCGAAATCATCGGCATTTACTGTTCCTCCATTCACCTGTTGCAATACGATGCGGATGTTGTTGGTATTCTTCATCATCTCTACAACTCCTTGACTGTAGAGGTCGGCAGTGGCGAGCGACAGTTCGCCCCAAAACATATCATGTAGTTTCCGGTCTGCCGGACGAGCGGCTGCCACGCGGTTTTTGTCCATCTCCACCCGCAAATCCGTATATTTGCTTCCGGTAGCAGGTTCTTCAATCACCGAAAAGGTTTTCTCTTCGCAGGCAAGCCCTCCGTAGGCGACGAAATGATAATTCCCTTTGTCAAGGTCTATTTTCATCCGGTAGTTTTCGTCCTGCAACTCCGTGCCTGTCACAGTCTTTGTATCTACATAATTGCCTTTGTCGTCGTAGATATAGAGCGTCAGGCAATCCACTTGCTTTGGAAAAGCGTTGGCGTACTCCATATTGTAATCGTAGATGAAGCGCAACGATACGCCGTGCGGACACGGGTCGAGGTCTTCGTAAATACGTTCGCACGAAGATAAGGCAAGACTTATGGATGCGACGCCGAACGCCGCACCCATAAGTCTTGAAATTATATTTCGTTTGCTACTTTGCATATTGATTCTTAAAATTCGATGTTGTTAACGCGAACTACCCAGGGAAGTACTTCAACGGAAAGTTTAAGATATACATCTCCCTTCTCATCCGGATCATCCGGGTCTACAGGATCAGGGTCATTTTCTGATATACGCGGATGACCGAGACGTTCAATCTTTGTTACAGCAAGTTTATAGACATTGTTACGTACTACACCAAATTCCATTGGTCCCATTACACCATTATTTCCATTGTCGTTGTGGCGGTTCCAATAGAAGTAGTAGCAATAATAACCTGGTTCCTCTCCTGCTTCCTGGCTTGACTGATAAATAGTGAATTTAGCTGCCGTAGCTGCTTTTTTGAAAGCTGATTGTTTTTCTGTATTTTCTTTATCTTCTATTTGCCATTTGCTCCACAAATAGTCAGGACTATTAGTATCATCACTATACACAGCATCCACTCCGTCTTTTTCCGCTACTGGTGTAATGTTGTTCGGAGTTCCAAAAACAGCTTTATAAAACTCACTGGTAGTTCCAGCCAGAATAGCCGCTGCACGAACCTCTTTCCATGTCACATACAAATTGTTAGAGTATAAATAAAGGATAGGGTCTGTAGCAGAATCACCAGACGCATTTTCAAGGGCTGCTGCCAAAGAATCGTTTGCATCGTCACCTGCTATCATCTTACCTTTAAATATAACCCCGGTACTGATACCATTCTTTTGAATTTCTTCACCCGGAATGGTATTTTCAGTAACATAACGCCATATCTTGTAATTCTTATCTTTCCAATTATCATTTTCATTACCAAGAACATCTGAAATATTTGACGTATACCATTGTCTACGTGCGTCTACATCAATAGCCCAAGTATTATCTTTTACGTGTCCTAAACAGAAATTGAAATATTTATCATATTCTTTTTTATCAATGATACTATTATCATATTTCTCAGCCGCATCGGTATCTACCACGTAATTAACATCTGTTTCCGTTCCACCAATTTCAACATTTTCAGCCAACCCGTTGTCAGAAACACGGCGAAGATAATAGAAGGCTTTGCTCATATTCACCAATGCCATTTTCTGTAGCTGAATTTTCATTACAGTCTTTTCGGTAGCACCTTCACCTTCCGCTTTATTTTTTATCACAACATAAGTGTTATTGTCACCACTTCCATCTTTGAAATCGAAACGGGCCACCGCACGCTCTACCGGAATAGCACCACCATTATTGATTTCTTTATCACTACCGGCATTATTCATACCGGACAGATTGAATGCCTTGTCTACAGAAGTATAACTATCCCAATCACTCAAATTGACAGGTATTTGCTTCAAAGCTTTTGTTGCGTTGGCGGTAGACATCAGGAATCCTTGCTTATGCTCAGCTCCGCCCCAAACGGCATTGTCTTGACCTGACGAGGGAGCTTCTATAACAGAACCAACAGCATTATACCAATCCGTTTTTCCAAATTCACCATTATTATTTGCTACCCCTTCTATAATATTCTTCAATTCATGAGTCGGATTACAGAATGCATACACATAAATTTTACATTCATCCAGAGTTAATGTCTTTTCACCATTGTTATAATAAGTAGCCAATGTAGATTTACTAATTTTCTGAGTCGCAGAAATCTTTCCTTCTGTTATCTTGTCCAATCCTCCTTCTTCTCCATAGGCGATGAATTTGTTGTTCTTATCGGCCAAAACCAATAAAAGAGATTTCACATCATTTTCGTAATCCTTTCCTACTTCCTTGCCATCAGAACTACCACCGTTTTCCTCTGTTGTACTTCGCGTGCCTGCTCCCGCAACCGGAAGCTGTACTGCCACATTCATATACACAGCATCTTTCGTGCTGCCATTCTGTTCGGAACCGGGTTCATTCCCCGTCAGTTCGTCACTGCTACACCCTGCAAGCAATCCTAATGAAAGAATGCCTACAAAAAACTTGCTATAACATTTCATTCTCATAAGATATAAGTTTTAAAATTATTGTTCTTTATTTCTTCAGTTCTTCTATTTGCTTCAACATTTCTCCGGCTTCCGCCACACCTTTACGGGCTGCTTCGGCAAACAGTTGTTTCGCCGTATCAAAGTCGTTTTGCAAAGCAGCATATGTTGCGCGTGCATAGATAGCTTGCGGCGAATTTCCTGCTTTGGCAAGATAGCGTTCCGTATTCTTCATGTCGCGCAGGCGCATTGCAGTGTTTGCCGCATTCAGGTTAGCAACTTCATCGTTGGGGAACATACGCACGGCGATGCTGAACGTCTCGTTGTATTCGTCGCTGCCCGGTTCCATCTCCTGTGCGGCGAGATACATTTCGTTGAGGCTCAACTTTTGTGGTTGCGTCTTTAGCAGGCGTTTGATTTCTGCCACATCCGTGTATGCACGCACTTCATACTTCACGGCATAGTCCGAGTGGCGCAAACCAGGGTAAATATTCTTCAACAACCAAGCATAGTCTGCCGGATAAGTTTTCTTTATTTTCCACTCTTTGGCATCCGGCTCCATATTGCTGCGAATCAAAGCGAGAATGGCGTCGCGGTTTTGCAAATCTGATTTTTCCACGGCACGTTCCAGCCCTGCCCAGTCCTCGGGCTCGTAGTCGGTGGAGATGATGGATTCAGGGAAGTTATACTGCTTCCGTACATATTCCTTTAGCGTGTGTGTACGCCCTTTGGCCAAACGTTCGTTGTTGGAATACGGGCTTTCGGGCGATGCATATCCTTTGATGTTAAGGGCAATGATACGTGTGTCCACATCGTTCTTCACAGCATCAATCGTGGTGAGAATCTTTTGCAGTTCCACCGGATTGCGGCGGTAGTTCTCATGGATTTCCGTACGGTTGACGGGGAAGTCGATATAAGCAGAACCTTCGAGCACATTGATTTTCGGTTCAGCTTTCGGACGGATATATACAAAGGAGGGCGCGAATGCTTTGGGTTCGAGTTGAAGAGCCAACAACGGTTCTTTATCGCCTGCAAGCGTTTCGCTGCAACAGCCGCAGATTTCATTCAGTGTAACAAGTCGGGCAGTATTCATCCATTTGTCGTAAGGAACCACCGTGCGGTATTCTACGAGCGACACTTCGCTGCGACGGTAGAGCATCGTTGTTTCCGGCCGCGACTTATCGTTGCGTAAGTGATGGTAATATCGGTTGCGTCCGGCAATCAGTACCGCAGGCAGGCTCAGTGTATTGTCACCATCTGCCAAAGCCGGTGTGAGCACCACTTCGCGGTTACTTCCCACCTTTAGGGCGGAAACGTCTATATCCATCGAAATAAAGAGTTTATCATCCGAACGGGAGACGGAGAGATTCTGCACCGTTACTTGTCCGTTCATAATCGTCTGTCCTTTTGCCGGCAACACACCGAGCAGGGAGAACAAGCCACAACATACTATTACAGCTATTCTGTTATTCATCGTACGCATAACCACTACCTATTATTAAAATGTATATACCAGATTGACAGCCGCCTTTGTAGGACCGACGTAATGATGAGATTTGTTTTTTTCGAGTTTTGTGCCGCAAGTTGCACAAGGATAAACGTCGTAGCGGGTATAAACCCAACCCAGACCAAGCTCTGTTTCCAAGTTCCAATGCTTGTTCAGTATCCACGAATAACCATAGGCAACACCTGCACCGGCAAACCAGCCCTGGTAGCGCCGATTGGAAACTACGGAGAAATCCGTACCTAAAAATGAAATGTTGTTGCTTAAGTTGCCCACGTTGTATTGTCCGCCTAAGACATGAGCGCCGACAAAGTGACCTGCAAAGCGGTCGCAGAACCAATACCGTGCTTCCGGCTGCAAGAGCCAATGTTTCCATTTACGGTCGTGAGAGAGTGTCCAGCCATTGTAGTCAGCAGACAAATCAAACGTCCATTGAGGAGCCAAGCCTACCTCAATACCTGCATTTACATTCAGAAATGCATCATACAAAACATTCGTCTTGATCGCTACTTTCTGCGCTCTCACCACTGTACAGAACATACCGGTCAAAACTATCATCAGAAAATAAATTGTTCGTTTCATTTCCAATTTTATATTTCAATTTAATGTTAGTCTTTACCTTCATTCCCCTTTTTGTGCTTTCCCTATAGGCACAGAAACCATACACGAACGGATTCCCTATCCTCATGTGTATGCATACTTTGGCACCTCTCTTCCTAAGAGAGGTATTGAAGTCTTTATAGAAACGCTAATTAATTGAAATACAACGAGTATTGAATTAGTTGAAAAAGTGTATAGATTACAAATGTTCTGCAAATTCGCTGATATTGAATTAATTGAAGAAAAAAAAGTTCATATTTATGTTGTCATTTACAGTAAATTATATAACTTTGCCCCATGTTAATACATCTCTTAGGAAGAGATAATCTATTTATTAATTCATTGATACTTCTCTTAGGAAGAGAGGTGTCAAAGTGTACATACACTTGAGGACGGGGAATCCGATTTGTGTATATTTTCTAGGCCTATAGGGAGAGCACTAAGGGGAAATAAAAGGAAAGACTAAAGTTAAATTGAAATATAAAATTGGAAATGAAACGGACAATTTTTTTTCTGATGATAGTCTTGACTGGTATGTTCTGTACAGTGGTGAGAGCGCAGAAAGTAGCGATCAAGACGAATGTTT
>NZ_CAJULN010000056.1 GCF_910586915.1 uncultured Bacteroides sp.
ATGGCCGAAGCCGTCGCCCGGGGCGATGAAGTCGTACACGGGCTTTTCGGCCGTATATTTCCGGATGATGGCGTCCAGCTTTTCGTTGTCGGGATAGGCGAAGAATACCGGCTCGATGTTGGCATTGTTCACGCGGACGTGTTTCATGCGGTCTTCCTCCTTGTCGCGGCGGGTAAGCTCGTGCTTCTTGATTACGCCGTTCATGTAATCGGGAACGTATGCGCCTACAACCAGTCCGTACTGCGTCTTCCCGTTCATGGTCTGCGCATAGATATAGTAGTTTTCCTTCGCATCCTGCACCAGCCATCCTTTCTCCTGAAAGGCCTGGAAGTTCTCGGCGGCTTTGGCATAGACCGGCTCGGCGTGCTCGTCGGTGCCTGCGGGAAAGTCTATCTCGGGCTTGATGATGTGGTAAAGGGATTTCTCATTGCCTTCCGCTTCCATGCGGGCTTCTTCCGAGTTCAGGACGTCGTAAGGGCGGGAAGCGACCTGTTCCACCAACTCTTGCGGCGGACGGAGGCCTTTGAAGGGTTTTATTGTTGCCATAATTTCTGTTTTTTTATTGATTCACACGGTATTTTTCGCAGCCGTCTTTCAGGAAACCGACGATTTGACGGGCGGCGGCAATACCTGCATTGATATTGGCTTCGGCGGTCTGCGCGCCCATCTTCTTCGGGGTGGAGAAATAGCGGCCGGCAAACTTCTCTGCAAATTCCGCATGGGCGGCGGGCATGATGTCGGTGAGGTATCTGAAGTCGGAACGTTCTTCCATCAGCTTCATCAGTCCGGCTTCGTCGATTACTTCCTTGCGGGCGGTGTTCACCAGCATGGCTCCTTTGGGCATATCCTTGAGCAGCGCGTAATTGACGGAGTTTTTCGTCTCGGCAGTGGCGGGAATATGCAGGGAGACTACCTGGCAAGTCTTATAGAGTTCTTCGGCCGAACCGAGTGCTTTGACTCCCGCTTCCTCGATGGCTTCTTTCGGGCAGAAGGCGTCGTATGCATATACTTCCATTCCGAAGCCTTTGGCGATGCGTGCCACATTGCGGCCTACGTTTCCAAAAGCGTGGATACCAAGTTTCTTGCCCATCAGCTCCGTACCGGAAGTGCCGTTGTAGAAATTGCGGACGGCATAAACCATCATACCGAAAGCCAGTTCGGCAACCGCGTTGGAGTTCTGTCCCGGAGTGTTCATCACGCAGACATTATGGGCAGTGGCGGCAGCGAGGTCTACATTGTCGTATCCCGCACCTGCACGGACTACTATTTTCAGTTCTTTGGCAGCGTCCAATACCTCGGTGTCTACCACGTCGCTGCGGATGATGATGGCTTCGGCGTCTTTCACCGCATCGAGCAACTGGGCTTTCTCTGTATATTTTTCGAGCAGGGCGAGTTCGTATCCTGCCGCCTCTATCTCTTTACGGATACCGTCTACCGCAATTTTGGCAAACGGTTTTTCTGTAGCTACAAGTATTTTCATAATCTGTGACGGGAAACGCATTAGGGATGAAGTTTTTCAAATTCCTGCATACAGTCGACCAACGCCTGCACGCTTTCTTTCGGCATGGCATTGTAGCACGATGCACGGAAACCGCCGACCGAACGATGTCCCTTGATACCTACCATTCCTCGTTCGGTGGCAAATTTCAGGAAGTCGGCTTCGAGTTCTTTGTATTCGGGAGCCATGACGAAACAGATATTCATGCGCGAACGGTCTTCTTCGGCGGCTGTGCCTACAAACATTTTGTTGCGGTCGATTTCCGCATACAGCATATCGGCCTTTTCGATGGCACGGCGTTCCATCTCCTTCACACCTCCCTGTGCCTTAATCCAACGCAGATTCAGCAACGCGGAGTAGATGGGCAACACGGGCGGAGTGTTGAACATGGAGCCTCCGTCGATGTGGGTCTGGTAGTTGAGCATCGAGGGGATGTGACGCGACATCTTGCCTACCGCATCGTTCTTCACGATAACGAACGTGACGCCTGCGGGAGCTAAGTTTTTCTGTGCGCCGCCATAGATGCAGATGTATTTGGAAACGTCGACCGGACGCGAGAATATATCGGACGACATATCGGCAACCACCGGAACGGGAGAGTCGATGTCGCTCTTCAACTCCGTACCGTATATGGTATTGTTGGTCGTGATGTGGAAATAATCGGCATCGGCCGGGACGGTATAGTCTTTGGGGATGTAGCTATAGGTGGCTTCGGCCGAGGAAGCTACTTCCACCACTTCGCCAAATCCTTTGGCTTCTTTCATTGCTTTTTTTGCCCATACGCCGGTGTTGAGGTAAGCGGCTTTCTTCTCGAGGAAGTTATAGGGAACCATACAGAACTCCATACTGGCCCCTCCGCCCAGGAACAATACCGAATAGCCTTCGGGAATATTGAGTAATTCCTTGAACAACGCCACTGCTTCGTCCACCACAGGTTGAAAGTCTTTGGCACGGTGGCTGATTTCCAAAATAGAAAGACCAGAACCGTTGAAATCTAAAATCGCTTTCGCTGTGTCTTCTATCACTTCGCGCGGAAGAATGGAAGGTCCTGCATTGAAATTATGCTTTTTCATTTGAAGTTTGTTTTTGGTTTAACAATTTCGTTATTTTTGTCCTTCGACTTTGCGAATTTACGAATTTATTTCCGGGGTGCAAATCTTTCATTATAAAATCACTGCTTTCATGCGAATTTTCCTTACTTTTTATTGGTTTATACAGGTTTTATGCACCATATTGTTACATACGGATATCAAGCGGCGAAGAGAAGTCAAAAACAGAAAGATGAGAAGGGAAGTTGCTGATAAAATGAAAGGAAAACGAAAAAAAATATATATTTATAAAGTTTATTACGGATTAAAACAGATTGGCACAGATTATTTAATGTGAATATGAATAATCTGTGCCAATCTGTGGTGAGTCCGGCTTATTTCGCTTCCTCGATAATGGTTTTCATTCCTTTGATTTTCTCGCCTTGAATAAGGTTCAAGAGCTGCCTCACCTTTGCCCGGCGAACGGCAACGAATGCATAATGTTCTTTCACGTCAATCGCACCTACGTCCTCGCGCGACAGGTTGCCCTTCTTGTACAGGAATCCGGCAATGTCCATCCGGCTCAGTTTTTCTTTTTTCCCTTTACCTATATATATGGTAGTCCAAACCGACTTCGGCGGACGGGGTGCATTGTCGGGCAGCGTCACCGTTTCCATCGCTTCGGGAATATAGGGGGGAAGTTTCTCTTCTGCATGGAGAATAAGATAGGACGTTCCGGTAGCATCCCAGCGCGCCGTACGTCCGTTGCGATGGGTAAAGGCTTCCTCGTTCACCGGCAAATGATAATGGACAATGTGCCCAACCTCCGGAATATCGAGCCCACGGGCAGCCAAATCGGTAGAAATCAGTACATGGCAACTGCCGTTACGGAATTTGTACAACGCACGTTCGCGCTCCGGCTGCTCCATACCGCCGTGAAAACGTTCGGCAAAGAGTTTCTTCTCTGCCAGTAGCTTCTGCACGCGGTCTACCGCATCCCGGTGATTGCAAAAGACGATGCTCGAACTGCTCCCCAACGTGCAAAGCAGTGTATATAATGTATCAATCTTGTCTTTCGACGGAGAAAGTACTTTCATCAGCGTCAGGCGGGATTCCTGCTTTTCGCACGCGTCGGACAGGAAGTTCAGCTTGACCGTGCGGTTCATTCCTGCGAATTCGGGAATCTCTTCCGCATCGGTAGCCGAGAGCAACATACGCTTTTTCAGCCTCGGAAGCTGCCCGATAATCTCTGCCATTTCATCGTGAAATCCGAACTCCAACGACTTGTCGAACTCGTCGATGATTAGTGTCTCGATGGTTTCGGGGCGGAAGTTTCCTTTCGACAGGTGGTCGGTGATACGCCCTGGAGTACCGATAAGGAGCGCAGGACGATTGCCCGAGATGCTTTTCTTCTCTTCGGCGATAGGGTGACCGCCGTAGCAGCAGCAGGTTTTCCACGAAGTACCCATTGCCTTGAACACGCTATCAATCTGCAGGGCCAACTCGCGCGAAGGGACCAAAATCAGTGCTTGCACCCCTTCTCTATCCGGTTTCAACGCAAGCAGCAAGGGCAAAAGATAGGCCAATGTCTTGCCTGAGCCGGTAGGCGACAGCAGGATAACGTCTTTCCTCCCGGCAGCTTGTTCGAGCGACGCTTGCTGCATCGGGTTCAGCTCTTCAATCTTCAGGTTGCGGAGAGCCGACTGTATAATTTCATTTTTCGCTAACATGGGGACAAAGATACAAAAAAGGGGCGGGAAACCGGAAGAAGCTGATAGGCTTTTCCGATTTCCCGCCCTGTTTTTTAGGTTGTACTCCCCGGTCGTTGTGCCGGCCGGGAACGGACTTCCGGGGAATTATCCGCCGAAGTTATCGAACATCAGGTTCTGAGCCGGTACGCCGAGGTCGTCGAGCATCTTCTCAACGGCTTTCGACATCGGGCCGGGACCGCACATATAGTATTCGATGTCTTCGGGAGCTTCGTGGTTCTTCAAGTAAGTTTCGTAAATTACGTTGTGAACGAAGCCCGGAGTGTACTTCACGCCCGCGGCATCGGCAGCAGGGTCCGGACGGTCGAGTGCCAGATGGAACGAGAAGTTCGGGAAGTCTTTTTCGATTTGCAGGAAGTCTTCGAGGTAGAATACTTCGTTGAGTGCGCGGGCACCGTAGAAGTATGACATCTTACGGTCGGTAGTACGCAACGTCTTCGTCAAGTGCATGATTTGTGCACGCAACGGAGCCATACCGGCACCACCACCAACCCACATCATCTCTCTCTTGGAGTCGAAAATCGGATGGAAGTCTCCGTAAGGACCGCTCATGATTACCTTGTCGCCCGGTTTGAGGGTAAAGATGTAAGAAGAAGCGATACCCGGCATCACGTCCATAAATCCGGGACCCTGGTCTTTCGGCTTGAACGGTGGAGTAGCAATACGCACCGTCAGCATGATACGGTCGCCCTCGGCAGGATAGTTCGCCATTGAGTAGGCACGGATGGTCTCTTCTTCGTTCTTACACTTCAAGCCCAGCAGACCGAATTTCTCCCATGCAGGCAGGTATTCGTCGCCAATCAGGCTCTTGTCGATATCCTTATCATAGTCCATCGAGAATTTAGGAATCTTAATCTGTGCGTAAGAACCCGGCACAAAATCCATGTGTTCGCCCTTAGGCAGCGCCACGATAAACTCTTTGATAAACGTAGCCACGTTCTTGTTGGAGATAACTTCGCACTCCCACTCTTTTACGCCGAGTACGGATTCGTCAATCTTGATTGCCATATCACCTTTCACCTTCACCTGGCAGCCCAGACGCCAGTGGTCTTGCTGCTGTTTACGGCTGAAGTGGGGCACTTCGGAAGGAAGGATTTCGCCGCCCCCTTCGAGTACCTGGCATTTGCACTGTCCGCAAGAACCCTTACCACCACAAGCGGATGAGAGGAATACTCCGTTTACAGACAGCGTGTTCAGCAATGTGGAGCCGGAAGCTACTTCCAGTTCCTTGTCACCGTTAATTGTCAGTTTCACGTCTCCTGACGGTACTAAGAATTTCTTGGCAACCAACAGGATAACAACAAGCAACAGAATAACCACCAGGAATACTCCAATGCTCGCTAATATTAAATTCATATCCATTGTTTTATTCCTTTCTTTTTAAATGTTCAAACCTGAGAAACACATAAATGCGATTGCCATCAGACCTACGGTGATGAACGTGATACCCAGACCCTTCAACGGAGCCGGCACGTCGGAGTAGGCCATTTTCTCACGGATAGCTGCCAGACCGACAATGGCCAGCAACCAGCCGATACCCGAACCTAATGCATAGGCAAGAGCATCTGCAATGCCGCCGATGTATTTCGGATCGCTCGGACCGAGGTTGATGCGTTGCTGCATGAACAGAGAAGCACCCATGATGGCACAGTTAACGGCAATCAACGGCAGGAAGATACCTAACGAAGCGTACAGCGACGGGCTGAAACGCTCTACTACCATCTCTACCAACTGCACGATACCGGCAATAACGGCAATGAAAAGAATAAAACTCAAGAAGCTGAGGTCGACGCCTTCAATGATAGCGTTGGAAGCCAGCACCTTAGTCTGCAACAGATAGTTGACCGGCAACGTCACCATCAACACGAAAGTCACGGCGATACCCAGTCCTACGGCAGTCTTCACGTTCTTCGATACAGCCAGGTATGAACACATACCTAAGAAGAAAGCGAATATCATGTTGTCCACAAAGATAGAGCGGACGAATAAACTTAATAAATGTTCCATATCTTCAATTAAGAATTAAGAATGAAGAGTCCTTCATCTTTATTAATTACTTTTTTCCTGCAATTCTTTGTGACGCGCACGCTGATACCAGATGATGCAGGCTACGATAATCAACGCCATCGGCGGCATCAGCATCAGACCGTTGTTCACATATCCCATGTTGCGGATAGGCTCGTAGTTGAGAATGTTGAAACCGAGCACTGTACCCGAACCCAACAGTTCGCGGAAGAATGCAACGATTACCAATATCTTGGCATATCCCAAACCATTGCCGACACCATCCAGGAATGATTCCCACGGGCCGTTCTGCATGGCAAATGCTTCCAGACGTCCCATCAGGATACAATTGGTGATAATCAGACCTACATATACAGAAAGCTGAACACTTACATCGTAAGCAAACGCTTTCAGAATCTCACTGACGATGGTTACCAACGCAGCTACCACCACCAACTGAACGATGATACGGATACGGTTGGGAATGGTCTTGCGCAGCAATGAGATAACCACATTGGCAAACGCCGTGATGACCGTCACCGAAAGTCCCATAACGATAGCAGGCTCCAGTTTTGCGGTAACAGCAAGCGCGGAACAGATACCGAGCACCTGTACGGTCACCGGATTGTCTATCCCCAACGGAGCAGAGAATACTTCTTTATTCTTCTTTGAAAACAATTGTCCCATATTCTTTTCTCCTCCTTATTATTTATTTAAAAAACTCATGTAACTACCTAAGCAAGTTTTCAGCATGGCATCCACACCGACAGAAGTGATTGTACCACCCGAGATACCGTCTACCTGATATGCAGGTTTCTCTACCTTGCCGTTCTTCACAACTCCCAAAGCGACAGCACCGTTTTCCATCGTCTTCTTGCCTACGAATGCATTCTGGAAACGGTCGGTTGCAATTTCAGCACCCAGACCCGGAGTTTCGCTTGCGTGAGAGAAGTAAGTACCGAAAACGGTATCTTTGTCTTCGTTCAGCGCAACGTATCCCCAGATAGCGCCCCAAAGTCCGGCTCCGTAAACAGGAACTACGTACTTCGTCTGGCCTTCTACCTCGCACACGAATACGTGCAGACGTTGTTGTTCTTTGGCTTCTTTTTCGTAGTTGGTAGCAAATTCGCCTGTGTTCTCAGTGAGCGTACCGTCTGCGTTCATCAGCATATCGCCTTTTACATATTTATTATATTCGGCATCCGCATCTGCCACGTTCTTGACGTTCAAGGCAGCAAGAATCTGCTTCTTTGTGTCGAGCTGCACATTCTTGTCTTGTGTAGCTTTCAGTGAAGAACTGACGAAAGCCAGCAGGAATGCTACGATAATAACCATTACCGAAGCATAAATGATAGTATAACTGTTACTATTTGTATTCATTTTCATCCGGTATTTTATAGGTTAGACTTGATAGCGCGTTTTTCGCGGCGGCCGATATTGCCCTGTACCACACAGTAGTCAATCAGCGGAGCGAAGATGTTCATCAGCAGGATGGCAAGCATCATACCTTCGGGATAGCCCGGGTTGAGCACGCGGATGACAATAGCCATCGCACCAATGAGGAATCCGAAGATGTATTTACCTTTTTCCGTACGTGCGGAAGTAACAGGGTCGGTAGCCATAAATACGGCACCGAAGCAGAAACCGCCGAGAACGAGGTGTTCGTACCACGGCATATTTGCCATTGCATTGCTTTCCATACCGATTGAGTTGAATACCCAAGCCATGAAAGCACCACCTACAAATACGGAAATCATTGTCTTCCAACTTGCGATACCTGTCCACAAAAGGATAACAGCACCAATCAGGATGGCAATCACACTGGTCTCACCGATAGAACCGGGGATGAGACCTGTCACCATATCCATGCTGAATGCAGGAGCAGCACCGGTGGTAGCGGCCTCTCCCAACGGAGTAGCAACGGTCAGTCCGTCTACCGATTGTCCCAAACCGAAGATGCTGTTGCCCGATACCCAAACGGCATCACCCGACATCTTGGTCGGATAGGCAAAGAACAGGAATGCACGGGTTATCAACGCTACGTTGAAGATATTCATACCCGTACCGCCGAATACTTCTTTCGCAAAGATTACCGAGAAGGCTGTAGCCACGGCAAGAATCCACAACGGACAGTCTACCGGAACAATCATCGGAATCAAGATACCCGAAACAAGGAATCCTTCCTGTATCTCTTCTTTCTTCCATTGGGCAACGACAAACTCAATACCAAGACCTACTACGTAGGATACGATAATTTTGGGCAGTACTGCCAGGAATCCGTAGATAAACATTTCAAAGAAGCTGCCTGTGGCACCTGTGTGGGTGAAATGCTGGTAACCTACATTGTACATACCGAACAGCAAGGCCGGTATCAACGAAATAACCACAATCGACATGATGCGTTTGCTGTCAATCGCGTCGTGTATATGCGTTCCCGTTTTCGCAGTCGTGTTAGGCACGAACAGGAATGTTTCGAAGCCGTCGAACACCGACTGGAATGCGTGGAATTTGCCGCCCTCTTCAAAGTTCGGCTTTATCTTATCGAGATAATTTCTTAACGCTTTCATTTATTAAATTGAGAATTGAAAATTGAGAATTGAGAAACGGCTATGCTGTGTGTCGGCAAAAGCCGGTTTCATAAAATCCCAACTGTCATTTTTTTATTTTTATTCTTTTACTTTTAATTCTCTTATGCCATTTCGGCGCGAAGCATATCGAGTCCGGCACGGACGATGCGTTGCAGTTCCATCTTTGAGGAGCAGACGAATTCGCAGAGGGCGAAGTCTTCGGGTGCCACTTCATAGATGCCGAGCGCTTCCATACGGTCGATGTCACCGGCGATGATGGCTTTAATCAGGAATTCGGGCAAAATGTCCATCGGGAGCACTTTGTCATACTCGCCGGACATAATCATATGGCGTTCGCCGCCTTTGATACGTGCGTCCAGTGTGTATTCTTTCTTTCCCATCAGCCAACTGAAATAGGAACGGTTGATGCTGAACTGGTTGAAACGTGGCATAATCCATCCGAGCATTTCGTGAATGTTGTCTCCCTCGGGAATAACAGTCACCTGGCTGTGGAATGCGCCCAAGAATCCGTTCGGAGATACTTGCTTTCCTGTCAGTACGTTACCGCTGATGTAACGCAGGTCTTTACCTGTCGTCACATTTCCGGCAAATACGTTTGTGAGCAGGGCACCCACTTTGAGCTTGCAGTAAGCGGATTTCACCACTTCGGAACCTGTCACGGCTACCGTACGGGTGAAGTCCACACGGCCTGTATTGAAAAGACGACCGATGAAAATAACTGCCTGCGGGTCGATGGTCCATACTGTTTCGCCTTTGGATATGGGGTCGAGGTGGTTGATTTGCACGCCGACGTTACCTGCGGGGTTGGGACCGTCGAAAGCGGTTACTGTGACGTTCTTTGCCTGAGTCAATGCTGTAGCACTTTGCTTGGTACTAATGCTCAGGTAGGTCTTTGCCATCTTGGCAAGAGCGTCAAGTCCTGTTTGGAAGTTTGCTTCTTCGCCCTTCAGCACAAATTCGAAATCGGGTGCCAGCGGATTGCTGTCGAATGCGGATACGAAGATGCTTTTCGGGAAACCGGACGGGTCTGCGATGATGTCGTAAGGACGTTGTCTGATGAAGGCGAACAGTCCGGCATTCAGCAAAGCTGCTTTCACCGAATTGCCATCCATCACCTTTACATCCATCTTACCAAACTCTTCGTAGTCCTGCTCTGCAGCAGCTTCCACTACAATGTTCAAGACCTTGCGGCGCGCTCCACGCTCTACACTTGTCACTACGCCACTTACGGGCGAAACAAATTTTACTTCAGGATGATACTTGTCAATAAACAAGGGTCCACCAGCCATCACATATTCCTGTTCTTTTACAACTACCTTCGGCGTCACTCCGGGAAAGTCGTCGGGAACGAGTGCGTAAAATCCCGGCTCTTTCACTGTTGTGTACGTCGCTGTAGCTGTACCTTTCAGGTTTATGTCAAGGCCTTTGCGTAACTTTATTACATTTGCCATGTTATAAATAAAAATAATGGTTTCATAAAATTGCCGCAAATTTAATAAATAATAATGTGATTAGAGAGAAAAAAGAAAGGAATTACGGATATTTTTCCGTAATTCCTTTCGTAAACGTGCACATTTCATCTTTCTTTTGTCTTGAAACAAAAGAAAGAACATACACAGTTATTCCGCAAACATCGGGTCCCAAGCAGGCAAACGAACAGGCTTCTGCTTAAGCACCTCCATCACTTTTTCCGTAACATACTTAGTTTCCACCACCAATCGGAACATATATTCATCAAACCATTCATCAGTCATGATAAGATGTCCCTGAAAACCGGAACCGGCACCCCAGCTATTCTCAACCATCCACTTAGTCGGATTACCATTCTTATCGAGGTCTACCGCCATAAGCGTCATAGCATGGCTCGAACCGCTATCGAAACTCTGTATGCGTTGTTTCTTATTCATACCGAAAGTCGTACCCATAAGAGATTCATAGTCGTAGTTTTTAATATCCAACAACCCCCTGTCAGAATTAAGGAACTTACCAACATCGCAAGAGAAGTACATCATAGTACTATCTTTAAGAGAAGCAATTGCCATCTCCTTGATATCCTCGACAGGGAGATTGACATACGTCCAGTTCTTGCCGTCATAGCGGTGGCGGTCATAGTCTATCTCATAGCATTTATAATAATCGCGGCTTGGGTCATTCATCAGCATGACATAGTTGTCGAGTAAGTTCTCGTCACCATATTTCTTCATGAAAGAAAGCGGAGTATAAGTTTCGGTAGATACAGGTTTGCCTTGAGCATTGTATTCCGTCCAAGTAAACTCAGTGGGAGGAACACCCAAGTTCAACACCAGCATACGATAGATAATACCAAGCATTTCAGTTTTCGTTTTCTCAAGCGTTGCCGGTTTCGTACCTTTGGCGATAAGGTCGCGGAGTTGCAGACCTTGTTCACGAAGTTTCAAAGTAATCAGACTCGCCATACGCGAAGTTTTCTCGCTGCTGTGCGTTTCGGGCATCACATCCTTAGGAACGAGCCCATACTTGCTTACGATGTCGGCCACACCGGTGAAAGTCCCACCGTCGCTCAAAGGATGACGGAAAAGCCATTCCACCATTTTATCATCCATCGGCTTGCTGCCGGTGTCGATGATACCTTGCAGGAAAAGATTCGCCTTTTCCAGTTGGTCGAAAAAGAAAGGATAAGTTTGCGAAAATTCAAAAGCCCCGAGATTATGGCGGGCAATCGCCTTAGCGCGCATCACATTCAGACCGGTAAAGAGCCAGCAACGACCGGAAGATTTCTGGTCGGTAATCCCTTTGGAATTCACTCTGATGGAGAAATGTGTATCCATCCCCTTCAAATTGTCTTGGTTGAGAGCCAATGTACGGATGTCACTGCTGCCGATAGCGTTGCGTATGGCCTTGTCTTGCGGAGTGTTTTGATAACTTTGCTTGATTTGTAGCATCATGTCGTCGCTAATGCCGCCTTTAGCATTTTGAGCCTGCGCAGAATAATAAAAAGCACAGAAAACAAAAACTGATAAAATTCGTTTATTCATTACGTATAAATAGTTTATTAATCAATCACACCTCAATGTATGATATATAGTGAAATGCAAATTTACGATTCTTTTTTAGAATTATTATCTAAGAGTATCAAAACTAATTGAAATAAAAGAGTTTTCTTTGCAGTCGAATCCCTCAGAAAGAAATTATGAAGAAATTTATATCAGGTATCTTGCTGGCCTTCATATCTATCCATATGATGTCGGCTACGGTCGACATTCCGGCAGATACCACCTCTACCCTCTCCAAACGGGAGTTACACCGTCAGCGCGTGGCGAAACGAAATCTACACTATAATATATTAGGTGGTCCCAGCTATACGCCGGACTTCGGACTACTGGTGGGCGGAAGCGCATTGATGACCTTCCGGATGAATCCGAGCGACACCACTCAGCGCCGTTCGGTAATCCCGATGTCTATCGCACTGATGTTCAAAGGCGGATTGAATGTAATGGCAAAGCCGCAATTATTCTTTAAAGGCGACCGTTTCCGCATTTTCGGAACATTCGCCTATAAAAACACGATTGAGAATTTCTATGGCATCGGATACAGCACCAATAAAAACTATCCCCGTGGGGAAGACACCAGCGAATACCGTTATAGTGGCATCCAAGTAAATCCCTGGTTCCTATTCCGTTTGGGCAAGAGTGATTTCTTCGCAGGCCCTCAGGTAGATTTGAACTACGATAAAATCACCAAACCGGCAGAAGGAATGGTATATCAGCCGGCTTATATCGCGGCAGGCGGAACGGAGCACGGATATAAGAATTTCAGTTCGGGACTCGGCTTCCTTCTGACATATGACACACGTGATATTCCCGCCAATGCTTATCGGGGAATATACTTCGATTTCCGTGGCATGATGTACGGCAAAGCATTCGGGAGCGATAACAATTTCTACCGTTTGGAGTTTGACTACCGCCAATACAAATCGGTAGGTAAACGAAAAGTAATCGCCTGGACAGTACAGACCAAAAACGTATTTGGTGATGTACCGTTGACAAAATACGCGCTTAGCGGAACGCCGTTCGACCTTCGCGGATATTACATGGGACAGTTTCGTGACAAATCATCACATATAATAATAGGCGAATACCGGCAGATGATAAATACGGACAAAAGTACATGGGTGAAAAAGATGTTGAGCTACATAGGGTATGTCGCCTGGGGTGGATGTGGATTTATGGGACCTACTCCGGACAAGATAGAAGGTGTGCTTCCCAATCTCGGCGTGGGCTTGCGCATCGAAGTACAACCTCGCATGAATATACGTCTCGATATCGGAAGAGATATGGTAAACAAACAAAACCTGTTCTATTTCAACATGACGGAAGCGTTCTGATATAAGTTTACCGCAAACAATATAAGAAAAAGACATATCTGACTGACAAGATAAAATGAATCCTATTATTTGCACAAGCATATGGCAAGAGCAAATAATAGGATTTTTTCGTGAAGTAATTTATAAATTATCCGAATTAGTCAGTCATCAGTTTTCTGTAACGAACGCGTTTCGGTTCTTCATTTCCCAAACGTTTCAGTTTATTTTCTTCATATTCTGAATAAGAGCCTTCAAAATAAAAGACATTGGAATCTCCTTCGAAAGCCAGGATATGCGTACAGATACGGTCAAGGAACCAACGGTCGTGGGAAATAACGACTGCGCAACCGGCAAAATCTTCCAGACCTTCTTCCAGTGCACGCAATGTATTCACGTCGATATCATTGGTCGGCTCATCGAGCAACAGCACATTCCCTTCCTCTTTCAAAGCCATCGCCAAGTGCAAACGGTTTCTTTCACCACCGGAAAGGACTCCGCAGAGTTTCTCTTGGTCACTACCGGAGAAATTAAAACGGGAAAGGTAAGCACGGGCATTCACATCACGGCCACCCATACGAATCAATTCATTACCGCCGGAGATAACCTGATAAACGCTCTTGTTGGGGTCAATATCGCGGTGTTGCTGGTCTACATAGGCCACCTTCACCGTCTCTCCTACCTCAAATTCGCCTTTATCTACCGATTCCAACCCCATAATCAGGCGGAACAAGGTAGTTTTTCCCGCACCGTTAGGACCGATTACTCCTACAATACCGTTGGGCGGAAGCATGAAATTCAAGTCGTCAAAAAGAAGTTTGTCGCCGTAGGCTTTAGCCACAGATTTGGCTTCAATCACTTTATTACCCAAACGAGGACCATTCGGAATAAATATTTCGAGTTTCTCCTCTTTCTCCTTCACGTCTTCATTCAGCAATTTGTCATACGAATTAAGACGTGCTTTTCCCTTCGCCTGACGGGCTTTTGGAGCCATACGCACCCACTCCAACTCACGTTCCAATGTTTTACGACGTTTGCTGGCCGTTTTCTCTTCCATCTCCATACGCTTGGTTTTCTGTTCCAGCCAAGAGGAGTAATTGCCCTTCCACGGAATACCTTCTCCCCGATCGAGCTCAAGAATCCATCCGGCAACGTGGTCAAGGAAATAACGGTCGTGGGTTACAGCAATAACCGTTCCTTCATATTGCTGCAAGTGTTGTTCCAGCCAGTCGATAGATTCTGCATCCAAGTGGTTGGTAGGTTCGTCAAGCAATAGAATATCAGGTTTCTGCAACAGCAGACGGCAAAGAGCCACACGACGACGCTCACCCCCCGAAAGATTTACAACCGGCTGGTCTTCCGGCGGACAACGAAGGGCATCCATTGCCCGTTCCAATTTACTGTCAAGGTTCCATGCATCTGTTGCGTCAATAATATCCTGCAATTCACCTTGACGGGTAAAGAGAGCATCCATCTTATCTTGGTCTTCATAATACTCCGGCAAACCGAATTTCTGATTGATTTCTTCGTATTCCGTAAGTGCGTCAACAATAGGTTGCACACCTTCCATCACTACTTCCTTTACCGTTTTTGTGTCGTCCAGATAAGGTTCCTGTGCCAAGTAACCCACCGAATATCCGGGAGAGAATACAACTTCCCCCTGATAAGATTTCTCCAAACCTGCAATAATCTTCAATAAAGTAGACTTACCGGAACCGTTCAAACCGATAATTCCGATTTTTGCACCATAGAAGAAAGAGAGGTAAATGTCTTTGAGCACATTCTTATTCGGAGTGAACGCTTTACTCACTCCAACCATTGAGAAGATAATTTTTTTATCGTCAGTAGCCATATATTAATAATGTATATTGTTGATAATGGCACAAAGATAAGAAAAATGTTTGAAATCTTTTGGAGTTATGAAAAAATGTTCTACCTTTGCACCCGCATTCGAAAAGAAAGCACACAAGGATTGATTCGCTAGCTCAGCAGGTAGAGCACAACACTTTTAATGTTGGGGTCCTGGGTT
>NZ_CAJULN010000057.1 GCF_910586915.1 uncultured Bacteroides sp.
GGCGGTCATGCACGGCTTTCCGCTTCCGGCTCAAATGGACAGCGAAAAAGAAAAATCGTCAGAAATCCGTAAAAGCACCTCTCTGGCATAAGCGCAAAAGAAATGGGCCTTGCATCATCAGTCTAAACTTCTGTTTAGGCGTGAGGCAAAGCCCTTTTCTCCGCTTATGCGGTAGTCGGCATACGTTCGTCCAAAATCTCTTTGGGCGATGGTGTGCCGACGGACAAAACCGCTTTTACGGAAAAACTTATATGTGAGGATAAAAAATCAGGAGATTTATTTCTAAATCTCCCGTTTAATTTCTATTTTTGCATACGAAGAGTTCTTTGAAGGTTACGCAACGCGCAGAAGGATAATGCAGTAGATAACTAACTAATTCGTAACCTATTACTATCATGAGCAATTAATCTACGCTCATTTCCAATAAATTACACTCTTTTCGTAACTTCAAGAAACAAATATAAGGAAAAAATATGAGCCGGCCGCCATATCCGCCGTTTTTTATGTCATGCATTGACCATTCCGCGTTCGCGCTTGAAGTAGGCAAGCACGGTGGCATAGCAGAGGAACTCTTGCCCCGACACGTTGGAGCGGCTCTTGAATTTGTAGCGCGCATAGATGACTTCGCACGCGAGTTCGTATTTAATAGTCTGTTTGACATGACGTTGCACGTAGTCGTACATACGCGAGAGAATGGCAAAGCATTCGCGCACCTTATCGTAGGCAATCACTCGCGGCTTGCGGTTGGTCTCCTTCGCACGCTGCACCTGCCTCATGCAGTACTCCAACTGTTCTATCTCCTCTTGCGTGTGTTGTATGGTCTCCTTTATCTGTTCCTCTCTCTCGGTCTGACCAATCAGTTTTTCCTTTTTCAGTTCCAGACGCTTGCCTACCTTTGCTATTCTTGTCAAAATCTTAAGTTTTTATTTCCGGTTGCAAAGATAGTGAAGTTTGGCGGAATGTACAGGCTTTTCGGGCTTTAAATTACCGCCGCCGAAAACTTAGTCTTTCCCCGCCGGACGGTAACCGTTACTTTTGCCGCGCCTTGAAGAAAAAGAGAGACGACAGGCGGAAAAGCCCGTCCGGAGAAGGGGGAAGATATAATGTATTTTAATACATTCTTTTTTTATCTTATATATTTATGTGGCGGAAGGTGTGGCGGAAGTGTCTCCGCGACGCCGTCGGAATCCCCACGGACAAGGCGTTTGGAAAGAGAATGAGTGTGGCCGTGCGGGTGGTGCGTAAAAAAGACGCGGCCGGCGGACGGAACACAACCAGTCAGTTTAATATTAACCAATTCCTATTTGTAAAGTATGGAAACAGAAAAAATGTTACGCAAGGGATACCTCCTCTTCCCTAAAGTATTGTTTGAGGAGCAGATAAAGGTGCAGAAAGGCGCCTCGGGAAGTTTCGACGCCTTTATCCTGGTGTTGACTCATGTGAATTACAGTCCCACGACGTGCCACGTGCGCCAGTACACGATTGAGTGCCAGCGCGGCGAGTCGGTGATGTCGATGGCGCACTGGGCGGAGCTGTTCGGGTGGACACGCAGCCGGACGCGTTATTTCTTCGACAAGATGTATAAAGAGGGTATCATCGAGCGGCTCAACACGCCCTACATCACCCACATACGCATCCCCGACTACGATATGCTGGTAGGCCAAAAGCGCTGCGCCAAAGCGCGCGAGGAAGCCTGCGGCGTCACGTTCGAGGCGTTTTGGGAGAAGTATCACGAGGTGACCCGCATCCCCAAGCTCAACATCGGCAAGGCGCGCCGCGAATGGAAGAAGCTCTCGCCGCGCGAACGCGGACTCGCCCTGAAGAACATCGACGAGTATTACGACAACCTCAAGGACACGAAATTCTGTATGCAGGCAAGCTCGTACCTGTCCAACAAGGCTTTTCTGAACGAGTATGACTATTAACCCCCTAAAAAAGAAGAAAGAAATGAGTGAGATTTTAAACCCGCAGGATGCCGACCTCGAAGAAGTCGTGCTGGGCGCCTGCCTTTTGGAGAGCAAAGCCATCACCGTGGTTGCCGGTATCCTGCACCCCGACGTGTTCTACAACGAAGTGAACCGCGAAATTTACTCCGCCCTGCAAAGTATGTACCGCGCCGGACAAGCCATCGACATCATGACGGCGAAGGAGGAGCTTGCCCGGCGCGGCAAACTCGAATTCATCGGCGGGCCCTACACGATTGTGCGCATCAGCGCCCGCGTGGTGTCGAGCGCGCACTTAGAGTTCCACGCCCGCATCCTGAAGCAGAAATACATCCGCCGCGAAGCCATCTTGGGCTTCCACAAGCTCTTGGCGCTGGCGGCGGACGAGACGACCGACATTGACGACACCTTAGCCGACACGCATGGCCTGCTCGACCGCCTGGAGAAAGAGTGCGGCCGTACCGAACATCTCCGCCCGATGGACCGGCTGATGGAGGACACGCTCGGCCAGGTGGAGGCGCGCATGGCTTCCAACCGCAACGGGCTGACGGGGATACCGACGGGATTTACCGACCTCGACACGCTGACGTGCGGCTGGCAACAGGGCGACGAGATTGTCATCGCCGCCCGTCCCTCCGTGGGCAAGACGGCGGTTGCCCTGCACATGGCGCGTGCCGCCGCGCTGGCGGGATACCACATCGCCGTCTACAGCCTCGAGATGCAGGGCGAGCGCCTGGGCGACCGTTGGCTGCTTGCCGCCACCACAAACGTAAGCCCCGCCCATCTGCGTAGCGGAGCGCTGACGGCCGACGAGTTGCAGCAGGTGCGGCAGGCTTCGGCAGAGTTGTCGCGCCTGCCCATACACATCGACGACAACCCTTCGGTGAGCATGGACTACGTGCGCTCCTCGGCGAAGATGCTGCACAGCAAGGGGAAGTGCGACGCCGTCATCATCGACTACCTGCAACTGTGCGACATGAAGAGCGAACAGAGTAACCGCAACCGCGAACAGGAGGTGGCGCAGGCGAGCCGCAAAGCGAAGATGGTGGCTAAGGAGCTGAACATCCCCGTGATTCTGCTGAGCCAGCTCAACCGCAACGTGGAGGGACGGCCCGACAACCGCCCCAACCTGAGCGACCTCCGCGAAAGCGGCGCCATCGAGCAGGATGCGGACTTGGTGCTGATGCTTTCGCGACCCGCCCTCTCGGGACGGGAGACCGACCGCAAGAGCACCTACCCCACCGAAGGGCTGGGCGTGATAGACGTGGTGAAGCACCGCAACGGGACGACAAAGGAGCTCTATTTCAGACACGACCCGAGCATGACCCGACTGGAGGATTATGTACCCGGAATGGACTGGATGAAGAAGCACACCCGCGCGTGAACGACCGCCGGCAGTGAATAGAAGAAACGACCGCTCCCCTGCGTGCAGAGGAGCGGTCGGCCGGGGCACAACGGGCGGTCGACGCGGCGGGAAGATGCGGTCATTCCATACGCGACGACCGGTGAACGGGGCTGTATCCGTCGGGCTCTCCCAAATAGCGGATGATAAGCCGCACTTCGCGGGCGCTGAACATTTTCTGCCTGGGGTGGAAATCTCCCGCCGTCAGCTCCTGCATCAAGGGCAGGCAGTTGCGCATCCAGCGACGGAGTTTCGCCACCGACACGGGGTTGCTCAGATGGGGGAAATACATCCTCGCCAATTCTATCTTATCATAGCATCTCACACAAAATCTTACTTCTTCCATTTTCTTCGTATTATCGGGTTAATAATGCTATAAAGATACTCATTTTTCCGTACATCGTCAAGCATTCGGGGAGAAAAAAAGGTGCATCGTGCAGTGTCGTCCATTGGCGTCCACTCCCCTTCGGCGAGGGTGTATCTTTGCACCGTAACCAAAAACAAACAGTTATGGCACAGAAGTATGTAGTAGTGGGTCGGAAGAATCCGCAGAAGCCGCAGGAACCGGCTAAGTTTTATGCAATGGCGCGCAGCAACCGGCGGGTGGATACCGACGAGATTATCGGCCGCATTTCCGAACGTTCGTCGTTCTCGATAGGCGAGCTGAAGGGGTGCATCACCGAGTTTCTGCTGGAGATGAAGAATCAGTTGGCTTTGGGCAACATTGTCCTCTTGGGCGATATGGGGAGTTTCCGCATCACCATCGCCACCGGCATCGCCACGGATACGGCGGAGAAGTTCAAGGCGGCCACCTGCATCAAGACGGCACGCGTGCGTTTCCGGCCAGGAACCATGCTCGCGGATATGTGTAAGGCGATGAAGTACACGCTGGTAAGGCTCGACAGGGATGAGGAGGGGAATGATGTGATTATCCCCGAACCGAACCCAGGCGGCGGAGACGACGGGGAGACACCGGACCCGGGCTTATAAAGTCATAAGGAAGGGCTTCTCTTAGCATTAAAAATATTCACCATCTAAAAAACAAAAGAATCATGAAAAAGTACATCTGGAAACAAATCCTGCAAATCATCATCACCATCGCCACTTCCATCGTGTCGGCGTTGGGTGTCACCTCTTGCACGGTTCACCTTTAAACGCGCCGGGGAGATGAAGGAACTGAAAGAATTCAACCGGAAGGAGGAGTATGCGCCGCGCACCATCCAGTACCTTGTCGTGCATTGCAGTGCCACGCGCGCCAACATCCCCTTCACGAAGGAGCAACTGCTACAGTGCCACCTGAAGCGTGGCTTCAAATGCATCGGCTATCATTTCTATGTGACGAAGGACGGGGTGCTCCACCACACCCGGCCGATGGGCGAAATCGGGGCACACGCTCTGGGGTTCAACCTCCACAGCTTGGGCATCTGCTACGAAGGCGGGCTCGACGAAACGGGAAAGCCCGCCGACACCCGAACCGCCCCGCAGAAGGAGACGCTCCGCCGGGTGTTGGGCGAACTGAAAAGGCTCTACCCCGAAGCGAGAATCGCCGGACATTACCAACTGAGCGCAGACGTGCACAAAGCGTGCCCCTGCTTTGACGCAAGAGGGGAATATGCGGATTTGTAGCGGAGGAGGGAAATAACAAATCAAAAGTAAAGACATAAAAAAAGAGAGAACTGAAAAAAGCTCCCTCTTTTTTTATGGACTATAATCTATATTTTACAATACCCACAATACTTGATTCTTTATGATTTCGAGTCGAGTTTTTTCTTTCTCCATTATCGTCATAACGATAAGTAGCTAAATCTCCTCCATCATATCTATCAAATATCCGTATTTTATAAATATCATTATCTGTTAAATGAATCAGCAGAATATCTCCTTGTTTTATCTGATTACGTATAGAATCTTTTCTATTTATTTTCTTAACTAAAAGTTGCGCGCCCGATTCGATATGTTTAGGCTTCATACAATTTCCTTTTACGACAATTCGCATCATTCCGGATGTATCTACTTTCTGACCGTCAGCATTCAGTACAATTCGATGTTTATCGTAAAAAGAAAGTTCTTTCAACCTCTTGGCATCTGTCGCCATTGCAGGGCCCGCTTCAACACATTGGACAAACTCTTGTTTTCCAGAGACAATATTGAAGTATGCGTACATTGCAACAGCAATAAATAATATCATTAAAAAATAAACTGTTTCCATATTATTAATATTCTTCTTGTATAACCATATTATCTATTTTTTGTTCTTCCATCGATTCTATTTTTATATGAAGCAATATACAGAAAAAGAAAATATGCAGAATCATGGAAAGATTATTTTCACTGATTGGGTAAACATATTGTGATAATTCTTTGGCTACATATATTCCCGTATGCAAATAAATTCCCAATAATACAAATACCGCACATAAAACAAGTACTAATAATTTTGTTGTCGTATGTTTACCCGCACCAATATAATCAAAGACTACCATTAACAACAAACCTAAATTGACAAGTAAAGAAAGACCACATTGCTGATTTTTACAATATTCATCAACAAATAATACATCACTAATTTTCAAAGCATGATGGACTAAAGGCGTATATGTAAATAACACTATTAAAACTAACCACGTTATAGATAAAAAATAGTGTTTATTCTTTATTGCCCAATTATTTATTGATTTCATTATCGACCTATTAAATTTATGGACAAAGATACAACAATCTTCTACAAACACAATAAATATTTCGGTTAAAATCAATATAATCAGCCGCATTCTTAAAGACATAAAAAAAGTGCCTATACATCAAGTACCGGCACTTATCAATATTATTAAAAAAAACAACTTTTCCTTTGCGGTGCGTACGGGACTCGAACCCGTGACCCCATGCGTGACAGGCATGTATTCTAACCAACTGAACTAACGCACCTTTATGTAAATCTGTTTATTCTATCAATCGCATCTCTCTCGATTGCGAGTGCAAAGGTAGGTATTTTTTTCAAACCTGCAATAGCTTACGCATCTTTTTTTGAAAAAAGTGTGTTTTTCGAGAATAATCGCGTACATTTGCAGCCATCACATTAAATAGAAAATAGAATGAAAAATACACCAATCGAGCGACATCTGATTGACGAAACCATCAAAGAGTTTCAAATTGTCGACTTTTCCACGGCTACCATTCGAGAAGTGAAAGCCATCGCTTCAAAAGCCGAAGCCGAATCGGGAGTGAAATTTATCAAGATGGAAATGGGCGTGCCGGGACTTCCGCCCTCCGCTGTAGGAGTGAAAGCGGAAATCGAAGCGCTGCAAAACGGAATTGCCAGCCTGTATCCCGACATCAACGGACTGCCGGAACTGAAAAAGGAAGCATCGCGCTTCATCAAAGCCTTTATCGGCATAGAGTTGAACGCGGAAGGATGCGTGCCCGTGACCGGCTCCATGCAAGGCACATTCGCCTCCTTCCTCACTTGCAGCCAATGCAACGAAGAGAGAGACACCATCCTGTTTATCGACCCGGGATTCCCCGTGCAGAAACAGCAGTTGACAGTGATGGGACAGAAATACGAAACGTTCGACGTGTACGACTATCGCGGAGAGAGGCTGAAAGAGAAACTGGAGAGTTATCTGAAGAAGGGAAACATTTCGGCGATTATCTACTCAAACCCCAACAATCCCAGTTGGATTTGCCTGAAAGAAGAGGAGCTGAGAATCATCGGCGAGTTGGCTACACAATACGATGTAATCGTGCTGGAAGACCTCGCCTACTTCGCGATGGACTTCCGCCAGAACCTCAGCCGCCCGTTCGAACCGCCGTTCCAGCCGTCGGTGGCGCGCTACACGGACAATTACGTGCTGCTCATCTCAGGCTCCAAAGCATTCAGCTATGCCGGACAGCGCATCGGCGTGAGCTGCATCTCCGACAAGCTGTATCACCGCACCTATCTGGGACTGACCAAACGCTACGGGGGCGGCACTTTCGGTACTGTCTTTATCCACCGCGTGCTCTACGCGCTTTCGTCGGGCACGAGCCACTCGGCACAGTTTGCCTTAGCGGCCATGCTGAAAGCCGCCAACGAAGGAACATACAACTTCCTCGACGAAGTGAAAATATACGGTGAAAGAGCGAAGAAACTGAAAGAAATATTCCTCCGCCACGGCTTCCGACTGGTATATGACAAGGACCTGGACGACCCCATTGCCGACGGATTCTATTTCACCATCGGATATCCGGGAATGAGCAGTGGCGAATTGGCGAAAGAGTTGATGTATTACGGCGTCAGCGCCATCTCCCTGGTCACAACGGGAAGCCAGCAGGAAGGATTGCGCACCTGCACCTCCTTTATCAAGGAGCATCAGTACGCACAGCTCGACGAGAGAATGAAACTGTTTGCCCAAAATCATCCGACGGCCTAAGCCGTCGGATGGCTATACGTCTTTACCTTTCGGATTTAAGCGTTGCAGCATCACCGCATCCTTGTACTCCCCTCCTACTCGCAGCCAATTCTTCAGCACGCCGCACTGCACAAACCCGCACGCGGCAAACACCCGCATACACTCTTCATTGTCCACCGCCACGTGTGCATACAACTGCTCCAGGGAAAGAAAATCAAAAGCATATTCGCAAAGCAACCGCAACGCATCGGTAGCATACCCCTGCCCGCGATACTCCTTACGGAGAGCTATCCCCACCTCGCCGCGCAAATGGAGAGCGGCAAAGTCGGTGATGTCAATCGTGCCGAGCAGGCAATGGCCGGACTTGCTTACAATCATCAGCCGCAGTTGCTTGTCGGCAAAGACATCGCACTGCGAACCCTCGATGTACTGCCGCAGCACATAGCGCGAATAGGGAACCGTGAAATTACTGATGTCCCACATCGAAGGGTCGTTCTCCATCTCATACATCACCTCCATATCTTCCGGCTCCACGGCACGGAGGTAGATGCGGTCGTTCATTAAAAAAGATTGTCTCATGCTTCTTTGTCTTGAGAAATGTGAAGTTCGCTACGCAGCCTCTTGTCGCCGGGCAGGCAGAAGAGGGAAGCCGTCAGCCCAATCAGCATACAAAGATTGCCCGTGTTGCTCAACGTGAGGTAATAGCACAGCAGATTCACCACAATGGCAACTTCGAGTATGCCCAACCGCACGATGCTCCACTGCACATAACGCCTGAGCGCAAGCGTTATCGTCAGATGGTCGATTTTGTTTTTCAGCACCAGGCTGAATATCTTCAGCGAAAGCGGTACGCAGAGCGCCGTCAGCAAAATACCGGCAGTCTCGAAGTAATAAGTGGCCTGCACATTGCCCTCCATCGCTCCTACGGGAAGCAATTCAAACTCCCCCGCCCCAAGCAGAAAGGCTGGCAATACCCAAAAGAAAATATAACTGATATTCAAAATTCTGACAGCACGCTTTATCTGTTCTTCCATGTCCGTTCCTGATTTCTGGTAAATAAATGGTTTATATGGTTCCGGTGAAAACCGTCCGGTTCACAATGCTACGCCCCAAAGTCACCTCGTCGGCATATTCCAACTCGTCGCCCACGGAGATACCCCGCGCAATCACACTGAGCTTCACACCCGACTTCTCCAACTTGCGGTAGATGTAAAAGTTGGTCGTATCTCCCTCCATCGTGGTGCTCAGGGCGAGAATCACCTCTTTAATACCGCCTTCGGACACCCGCCGCACCAGGCTCTCTATCTGAAGGTCGCTCGGCCCCACTCCGTCCATCGGAGAAATGACACCGCCCAAGACGTGATACAGCCCCCTGTATTGTTGGGTCGCCTCCACCGCCATGACGTCGCGGATGTTCTCCACCACACAAACGGTAGACGGGTCGCGCTGCGTATTGGCACAAATCTGGCAAGTCTCGGTATCGGATATATTGTGGCATACTTTGCAATATTTCACCTCACGCTTTAATGTGATGATGGAGCTTCCGAACGCTTCCACCGTCGCCGCATCCTGGCGGAGCAGGTGCAGGACCAGCCGCATCGCCGTCTTGCGCCCGATACCCGGTAGTTTGGAAAACTCGCCCACTGCCTTTTCGAGCAGCACGGAAGGATATTGTTTATTCATAGACAATAATTGCTTTTCTATCGATATTTTGGCGCAAAGATAAGGATTATTGTTTTAATAGCTGCAAAAAATGCTACCTTTGCAGGAGTTTGGACAGATGACAATATAATACAAGCAAAGAAGAAAAATGGAAATAACAAGTGCAGAATTTGTAATCAGCAATACGGACGTGAAGAAATGTCCGGCAGGAACTCTCCCCGAATACGCCTTCATCGGCCGCTCCAACGTGGGCAAGTCCAGCCTTATCAATATGCTTACCAACCGGAAAGGACTGGCAATGACCTCCGCCACCCCGGGAAAAACCATGCTTATCAATCATTTCCTGATTAATAAGAACTGGTATCTCGTCGACCTTCCGGGATACGGGTACGCCCGGCGCGGACAGAAAGGCAAAGACCAGATACGTACCATCATCGAAGACTATATCCTGGAACGCGAGCAGATGACGAACCTCTTCGTCCTCGTCGACAGCCGCCTGGAACCGCAGAAAATAGACCTCGAATTCATGGAATGGCTGGGAGAAAACGGTATCCCCTTCGCCATCATCTTCACCAAAGCCGACAAACTGAAGGGAGGACGGCTGAAAACGAACATCAGCCTCTACCTGCGCGAACTGGGCAAGCAGTGGGAAGAGCTTCCTCCCCATTTTATATCTTCTTCGGAAAACCGCACCGGACGTATGGAAATACTCGGCTACATCGAGCATATAAACAAGAATCTCAATATTTAATGAAACAGAGAACGAACATGAAAAAGAACTTTCTATCACTCTCCCTCTTAGTAGCACTGATGTTGACAGCTACCACCGCCCAAGCACAGTCGTGGTCGGACTTATTCAACAAGGACAACATCTCAAAAGTAGTGAACGCCATCACCGGAAACGCCCAATCCATCGACATGACAGGAACCTGGAACTATCAAGGCTCTGCCGTAGAGTTCGAATCAGACAACCTGCTGATGAAAGCCGGAGGAGCCGCCGCAGCTACAATGGCAGAGAACAAACTGGACGAACAGTTGAGCAAAATAGGTATCAAGGAGGGACAGATGAGCTTCACCTTCAACGCCGACAGCACATTCACCAGCACGGTGGGAAAGAAGAAACTGAGCGGAACCTACTCCTACAACGCTTCGACCAAGCAAGTAGACCTGAAATACCTCAAACTACTGAATCTGCACGCAAAGGTAAACTGCACCTCAAACTCGCTGGAACTGCTGTTCAAATCGGACAAGTTGCTGAAACTGATGGCTTTTATCGGCAGCAAAAGTAATAGCACGGCACTGAAGACTGTCAGCTCACTGGCCGACAATTACGACGGAATGATGTTGGGATTCCAACTGGAGAAATAGCAAAAACAAGGCGTTTAATACTATTTCGCACTCCGGAGAGCGTATTTAAGGGAAAAAGCATTATCTTTGCCGCTTGTAATCAAAAAAGAGAAGGAATATGAAAAAGATACTTTTTTTAATGACTTTATTAGTGATGGGGGTAAGTCTTGCATTTGCACAGACAAAGGCGGACGTCAAGTTTGACAAGACGACTCACGATTTCGGCAAGTTCTCAGAAAACAATCCCGTGGTGAACTGTACGTTTACCTTCACCAACATCGGTGATGCTCCTTTGGTTATCCACCAGGCGGTAGCCTCTTGCGGATGCACCGTACCCGAATACACAAAGGAACCTATCATGCCGGGCAAAAAGGGAACCATCAAGGTGACTTACAACGGAACGGGCAAATATCCGGGACACTTCAAAAAGTCGATTACCCTGCGCACCAACGCCAAAACGGAAATGATAAGGTTATACATCGAAGGGGATATGACACCTAAAGACACCAAATAAGAAAAAACATACTTTAGATAAAGGAGAATCTTCCGATTCTCCTTTTTTTTGTTTACTTTGAGCACGAAAACGTAAATCAGCGTGAGTTTTGATAGAAACAAATTACGCAAACAACACAGTAACAAATTATAAATTTATAAAACCATGAAACAAGAAGAAGACAAATTCACCGGCTTGCCCGAGAATGCGTTCAGAGAGTTGAAACCGGGGGAAGTTTACAACCCCTTGATGAGTCCGTCAAAAAACTATCCGGAAGTTAATTTCTGGTCGGTAGCGTGGGGTATCGCTATGGCAATCCTGTTCTCGGCTGCCGCCGCCTACTTAGGCTTGAAAGTAGGACAAGTGTTTGAAGCCGCCATCCCCATTGCCATCATCGCAGTAGGAGTATCGGGAGCCGCCAAGCGAAAGAATGCATTGGGAGAAAACGTGATTATACAATCCATCGGAGCCTGCTCCGGAGTAATCGTCGCCGGAGCCATCTTTACACTGCCTGCCTTGTATATCCTACAGGCAAAATACCCCGAAATGTCAGTCACCTTCATGCAGGTATTCATCAGCTCCCTGTTAGGCGGCGTATTGGGTATCCTGTTCCTGATTCCTTTCCGGAAATACTTCGTCAACGATATGCACGGCAAATACCCCTTCCCCGAAGCAACTGCCACCACGCAGGTGCTAATCTCCGGTGAAAAAGGAGGCAGCCAGGCAAAACCTCTGCTGATGGCAGGTATGGTGGGCGGATTGTACGATTTTGTCGTAGCCACATTCGGATGGTGGAACGAGAATTTCACGACCCGCGTATGCAGTGCCGGAGAGATGTTGGCGGAAAAAGCCAAGTTAGTGTTCAAAGTGAATACGGGTGCCGCCGTATTGGGGCTGGGATATATTGTCGGACTGAAATACGCTGCCATCATTTGTGCCGGCTCATTGGCGGTATGGTGGATTATTATCCCGGGAATGGCCTCCATCTGGGGCGACAGCGTGCTGAATGCATGGAACCCTGAAATAACCTCTACCGTAGGAACGATGAGCCCGGAAGAGATTTTCAAATATTACGCGAAGAGTATCGGTATCGGCGGCATCGCTATGGCTGGTGTGATTGGTATCATCCGCTCTTGGGGAATTATCAAAAGCGCCGTCGGACTGGCAGCCAAAGAGATGGGCGACAAGGGTAATGTGGAGAAGAGCATCATACGTACCCAACGGGATCTTTCGATGAAGATTATCGCCATCGGTTCTATCATCACACTGGTATTGATTGTCCTGTTCTTCTACTTCGATGTAATGCAGGGCGATTTGCTGCACACATTCGTAGCAATTGTCCTGGTTGCGGGCATCGCTTTCCTGTTTACTACGGTAGCTGCCAACGCCATTGCAATCGTGGGTACGAATCCCGTATCGGGAATGACTCTGATGACTCTGATTTTGGCTTCGGTAGTAATGGTGGCGGTCGGTCTGAAAGGCCCTTCGGGCATGGTTGCCGCATTAGTGATGGGAGGCGTAGTATGTACGGCACTCTCAATGGCGGGCGGTTTCATCACCGACTTGAAGATTGGCTACTGGCTGGGAAGTACACCCGCCAAACAGGAGACATGGAAATTCTTAGGAACAATCGTATCGGCTGCAACCGTAGGCGGTGTGATGATTATCCTGAATAAGACATACGGATTCACAAGCGGCGCATTGGCTGCTCCGCAAGCCAACGCGATGGCAGCAGTCATCGAACCGTTGATGAGCGGCGTGGGTGCACCGTGGCTGCTGTATGGCATCGGTGCGGTCTTGGCTATCATCCTGACGCTTTGCAAAATTCCCGCATTGGCTTTCGCATTGGGTATGTTTATCCCCCTCGAACTGAATGTGCCGTTGGTAGTGGGCGGAGCTATAAACTGGTTTGTGACTACCCGCAGCAAAGACGCGGCCCTGAATACGGAAAGAGGAGAAAAAGGAACCTTATTGGCCTCCGGTTTCATTGCCGGCGGTGCATTGATGGGAGTTGTCAGTGCCGCCATGCGCTTCGGCGGAGTCAACCTCGTGAATGAAGCATGGCTCAACAATACCTGGTCGGAAGTGTTGGCCTTAGGAGCATATGCCATGCTGATTCTTTATTTCATCAAGGCTTCCATGAAGGTTAAGTAAATATGAGAAGGATTTTATCCGTCATACTATCACTTGTCGGTGCAATTACTTTTGCACAGGAACAGTCTGCGGGGCTTGCCCCGCAAGACTGCGCAGCGATGCTACGAATCGGGAAGTCTTACCTGGGGACAAAATATGTCGCCAACACCTTAGACCGGGAGGGAGAAGAGAGACTGATTGTCCGGACGGATGCAGTGGATTGCGTGACTTTCGTGGAATATACATTGGCACAGACTCTCGGTCCGTCGTTCGAAGAGAACCTGCAAAAGATACGGTATCGGGACGGAATCATCAACGGCTATCCTTCGCGGCTGCATTACACGTCCGACTGGATTGACAACGGTATCCGCCACGGGTTCCTCACAGATGTCACTGCCCGGCACAGCGCGTCTACCATGAAATTGTCGCTCTCGTATATGTCCACTCACCCCCAACAATACAAGAAATTGTCCGGTTCGCCGGAAAATGTGTCGCGAATGGCCGCACACGAGAAAGCATTATCGGGCAAAACAGTACACTGGCTACCGAAAAGCCAACTGCCGGATAACGGATTGCCGTGGATTATGAACGGAGATATCATCGCCATCACCACGAAGCTGGCCGGACTGGACATCGCACACGTAGGAATAGCAGCATACAGAAACGGCAAACTGCATCTGCTACACGCTTCACAGACATTAGGGAAAGTGGTTGTCAGCAAGACGCCGCTCAGCCATATGCTCAATAACAAGAAATCGTGGACAGGCGTACGTGTCATCCGAATGTCGGAAGCCGGAAAAGATTTCTAAATTCTTTTTCAAGGCGTTGCTTCACGTCGTCCATAAGCACATCGTGCCCCAATTCCCGACGAAGAGAAGTGACGCCTTTATCTATAAAGCCGCAAGGATGAATGTAGCTGAAATAGCGTAAATCCGTATTTACATTCAAAGCCAACCCGTGCATGGTGACATAACGGCTGCTCCTCACCCCTATCGCACAAATCTTGCGGGCACGCGGAGTATCGCCTTCCAGCCATACACCTGTCGCCTTCTCCAGTCTTCCTGCTTCAAGGTCGTAAGACGCGCACACACGTATGACTGCTTCTTCCAGCAGATGAACATATTCTTTCAGTCCCAGGCCGAATTCTTCCAGGTTCAATATCGGATAGCATACCAACTGTCCGGGTCCGTGGTAGGTGATGTCTCCTCCCCTGTCAATGTGGTACAGAGTCGCATCAATCGCTTTCAGTTGTTCGTCACTCAGCAACATATTGTTTGCTTTCCCGCTACGCCCCAACGTATAGACATGGGGATGCTCGCACATGATGATACGGTTTTCATAGGCTTCGCCCTGCGCTTTTGCCCCGACAACGCCGTCAAACCAATCCGTCTGCCGTTGCCACGCCTCGGCATACGGTATCAGATTCCAGTCGATAAAAATTGTTTTCATAGTCTACAAAATTATATAGAAAAATCGAGTTTTTCTACACCGGCACAATAAAAACCGAG
>NZ_CAJULN010000058.1 GCF_910586915.1 uncultured Bacteroides sp.
TTATGCAAACTAACAGGGTAAATTTAACATACCCACAGGGTTTTCGGACTGACCCTATATTTGGTCTGTGTGACAGGTAGGATAATTTATATTCTGTTTTTAGTATCTGAATGATGCTCTGCCAACAAAGAAAAAGTTCTTATAAGTATCTAACTTATAAGGACTTCTCTTTGGGGTGGAAGACCGGACTCGAACCGGCGACATTCAGAACCACAATCTGACGCTCTAACCAACTGAACTACATCCACCATGTCTACATTTCTCTAATGCGATGCAAAGATAGGTATTATATTTTAATCTCCAAAAAAAATGGCTACTTTTTTTCGTAAAAAGTATATTCTTTTATTCCTTGATTATGCTTGCTGAAAAGGAATCGAGTATCATTTGTGAAGATTTTCAGTGAGTTACGTGCTTTTAAAGGGATGGAATCAGTTGGTAGAGCAACAGGAAATAATTGATAATTTTTTTTCTCCGATTGTATTGGTCGGGCTGTCCATACCAAACTGTACTCGCAGTTATGAAGACGGGTAGTACTATCTTTTACTAATTCCATTCTTACCATCAGTCCGCCATCCGTGCGGCGGGTGGACATATTGGAAATATAATTCCCCAATGAATAGACGATAAGATGCTTGTTGTTTGTCAGGCTGTCTGTACGGACTTCGATAGGTTGTACTACGTGCGGATGCGAACCGATAATGTGGTCGACATCTTTTTGAAGTAACCACTCTGCGAGAGATTTTTGTGTTTTGTCTGGTAGGGATTGGTATTCTATCCCCCAATGCATATAGGCAATAATTGCATCCGGTTTTAAAACTTTACTGGCTTCTATATCTTTGGCAATAACCGTTGTGTCGATATAGTTCACAAGAGCGGGTGGGGCAACGGTGATTCCGTTTGTTCCATAGGTGTAGTTGAGCAGGATAATGCGAAATCCCTTTTTCTCTAATAGGAGAGGGTATTGTTTCTTGCGTGCTTCAGAATCGACATAGGTTCCAACATGAGGAATTTTTAGTGAGTCCATGAGAAGGATAGTGCGCTTCAAACCGGCTTTTCCACGGTCAAGGCAGTGGTTGTTGGCAGTGGCGAGAACATTGAATCCCGCATCACGAATTGCAGTCAGAAACTCGTCCGGTGCACTGAATGCCGGATACCCTCTATAGGGTTTTCCGCCTAATGTAACTTCTAAATTGGCGATGGCAAAATCTGCTCTGTTAATCTCTTCTTTGACGTATTCAAAACAAGTTGAATAATCGTAACCTTTAGTAGTCCGTGCGGCGTTGATTTGGCTTTGATGTTGCATCAGGTCTCCTACGAAAAGGAGTCGGAGCGTATCGGCAGGCACAATACTGTCAATTGTATATCGGTTATCTGCTGAGGAGGGATAAACGGAATCTCTCCTTACCTGCGACCGCGAGGTGCAGGACAGGGAAAGAAGAATGATTGTCAGAAACAAGATATGTTTCATTGATAGATAGCTTTTTTGCCAGCCAAAAGCGTATTTTTCATTAGCGATACAATTGTCATTGGTCCTACACCACCCGGTACGGGGGTAATGTATGAGCATTTGGGAGCTACTTCGTCAAACTTTACATCGCCAGTCAGTTTGAATCCTGATTTTTTGCTTGCGTCCGGTACGCGGGTAGTACCTACGTCAATAATTACCGCACCTTCTTTTACCATTTCGGCTTTCACAAAATTGGGTTGTCCCAAAGCGGCAATGATGATATCGGCTTCTTGGCACTCTTTTACTAAATCTTTGCTGCGGCTGTGGCATACGGTGACGGTAGCATCACCTGGGTATGCTTTTTGCATCATTAATGCTGCCATTGGTTTGCCGACGATGTTACTGCGTCCGAGTACGACACATTTCTTGCCTGAGGTTTCTATTTCGTAACGTTTCAGTAATTCGAGGATACCATTGGGAGTGGCTGATACGTAGCAGGGAAGTCCGATGGACATACGTCCTACGTTTATCGGATGGAATCCGTCTACATCTTTGCGGTAGTCGATGGTTTCGATTACTTTCTGTTCGGAGATATGTTTCGGTAACGGGAGTTGTACGATAAATCCGTCTACATCGTTGTCTTCATTCAGTTCGCGTACTTTGGCGAGCAGTTCTTCTTCGGTCACATCGCTTTCATAACGGATAAGTGAGGATTTGAATCCGCAAACTTCACAGGCTTTTACTTTGGCTGCCACGTATGTTTCACTACCACCGTCGTGTCCTACAAGAATGGCTGCCAGGTGTGGGCGTTTTCCGCCGCGAGCTACAATTTCGGCTACTTCGGCTGTAATCTCTTGTTTCACTTGTTCGGAAATGGCTTTTCCGTCTATCAGAGTCATATTTTCAGAGTATTTATTGGTGATGGACAAATATAAAATAAATAACTGAACTCTCCAAAAAGATTGGAATATAAAAAAAGAAGAAACCAATCGTGGTCTCTTCTTTTTCAAACAAAAAATATTAAGTCATTTTACACAATGATTCTTTATTATCTTTTCATTTTCGGCATCATTTTGCCCATTTTGCTGCCCGTCACCATTTTCATCATTTTGCGGGTCTGGTCGAACTGTTTCAGCAGGCGGTTTACTTCTTGAATAGACGTTCCGCTACCTTTGGCGATACGCGTACGGCGTGAACCGTTCAGGATTTCCGGATTGGAACGTTCTGCCGGAGTCATGGAATAGATGATGGCTTCGATGCTCTTGAAAGCATTGTCATCAATGTCGATGTCCTTGATAGCCTTGCCGACTCCCGGAATCATGGAAGCAAGTTCTTTCAGATTACCCATTTTTTTGATTTGGGCTATTTGGCTGAGGAAGTCGTTGAAGTCGAATTGATTCTTGGCAATCTTCTTCTGCAAGCGTTTGGCTTCTTCTTCGTCATATTGTTCTTGGGCGCGTTCTACCAGTGAAACGATGTCACCCATACCGAGGATACGGTCGGCCATACGTGCAGGGTGGAATTGGTCGATTGCTTCCAACTTTTCTCCTGTACCGACGAACTTAATCGGCTTGTTGACTACCGAACGGATGGATAAAGCAGCACCACCGCGGGTATCGCCGTCAAGTTTAGTCAGTACCACACCGTTGAAATCAAGGCGTTCGTTAAATTCCTTCGCAGTATTTACAGCATCCTGACCGGTCATGGAGTCTACTACAAACAAGATTTCGTTCGGGTTGATAGCCTCTTTGATGGCAGCGATTTCGTTCATCATCTGCTCGTCTACCGCCAGACGTCCGGCAGTATCGACAATAACGAGGTCATATCCTTTGGCATTAGCTTCCTGAATGGCGTGTTGTGCGATTTCTACCGGATTCTTGCTATCCAGTTCGCAGTACATCGGAACTTCGATTTGTTCTGCCAGTACACGCAACTGTTCGATAGCTGCCGGACGGTAAACGTCACAAGCTACGAGTAACGGCTTGCGATTCTTCTTGGTTTTCAGCATACGTGCCAACTTACCGGAGAAGGTGGTTTTACCCGAACCCTGCAAACCTGACATCAGGATAACTGCCGGTCGGGAGTCGATATTGACTTCGACTGTCTCGCCTCCCATCAACTGAGTAAGTTCGTCGTGTACAATCTTCACCATCAACTGGCTCGGCTTCACTGCTGTAAGTACGTTCTGCCCAAGTGCTTTCTCTTTCACCGTATCGGTGAAATTCTTAGCAACCTTGTAGTTAACGTCGGCATCAAGAAGTGCCTTTCTTACGTCTTTCAGCGTCTCCGCCACGTTAATTTCGGTGATTTTGCCTTCACCTTTCAGAATCTTGAATGACCGTTCCAGTCTTTCACTTAAATTATCGAACATAGTTGTTTAATTACTGATTAATATTTGAGCCTGCAAATGTACAAAAATCTCCCGTATTTATATCTTTTTGTTCTGCCATTTTGCTTTTTTGAGGTAAATATAACTCGTTATCAGCAGTAGGGTATAGTACACTATCTCAATAGTAAAGCAGATTTCAATCGGTGCTTTCAGCCACATTCCTATGAATATGATGTAAGAACCGTAGATGATGATTGTAATCGTTTCGAGCAGTAAGGCGGCCTGTGTATTTCCCGTGCCGGAGATACCGTTGAACACGACATTGGCTACTGATGCGATGAGCATAGCGATGCAAATAACGTAGACCGAAGGGACCGACTCTGTGATAAGCGCAGCTTCGTTGGTGTAAACGGACAACAGGAGTTGTGGAAATAAGGTGGTGACTGCTATCAATCCCAGCATGATAAAGAAGGAGAACTTTGCTATTCTGTTTATCAACGGAATCACGTGCTTGACGCCTTCTGCGCCAATGGCATTGCTCACAAGGCTGTTTGTGGTAGTAGCCAATGAGTTGACCGGAATCAGCAGAACGATATAGATGCTTCTGACAATATTGGCTATTGCCAGTTCTCGCTGTCCTAAACGCTCTACGGCTACAAAGAATACAAACCATGTCGCCATCGAGAGAAAGTACTGGAGCATGGTGAAACAGGAGATACTGAGAATCCGTATCAGCAATGCAGGGTCGAATGAGCGCAGTCGGTTCAGACCGTATTTCTTCAGGTCGATGGTAGCGTATGTGTAGATAAGAAAGAAGAGAATCGAAGAGGCTTCTGCCAGCACGGATGCGATGGCGGCTCCCTTGATTCCCATCTCCGGCAGACCGAATTTACCGAAGATTAATGCATAATCCAAGATGACATTGGTTATTGCCATCACAACTGCGTTGATGGTCAATACTTTGGTGCGTGTGATACCTATGTATAATGCACGGAACATGACATTGACAAAGGAGAAGAAGAAACCGTAGATACGCCAGTCGAGAAATTCCATTGTGCCTCCGTAGATGGATTCTGAAGATACGAGTAACCGCATAATATCTCCTCCGAACGCTTTGGTGAGACCGAACAGTATCAATGCCATAACAAATAGGAATATGACGCCTTGAATCATGACTGCTCCTACATCCGTATATCTTCTTTCACCATTGCGTCTTGCAATGACTATCTGCGAGCCGGTACTGAAACCGAATGCTATGGTGAATACGCATATATAGAACAATCCACCCATAGCAGACGCTCCGAGGGCTACTTCACTTACATGACCGAGGAAGGCGGTGTCGGTGACGTTGATAACATTTTGTGCCAGCAAGCTTAGTAGTATCGGGTAGCTGACACTCCAAATCTGTTTGTTGGTGTACATAATTAAGCGTTTAAGTTTACACTTTACAAAGATAACGCTTTATTTTGATTGCTGTTCCATTTTTTTCTTTTGAGAATCTCCCGTATTCCGGGACCTCCGTGGTTAGGATAGCCCGGGGTATGATTCCTGCACCGCGGGTCTGCTTCAACTTTCAGGCTGCGATAGTCGTCTTTTGTGCGGGTAATATAGTCGTCGAGCATGGCACGGTGTTCTGCCAGAACTTTGGTGTACTTGGGATTTTTGGCAAGGTTTCTGCGCTCTCCCGGGTCTTTCTTCATGTCATACAGCTCTTCGCCGTTGCCTTCGAGGTAGTGTGTGTATTTGTATCGCGGACCGCGTACCATGCGTCCGGGAGTGGTGATGTATTCATATTCGCTATGCCGTTCGGAAACGACATACGAGTGAGTTTTTTGTCTGCTTTTCTTCTCTCAGTGTCGGAGCGAGACTGATTCCGGCTTTCTCTGCCGGAACGGAAATTCCGGCTAAGTCGCAAAGAGTAGGCAGGAGGTCGAGCGTGGGTTGTGTAAGTAGATGTTTTACTGGATTGTTCTGTTGCTTGATGCCGGGACCTGCAAAGATAAACGGAACATTTGTCATTTCGTCGTAGAAGCTGACGTGCTTTGTCACCATGCGATGGGAAGCCATTCCGTCACCGTGGTCTGCCATGATGACTACGATGGTGTTCTTTCCGGCGGGGGTGGAATAGAGGGCATTCAGTACGCTGTCCACTTGCCTGGATACCATCTTCGTATAGTGTTGGAAAGCGGCGATGTAGTGACGGTAGTTTTCTTCGTTCCAATGAGAGGCCTGTGTCATGCGGCGGTGACCGCAGCAAATATATTGTACCGGAGTCGGGAGGTCGTTCCAGTCTTCTATATCGAAGTTGTCAGGCAGTTCGGGAAGAGCGCCGTTGACGGGGCGGTCTGTGTGGACGCCTTCATTCGCTCCTACGAATCTGCAGATGTTGTGAGGGTTTTGAAAATCGGCAATGCAGATGAAGGGTTCTTGAGATGGATTACTCAGATAAGCTACGGCGTCTTCGCAGGTTCCTACATCAAGGAAACTGTCGTTGTTGACGGGAAATTCAGGGTCGGTGAATGGCTTTGCTACCGGTTCTTTGTGTTTGAATCCTCTTAGCGAACCCATGTCGTGAGTCTTTCCGAAATGCACAGCTTCGTAACCGTTTTCAGAGAAAAGGCTTCCTAATGTCGGTACGTCTTCCGGTATCGGTGTGTTGACTGGTTCGCTGGAATTGGAACGCACGTTGGTTTGATGAGGAGTCAGGCCGCTCCATAAAGCGGCACGCGAAGGTTGACTGAGGGGGCAACCGTGAGTATGTCCGTAAGCACCTACGACGCGTTGTGTCAGATGGTCGCATTGGATAATCAGGAAATTTGGCTTTTCTTGCGCTTGGACTGTCATACCGCATATGGCAAAGCCCACAAATGGATATAATGTTTTCATTTTTGGTTGAAGTTAGATGCTATTGATCGGAAGGCAAAAGTAGGAAAAAAGGGAGCATGAAAAAGGGCGGGGCAGCTGTTTTGTACGGAAATGAAAGGATTTTGCACAAAAATGAAATTGGGGTTTCAAGTTAAATGATTATCCGCTGTTTTTCCTCTCCGCATGAGGGATTTGCAACGCATATATATCCTATTTCCACCGCATATATGTCCTATTTCCAGTATCTATATATCCAACTCCCAGCATCTATATGTCCTGTACGCAGCATATATATACGCTGTAACTGTTTGATTATTAGATTGTAATTCTTTTGTTTGGCAGTTGGGAGAAGATGACAGATAATCTCTTTTTTCGTTAACAATCGGTTTTTATCCGTCTTTTTGTAGTGAATAGGATACTTTTTGGGAGGGATTTCTCAGTGGAAGTGTGTTTTCTGTACGACGAATGTTGTCTGTAAGCAGATAGGATGGGGACGGTATAAAAAATAACAAGAGGATTTTGGGTTTCATCCTCTTGTTATTGTATTTTGTTGATTAGCTGTTCATGCTCATCAGGAATTCGTCGTTGTCTCTGGTTTTCTCCAAACGGTCTTTTACGAAATCCATCGCTTCCAGCGGATTCATATCGGCGAGGTATTTGCGCAATATCCACATACGGTCGAGTGTCGTCTTGTCAAGCAGCAGGTCGTCGCGGCGGGTACTCGATGCAGTGATGTTGACAGCCGGGAAGATACGTTTGTTTGACAGGTTGCGGTCAAGCTGCAACTCCATATTACCCGTGCCCTTGAATTCCTCGAAGATAACTTCGTCCATTTTAGAACCGGTATCAATCAATGCTGTAGCGATGATGGTCAGTGAGCCGCCGTTTTCGATGTTGCGTGCAGCACCGAAGAAGCGTTTGGGTTTATGCAATGCATTGGCGTCGACACCACCGGAGAGCACTTTGCCCGATGCCGGAGAAACGGTATTGTATGCACGTGCCAAACGGGTGATGGAGTCGAGGAAGATGACCACATCATGGCCGCATTCTACCAGGCGTTTTGCCTTTTCCAATACGATTCCTGCAATTTTCACGTGGCGTTCTGCCGGTTCGTCGAAAGTAGAAGCGATAACTTCCGCGTTGACGCTGCGTGCCATGTCGGTTACTTCTTCAGGCCGTTCGTCAATCAGCAGCATAATCATATATACTTCCGGATGGTTGGCTGCAATGGCGTTGGCAATATCTTTCATCAAGATAGTTTTACCGGTCTTCGGCTGAGCTACAATCAATGCGCGTTGACCTTTACCAATCGGAGCGAAAAGGTCTACGACACGGGCAGACATGGAGTCTGAATAACCTCCTTTGCAGAGCTTGAATTTTTCGTCCGGGAAGAGGGGAGTCAGATGTTCGAAAGGAACACGGTCGCGTACGAAAGCAGCGTCCCGTCCGTTGATTTTCGATACCTTGACCAACGGGAAATATTTTTCTCCTTCTTTCGGCGGACGGATAACACCTTCTACTACATCACCGGTTTTCAAACCGAACAGTTTGATTTGTGATTGTGATACGTAGATGTCGTCCGGAGAAGAAAGGTAGTTGTAGTCGGAAGAACGAAGGAAACCGTATCCGTCTTGCATGATTTCCAAAACGCCTACTCCATCGAGGATATCATCAAAATCATATGGCTTTTCGCGCTCTATGACTTTGCGCTCTTGGGGCTGCTGTTGTACAATGAAGTCCTCGTTAACATTATTGGACTGGTTGGGACGCAACATAGGCAGGCGTTGTTGGTTCTGAGCCTGATTTTGATTATTGTTGCGCTGTGGATTGCTATTATTGCTATTATTGTCACGCGGACGGACAATGCGTGAACGTTGCTGTTGTTGCTGAGGCTGCTGTTGCTGAGGTTGAGTCGGTTGCACCGGTTCGGCTTTGGTAGACTCAAACTTGCCGAATAATTCGGTAGGAAGTTCTATCTTTTCAGAAGGTAAATCTTCGATTGGAATAAAGTCATCATCTGTACTGGACAACATATCGCTCTCTTTGTCGATAACGGGTGCAGTTTTCTTTTGTGGCTTTACCATTGTTTTCTTTTCTGCAATGGCTGCTTTTTCTGTTTCTGCAACGGCTTTATTAGCTTTCTTTTCAGCAGGTTGCTGTGTAGAAACTGCTTTCTGTGTAGTTTCTGCAACTTTTTCTGCTGCGACGGGTGCGGTTTCTGTCTCTTTGTCAGTTGTAGGCTTTATATTTTCCGCTTCCTTTTTTTCTGTGGCATCGGCATTTTTACGTGGACGGCCTACCTTGCGTTTAGGAGCTGCGTTTTCTGCTTTGGTTTCAATGGCAGGAGTCTCTTTCTCATTGTTCGCGCTTTCCTCTTTAGTAGGTTGTTGTGTTTTGGCAGGAGCGGCTTCTTTGTTTTTTGTGACTTCTCCGCTTTTCGTTGCAGAAGCTATCTTATCTTCTTTCTTGGCAGGAGTTATGCGTGAACGTTTTTTCTTGTCTTCCTTGCGTTCTTCTTTGAGCTTGTCTGCGGCAACTTTCTTAGTAGCTCCTACAATCGCTTGTTCATCAAGTATTTTATAAACAAGTTCTTCTTTTTTGAATGAGTCTGCTTTTTTAATGCCTAAATCTTTGGCAATAATTTGAAGTTCCGACAAATCTTTGTCGTTTAATTGGATAATATTATACATATAGTATGATAAGTTATTAATATTTCTTTTAGCTGAATTGTGGACAGCATTACTACAGCCTAAAGCTACAGATATGCGGGCATACGTTTTATTTTTTATTATGAATTTAGGAGTGTATGCGTTGAATCGTAGAATGTTTCAACGGGGCAAAGATAATAATTTTTTTTGGTTTCATGTACAATCAAACTTTTTTTTCCACGTAAAAGTGTATCTTTGCTATATAAAAGAAAATAGTATGACAGTAAATGAAGCTTATTTAATTTATTTTTCGCCTACACATACATCGAAACAAATAGCTGAGGCGATTGTTCACGGAGCAGGTATAAAAAATATTTTTCCTATAAATATAACCCAACAAAATGCTGAGGAAACGGTTATTCCCGCATCTGCTTTGACTATTGTTGTAGTTCCTGTATACGGAGGGCACGTGGCACCTTTGGCAATGGAGCGTTTGCAGAGCATTCGCGGCTTGGATACTCCCACTGTTTTAGTAGTGGTTTATGGAAATCGCGCTTACGAGAAGGCTTTGATGGAGTTGGATGCTTTTGCCGTTCCTCACGGTATGAAGGTGATTGCCGGAGCTACTTTTATCGGGGAACATTCCTATAGTACTGATAGACACCCGATTGCTGTCGGACGTCCCGATAATTCTGATTTGGCTTATGCACAAGACTTTGGGAAAAGGATTATGGATAAAATAGAGTCGGCAAATGATATGGATGCTCTTTATCCGGTAGATGTGCGTGCTATTAAACGTCCGAGCCAACCATTCTTTCCTTTGCTCCGCTTTTTGCGAAAGGTTATCAAGTTACGCAAAAGCGATACGCCGCTTCCACGTACTCCCTGGGTTGAAGATGAGAGTATGTGTGCTCATTGCGGATTGTGTGTGATTGCTTGTCCGGCAGGGGCTATCGCAAAAGGCGATGAACTTCATACAGACCAGGCAAAGTGTATCAAGTGTTGTGCTTGCGTAAAAACTTGTACCAAAAAGGCAAGGGTATATGATACACCTTTTGCTGTGTTACTGTCTGATTGTTTCAAAAAACAGAAAGCTCCTCAGACTATTTTATAGATAACGATACGTTTGGTCGTTTCGTCAATACGAAAGCGGTTATCTGTCCGTTCGCCTATTAGCCAGGCGATGCGCTCGCCACAGCAGAGCACCCATTGACGCTCTTTTTGGCTGATGGAAAATTTGCGGTCGGTGAGATAATCGCTTACTTTTTTTTTCCCTTTCATTCCAAAAGGTACGAATATGTCGCCGGTCTGCCATTTTCGGTAAGAGATTTCTTCATTTAACTTGTCGGCGTCGAAACACGCAATTCCTTTTTCCCGTGGAATTTGAAAGTCATGAGAGTAGACTTTTTCTTCCGTGGTAATTTGGAAAGGAAGTTCCTCTTTGTTGGTTGATTGAATCTTTTCTAATAAAAGTAATTCCCGGTCTTTAATCACTCTCCATTCTTTGCTGGTGAACAACTTTCCCGCTTGCCCGTGGAGTGAATGGGCAATATCCTTGATTTGTGCGGAATTAAAACCTAACGGATACAGGATTTCGAATAAAAGAGTTTCGGGAGCGGGTTCTTTTAATAATTCGCAGATTCGGAGGCCTTCTGCTGCAACGATTCTTTTTTTTGCCTCTTCTGCGTATCGGTTATATATGATAGAGATGTCATTCAAGTAATTTCCGGTTTCTATCAATCTGTTTTTTACGGATGGATTAATTGTCTGCATGAGTGGAAGAAGATTAAGACGTATTTTATTACGGGTATATTCATCTTCCAAATTTGTGCTGTCTGTCACGTAATCCTGTCCGATGCTTTGCAGGTAATGTATGATTTCTTCCCGGTTAATACATAATAGAGGGCGGACGATTGTTCCATTGCGTGGGCGGATTCCCAATAGTCCGGTAATTCCTGTTCCACGGATTAGATTGAGTAAGATTGTTTCCACGCTATCATCTTGATGGTGGGCAACTGCTATGACGTCGGCTTGACAGTTGTTTTTTACTTCGTCAAACCAATTGTAACGTAGTTCGCGTGCTGCCATTTCAATAGAAATATGCTTTTCGGCTGCATATTGGGTGGTGTTGAAATCAACAGTGTGTAGTCGGATGCCGTATTTCTTGCATAATTGGCGGACAAATTGTTCGTCGCGGTTCGATTCGTCGCCACGTAGATGGAAGTTGCAATGTGCGGCTTCGCAATGATAGCCTGCCGTATGAAGGATACGTAGCAAGGCTACTGAATCGGCACCTCCACTCAATGCTATCAGAATGTTACTGTCTGGAGAGAACAGTCCCTCTTTTTCTATATATTGTATAATCCGTTGTTGTATCATAATTTCTGCAAAGATAATAGTTTCTTGAGTATCTCAAGTGTGCATATGTCGTTTTTAGTTGTGGATAGTGATTTAAGTATAGGGAAAGAAACGTTATTTAAAAACAATCTAAATAATTTGCGTGCTCCGAAGTTATGAATTATCTTTGTCGAAAATTTAGAGAATTATGCGTTTGTCCGAATTAGAAACAGGCGAAAAAGGTGTCATCGTTAAAGTATTGGGGCACGGTGGGTTTCGTAAACGTATTGTAGAGATGGGGTTTATTAAAGGTAAGACAGTTGAAGTGCTGTTGAATGCTCCGTTGAGAGACCCTATTAAATATAAAGTCCTGGGTTATGAAATATCTCTTCGCCGTCAGGAGGCCGAAATGATTGAAGTCGTCAGTGAGGAGGAAGCGAAAAAAATAGCAGAAGAGACTATCTATCATGAAGGGTTACCTGAAGATATATCTGTAAGAGAAGAAGAAATGAAACGGTTGGCGTTGGGCAAACGCCGTACCATCAATGTTGCTTTGGTCGGAAATCCGAACAGTGGTAAAACGTCTTTGTTTAATTTGGCTTCCGGTGCTCACGAACACGTAGGAAATTATAGTGGTGTGACGGTAGATGCCAAAGAGGGTTATTTTGACTTTGAAGGTTATCATTTCCGTATTGTCGATTTGCCGGGTACTTATTCTTTGTCGGCCTATACGCCGGAAGAGATTTATGTCCGTCGTCATATTATTGATGAAACGCCGGATGTTATTATCAATGTGGTTGATTCTTCGAATTTGGAACGGAATTTATATTTGACTACTCAGCTTATTGATATGAATGTCCGTATGGTAGTAGCGTTGAACATTTACGACGAACTGGAAGCCAGTGGAAATACGTTGGATTATCATTTGCTGAGCAAATTATTCGGAGTCCCGATGTTACCTACCGTAAGTAAGAAAAATCGCGGGCTGGATACTCTCTTTCATGTAGTCATCAATCTTTATGAAGGGGTGGACTTCTTTGACAAGCAGGGAAATATGAATCCGGAAGTGCTCAAAGATTTGACCGAATGGCATGATTCGTTGGAAAACAGGAAAAATCATGAAGAAGAACATTTGGAAGATTATGTACGGGAACATAGAAGAACCGAACGTGTATTCCGGCATATTCATATCAATCATGGACCTGATTTGGAAAAAGCGATTGACGCTGTGAAAGAGGAGGTTTCTATGAATGAATTTATCCGTCATAAATATTCTACTCGTTTCCTGTCTATAAAGCTGTTGGAGAACGATCAGGATATAGAGAATGTCGTGCGTACTTTGCCAAATGCGGAGAACATTCTTGCCATTCGTGATAAAATGGCCAAACGTATTCAGGGTACAATGAATGAAGACTGCGAATCAGCTATTACAGATGCGAAATATGGTTTTATTACCGGGGCCTTAAAAGAGACATTTACTGACAATCGTTTGGAACAGGCACAGACAACGAAAGTGTTGGATGCTATTGTTACTCATCGTATTTGGGGATATCCTATCTTTTTTCTTTTCATGTATCTGATGTTTGAAGGGACATTTGTACTTGGAGAGTATCCGATGAAGGGGATTGAATGGCTGGTACAACAGTTTGGTGATTTGATTCGCAATAATATGTCAGCAGGACCGTTGAAGGATATGTTGGTTGACGGCATTATCGGTGGAGTGGGAGGAGTTATTGTTTTCTTGCCGAATATTCTTATTTTATATTTCTGTATTTCCTTGATGGAAGATTCAGGCTATATGGCACGTGCAGCATTTATTATGGATAAGATAATGCATAAGATGGGATTGCACGGGAAATCGTTTATTCCATTGATTATGGGATTCGGATGTAATGTACCTGCTATCATGGCGTCCCGTACGATTGAAAACCGGAAAAGCCGTCTTATTACGATGTTGGTTAATCCGCTGATGTCTTGTAGTGCGCGCTTGCCTGTCTATTTGTTGCTGGTAGGTGCTTTCTTTCCAGACAAGGCCAGTTTGGTGTTGTTGAGTATCTATGCGATTGGAATACTCCTGGCTGTATTATTGGCTCGTCTGTTCAGTAAGTTTCTTGTGAAAGGTGATGATACTCCTTTTGTGATGGAGCTTCCGCCATACCGGATGCCGACAGCTAAATCAATCTTCCGTCATACATGGGAGAAAGGAGCCCAATATCTGAAGAAGATGGGAGGAGTTATCATGATTGCTTCTATTATTATTTGGTTTTTAGGATATTATCCGAATCATGATGCATATGATACGGTTGCCGAACAACAGGAAAATTCTTATATCGGTCAACTCGGCCGTGCGATAGAGCCGGTCATTGCGCCTATGGGATTCGATTGGAAATTGGGGATTGGCTTGATTTCAGGAGTGGGAGCAAAGGAGTTGGTTGTAAGTACTTTGGGGGTTTTGTATGTGGATGAACCGGAAGTTGACGAAGCTGATTTGGCCAAGCGGATACCAATAACTCCATTGGTTGCTTTCTGTTATATGCTGTTTGTTTTGATTTACTTTCCGTGTGTTGCGGCATTAGCAGCTATCAAGCAAGAGTCGGGCAGTTGGAAATGGGCACTTTTTGCTGCCGGCTATACAACTGCATTGGCTTGGCTTGTTTCCTTTGCTGTTTATCAGATTGGAGGACTGTTCGTATGAATAATTGGCAGGAATGGGTAGTCGGTGTATTGATGGTACTTTGTGTTGTTCGAATTACATATGGAATTTATCTTTTTTTTCATCGTATGCACAAAAGATGCAATCCTTGCGAAAGTTGTGTAAGTAGTTGTGAATTAAAGAATATGATGGGTGAGAAGAAAAAGGAATGTAGTATGAAGAAAAAAAGTACAAAGAAAAAATGCTGTAGATAGTTTGGTAGTTTCAAAATTTGTACTACCTTTGCAACCGCAAACGAGAAACAACGGTTCCTTGGATGAGTGGCTTAGTCAGCGGTCTGCAAAACCGTGTACGGCGGTTCGAATCCGCCAGGAACCTCAAGAAAGGAGGTGTGTCAAAATGCACACCTCTTTTTTTATGCACAAAGCCCCGACTTTCAC
>NZ_CAJULN010000059.1 GCF_910586915.1 uncultured Bacteroides sp.
TAGTTTGCAATTTATTGATAATCAAGCATACATTAGTTAGTGCAACAAATGTGAAAAAGGCAAAGACGAACAAGTCCCTGACGTGTTCCAGCCGCTCGGAAACCATTTTCTTTTTAAGGATGATTTTTATTTCGTCCTCTGTCAGATAACCCCTGTCCACTTTCTCCAGCCGGATTTTGTAGCTGGCGAACGGGTCGCCCACCAGTATGCCGTTGTTGCGGGCAATGATGATGATGCGCTTGAAGAACTGCATGAACTTGGCGGTGGTGTTGTAGCCGCACTTGCAGGCGGTACGCAAATACAACTCAAAATCGGTAATGAACATCGGGCTTATCTCCTTTATGGATATGTCCGATACGTTGTACTTGCTGCGGATGAACTCGGCGAGGTGGCGGCGGGTCACTTCATACTTGCGGTAGGTCGCTATCGTCTTGGATATGCCCACAAGCTGCTTCACATCGTCATTATGCTTTTGGAACAACGAAAGGATTGTTTCGTGGCTCTCGCTATGACCTAAAAACTCGTTCTTCACTTTCTCGGCGGTCACATAGTTGTCACGCCGCTGCATTTCGTGGTAAATGGTGTTCAGGGAAGAACGTATGTCGTCCAAAAGGGCGTTTATCCTCCCGGCATCCCTGCCTTTGGCTTTGCCCGCAGCCGTGTTCCAGTTGTCGGGCTGGATGCTCTGTTTCGTACTGAACTGGCAAAGTTTGCCGTCTATGGTGATGCGTGCCATAATCATAACCTCGCCGTTTTTCTTTTCAGAACCTTTCTTCAAATAAAAAAGAACCTTGAATGTCGATTTCATAACTCACTTTTTTAGTTGCAAAATTAATTTTTACCTCTCGTTTTCGAGTTATGCAGACTATGGACTAATCAAGTCATTATCAGGTCATTTGAGGACAAATCGTTACCGTTTTTGTCCGGCAGGGAATAGGTAACGATTTAGTAACGAAACTTTGTCTTTTACCGTACTTTTGAAGTCTTGGAAGCTGGACTTTCGGGCAATAAAAAAAGCCACAAATCATTGATTTGTAGCTTTTTGTCCGTTTACTGACCATTTCTGTCCAGTAAGTTCAGCGGAGAGACAGGGATTCGAACCCCGGGTACCTCGCAGTACAACGGTTTTCAAGACCGCCGCAATCGACCACTCTGCCACCTCTCCAAAACTCCTTTATCAGAAGTGCTTTCCGTTGAAAGCGGTGCAAAGGTACGAAGTTTTTTTTAACTTGCAATAGTTTGCACGAAAAAAGCGAAAAAGATTTCCTAAGGATAGTAACAGAGAAGTATTTTATGTTGAAAAGCATAAAATGCAGCATATTTATGCTGATTATATGAAAAATGATTGTAACTTTGTACGCTCTAAAGAGAAAGACAACTACAACCTCTAATTTTATCATTTTATGGAATTAAATAAAATCTTTAATGATGGTCTTTGGAGCAGCGAAATCAACGTCAGAGATTTCGTAAGTCATAACATCACTCCGTACTACGGAGACGCTTCTTTCCTCGAAGGCCCTACCGAACGTACAAAAGCTGTATGGAACCGCTGCTTGGAAGCATTGGCAGAAGAAAGAGCAAACAACGGCGTACGCTCGCTCGATCATGTTACCGTATCCACTATTACTTCCCACAAAGCCGGATATATCGACAAAGAAAACGAACTGATTGTCGGTCTGCAAACAGACGAACTGTTGAAACGTGCTATCAAGCCTTTCGGCGGTATCAATGTAGTAAGCAAAGCCTGCCATGAAAACGGAGTGGAAGTAGACGACCGCGTAAAAGACATATTCACTCACTACCGCAAGACACACAACGACGGTGTATTTGATGTATATACCGAAGAAATACGCTCGTTCCGCTCATTAGGATTCCTCACCGGACTGCCCGACAACTATGCCCGCGGCCGTATCATCGGTGACTACCGCCGTATGGCTCTTTATGGTATCGACCGCCTGATTGAAGCCAAAAAAGAAGACCTGCGCAACCTGACAGGCCCAATGACCGAAGCATGCATCCGCCTGCGCGAAGAAGTGGCCGAACAAATCAAAGCCCTGAAAGAAATGAAAGTGATGGGCGAATACTACGGACTCGACCTGAGCCGTCCTGCCTACACAGCACAGGAAGCTGTTCAATGGGTATATATGGCCTATCTTGCCGCCGTTAAAGAACAAGACGGAGCAGCCATGTCATTAGGAAACGTTTCTTCGTTCCTGGATATTTACATGGAATATGAACTGAGCAAAGGAACCATCACCGAATCTTTCGCACAGGAACTTATCGACCAATTCGTTATCAAACTGCGCATGGTACGCCACCTGCGTATGCAATCCTACAACGATATCTTTGCCGGCGACCCGACTTGGGTAACCGAATCTCTCGGCGGACGTCTCAACGACGGACGTACCAAAGTGACAAAGACCTCTTTCCGCTTCCTGCAAACGCTGTACAACCTCGGTCCGTCGCCGGAACCGAACCTGACCGTACTCTGGAGCCCGGAACTGCCGGAAGGTTTCAAAGATTTCTGTGCAAAGGTATCTATCGACACCTCTTCTATCCAATACGAAAACGACGACCTGATGCGCGAAGTGCGTCAATCGGACGACTACGGAATCGCCTGCTGCGTATCTTACCAAGAAATCGGAAAACAAATCCAGTTCTTCGGCGCACGCTGCAACCTGGCTAAAGCCCTGCTGCTCGCCATCAACGGCGGACGTTGCGAAAACACCGGTACAGTGATGGTGAAAAACATCCCCGTGCTGACCAGCGACACACTGAACTTCGAAGAAGTAATGACCAACTATAAGAAGGTGCTGACTGAAATCGCCCGTGTTTACAACGAAGCGATGAACATCATCCACTATATGCACGACAAGTATTACTACGAAAAAGCACAGATGGCTCTCGTAGATACCAACCCGCGCATCAACCTTGCTTACGGTGTAGCCGGACTTTCCATTGCGCTCGACTCTCTGTCGGCTATCAAATATGCGAAAGTTACCGCCCGCCGCAACGATATCGGTCTGACGGAAGGCTTCGACATCGAAGGCGAATTCCCCTGCTTCGGAAACGACAATGACAAAGTAGACCACTTAGGCGTTGACTTAGTATATTTCTTCAGCGAAGAATTGAAGAAGCTCCCGGTTTACAAGAATGCTCGTCCTACCCTCTCACTGCTGACGATTACTTCCAACGTAATGTACGGCAAAAAGACCGGTGCTACTCCCGACGGACGCGCCAAAGGTGTTGCATTCGCTCCGGGTGCCAACCCGATGCACGGACGCGACAAGAACGGTGCCATTGCCTCTTTGAGTTCAGTAGCGAAACTGCGCTACCGCGACTCGCAGGATGGTATCAGTAACACTTTCTCCATCGTTCCGAAATCATTGGGAGCTACCGAAGAAGACCGCATCGAAAACCTCGTGACCATGATGGACGGTTACTTTACAAAAGGTGCTCACCACCTGAACGTAAATGTTCTGAACCGCGATATGCTTTACGATGCAATGGAACATCCGGAGAAATATCCGCAACTTACTATCCGTGTTTCCGGTTATGCCGTAAACTTCGTGAAGTTGAGCCGCGAGCATCAATTGGAAGTTATCAGCCGCAGCTTCCACGAACGTATGTAATCTATCTACTCTATATGACGATAAACGTACATTCATACGAAAGTATGGGAACATTCGACGGGCCGGGCTTACGGCTCGTCGTTTTTCTTCAAGGTTGCAATTTCCGTTGCCTGTATTGTGCCAATCCCGACACGATAGCCGGCAAAGGCGGTACGCCCACCCCGCCGGAAGAGATTGTCCGTATGGCCGTGAGCCAGCGCCCATTCTTCGGAAAACGCGGTGGGGTCACTTTCTCGGGTGGAGAACCTACGTTTCAAGCCAAAGCGCTTGTCCCGCTGGTTCGTGAACTGAAAGAAAAAGATATTCATGTCTGCATCGATAGCAACGGTGGACTATGGAATGAAGATGTGGAAGAACTCTTCAAACTGACCGACCTCGTATTGCTTGACATCAAAGAGTTCAATCTCACCCGCCATCAGGCATTGACCGGAAGAAGCAACGAACAGACCATCCGCACGGCTGCATGGCTCGAAGAGAACGAGAAACCATTTTGGCTACGTTATGTGCTTGTGCCCGGATATAGTGATTTTGAAGAGGATATCCGTCGGTTGGGAGAGACTTTGGGAAAGTACAAAATGATTCAACGGGTAGAAATCTTGCCTTACCATACGTTAGGAGTACATAAATACGAAGCGATGGAACAGGAGTACAAATTAAAAGGCGTCAAAGAAAATACTCCCGAACAACTTGAGAAGGCTGAAAAAATATTTAAAGAGTATTTCACTACTGTGGTAGTCAATTAACCACTGCTATACGTTGTTTTCACCACAGAGGCCACAGAGTCTCACAGAGTTTTCTTTTTCTATCATCAATATGCAAATAGCCGATATTGGAAATGATAAAAAACTCTGTGAGACTCTGTGGCCTCTGTGGTGAATAAATAATAGAAAAGCGGAATCTTCACTAATAAGTCAGGCGAACACCGGCTTGTATATTGAAGTTAACCGGATTCTCTTTGCGTATGGTCTGTATATCCGAACCGTCGTCAAAGTAATAGGCAACGCCCGGCTCCGCATAGATACCGATATGTTTCGTTGCATTCAACTGTGCGCCTACCGCACCGGATACCGAAAATTGCAAAGGCTTCACCGTTTCCTTTTCAGAACCGAGCTTTCCATAAACACATTTCTCGGCCATACCGCCGCCGGATACATAAAGAGTGACGAGCTTCTTATCAAAGAAGTTCCAGTTGGCACGCAACGGGATACCGATATAGTGGAGTTTCTGCGCTATCTGCCGGTCGCTATCAGCCAGTTTGGCCTCCGAAGAAAGCAGCGTATAAGTCAGACCGGACTCCAGCGAGAATCCCTTGCCCAAAGTCTTACGCACCGACAATCCGAAAGATACAGGCTGATGATGTTTAATGTCGACTATCGGTTTCTCTTGACGCAGGTAAGGCACCCCGTCTTCAAAAATCAAAGTCTGGTCTTCGGGAATCTGCATCAGACCGTTTGATACAGAAAGCATACTGACACGGGACATATAAGGATAGGCTCCCGAACCGACTTCCGAAGAAGCGCCGCCCGAATTTCCCACTCCCAACCCTACCGTCCAGGTTCCTTTCCGAGAGGAGCGGTTTTGCGCCGGGATGTGATATTTGTCTCTGCCCGAAGGACGGCGCGTTCGGTTGCTCACCGCGCGCTCCGTTTCTTTCGGTTCAGTCTGAATGGCCTTTGTTTCCTCTATCGGCTGCGCATCCTTCGCAACTTTTCCGGATTCGGTATCTTCCACCGCAGGTTCGGGTTTGTCTTTCCCGAAGGATTCATCTGCCGGAGCTTTATATGCCGCCACAGTCCGTTCCGTTCTCGCCAGCCGGTCTTCACGGGCAACGGGGGGGGGCACGACAGCCTCAACGGAAGTTCCTTGCACATCCGGTTTTCTCACCTCCGGCAAAGCATCGGGCAGCGAAGCCAATGCGGGAGTTTGCGTACGACGTATCTCGTCCGCAGCAGGCGTTCCTAAGAAATACAGGCTTACTGACGAAACGACTGCCAACAGGATAACAGCCGCAGCCGCCATCATCCATTTCCGATAAGGATATATCTTCTCCTCTACAGGAGGCGTAAGTTCTTTCTCCAGGCGTTCCCAGCCGGATACAGGCAGCGGCTCGGAATAGTCCGCGAGCTTCTCCTTCCACTTATTCATCCACAATTCTTTCTCTTCCATCTCTATCTATCCGTTATGCATTATCCATTCTTTTACTTTCTTTGCCAAAGCCGTCTTTGCCCGAAACAGTTGCGAAGCCGAAGATTTCTCGTTAATCCCCAAGGCCTGAGCAATTTCTTTATGCGATTTGTCCTCAAACGTATAAAGGTTGAACACTGTGCGATATCCTGCCGGCAACTCTTCGATAAACTGCATCAGTATCTTCGGGGGAATCGCTTCCACATCGGAAACATCCGGCTCTTCGTATTCTTCGGGCAACTCCTCCAACGACGACGCCTGACTGACGACATCGTTCTTCCGAAGATGCTGCAAAGCGATGTTGACCACTACCCGCTCCATCCACGCGCGCAGAGAACCTTCGCCGCGCCAGGTGAATTTGTCGAAAGAGTCGAATATCTTTATGAAACTATCGTGCAGTAAGTCCTGGGCGGTATCCCGGTCGCCGGCATAGCGCAGGCAGATGCCAAGCATACGCCCCGCATACTGCTCATACAGTTCTTTGCGGGCGCGGTTGTTTCCTTGCCTGCATTGTTCCGACAACTCAAGTTCTTCCATTCTCTTATACACGTGTTTACCTTATAAATGCAGCAAAGATAGAAATACTGCATAGAGAGAACAACTCTTTTACCACTTTTGTTTCTTTAACAAATGTGGATGCAATATCCGGCTATCCTATGCATTTCTCAGATACAAAGCAATTATTTTTAATCCATCTAAAACCTGATTTATATATGAAGAAATTGAAATTCATCGCCTTTATCTTTGCTGTTATGACTGCAATGCCTATTTTCCAGTCATGTCTGGATGACGACAACAGTCCGTCCGACCTGCTGGTTATCAGCACCATAAATACGACAAGCGCGGACAGCAAAGAGTTTTATTTCACCTTAGACGACGGAAAAAAGATGTATCCCGGCAACGCACAAAGCTGGAGCAACGCCGACTTTGCGGACGGGCAGCGTGCCTTTGTCTTATTCAACAAACTGGAGGAGCCGATAAACGGATACGACTACAACATCCAGGTAAAACAGATAAAAGAAGTTCTTACTAAGGACATCGTCATTATGGACGAGGAAGAGAACAATGAGGAGAAAATCGGCAACGACAAGATTAACGCCACTTATATGTGGATAACTAAGGACAAGAAGTATCTGACTATCGAGTTCCAATATTATGGTACGCACCGAGAAGACAAGAAACATTTTCTGAATTTGGTTGTCAATCCTCCCACCTCCACTCCTTCCGCAGACGAGGATAGCGGAGAGGATGAGTTTATCAACCTGGAATTCCGCCACAACAGCGAAGGGGATTCTCCGCAGACTTTGGGCGAAGGGTATGTATCTTTCAAGTTGGAAGAAATCAAGGAACAGATGAAAGGAAAGAAAGGGCTGAGAATCCGTGTCAACACACTGTATGGCGGATTCAAGAGCTATGAAGTGAAATTCCCCTGACAGGGAGTTTCAAATTCGTTTCCTTTGTGTGAAACTATAGTTTCAGCCAAGAGAAACCGAAGTTTCACCGGTAAGAAACTTTAGTTTCATCAGCATTGGAACTAAAGTTTCAATAAATGGGAACTAAAGCTTCAAGCAATAGAAACTTTGGTGTCAAGCCTTGAAACTGCCAAAGCGCGACATCCGGCACGGTCTATTTTTCCGTTTCCCGTTTGCGGAATGGACGGGACGATAAAGATATGTTTGGGACGGTAGTAGGGTGCAAGCACCGAAGAGAAACTTTTTTTAAGGGATTCTGTATCCAATTCTCCCGCAACCAACAGCGTGAGTGCCTGTCCCAAACGGGGGTCGGGCACCGAAGTGACGACAAAAGCCGCAAAGACAAGCGGGCGAAGGAGTTTTTCCACTTCTTCGGCTTGTATCTTGATTCCACCGCTATTGATAATGTTATCCTTGCGCCCTGAAACAGTGAAGCTGCCGTCGGGATAGATGCGGGCGATATCATTGGTTTGCAAAACGATGTCGCAGACAAGGGGAGCTTTGATGACTAATGTGTTTTCGGGCGACAAGGAGAGTTCGACCGAATGAAAAGGATGGTAATGTTCGGACGCAGCGTCTCCATTCAGGCGGCGCAGGGCGATATGCGACAATGTCTCCGTCATGCCGTAAGTAGAATAGACAGCCGTGGGAAGGGATTGGCAATCTGCTGCCAAAGCCTCATCCACTGCCCCTCCGCCTATAATCAGAATATCCGTTTGCTTCAACCGCTCCCGCTCTTCAAGGGTATGGAGTGTGTTGTAAACCTGCAAAGGAACCATCGCCGCAAACTTCAACGGTCGGCACACATCGAAAAGAGGATGACCGGAAGCGGGACGCACTATCAGATTCAACCCCGCAACGAGGGAACGTACCACTACCATCATGGCTCCGATATAACGCAGATTCATGCACAACAAAGCGGTGTCTCCCGCTTGCAGATTGAGATACTCGCAGGTGAGACGGGCACTTTGCATCATCTGATCTTTGCGTACAGTCAGTTCTTTGGGCGTGCCTGTGGAGCCTGAAGTATGGACGGTCATGACAGGAGAATCATTGAACCACTCATTCAGGAAAAGATATAAATCCCACAGGGCCGAAGGATGGTTCTCCGCTCCTTCCGCTACCAGGCGGGCTATCTCTTCCGAGGTATAGACTGTTCCTTCCAATAGCAAACGTTGCTGTTTCCGGTCGAATATCATTGAAGATTGTCAGTTTGAATCCTTACAAAACCACAAGCAGTCTTTTCGGATTGCAAGCGGCATCTCTACGTTGTCGGTGAAAAGCTGCCCCGTTCCCAAGCCTTGAGGAAGCGGGTTGTCGAAAGTGGCACACCACTGGGCGATGGCGTTCAAGCCGATATTCGACTCCAAAGCGGAAGTAATCCACCAGCCTATCTGTCGCTTCTCCGCTTCGGCAATCCATTCGTTGCCTCCGCATATTCCACCGTGAAGGGAGGGTTTGAGAATAATATATTGCGGACGGATGGCGGAAAGCAACTTCTGTTTTTCCGACAAGCTGTTGCATCCTATCAGTTCTTCGTCCAAAGCTATCGGCAACGGCGATTCGGAGGTGAGGCGCGCCATCTCCTCCCATTGTCCGGCGCGGATAGGCTGTTCGATGGAATGCAAATCAAGTTCGGACAGGCGTTTCAGCTTCTCCATCGCTTCCGACGGAGAGAAAGCGCCGTTGGCATCTACACGCAGTTCTATTTCTTTGGCAGAAAAACGGGCACGGATATGGCGGAGCAGTGCCAGCTCTTCTTCAAAGTTGATGGCTCCGATTTTTAGTTTGATGCAACGGAATCCAGCTTCCATTTTCGTTTCTATCTGAGAAAGCATCCTGTCGAAGTTACCCATCCAGATAAGTCCGTTTATCGGAATCCCTGCTTCTCCGCGTGAGAAAGGCGTATCGTACAAGGCCCAGCTTCCCACAACCAAATGACGGATGGCAGTCTCGAGGCCAAACAGGATGGAAGGATAAGCAGCCAATGAAGCGACATCCGGTTTTCCCTGCCGTTCTTCTACGTGGCGGCAGGCTTTCAGCAGTATATCTTCGTAGTCGGGAAGGTCGTCGCAGCTCAAGGCGGGCAAAGGGGCACACTCCCCTACCCCTACCCTGCCCGGAAAGTCGGGAGAAGTGAGGTGGAGATACCAGACTTTGCGTGTGGTGTAACTACCTCGCGAAGTTCCCGCCGGTTGCTTGAAATGGAGCAACCGGGGGATGATTTCTATCTTACAGTCCATCGCCGGATGTTAAGGGAACTTGGGGTATTGTTTGAAGTTGGGCTTGCGCTTTTCGAGAAAGGCGTTCTTTCCCTCCTGTGCCTCATCTGTCAGATAATAAAGGAGAGTTGCGTCGCCTGCCAATTCCTGGATACCCGATTGCCCGTCCAGTTCGGCGTTCAGTCCGGCTTTAATCATGCGCAGTGCCAAAGGGCTGAGTTGCATCATCTCTTCCGCCCATTGCACGTACTCGTCTTCCAGTTGTTCGAGGGGGACTACTTTATTGACCAGTCCCATTTCCAGCGCTTCCTGTGCGTTGTATTTCCGGCAGAGGAACCAGATTTCGCGCGCCTTCTTCTGCCCTACCACGCGCGCCAGGTAAGAGGCACCGAAGCCTGCATCGAAGCTGCCCACGCGAGGACCCGTCTGACCGAAGATGGCATTCTCCGAAGCGATAGACAAGTCGCACACGACATGAAGCACATGACCGCCGCCGATGGCAAATCCGTTGACGGCAGCAATCACCGGTTTGGGGATGCTGCGGATTTGCTTCTGCACGTCCAGCACGCTCAGGCGGGGAACTCCGTCTTTACCGATATAGCCGCCACGTCCTTTCACGTTCTGGTCGCCGCCCGAACAGAACGCCTTGTCGCCGGCTCCGGTGATAACAATCACGTCGATGTCCGCCTCTTCGCGGCAGATACGCAAGGCATCACTCATTTCGGCAGTAGTAGTCGGAGTGAATGCATTGCGGTAACGTTCGCGGTTGATGGTGATACGGGCTATTCCGTTATAGTAATCGAAGAGAATATCGTCGTATTCTCTGATAGTTGTCCATTCTCTTGATGTTGACATAGGTTTTATTTTTGTTTTAATTGATAATAATAATTCTTCAGCATACGGGCGTCTTTGTTCTTGTTGGTAAACACTTCCAGCAGCAGCGGGTGTTCTTTCGCTTCCGGTTGCGTGAAAATCTGTATGGCTTCCGCCAGTTCGTGTTCGTTCTCAGCTTGCAGATAAAGGAAGCCGCGCTCTTCCGCCCAGCCTTTGGCGGAGGTTTTATGAACGGCTGCGATATACTTGTGCGAAGTGCCCGACATATCCAGCCCCGGCAATGTGTGGAAAATCTCCCCGCCACCATTGTTCAGCAACAGGATGCGCAGGTTGGGACGGACATGGACGTTCCACAACGCATTCATGTCGTAGAAGAAGCTCAAGTCGCCGATAGCTACGAAGTTCAGCTTATCGGAAGCCGCCGCATAACCGACAGCCGTAGAGAGCGAACCTTCAATACCGCTTGTTCCCCGGTTGCAGCAAACCTCCACCGTGGCAGGAATAGCGTACAACTGAGCGTAGCGGACCACCGAACTGTTGGCCAAATGCAAAGCGCAGGATTTCGGCAAAGACTTTACCAATGCGCCGACAGCCGCCATCTCCGAATAGGCGAATTCGGGTTCGGGGATGACTTTGCAATAGTTCTCCCACACACGGGGATATTCGGGAGTACGGTTATCGAGCAGACTCGCTATCTTCTCCAAAAACTCAAACGGATCCATCTCAATCACCGTAGTCAACGAACCGTAGAGGTCGACCACTTCGCCGTCCGGCGACACGTGCCAATGCTCTTTGGGCGGATGCTGGCGAAGGAAGTTCTTCAACCGCTTGGAGACGACGTGCCCGCCATAGGTAATCAGCAGTTCGGGCACCATCTGGTCTATCTTCTCTTCGGGGACGGCATAGATTGCCGCATCGAAGTTCTTCACCGGAAGGCCGGGTACGGTCTGATTGCCGATGTGCTCCGTCAACCAGGCGAAGTGTTTATATAATAACTTGGTATATCTCTTTTCAAACAGGTAGATGAGATTCATCTGACCGACGATAATCATCCGTTTCTGATATTTGTTGAGACGGTCGATGAGACCATTGTAATCACGGTCGTAGACGTTCAAGCCTTGATAGCGGGTGATGACACGTACTTCGGGCAACGCCTCGGTCGTAAACCGGAACAGGGGTTCGGAGATGGGGACATTGATATGCACCGGTCCTTTCCCGTGATGATTCATTTCCAGCAGAGCTTCATTTATCAGACGGTTGCAGTACCATTCGTCCTCGTCGGTATGTATCTCCGGAAGGTTGACCGACTTCTTGACAAGCGACCGGAACACGCCCGGTTGCGGCAGTGTCTGTCCGTCCATCTGCCCAATCCAGGCGGCGGGACGGTCGGCAGAGATGACCACTAAAGGAACATTCTGATAGAAGGCTTCAGCAACGGCAGGATGAAGATTGAGCAACGCTGTACCCGAAGTGCAGCAGATAGCGGCAGGTTTGCCGCCATTCAGCGTGAGTCCGATGGCGAAGTAGCCCGCGCTGCGTTCGTCCGTCACCGCATAACAGGTGAAATCGGGATGGGTGGACAACGTATGCACAAGAGGTATGTTACGGCTGCCGGGACACAACACGACCTTCGTTACCTCATGCGCCCGAAGCAGCGCAATTAATTGGAGTATGTTCTTTTTGTCAGTATACATGACGGGAAATGTTAGTGGTTAATGAATGAGTGATTTGTAAGCAGCCGTTTCATGGTTTGCAGTTTCTTTTCCGTTTCCATCCATTCGTCGTTCAGTTCTGAGGAAGCGAGTAAGCCGCCGCCGGCATAGAGCGTCAGTTGGCGGTCGTCAATATGCATACAGCGCAGGTTGACGTATAAGTCGGTCTTTCCGTCGGGGTCGAGCCAGCCGATGAAGCCGGAGTAATAGCGGCGGTCGTAACCTTCGTTGTCCTGTATGAAGCGGTAGGCTTCTTCCTTAGGCAGTCCGCAGACGGCGGGCGTAGGGTGCAGCAGTTTCAGTAGTTCGCCCAGGTCGTTGTTGTCTTTCAAGGAGAAGCGGAAGTCGGTTTTCAGATGCGACAACGCACCGGCATAGGCGGGATAAGGCCCTTTCTCGTCAGCACGGATACCCAGCGAAAGGAGTTGCCGGCGGATATAGGCTGCTACATATTCCTGTTCTTTGCGGTTCTTCTCGTCCCATACCTGCGGCAGTTGGCCGTTCTGCAAAGGCTGTGTGCCTGCCAATGCGACGGTGTGCCATTCGTCTTTCTCGCCCGACAGGATGATTTCGGGCGTACTGCCCAACCAGATACCCGTCTGAGGGGTATAACATATATATATATAGGAATGGATATAACGCTTGCAAGCGGCACGGAATACCGACGAGGGTGAGAAACCGGGCGCCTGACTGACAGTGAGCTTGCGCGAAAGCACTAATTTATCAAATGTATCGTTTCGCAAGGCACGTATGAACGTGTGAAAACAGTCGGCATAGTGTTCGGTGCAGGTAGTCCGAAAGGTCTCCTTTCCTTGCGTCTGCACGGGTTGCTCCTGTTCTCCGCTCCCATCGCCATGCATGGGAAAGGGGCGTCCGCCCTGCTCCGATTGCAGAAGCACAATGGGATATTCATCGCTCACGCGGAAGGGAGCGATGACAAATCCCCTCTGTCCGTTCAGTTCGTTGAGGTCGTAGATTAAACGGACAGTTCCCTCGTCCTGCGTTATCAGGCGAGGGACTTTTTCTCCGGGAATGCGGTAAACAGCGAAGGGCTGCTTCTGCCGGATGAATGAATCGATAACTGCCGGGGTACTTATTTCTTCGTCTATCATCTTTTTTTCATGACACTGTTGACTACCCGTACGGATGACACCAGTTTGTTGGTTGAAGTAAAGACGTCCACGTTCCAGACATGGGAAGAACGTCCTTTATGTACAATAGTCGCCACCGCCCGCACGGTATCTCCCTCGTGGGCAGAGGAGATGTGGTTTCCGCTCACTTGCATTCCTACGACGATTTCGTCGGGCTGGCAAAGAATCATCGACCCCAATCCGGCAACCGTTTCCGCCAGCGCAAGAGTGGCTCCGCCATGCAGAATACCGAAAGGTTGGCGTGTGCGGTGGTCTACGGGCATGGTTGCTTCCACGCGGTCTTCGGCAGCGTAGGTGTATTGTATTCCCAGATTCCCCATCAATGCGTAACGCGCCTGCGCATTCAACTGGTCGAGGGGGATTTCTGCTGCGCGCACTTCGGCGATAATCGCCTTTTCGACGGCAAGCGCTACTCCGTCTTCTTCGTTCGAGGCTGTCACGTAGTCGGCACAAGCCTTCACCGAGTCGAAGGAATGTCCCATTGCCACGCCCAATCCTGCCAGTTGAATCATGGTCACATCGCATACACCATCGCCAATGGCAATGACTTCTTCCCGCTTCACGTCCAACATTTCGAGCAGTGCGCCCAGCGTATTCGCCTTATCGATGGAACAGGGAACCACTTCCAGGAAGTACGGCTCGGAACGGAATACGTCCAACGCTCCGTTCAGGCGTCTCTTCCAATGTTCTTCCAAGCCGACAAGTGCTTCTTCGTCGTCGCTGACAAGCATACATTTGCAAGGGGCGAAATCAATGGCGGAGGAGAATTCGTCTTCGTGAATGAGTTGCAGATTATTCAGCCGGGCTTCTCTCAGGATGTGTTCGTTTTCGGGAGAGTCCGTGATAATCGTGTTATCGTGATACGTGAATAAGGCGAAGCCGTTCTTGCGGGCTTTCTTTTCGAGGTAAGGCAGCATTTCGGGATTGATGCGGCGTTCGAACAGTATTTCTCCATTCTGCGCATTTATAATCTGACAACCGTTATAGGAAAGGATATAACCGCCATAGTTTCCAAGTTCGAGCGCTTTGGCGAGCGGCAGCAAACCGTAAGTGGGTCGGCCGGAGGCCAGGACAACACGCACGCCCATCTGCTGGATTTTCAGCAAAGCAGCCCGCGTACGTTTACTAATTTCTTTCGCATCATTAAGCAATGTTCCGTCTACATCCAAGACTAATAATTTATACTTCATGGCTACACGATTTTGATTTTAAGTACAAAATTATATAGAAAAATCGAGTTTTTCTACACCGGCCCAATAAAAACCGA
>NZ_CAJULN010000060.1 GCF_910586915.1 uncultured Bacteroides sp.
ACCGTCCGATTGGACAGATAAAATATTCACTAATTTAATTCAACCAACAGGTAATAAGATATATGGAACTGGAAGAACTGAAAAAATCATGGAATGTGCTTGACGAACATCTCAAAGACAGGGAGCTTATCAAGGAAGAAGAGTTTTCAAAGCTGATAGGCCACACCGGCAAAGGTCTGCACGCCATTGCCAACCTCAATATCAGGCTGATTCTTATCTCCCTGCCGGTGTTAATCCTGTTTTTGGCGGAAGTATTGACACACCACCGCTGGAACCCGGTTTACATCATCATCCTGCTTGCCTGGCTTCCGGCACTCTGCTGGGACATCGTCACCGCCCGCTTCCTGCAACGGACACAGATAGACGAAATGCCCCTCGTCGAAGTGATAAGCCGCGTCAACCGCATCCACCGGTGGACAATCAGAGAACGTCTGTGCTCCATCGGCTTCCTGCTGCTATTGGCGGTGCTCTCGTTTGTATATTGGCAAGTGTGGCAATACGGAATAACGATGATGCTCTGCTTCTTCCTGCTGTGGGGCGGCGGGCTCGGACTGATTCTGTGGATTTACCGCAAGAAGTTCCTGAACCGTATCCACGAAATCAAAAAGAACCTGAGTGAATTAAACGAACTGATATAAAAGGACATCATGTTACAACGCGTATTTATCTTTCTGCTACTAATACTCCTTCTGCCGGATCTCTTCCTCTACCTCCGGTTTGTCTCACGGCTCACCGCCAACCGCCTGTGGCGCATTCTCTATTGGTTGCCAAGCACGTTGCTGACCGCAGGATTACTGTATCTCGTGTTTTTCGCCAACAACTCGTTTTCCGAAAGCCACACACAGGTCATCGGATGGTTCTCCATTTTCTTTTTCCTCTTTGCAGCTCCCAAACTGGTGCTGGCTCTCTGTACCCTCATCGGAATGCCTTTTCACCATTGGCTCCGTATGCCGCGTGCCCCGTTTACCGGTGCGGGATTGATACTGTCAGTCCTCTGTACGGTGATGATTCTCTACGGTTCGTTTGTCGGACGCAGCCGGTTTGAAGTCAAGGAGGTGAGCTACTCCTCTCCCCGGCTTCCCCAAGCCTTTGACGGATACCGCATCGTGCAGCTCTCGGACATACACATCGGTAGCTGGACGGGCAATGCCTCCGCCATCGAAAGAATGGTAAACATAGTGAACGCCCAACAGCCCGACCTTATCGTATTCACGGGCGACTTGGTGAACCACCGCGCTATAGAATTGGACGAATTCCGCGAAATCCTCTCGCGGCTGAAAGCCCGTGACGGCGTCTACTCCATATTGGGCAACCACGACTACGGTCCCTACTTCCATTGGAAAAGCAAGCAGGAACAGGATGACAACCTCACCGCACTGAAACAGAAACAGGCAGCTATGGGATGGACAATGCTCAACAACTCGCACACGGTGCTGACGCGCGCAAACGACAGCATTGCACTTATCGGTGTGGAGAACGAAGGCGAACCGCCCTTCTCCCAACACGGCGACCTTGCCCGCGCAAAAGCAGGCACCGACGGGATGTTCCAACTGCTGCTGAGCCACAACCCCACGCACTGGAGACGCGAAGTGCTTCCGCAATCGGACATCGACCTTATGTTGGCGGGACACACCCACGCCATGCAGTTCAGGATAGGCAGCTACTCCCTTTCCTCACATATCTATCCCGAATGGAGCGGGATGTATCTCGAAGGCAGGCGCGGTTTGTATGTCAATGTGGGAATCGGCTATGTGGGGCTTCCTTTCCGCTTCGGCGCATGGCCCGAAATAACGGTGCTTACCCTACGACGGTAAGCACGCTTTTCCCGTTCACCTTCTTCTGCACCCGTACCTGTACGGAAATCCGCTCGCACATCTCCTGCACGTGGGATATCACTCCGATTTTTCTCCCTTGCAGTTGAAGTTGCTCCAATGCCTCCATTGCCGTGCGCAGGCTTTCGGCGTCCAACGAGCCGAATCCTTCGTCGATGAAAAGGGATTCCACTTTCAGGTTATTGCCCGACAAGGAAGAGAGTCCCAATGCCAACGCCAATGAAATCAGAAACGATTCGCCACCGGAAAGGGAATAGACCGTGCGCACCTCGTCACACATATCGCAGTCTATCACCTGAAGTGCCAGTGTGTCGGGCACTTGCTGCAACCTATATCGTTTGGAGAGGTAAGACAGGTGCTTGTTGGCATGCAGCAGCAGGAGGTTCAGCGTATATCCCTGTGCAATCACCTTGAACTTCGCCCCGTCTGCACTGCCTATTAGTTTGTTGAGTTTTGCCCAACGTTCGGCGACGGTCTGCTTCTGTTGCAGTTCCTGTGCAATCTGCCCGGCGGTTTCCCGGTTCTTCGACTGTTGCAGCAGGCGGGCTTCCACTGCCGAAAGGCTGCGTTCGATGTTGAGGTTCTCTTCTTGCTGTCTCCGAATCGTTTCGGGAAGTTGTTCGGGCGACTCAATCTGCTCCTGTTGCCTGCGCAGCTCCTCTACGGCAAGTGCAATCTGTTTCAGTTCTCCCTGCAAGCCCGACAGGCGGTTCTGTACGGTCTCCACCTCTTTGCGCACTTGTTCCAGAGCAAGGTTCAACTCCTTCTCCTTCCGTGCCACTACCGCTTCGGCTTCGTCCGCACTTTTTCCTTTCAGCAAGGCGGCGCGTTCGCGGCGAAGTGCCTCCAATCCCTTCTCTGCCGATTCAAACCGTTGCTGTTCGGAAGCCGCCATATGCTGCAAGGTGGCAGTCTGCTCTTTTGCTGAGGCTACCTTCTGCGCTGCCAGACGGCTTTGGGAGACGTCCGCACGCAAGGCTTCGCAATAAGCGCGCAACTTCTTGACCGTCTCGTCGGCGCGTTGCCATTCCGCATACAAGGTGCGGTACTCCCGAATCAGTGCCGCCAACTCTTCGAGACGACGGCGTATCTGCTCCTCGTCACCTGCGTCCGTTCCCTCCTTCCGCAATGCGGCCAACTGACTGCCTACCTGGCTTTCGATGTTCCGTTGATGCGACAAGTCACGTTGCAGGACAATGGTCCGGTTGTTCAGTTCGCGGCAGGAAGCCTGCGCGGCATTGTATTCCTGCTCGATATTGCGGAAAAGAGTATCCACCACCTCCTGTTCCCGATGATAAGGATGCGACATGCTGCCGCAGACGGGACAGGCTTCTCCTTCCTGCAACTGCTGCCGCAGGGTTTTCACATCCTTGCCTACCGCCATGCGGGCGTTTTCATAAAGCCGTTGCACAGTCTTTAACGCGGCTTCCTGTTCCACTTGCTGTTGCAGGCAAGCGGCGGTCTCCTGCTCCAACCTTCCGATTTCAGCCTTCGTTTTTGTCTCCGTTTCGGCAAGTTGGCGAAGGTTCTGCTGCCGTGTCCACTCCTTCTGCAACTTCACCTGCTCTTCTGCCAACGACGGATAGCCGAAGGCATTCAGCCGTGCCAAGCGTTCTTCGTTTGCCCCGGCTTCCGCCTGCAACTTCTGTTCTTCCTGCTGCAAGATAAGGTCTATCTGTTCGGGCGGCAGATGTTTTTCCGTTTCCACACGGTGCAGCAGACGGTTCAGGGAACGGTGGGCAGCCTGCAAAAGTTCCGTAGCTTCCCGCACCCTCTTCTCCTGCTCCGCCGCCCGGCTGCGGGCAACTTCCCACGCTTGCCGTGCCTGTGTGTAACTCTCCTGCTGCGACTGTATCTGCACGTCCAACCGGCGCGCTTTCTTCAAGTCCGGCTGTATGGTTTCCCATTGAGCCTTGAAACGAACCAAGCCCTCTTCCTGCCCGGCAAGCCGTTGGCGGGCGGTGTCCAACTTCGCCTGCTCTCCCTGCTCCTCTTCCTGCTTCTTCGTCCGAAGCTCTTCCTGTGCCTTCAAGGAGCGTACCACCGTCAGTTGTGCATTCTGCTCTGCCAAGAGTTTAATCCCTGCGGCGCGCTTCTTGACCAATGCTTCTTTCTCTTTGCGCAAGGCAAACAGCTCTTCTTCCGGCATCAGTTCGATGACGCTGAGCCTGCCTTGAATCAAGGCTATCTCTTCCTGCGCTACCTTGTTGCGGGCAAATATCTCCTGCGAGATGCGTGAATAGAGGGCTGTGCCCGTCAGTTTCTCCAGCAGTTCCGCCTTCGCCGCCCCTTTCGATTTGAGGAAGGTGGCAAAATCATTCTGTGCCAACAGGACGGTACGCGTAAACTGGTCGTAGGTCAAGCCTACCAACGCTGTCAGTTGTGCCAACAGCTCTTTCTTCGTGCCCTGAAACACTTTATCGGTATCCAGTTCTCTGACTTCCAACGTCTGCGGCTGCAACGAACCGTCCACCCTGTTTCTTGTCCGCCTTACCGACCAGCGGGAACGGTAGCGACGGCCGTCTATCCCCAAGAAATCGACTTCCGCATATCCGTCGCCCGTTCCCCGCCGCAACAGGTTCCGCACATCGGACTGGTTGACCTGATTGTCTCCTACATCCGACAGGCTCACGCTCTCGACCGAAGCGGCGAAACGGGGCGCCTTGTCATACAACGCCAAGCACAATGCATCCAATAAAGTAGACTTGCCTGCCCCCGTGGCACCCGAGATGGCGAATATTCCCGCCGAGCGCAACGGCTCCGCGTTGAAGTCCACTTCCACAGTTCCCTCTATCGAGGTGAGATTCTTTAATCGTATGGCTAATATTTTCATTTTTCGTCCTCCTCTTCTTTGCGGGTGGCAGCCAGGTAGGCTTCCTGAAACAAGTCGGTCAACTCCTCAGGCATCACCGACCGGTAAATCTTCTCGAAAGCAGAGCGGGCAATCTGCAAGGGTGACATCTCTTGCAGCCCCCTTTTCCAGTCGGCCTCTTCCCTTGCCGCATCCTCCGCACTGTCTCGATAGGTGGAGACGATGCGTGCCAAACGGTAGTTCTTGTCCGCCAAGACCTCCTCTATTTCCTGCCGAAGCATGGGTTCGGGCTCTTCGAGCAATACTTTCACCTCCAGATAGGGTGCGGCTCCCTCCACCGCCGGCAGCTCTTGCAGAGCTTTCAGTACCGTTTCCGGCAAAGCGGGTTCTCCGGCAGGCACGCTCACCAACGGAACGAACTTCGGACATTCGAGCCTTCGGATATCTACCGCATATCCCTCGTCGAACGTCACCATCACCACCCCGTGATGATAATGCTTCTCGGCAAAAGACATCGGTATGGGGCTTCCCGCATAACGGACATTCTCCCGGTGCGACACCCGTTGGGCTTTGTGGATATGTCCCAAAGCGGTATAGGCAATCTGTTCGGAGAAGGCGTCGGGCGAGATGCACTCCAACCCGCCAATGACCGTGCGTTCGCTATAATCCCTGTCGGCAATCTCCGAACCGGTAGCCTGCAAATGGCCGATAGCAAGAATCGACTGACGGGCTTCCCTCCGTTTCCACAACCTTTGCAGGAGTTGCGTATAGAGTTCGCGCACGCCTTCGGCATACGGATTCCCTTCGGTCTGCACCACCGGATAATCTCCCTGGCGCAAAAAGGGGACGGCCATGCAAAGCAGTTCCGCTTCCCCCTTCCGGTTCTTCAACTCCACGCACAGATGGTCGTAATCTATCTCTCCGTCTTCCAACCTGCGCACCACTCCTCTCACCTCTGTCCGCATTGCCTGCAACAGAGGCAGGGGGGCTTCGAGACGTGCCGCCGAATCGTGGTTGCCTGCCACAATGACAAGCTGTAGGTGCGGATTCTCCGCCGTCACGCGGTGAACAAACCGGTAATAAATGCTTTGGGATGCAGCCGAAGGATTGGAAACATCGAAAACGTCGCCGGCTATAATCAGTGCGTCAATCTCTTGCCGACGGATTTCTTCTGCCAGCCAGCTCAGAAAGGCTTCGTGTTCTTCGCTGCGGTCGTAGCCGAAGAAGGTCTGTCCAAGATGCCAGTCGGCAGTATGCAATATACGTATCATGGTTTTATCTCTAATAACTCAAGGACAAAAATAGCACAATCGGAAAAGATAATATAGCATCCGCACCGCTTTTTTACCAATAATCCACTATATTTGCGAAATAAAATTCCAACCCCTATGAAGATACTTTATTATATTTATCAGATTTGCATCGCTTTACCTATATTATTAGTGCTGACCATCCTCACGGCGCTGGTCACCATCGTAGGTTCCCTTTTGGGCGGAGCCCACTTCTGGGGATACTATCCGGGAAAGCTATGGTCGCAGTTAATCTGCCTTCTGTTGTTGATTCCCGTAGAGATTCGCGGGCGCGAGAAACTGCACGATAAGACTTCCTATATCTTCGTTCCCAACCATCAGGGGTCGTTCGACATCTTTCTGATATACGGTTTCATTGGCAGAAACTTCAAGTGGATGATGAAGAAAAGCCTGCGCAAACTGCCATTCGTAGGGAAGGCGTGCGAAAGCGCCGGACATATCTTTGTCGACCGCTCCGGTCCGAAAAAGGTGTTGGAGACCATCCGGCAGGCAAAAGATTCGCTGAAAGACGGGGTTTCGTTAGTGGTTTTCCCGGAAGGAGCGCGTACGTTTACGGGACATATGGGGTATTTTAAGAAAGGGGCTTTCCAGTTGGCCGACGATTTACAACTGCCGGTAGTGCCTGTCACCATCGACGGCTCGTTTGAAATCCTGCCGCGCACAGGCAAATGGATACACCGCCACCGCATGATTCTCACCATCCACGACCCCATTCCGCCCAAAGGAAAGGGAATGGAAAACCTGAAAGCAACCATGACGGAGGCTTATGCTGCGGTAGAAAGCGCACTACCCGAAAAGCATAGAGGCATGATAAGAAACGACGACCAGGACAAATAAAAAAACGGGCAGTAATTGCCCGTTTTTTTTTACATCTGTCAACCGCCGGATAACAATGCTTGATAAGTGTGATAACAATGCTTGGGAAAGCGCATAACATTGCTTGTTAAGGCAGTTCACATTGCTTGTTATTTTTTCTCCGCTTCGTTCTGCTGCAAACGCTGCTGCTCTTCTATCAGTTTCATGTTTTCCTTTGCTTTGGAAAGAAACTCACGCACCAACTTGTTACTCTTGAATGAGTAAGGAGCATCTTTTACAATATCGTCTATCTGAGGAGTCATGATGGGATACGGAAGAGAGCTGCAAAGCATCATGAACACGCTTGGGCCTAATACGTTCTCGTAATTGGTGGAAATAAAAGTTTTGACATAACGGTTCATCTCATTCATCAGCGAATCGCCTTCCACCATCAGTTGCGAATGAATCTCTTCGATATCGCCGCCGTCGAGCACCATGCTGGTTTCACGCTGTTCCAACTCGACGATGCTTTCTTCGAGTTTGTTTCTCTTGTCGATAAATTCATACAAAGCATTGTTGAGAGAGGTACCTACCGCCTTCAACTCGGTATTGCTGATGGTCACCGTAATCTTGCCGTTTTCCAATACAATGGGCATGATGCTTTCATTGTCCATATAAAGCGATACCATCTGTACGGAATCTATCTTTCCCTTCATCGAAAACTCTCCGTGCACCACCTCGGCAGAGTCTATCTTCACCCATTCGTTGCCGCTCAGCGACTTAAGATACAACATTTTCCCATCCAGGCTATTCACGGAAGAAGTTCCTTGAATCTTGTATTTATCAGCACAAGAGCTCAAGAACGGAAGCAAAAGTAAAAAAGGCAAAATCTTATTCACGTTCATCTTTTATTAAAATTCTGTGCGCAAAGGTACAACCGATTCGGATTTCGAGGAAACATTTTATCAATATTTAATTCTTGTAAGTCACTTTTCTTTAATAATCCTTATAAACATAGGTATAACGAACTTTTTTTCATTTAGTTTATCTAATTTTGCAAACATGAAAACATCGACTTATGCCCCTTTTGCCAAACCGCTTTATGTGATGGTAAAGCCGGTAGGCGCCGTATGCAACCTTGCGTGCGATTATTGCTACTATCTGGAGAAAGCAAACCTGTACAAAGATAATCCCAAACACGTGATGAGCGATGAGCTTCTCGAAAAGTTTATCGAAGAGTATATCAACTCGCAAACCATGCCTCAGGTGCTCTTCACTTGGCACGGGGGAGAGACGCTGATGCGCCCGCTCTCTTTCTACAAAAAGGCGATGGAACTGCAAAAGAAGTATGCGCGCGGACGCACCATCGACAACTGCATCCAAACCAACGGAACCATGCTCACCGACGAATGGTGCAAGTTTTTCCACGACAACAACTGGCTGGTAGGCGTCTCCATCGACGGACCGCAGGAGTTTCACGACGAGTATCGCAAGAACAAGTTAGGAAAACCCTCTTTCGTGAAAGTGATGCAGGGTATCAACCTGCTGAAAAAACACGGGGTAGAATGGAATGCAATGGCTGTTGTCAACGACTTCAACGCCGATTACCCGTTAGATTTCTACCGCTTTTTCAAAGAGATAGACTGCCATTACATCCAGTTTACTCCCATTGTAGAGCGTATCCTACCACATCAGGACGGACGCCACCTCGCCTCCATTGCCGAAGAGAAAGAAGGAACATTGGCCGATTTCTCCATTACCCCCGAGCAATGGGGCAACTTCCTCTGCACCATCTTCGACGAATGGGTGAAGGAGGACGTAGGCAACTATTACATCCAACTGTTTGACTCTACCCTCGCCAACTGGATGGGCGAACAGCCAGGCGTATGTACGATGGCAAAGAGCTGCGGACACGCCGGCGTCATGGAGTTCAACGGCGATGTTTACTCCTGCGACCACTTCGTGTTTCCCGAATATAAATTGGGAAACATCTACAACCAGACGCTCGTGGAAATGATGCACAGCGAACGCCAGCACAACTTCGGCAACATGAAATACCGGTCGCTCCCGACTCAATGCAAGGAGTGTGAATTTCTCTTTGCCTGCAACGGCGAATGTCCTAAAAACCGTTTCGGACGGACATCGGAAGGAGAAGTGGGACTGAACTACTTGTGCAAAGGATACTACCGGTTCTTCAAACACGTGGCTCCCTATATGGACTTCATGAAAAACGAGCTGATGAACCAACGCCCGCCCGCCAATATCATGGAGGCTCTGAAAAACGGAACATTTTAATAATCATATATTTAATTTTTATCATTGATTCAATGAACAGACTAAAACTTTATGTATTGGCGCTGACTGCGCTAATCGTATGTTCCGCCAAAGCGGACGAAGGAATGTGGCTATTGCAACTGATGCAGCAACAGCATTCCATTGATATGATGAAGAAACAAGGTTTGAAACTGGAAGCGCAGGATTTATACAATCCCAACGGTGTGTCACTGAAAGATGCCGTCGGTATATTCGGTGGCGGATGTACGGGAGAGATTATCTCGCCCGAAGGGCTGATTCTGACCAACCACCACTGCGGATATGCTTCCATACAGCAGCACAGTAGCGTGGAGCACGATTATCTGACGGATGGATTCTGGGCCACTTCCAGAGAGAAAGAGCTTCCTACTCCGGGACTGAAATTTACCTTTATCGAACGCATCGAGGATGTCACCGATATCGTCAACGCTAAAATTGCTTCCAAAGAAATCACGGAGTTCGAATCATTCACAGGCGCATTCCTTCAAAAACTGGCAGCGGAGCTTTATGACAAAAGTGACTTGAAAGGCAAAAAGGGAATTGAGCCGCAAGCACTCCCGTTCTATGCCGGAAACAAGTTCTATCTGTTCTACAAGAAAGTATATACGGACGTACGTATGGTGGCCGCACCTCCCTCCTCTGTCGGTAAGTTCGGCGGTGAAACGGACAACTGGATGTGGCCCCGCCACACGGGCGACTTCTCCATGTTCCGTATCTACGCAGATGCCAACGGCGAACCGGCAGCATACAGTGCTTCCAACACGCCGTTAAAAACCAAGAAGCATCTGTCCATCTCTATCAAGGGACTGAAAGAGGGAGACTATGCGATGATTATGGGATTTCCCGGAAGCACAAGCCGCTACCTCACCGTATCGGAGGTGAAAGAGCGCATGGAATCGGAAAACGAGCCGCGCATCCGCATCCGGGGTGCACGCCTGACTGTATTGAAGGAGGTAATGAACGCCAGCGACAAAATCCGCATCCAGTATGCCAACAAGTATGCCGGCTCCAGCAACTACTGGAAAAACTCCATCGGAATGAACAAAGCCATCATCGACAACGATGTGCTGGGCACGAAAGCGGCACAGGAAGCCAAGTTCGCCGCATTCGCCAAAGAAAAGAACAACACCGAATATGCCGAAGTAGTGAAGAAAATAGACGACCTGGTAGCCCAGACCGCTCCACTCAAGTATCAGTTCACTTGCCTGAGAGAGACGTTCTTCGGAGCCATAGAATTCGGCAACACGATGCTCACCCAAACACGGGAAGCATTGGCGGAAAAGAACGACTCTTTAATAAAGGTACGCGTGGAGAGTCTGAAAGAGACTTACGAGGCTATCCACAACAAAGACTACGACCATGAGGTAGACCGCAAAGTGGCAAAAGCGCTTTTCCCGCTTTATGCGGAAATGATTCCGGCAGAGCAACGTCCGTCTATCTACAAGGTGATTGAACAGAAGTACAAAGGCGACTACAACAAATTTATCGACGAGATGTACGATAACTCTATCTTCGCCAACCGTGCAAACTTCGAGAAGTTTGTCAAAAAGCCGACGGTGAAAGCCATCGACAATGACCTTGCCTTGCAATATTGCCAGTCGAAATATGATTTGTTGGAACAGCTCTTTTCGCAACTGAAAGACATGGATAAGGAACTGACGCTGCTACACAAGACCTACATCCGTGGTCTTGGCGACATGAAACTGCCTGTGCCCTCCTATCCGGACGCCAACTTCACTCTCCGCCTGACTTACGGTAACGTGAAACCGTATGCCCCGAAAGACGGCGTACATTATAACTACTACACCACTGCCAAAGGAATCCTCGAAAAAGAGAATCCCGATGACCGTGAATTCGTAGTGCCCGCCAAGCTGAAAGAACTGATAGAGAAGAAAGACTTCGGCCGTTATGCATTGCCGAACGGTGATATGCCGGTCTGCTTCCTGTCGACCAACGACATCACCGGAGGAAATTCCGGAAGTCCGGTACTGAACGAAAACGGCGAGCTGATAGGCTGTGCCTTCGACGGCAATTGGGAGTCGCTGAGTGGGGATATCAACTTCGACAACAACCTGCAACGCTGCATCAACTTAGACATCCGCTACGTGCTCTTCATCCTCGAAAAGTTAGGCAACTGCGGACACTTGATTAACGAAATGACTATCATAGAATAAATGAAAAAGCCAATCTTATTTACTCTATTATCATTGGCAACCCTCAGCATCCACGCCGACGAAGGTATGTGGATGCTGACCGACCTGAAAACTCAGAACGCGGTTGCCATGCGCGAGCTTGGCCTGGAGATTCCCATCGAGGAGGTTTACAACGACAACGGGCTTTCACTGAAAGACGCCGTTGTGCACTTCGGACGCGGATGTACAGGCGAGGTTATCTCTTCCGAAGGATTGGTGCTGACCAACCATCACTGCGGCTACGGAGCCATCCAACAGCACAGCAATGTGGAACACGACTATCTGACGGACGGATTCTGGGCAATGAACCGCGAAGCGGAACTTCCTACTCCGGGACTCACCGTTACTTACATCGACCAAATACTCGACGTCACCGACTACGTGAACGAGCAACTGAAGAAAGACCCCGATCCGGATGGCGTCAATTACCTGTCGCCTACCTATCTCGCCAAAGTTGCCGAACGTTTCGCCAAAGCCGAGAACATAGAGGTCATTCCCGCCACGAAGTTGGAACTTAAAGCCTTCTACGGGGGCAACAAATACTATCTGTTTGTCAAAACCGAATACAGTGACATTCGCATGGTAGGTGCTCCGCCCTCCTCTATCGGCAAGTTCGGAGCCGACACCGACAACTGGATGTGGCCACGCCATACCGGCGACTTTTCGCTCTTCCGCATCTATGCGGACAAGGATGGCAAGCCTGCTCCCTACTCGAAGGAGAACGTTCCTCTGAAAGTGAAGAAGCACCTCACCATCAGCCTTGCCGGAGTGCAGGAAGGCGACTTTACCTTCGTCATGGGATTTCCCGGACGTAACTGGCGGTATATGATTTCCGACGAAGTGGAGGAACGTATGCAGACTACCAACTTCATGCGCCATCATGTGCGCGAAGCCCGTCAGAAGGTGCTGATGGAACAAATGCTGAAAGACCCTGCCGTGCGCATCCACTATGCCAGCAAATATGCATCGTCTGCCAACTACTGGAAGAATGCCATCGGTATGAACGAAGGACTGATACGTCTCAATGTCTTAGAAACCAAACGCAAACAGCAGGAGGAACTCCTCGCACGCGGACGCGAAAAGGGTGACAACTCGTATCAGAAGGCTTTCGATGAGATTCGCTCTATCGTAGCTCACCGCCGAGATGCGCTTTACCACCAGCAGGCAATCGGAGAAGCGTTAGTGACTGCCCTCGATTTCATGCGTATTCCTTCCACAACGGAAATGGTGACCGCCTTACAATCGAAGGATAAGGAAAAAATCCGCGAAGCTACCCAAAGGCTGAAAGAGGAGGGCGAGAAATATTTCGCTTCCGTTCCCTTCCCGGAAGTGGAGAAGATGGTGGGCAAAGAGATGCTGAAAACTTATGCCGATTACATCCCGGCAGAACAACGAATCAACATCTTCGAAATCATCAACTCCCGTTTCAAAGGAAATACGGATGCATTTGTCGATGCTTGTTTTGAATATTCCATCTTAGGTAATCCCCAGAACTTCGAGAAGTTTATCAAAAAACCGAGCCTGTATAAAATAGGACACGACTGGATGGTTCTGCTCAAATATTCCATCACCGACGGAATACTGAAAACGACCATTGCCATGAAAGATGCCAACCAAAACTACGAGGCCGCCCACAAAGTATGGGTGAAAGGTATGATGGACATGAAACGGGAGAAGGGTATTCCCATCTATCCGGATGCAAACTCTACGCTGCGGCTTACCTACGGGCAGGTACATTCCTACGAACCGGCGGACGGTGTAGTCTACGGTGCCCACACCACCCTCAAGGGAGTAATGGAGAAAGAGAACCCGGCAAACTGGGAATTTGTAGTCCCCAAGAAACTGAAAGAGCTGTATGCTGCCAAAGACTATGGCCACTATGGCAAAAACGGTGAAATGCCTGTCTGCTTCATTGTGAATACCGACAATACAGGTGGAAACTCCGGAAGCCCGGTTTTCAACGGCAAAGGCGAACTGATAGGAACCGGATTCGACCGTAACTACGAAGGATTGACAGGCGACATCGCCTTCCGCCCTTCATCACAGCGTGCCGCCTGCGTCGATATTCGCTATACGCTCTTCATCATCGACAAATTTGCGGGAGCATCCCACTTGATTGATGAATTGACGATTGTCGAATAAGCAGCCAAGTTTCCGTAAAAACCACTGCCTGGTGAACAAAAAAGGCTTTTCCTGCGTTCTATCTATAAAACAGAATTCATAGATGCAGCCTTCAAACGGCTGTCGTTTTAACTTTAAGAAAGGAAAGATTATGGAAAAGTTTGAGGATTTGATACAGTCGCCGACACCCGTTTTAGTAGATTTCTTTGCAGAATGGTGCGGACCGTGCAAAGCGATGAAGCCCGTTTTGGAAGAGCTGAAATCGGTAGTAGGCGACAAA
>NZ_CAJULN010000061.1 GCF_910586915.1 uncultured Bacteroides sp.
TCGGTTTTTATTGGGCCGGTGTAGAAAAACTCGATTTTTCTATATAATTTTGTAGGTGATAAGAACTTAAAAAATGGAAAGATGAGATTAAATGTATCGAAGATTACATCTAATCAATTAAATATGTTTAGATAGATTCTCAAGTATAAAACAGAATCAAACTGTGTCAGCAGGCTCCTGACACAGTTTGTTTTTCTTTCTTAAGACTTATTTCCCCGCACCTGTCAGCAACTTCCCAAACAGATTCAGAATACCCGCCACACTCTCTTTATCAGGCACAGGAATCCGGAGCGTGGTCTGTCCGGTCTCCTTATCTTCTTCGACTATAGAATCCACCAATTTCTGAGTAGCCTCCGGCGAGCTGAGCGTACGAGCCAAACCGCTAAGGAAAGAAAGTCCTTGCAGAACCAATCGTTCCGGATGCTCTTCGGCGTCACTGACAGATGAATCCGAAGCCTCTTCCATCTGTTCCGATATGACCGACGGCCTTACTTGCTCAATGGCTTCCTCTTCCGGCGATTCTACCAATTCTTTTACTACCTTTTCATCATCAGCCACTTGATTGATATTCTCCTCCTTATCATCCCAATCAATGTTACTGCCGTCCGCACGGTTATCATCCGCTATCTCAGAAGAAGCATCAGCCACCACTTTGATAGAATCCATAATCTTATCAAACTTACTGTCTTCCAAGAATATGGTATCTTCCCCATTATCCAGAATACCTTCGAACAAAGAAGTCTTAAAATTCAATGTCGACAACATCCTTTCTTCAATAGTCTGGCTGGCAACAAGATTAATCACTTGGATATTTCTCTTCTGCCCAATTCGGTAAATACGGGCTATGCGTTGTTCGAGAACCGCCGGATTCCAAGGCAAATCAAGATTAATCAATATCGAGGCCACCTGAAGATTCAGTCCGGTACTTCCCGCATCTGTCGACAGGAATACACGGCTCTCCGGCAGTTCGGTAAAGCTCTCCACCAAATTCTTTCTGGCTTCGGAAGGCACTCCACCGTGAAGATATTCATAACGGACCCCTAATTCATCGAGTTCTTTCGCAATAAGCCGCGTCATCCTCTCCCATTGGCTGAAAATCACAACTTTCTCGTCTCCGCTCTCAAAAACATTCTTCAGAATATTCATCGTTTCTTCTACTTTCGTATCATAACGACTTTTCTGGTCGAGAATGTAAGTACTGTCACATATCATTCTCATCTGGCTGAGCATCATCAACAAACGCTTACGGTCTTTTTCACTCAGGAAACGCGTCCTTGTCCATTTATACACCAACTGGGCTACCATGTTCTGATACTCATCATGCATATCCCGTTGTTGCTCGGTCATGGGGACAAACAGAACTTTATCCATGCGCCCCGGCAACTGAAGAGCCACGTCTTTTTTCCGGCGCCGGATAAGCACATTCTTCATCCGTTCGCCAATGGCATTCAAATTCTTATAGCTGACCACCTTACCGGTATCCGACTTGACCACCGTTTCATCGATAAACTGATAATAAGGCCCCAGACAGAACTGGTCAACAAACTGCATGATTGAATAAAGCTCTTCCAGCTTATTCTCGAGCGGAGTACCCGAAAGAATTACTGCATATTCCGATTCGATATGACGGGCATTTCTTGATATCTGCGTGTTCCAGTTCTTCAGGCGTTGCACTTCATCCATGATGAGGAAATCGGTATGCAAAGATTTGAGAATCTTTATATCATTACAAATGCTGTTGTAAGAAACTATTTTATAAGTCTCTTCCGCTTCGTAGAGTTTCTTTCTCACCAGATGATTGCCCTCTACAACAATTGCTTTGGAGTCCGTGAAACGTTCTATTTCTTTTTTCCATTGATATTTCAATGATGTAGGACATACAATGAGAACCGAAGATATGAAATGGTGAGCTTTCATCAGTTCTGCCGTTCCAATGGCCTGGATTGTTTTTCCCAAGCCCATTTCATCAGCGATAACAGACTTTCCTGCACGAAAGGCAAAACGTATACCTTCCTTTTGATAAGGATAAAGTTTGGTTTTCAACAACTTATCCAAGACTGTATCGGAAGCATACTCAGGTAAAAGTTGTACGCGTCTCCGCTGGTCGCGTTGCTCAAGAATAAACCCCAAAGCATCCGGATACCAGCGAAATGTATTATTCAACCGCACGGCATCACGAAAAAATTCGGTAACCGAATCCAACGCTTCAGGGCGCATTACTCCATCGGGAGTAAAATAAGGAGCTGCCAGGCGACGAAACTCTTCTTGATTGTCTGTCCCTATCCGCAGACATACTTTTCTTTCTCCCTGATAAGACAAATAAACGGATGTATAAGGCGGAATGTCCCGGCATACTTTGCGATGATTGTCTTCAATCCAGAGTTTCACAGCTTCCAGATGTTTACAGCTACCTAATTGGCTTGTCTTGAAATCCATGCATGAGCAGTAGTTCCACGGACTATCTTGCCCTCTGTATACCACCCTATATTCGTTACGGGTTACGGAATTGACCACGTTATAATAGCCGGGGTACTCCTTCCTGTTATGTTCGGAAATGGCAAACTTCTCTTTCATTGCCGCCTGCCTGCGCAAAGCAATCTGCCATTCCTGCAAAGTCATATTGTCCGGTCGATAATGATAGGATACCTTATTTATTGATTCTTTCGCACTTTTAGCGGTCTTATTTTTCTTTGCCATATCGTACTAAGTTTTATATTGTCCGCCAAAATTACAAAAAAAGAAGAATAAAACGGACATTACACATATGTATTTTGTATCGGTTTGTTTTCCTGAATTTATTTTTCTACTTTTGAAGCCAATCTTTATTCTTCTGCTTATGCCGGCCAATAGAAATGCCTTGATACGTTATAAAACAATTGACAACTGTCTGCGTAATCCTTACCGACGCTGGACGTTGGAAGATTTGATGGACGCCTGTTCGGATGCCCTTTACGAATATGAAGGCATCGACAAAGGAATAAGCAAACGTACCGTGCAGATGGATATACAGATGATGCGCAGCGAGAAGCTGGGTTATAACGCTCCGATTGTGGTGTACGAAAATAAATACTATAAATACGAAGACCCGGAATACAGCATTACACAAACTCCGCTGAACGAACAAGACCTGAAAACGATGTCGGAAGCCGTGGAAGTGTTGAGGCAGTTTAAAGGTTTCTCCCATTTCAAAGAAATGAGCGATATTATCAACCGCCTGGAAGACCATGTCGCTTCTGCCCGAATGAAAACCACTCCTGTCATTGACTTTGAAAAGAATGAATCATTGAAAGGACTGGATTATCTGGATACGATCTATCACGCGATTGTAAACAAGCACCCGATACAGCTCAAATATCGTTCGTTCAAGGCACGCTCGGCCAACAGCTTTATTTTTTATCCTTATCTATTAAAAGAATATCGCAACTGGTGGTTCGTTTATGGAGTAAGGAAAAGCGGACGTATATTGCAAAATTTGGCTTTGGACAGAATACAATCACTGGAAGTTCTGCCACAGGAACATTACATAAGAAATACATTCTTCGATCCGAACACATTCTTTGACGACCTTGTCGGAGTAACCAAGAACTCAGGAAGCAAAGCGGAAAAAGTAGGTTTCAAAGTAAAGGCTGACGAAGCGCCTTACATCATAACCAAACCAATACACCGCAGTCAGCAATTGATAGAAAGATTAACCGACGGAAGCATCATACTAGAAATTGAAGTAGTCGTCAACCACGAACTGGAACGGGTATTCTTCGGATATGCCGACGGAATACAAATTCTGTATCCGCAGACATTGATAGAATTGATGGGCAAGAAACTAAAAAGGGCTGCCGAACAATATACAACAAACTCAGAGTAAAAAACAACTGTCCTATCCGCCATTCAATAAAAGAAGAATGAAGGCCGTTTATTCCTCAAATAAAACTCTTGCACACTCATATCCTTCTTGATAAAACTCCGTCAGCTTCCGCACATCTCTTTCGATGCGGTCTACGGCAACAGGTTTCAACGGACGGATAACGATAATCTTTCCCTCGTCTTCCATACGCTCCACCATTTCCAACTGTTCATTATACACGGCACAACGACGCCCCAGCGCTTCGCGCAAATTCGGATATTTACGGTATATGAATGACGGAACGCGAATATCTTTCGAGTCTTTCCGATAACCACGATTACGGGTGAGCACAACGACATTGCGAGTGTAACCGTCGGAAATGGCACGCTGCAAAGGAATAGAGTCTACGATTCCCCCATCAAGCATCGGAATACCGTCCACATAAGCGATGGGACAAACAATAGGCAGGCTGCTGGAAGCACGGACAATGTCAATCACCCGGTTCTTGTCTTTTTTCTCTTCAAAGTAGTTGGCTTCTCCCGTCAGGCAATTCGTGGTCACCATCACGAAGCGTTCGGGCGAAGCGAAATAGGTTTCATAGTCATACGGAATGATATGTTCGGGAAACTCATTGAACAGCAAGTCGAAGTCGAGTATATTCCGTTTCCTGAACAGATACTTCAGACCGATATAATTGTATTTTTCCATCAGGTCGATGTTGCTGTACTTGCCACGACCACGCTGGCGGGAAGCATACGACAACCCGTTGCACGCACCTGCCGACACTCCTATCGCATAAGGAAAAAGAATATCATGATCCATGAAATAATCGAGCACCCCGCAAGTGAACACTCCGCGCATTCCCCCGCCTTCCAACACCAAACCGGTAAATTCGTCTATTTTCAAATTCTTCATTTTTACCTCCCCTATTAAGAGACAAAAGTAGCAAATCTTTAAACATCCTGACGAAATATCATAATATTCATTCTTTTTTTTATGCAAATTGATGACAAACGGATGGTTTTCAGAAGAGGAATCCTTATATTTGCGCCCAAAACAAATTTAATATTAATATCATCAAGCATGAAAAAAAGTATCCTTATCGCTGCCTTGGGCTTATGCAGCCTGAGCATAATGGCACAAGACGCAAAACCCCAAGAGGGATTTGTATTCACGACAGTGAAAGAAAACCCGATTACTTCTATCAAGAACCAAAACCGTTCGAGCACTTGCTGGAGCTTCTCGGGACTGGGCTTTGTTGAAGCTGAGCTTCTCCGTATGGGCAAAGGCGAACACGATTTGGCCGAAATGTTCGTTGTGCACAAGACAATGGAAGACCGTGGTGCAAACTACGTACGCTACCACGGCGACAGTTCTTTCTCTCCCGGCGGAAGTTTCTACGATGTAATCTACTGTCTGAAACACTACGGTATCGTACCCCAGGAAGTAATGCCGGGTATCATGTATGGTGACTCCATGCACGTACACAACGAACTCGACGCTGTTGCCGAAGGATATGTCAATGCCATTGCCAAAGGTAATCTCAAGAAACTGACTCCCGTATGGAAAAACGGCCTTTGCGCCATCTATGATACTTACCTCGGCAAGTGTCCCGAAAGTTTCACATACCAGGGCAAGGAATACACGCCCCAGTCATTCGTTGAGTCGCTCGGCTTCAACCCCGAAGACTATGTATCGCTGACTTCCTACACACACCATCCGTTCTACTCGCAGTTCTCTATCGAAATCCAGGACAACTGGCGCAACGGTCTCTCTTACAACCTCCCCATCGACGAATTTATGGCAGTGATGGACAACGCCGTAAAGAAAGGTTATACCTTTGCATGGGGTAGCGACGTAAGCGAACAAGGATTCTCGCGCGACGGTATCGCCGTTATGCCCGATGCAGCCAAAGAATCGGAACTGTCGGGCTCCGATATGGCTCGCTGGACCGGTCTGACTGCCGCCGACAAACGCAGAGAACTATTCACCAAACCTTTCCCCGAAAAAGACATCACACAGGAAATGCGCCAAATCGCTTTCGACAACTGGGAAACAACCGACGACCACGGAATGCTTATCTATGGTATTGCCAAAGACCAAAACGGAAAGGAATACTTCATGGTGAAGAACTCTTGGGGTACATCCGGCAAATACAAAGGTATCTGGTATGCTTCCAAAGCATTCGTAGCTTACAAGACGATGAACATCGTTGTCCATAAAGATGCGTTGCCTAAGGAAATCGCCAAGAAATTAGGTATCCGATAAACAACTCTCCGAAGAGGGGAATGCCAATACACGGATTGTCTCCCCCCGGCAGACCCTCTTCGGACAAAATTGTGTTTTTTAAAAGTATTATAGGGGGAAAAACATCCTTTATACTCCTATTCAATAACCAAGTATACAAATACTCTTGTACAATCGGCCGAATGGACAAGTGCAACAGCATAGTTACTCTTGTCCATTCGGTCGGTTGCACAAGTATATTCGGACAATTCATTGGGTTGATTTGCCTAATAGATAAGGAAGAAGAGCGTAACTGATAAGGAAGAAATCATCAACTCAACCGGTAAAGGCAAGCAAATCTGCCGCATCTCTCAACCGAAAACATTACTTCTCTCTCCAAAAATATCCCGCAATCCGATATACAGTTTCAAACGGATGAAATTAATTTTAAAAAATTTCGCTAAATATATCCGCACATTAAATATTATTTTATACTTTTGCCAACAAGTTCTAAAATAAACTTTAAAAAACAGCTAAATCATTAACCTATTAACTTAAAATCGATATGATGGAAAAATAAAACTTTCATTAACAAGGCAAGTTACAATTAAGTTTAAATCATTTTTTATATACCTTTAATATTGTATTTATGAAAAAAGAACGAGTGAAGTTAGTAAGTGCAATGCTGCTTTTATCCGGATTCTCTACCGGATATATTCAGGCTACACCTTACACAGAAACTACGAAAATGTATGCTGTACAACAGAATAACGTTTGTACAGGTATCGTTGTAGACCAAAACGGTGAAACCATCATCGGTGCATCGGTTATTGTCAAAGGTACGACCAACGGAACTATCACCGGACTCGACGGAGATTTCAGTATCCCCAACGTAAAGAAAGGTGATGTCATTGTCGTTTCATATGTGGGTTATATAGACTCGGAAATCGTATGGGATGGAAAACCGTTGAAAATAACACTGAAAGAAGACACAAAAACACTGGATGAAGTAGTAGTGGTAGGTTATGCTACTGTCAAGAAAGCCAATCTGACAGGTGCTGTTTCGGCAGTGGATGACAAAGTGTTGGCCGACCGTCCTATTGTCAATTTAGGACAAGGCTTGCAAGGAGCCATTCCTAACTTGAACATCACTACCAGCGGACAGCCGGGAAAAGGTTCTACGTTCAACGTTCGTGGTGAGACGTCTATCAATGGAGGTAGCCCGTTGGTATTGGTAGACGGAGTACAAATGGACCCGAACTTGATTAACCCACAGGATGTGGCAAGTGTATCCATATTGAAAGATGCCGCTTCCGCTTCTATCTACGGAGCACGTGCAGCGTATGGTGTAATCCTTATCACAACGAAAAGCGGCCGCAAAAACCTACCTACACAAGTATCTTTCGATGCTTCTGTTTCGTTCAACAGCCCGACAACCCGTCCGGAATACATGAATTCCATAGAGTATGCCAACTGGATGAATGCAGCCAACAATACAACCAGCGGCCGCAATTTGTTCAGCCAAGAAGAGATGGAGCATATTCAGGCGTATTTCAATGACCCAGTAAACAACTTGCCGGTATTTATAGCAACAGACCCCAGCAGTTGGCAATATGGAAACTGCCAAGCCGGCAAATATGCTTATTGCGGCAATACGGACTGGATGAAAGAAATGTATAAGAAAAGTTATCCCGTTCAAAAATACAATGTGAACATTAACGGTGGTAGCGACAAGGCAACGTATTACACCTCTGTCGGTTATACAGACCAAGGTTCGCTGTTGCGTTATGGCAATGAGGGTTTCCGCAAATTCAATATGGTGAACAACATCAATTACGACATCAATAATTGGATGAACGTGTCAATGAAAACCAGCTACATCCGTACAGAATTGAACGGATTGGCACAGGATGCCGTACACGGAGAATCTTGGATTGGCAATGATACCCAGCCGTTGATGCCAGTGAAACACCCTGATGGAAACTGGGCAGGACAAGGCAACTATACCAACTTCGCCGCTGTTTTGGACGAAATGGGTTCGCGCAAAACCACTAAAAACGACTATTGGAATACGCTTGCCCTAAAACTTACCCCATTGAAGGGACTGACCATCAACATGGACTATACTTTCAATTATTATGCGGAACATAACAAAAACCACCGGAAAACATTCAACGAGTATGGAATAGACGGCAAATTCCTGCAAGTATTCCAACACTCCAGACCGAACAATGTTTCAGAAAGCCAGTCGAACGATACTTATAACGCCTTCAATCTATTTGGCGACTATGAGTTTACTACGGGCAAGCATTACTTCAAAGCAATGGTCGGTTACAACCAGGAAACGAAACACATTCGCAGTTTTTCGGCAGGACGTACCGAACTTATCTCCAACGACCTCCCTTCGATGGGTGCCGCTACCGGAGAGAAAAGTGTAAGTAACTCAGAAGGAAGTTGGGCTACACGAAGCGGCTTCTTCCGCATAAACTATAGTTTTGCCGACCGCTATCTGCTCGAAGCAAACGGCCGTTACGACTTATCTTCCAAGTTTCCCAAGAATGACCGTGCTGTATTCAGCCCCTCTTTCTCTTTGGGATGGAGACTCTCGGAAGAGAGCTGGTTCAAGCAGCCTACCAACGAATTCTTCGATGAATTGAAAATAAGAGCTTCTTACGGTAGCTTGGCAAACCAAGCACTGGACAACGGATGGTATGCCTACTTGTCTAACTACAGCCCGGGAACTTTAGGATATATAATGGGTGGAAAACAACCGCAATATGTATTGCCCGGCGGATTGGTAAGCAACTCCGTAACTTGGGAAAAAGTTACTCAATGGGACTTAGGTATTGATTTCAGCACTTTGCAAAACCGCTTGAAAGGTACATTCGACTACTATCAGCGTAAAACAACCGATATGTTGGGGCCAGGTAAAATATTGCCCAATATCTTAGGTATGAACGAACCTTCGGAAAACGCAGCCGATATGGTGACACGCGGATGGGAGTTGGCTTTGACCTGGAACGACCAATTGGACAACGGACTACACTATAGCATCGGTTTCAACCTCTCCGACACACAGGCAGAAATCACCAAATACGACAACCCGACCAAATCTTTGTCTTCTGCACATTACGTAGGAAAGATAATAGGCGAAATATGGGGATATGAATCTACCTTATTCCAGTCGGCTGACGAAATTTCCTCAGCCCCCAACCAGTCAAAACTGGACGGCGGTATCAGCAAAGTGCCCGGCGACATCAAATTCATCGATATTGACGGAAACAACGTAATAGACAACGGAGAAAACACGGTAAATAACCCTGGTGACATGAAAATTATCGGTAATAACAAAGCACGCTACCGCTATGGATTCAATCTCTCGGGCGACTGGAAAGGTTTTGATTTGGGAATCTTCTTCCAGGGTATCGGCAAACGCGACCTGATGCTTCCCCACACCTTCAAATGGCAATATGGAAGTATGTGGCAGGTTCCCACTGCTGTGGGCAACGACTACTGGAGCGAAAGCAATACAGGAGCATGGCTTCCAGTGGCACGTTTCAACGGTGGTTCGGCTTTGGGACAGAGCCAGACACGCTATCTACTCAATGCATCTTACCTGCGTTTGAAATCATTGTCATTGGGCTATACATTGCCTGTTAACCTTACCAAGCAGTGGGGAATACAGAAATGCCGTGTTTACTTTACAGGAGAAAACCTGCTGACCTTCAAGCATACGCCCGAAGGATTCGACCCGGAACTCGACGACCCATACAAATATCCGCAGCAGAGATCACTCTCTTTGGGACTTAATGTTGTATTCTAACTTCAATAAAAATTTTATGAAACTGAAATATATATTTTATATGGCGGCAGCCTTGTCCTTGACAAGTTGTAATGACTCTTTTTTGGAAAGAAGCCCGCAAAGTTTAAACGACCAGAGTTTCTGGATATCAGTGAACGACTTGAAAACCTATGCCAACGCCTTCTATGGCCTGATACCGGGAGGAGTGAGTGTATTGGACGATACAGACAGCGACATACAAGTGCCCAATAATATCAACTCTTTCCTTTGGGGACAGTATGTAGTGCCCACCGAAGGAGGAATATGGCAGAAAGGAAACTGGCAGAATATACGCAACATCAACTACTTCATGACACACTATCAAGGTGTACAAGCCGCCGAAGCAGATGTCAACGTCTATGTAGGCGAAATGCGCTTCTTCCGTGCTTTGGAGTATTTTAAAAAAATTCAACTTTTGGGTGATGTACCCTGGATAGAGGTAGACTTAAATGTAAGCGATGCTGAACTGTACGGACCGAAAATGAAAAGAAACCAAGTGTTCCAAAACATCATCAAAGATTTGGATTTTGCCATCGAATGGCTACCGGAAGCAGGCAGTGAAGAAGCCAACCGCCTGAACAAAGACATCGCCCGACACGTAAAGGCACGTTTCTGCCTGAACGAAGGTACTCACTACAAATACCACGATGAACTGGGATATAGCTCGGAAGCCAATAAGTGGCTGGAAATGGCAGCTCAAGAAAGCGAAATGCTTATCAAGTCAAAGAAATATGAAATATATAAGACGGGACATCCGGAAGAGGACTATTTCAACTTGTATCGCATAGACGACAAGAGTGACTTGAAAGAAGCAGTCCTTTACGTAGACTATAAGGCAGATGTACGCGAACACAATATGGCAGCCGCAGGACGTGAAGCCGGATGCGGTTTCTCCAAGAGTTTCGTAGAAAGTTTTTTATGTACAGACGGACTTCCTATTGCACTGAGCAACAAATATCAGGGAGACGAAACCATGAGAAAGGAGACTGCCAACCGTGACCCGCGTCTGAAACAGATGATTCTTACCAATGATTTCCCGATTACCGTAACGGACGACTTGAAAGATTCTACTTTCATCGTGAACGAAGAGGAATTTATCACCCAACACTGTTTCACCGGATATAGACCCATTAAAGGTTTCAATCCCATTTATTCCCAAGCACTATACATGAAAAGTTCTTTCGACGGAATTGCTTACCGCTATGCGGAAACCCTGTTGATAAATGCAGAAGCCAAAGCAGAACTGGGTACTATCACCGACACGGATCTGGACAATACCATCAACCAGCTAAGAGACCGCGTCGGTATGCCGCACCTGACAGTAAACGTAGGTTTCAACGACCCAAATTGGCCCGACTGGGGATACAATCTAAGCCCTGTATTGCAGGAAATCCGCCGCGAACGTTGCATTGAATTGGCCGGCGAAGGGTTCAGATTCCAAGATTTGAAACGTTGGAAAGCCGGTAAAGTATTAAACAATGTACGGACTTACGTAGGTAAGAAAAAACCTGACGGCGAACTTGCCATCGTATATCCTAACTATACAAATCCGGACCTTTCGTATCAAGAAGGAAAAAGCCGTACTTGGGAAGATAAGTTGTATCTTTATCCTATCCCGACAGGAGAACTTCAAAGAAATCCGCAGTTGTTGCCACAAAATCCGGGATGGTAACATTAGCTTAACACATAAATAGAGAAAGAGGTTGTGTTTTCTGTGTGTGAAGCACAACCTCTTTTTCTCTCCCGTCTACCTTCATTTATGCGGATATTGCGTATCTTTACACCCTCAAAAATAAAAAAGTAATGCAACCGATAAAATGAAAAAGCAGATTGTACTTATTATCATCTTATTTTTTACAGCCTTCGCGCAGGCGCAGGAAGTTTTTGTAAATGCCGACTTTGTAAGCAGTTATATCTGGCGTGGAATAGATAGCGGCAATGCGAGTGTGCAACCCTCGCTCAGTCTCCAATGGAAAGGACTGACCGCCTACGTATGGGGGTCGACCGAATTCCGCAACCAAAACAACGAGATAGACCTTTCATTGGAATACGAATATAAAAACCTAACTTTGTACGCCAACAACTGTTTCATACAGACCGAGGACGAACCTTTCAAATACTTCAACTACAACCCGCACACTACCGGACACACTTTTGAGATAGGAGCCGGATACAGGCTGAGCGAGAAATTCCCGCTATCGGTAAACTGGTACACCACATTTGGCGGAAACGACTATCGGGAGAACGGCAAACGCGCTTGGTCGAGCTATTGCGAACTGAGTTACCCGTTCAGCGTGAAAGAGGTAGAATTAAGCATTGAAGCCGGCTTCACACCGTGGGAGAGTTTCTATTCGGACAAATTCAACGTGGTCAACATCGGACTCTCCGCAACAAAGGAAATCAAGATAACGTCCGGTTTCTCTTTGCCCGTATTCGGTAAGTTGATAGCCAACCCTTACACCGAACAGGCTTATTTTGTGTTCGGTATCACTCTTTGACGAAATTTATCTTTTTAATCATTTACCAACCATTACCCCATGAAAAAACACTCTCTCATTCTCTGTGCAGGAGCGCTTCTATGGAGCGCCTGCAGCTCGGTGAAAGCTCCGGAAGCCATCCTTCCCGTTCCCGAAGCCAAACAAGTGGAATGGCAAAAGATGGAAACCTACGCTTTTGTCCACTTCGGACTCAATACCTTCAACGACCGCGAGTGGGGATACGGCGACTCCGACCCCAACACCTTCAACC
>NZ_CAJULN010000062.1 GCF_910586915.1 uncultured Bacteroides sp.
CTGACGAACGTAGCCACCGCAATGCAAGGTATGGCGGCAACGGTGGGCAGCATCCATGTCTGCTTGCACACACTCACCCACAGTCCGAGCCAGAAGATGTGCATCAGATACATACCGTAGCTGAGCCGCGACATCTCCGTCACCAGTTGCGGCGCCTCCGGCCGATGGATGCAGGTGAACAGAAGAAATGCTCCCGTGGTGAGCAGCACACAGTTGATGGTGCAGAACGCCCAACCGATTTCCAACACAGGCGTAACGTGCAGTTCGCCCGGAACGGCCTGCACATAAAACGACAGGATGGTCCACACGGCGCCCGCCACCATCAGAACGGCTCCCACGACCAGACGCCGCGGCCGCTCCCAGGTGAGGTGCACACGTATATAATGCGCCAGCACAAGGTAGCCCAAATAACCGGAAAAGTTCCACAACATATGGTATTCGTTCCAGAAGCATTGCCCCCACAGCTCGCCACACCAACGGTTGAGGTAGGGCATACACGTCGACAAGAGAAACACGCCGATGAAGAAACGCTCTTCGCCCGCCGTGGCTTTCCGCAGCCACGGGGATATCATGGGAATAAACAGATAAAGCCCTATCAGGGGATACATAAACCAGAAGTGCCCCGCCAGCGTGGGGAAGTTGAGCAGGATGCGCGAGAGGTCTTTCGCTGAAATCGCCCCGTCTATCTGCCCCCACAGCAGGGGCAGTGTGCTATACAATATCATAAACACGAAAAAGGGCGGCAGGATGCGAAGGGCACGGCGGCGATAGAACTGCCACATGGTCTGTTCCTCCTTCATCGGTGCGAGCAGGAAAGCGGAGACTATCATAAACAAGGGTACAGACATACGCGAAAAACCGTCGTAGACCGATACCCACAGGCGGTCGGCCTCGTTGGCGAGGTAAGACTGTGGTCCTGCCATATCGGTAGAACCGGGAGCACCGTAAAAATTCTCGCTGGCATGAACCAGCATGACCAGGAAGCAGGCAAACACGCGGATGTAATCTAAATTTCTCTCATATTGCCCAAGTGGGGAGTTGCAGCCACCAAACACGAAAACTGTCCCCAGCAACAATGTCACTAATTGTTGTCTCATAATTTCATTGAATGTAAATTTGTTCTTCATCAGTTTTTCTTTGTTCACAAAATTGACAAAAAGCAATTACTTTTTTTAGCACAAATTATTCAATAAAAGAAAGAAACAGACCATCCATCTGCTTTTGAGACCAAACTTCTTTCCTTTTTCTCCCCCAATGAAGAGATTCTGCTACTTTTTGAGCCGATTTTATACCTCATTCCTACACGCTTCTTGAACTTTTTACATTTTCCGCACCATAAACAGCCCGATTTTTCACATTTTCCGTTGTTTTTCGACTAAACTTACCGATTGAGCCACGGCTCCGGGTTGAGTTTTTCTTTTTCCCTACGCAACTGGAAGTGGAGCACCGTGCGGTCGTTGTCCGTACCGTCGGAGAATATTTGCCCGATGGGTTGTTTCGTCGTCACCGTATCTCCTATTTTCACCGAAGCGGACGAAAGGTTGCAATAGACGGAGATGTAATTACCGTGACGGATAAGCACATTGAACAATCCGTTCAGTTGGAAGACGGCTGCCACTTTACCGTCGAAGATGGCACGTGCCTGTGCTCCCGGCTTTCCCTGGATATCGATACCTTTGTTATCTAACTTTACGTTGCGGAGCCCTTCTACAGCATATTGCCCGTAGCGGCTGACGATAATGTAAGCACCTGATATAGGCATGGGAAGTTTGCCGCGATTGGCGGCAAAATTACCGGACAGTTCGCGGTCGGCTTTGCTCATGGTGTACGTTTCGAGCGTTTTTACTTTCGCTCCCGCGTTGCCGGAAGAGCCGCTTTCCTCCCCTTCGGTTTCGTTGCGTGCTGCCGCTTCGCGGCGGGCTTCCTCTTCGGCACGCTTGCGGGCACGTTCTATTTCTTCGGCTATCAGCTTGTCGATGCGTGCATTCAGTTGGTCTGCCTCCCTGCGTTTTTTATTAATCTCGTTCTGCAAGCCTTTCTGCTTCTTTTGCAAGTCGGCTACCAACGTGCGTTTTTCCTGCTCCTGCACTTCCAACTTCGTCTTTTCGCCCTCCCGTTCTTTCAGCAGGTTCTCCTTAGCGGTTTTCACTTGCTGACGTTCCGCTTGTTTCGCACGTATCTGCTCCTGCTTTTTCAGAATCTCTTCGCCTTGCAAACGCTGGTAAGTGGCGTATTCGCGTACATAGCGCATACGGCGGTAGGTCTGTCCCAAGCTCTTGGCGGAGAAGATGAACATGAGTTTCTCTTCTATCGACTTGTTCTTATAAAGATACTGTACCGAGGCTTCGTATTTCTTCTTCTTATCCTTCAGCTCCTTCTCCAAAACGCGCAACTCGCGTCCCAATGCGTTCAGTTCGGACTCGATGGCTTCCACATCGCTGTTGATAGCGAGGATGTAGCGTTTCCGTTCCTCAATCTGCCCGGTGAGTGCTGCCAGGCTGTTCAACTGGCTGCCCACGTCCTTCTTAGTGTCCTGCAATATAGAGTCCGACTCGGCAATCTGCTTTTGCAGCGCACCGCGCTTACTTTCCAACTCGCGAATCAGCTTGTTCGACTGGGCGGAAAGCGGAACTGCCAACCATAGGCAACCGGCAAGAATAACAAAGAGACGTTTCATCCTAATAAAGCCACCAGCATTTTTACCAACACTTCCAAAGGAACCTGAGTATATTTGGCAGAAAGTTCCGTCGGAGTCATGGAGAACTCTTTGGTCGAGAACTCATAAAGCCGGACTTTGGCTTTCTCCAAAGAAGGGATACCTACATCTTTGCCCGTCAGTTCTGTCTTTCCACCGGGCAAGGATGCGCTTATCAGTATCTTTTCCAAACGGGCAAACTCCGCATTCTTCGGCAACAGGCCTTTCAGTTCGTCCTTCGTTGCACGGACAAATCTCCGGTTCATCCTGTCCACCATCAGTACTTCGTCCGGTGTAATCTCGATGCGCGCCACTTCCGTACGCAGAATCGGCATCAGCAAGGAGACTTGCACCCGTTCGCGGGTTTTCATCTTCATAGTCCCTCCCACGGACATACTTCCCCCTTTCTTGTCGGGAATGGTAAGCTGGAGTCTGGAAGTCAGATAGCTCGGCACGGAAGCCTTTGTCTTCGAGAGTGCCGGATGCTTCGAACTCTTACAGCCGGTCAGCACGACGGCCACCAACAGCAACAGATAAACGACTCTTTTCATTCTGCAATATATTTCTTCTTTTCTATCTTCTGTTTCAATGTTTTCGATTCACTTCCCATTTCGAGCGCCTGCTTCCAATATTTCAACGCTCCCTCCACGTCGCCGTTCATGAAGTAGATATCTCCGCAATGTTCTACAATCACGTTGCTTTTTTCATCGTCGCTCTTCAAGGCATTGTCTATGTAGATGCGGGCTTCCGCATAATTTCCCTTTTCAAAGAGAATCCATGCATAAGTATCGAGGAAGGTGGCGTTGTTGGGTTCCGCTTTTACAGTTTTGTAACTCATTTCCTCCGCTTTGTCCAAGTCGCGGCGTTCTACCGAAAGGTAATAGGCATAGTTATTCAGCGCGCCGATATTGGCGGGATTGTACACCAACGCCGAATCGTAGGCAGCATAAGCCTCCGCCATCTGTTTCTTCGTGTGGTAGACGTCGCCCATGATTGAGTAGAATTCGGATACGAATTCTTTCTTCGTGTCGGGGGCGATGTGCTCCAGGGCTTTGGTACATACACTCAATACGCTGTCAACCTGCTCTGCCTGATGATAGGCGATGGCCAGGTAATAATAAAGCTGCAAAGCATCCGGAGTAGCTTCGATACCAGGCTCACACACCTTTATAATCTGTTTGTAATCCTCCTTTTTTATGGCTGCACTTACCAACATCAGGCGGGCGGCATTGTTGGCGGGGTCTAAATCGACCACCAGTTCCAATACCGGAACCGCTTCCTGCTCCATATTCTTCGACAAGAGATATTGTGCATAGAGCATGGGGACTTGCGGGTCGTCCTGATCTTGCTCCATCATGCGGTCAAACAGGGCAATCACCTGCGTGCTGTCCTTTTCCGGCGATTGTTCATTTTCCATGATGACCTGCCGCATGACATTGATTTTCGTATCGGGAGTCACTTTCTTGTTCAGCAGCAACGTGTCCAGTTGTTGCTGATACAGCTCTTTCTGCCCGGTCTGCTCATAGTAAGAAGCCATCGAGAAGAGCGCCATCGGATTGTCCGGCTCTGCCGCCAGCACTTTCTGATAGACCGCATAGGCTTCTTCTTTTTTCCCGTGCTGGAGATATACGTCGCCGAGAATTACCTGATAACGCATATCCATCGGATACTCCTGCACCAGACTTTCTATTTCCCGAAAAGCCTTCTTGTCGTCTTTCATCTGAAGATAGATACGGAATTTCTCCATAGACAACTGCTCGTTCTTACCCAAACGTGTCTCCAGGCGGTTCAGCGTGGAAATCACATCGTCATACTTCTCCTGCCGGCTGTAAATATCGAGCAGGTTAAACAAAGGGTCTTGCTTTGCCGGAAAACGAGCAACCATCTTTTCGAGCAAAACGACGGCTTTATCCCATTCGTTCTGTTGCAGATAGAGGTTGACCAATCCCTGGCTATACCAATAGTTATCGGGGGCATAGAGTACTGCTTTCTCCAAAGCATCCTGTCCTTGCGGAACCTGGCGCAGAAACATATAATATTGTGAAATCTCGTAAAGAGCGGAAGAAGCCGTCGGATGGATATCCAGACAATGCTGCAACAAGCCGAAAGCCGCATCATATTCTTTCTTTCCTTTCATCCGCATGGCTTCCAGAAAGAAATAATCATATTTGCGCTGCTGTTCCTCCGTCAGTTGGCACACAAAAACATCCTTCTCCTTCTCGGCTTTACTCTTTTTGGTCTTCTTTTTCTTTGCTTTCCGGGCAATTGCATCTGTGCCGGCCGCATATCCGGATAGGGTGGGCACGTCTCCTGCCGCCACCCTTCCTGTCGCTTGCGAAGCCACACCCAAAGGAAGCAGCAAAGCACTTACCAACCATATAAATAGGATTCTTTTTTTCATTTTTTCCCTGTATGACCGAAGCCGCCGGCTCCGCGTTCCGTTTCGTCCAACACTTCCACTTCCTGCCATGAGGCTTGCTCATGTTTTGCAATCACCATCTGCGCAATACGTTCGCCGTCTTCAATCACAAAGGCTTCGGACGACAGATTGACCAGGATAATACAGATTTCCCCCCGATAATCCGCATCAATCGTTCCCGGCGAGTTGAGCACCGTGATTCCCTTCTTGATGGCCAATCCGCTGCGCGGACGGATTTGGGCTTCAAATCCTTTCGGAAGGGCGATATACAATCCGGTGGGCACAAGACAGCGTTGCAGGGGTTCCAAAGTGATGGGTTCGGAAAGATTGGCACGGATATCCATTCCCGCAGACCATTCGGTGGCATAAGCCGGAAGCGGATGCTTCGATTTATTGATTACTTGAATATTCATAAATGCATATATTGGTATTTAACGGGCGAAAATACACATTTTGAACTGAAAAATAGTTAAGTTTGCAGTTAAATAATGTGCCGTTCCCTAATTTGCAAACAGGAAACGCCCAAATCGCAACTAAAATGATGAACTGGAATCAATTAATATCCGCCAAACGCTTCGGAATGGAAGAGTTTCACCAGGAGCGCCAGGAAAACCGCTCGGAGTTTCAACGGGATTACGACCGTCTTATCTTTTCCGCCCCCTTCCGCCGATTGCAGAACAAGACACAGGTATTCCCCCTGCCGGGCAGCGTGTTTGTACACAACCGGCTCACGCATAGCCTCGAAGTATCCTGCGTCGGCCGTTCCTTAGGCAACGACGTAGCCAAAGCCATCCTCGAACGCCAGCCCGAACTCCGGGAATCTTTTCTGCCGGAAATCGGTTCCATCGTATCCGCCGCCTGCCTGGCGCACGACTTAGGCAATCCGCCTTTCGGCCATTCGGGCGAGCGTGCCATATCGACCTTTTTCTCCGAAGGAAAAGGGCTCCGCCTGAAAGAAAGGCAGCCGGACGGAGCGCAACTTTCGGCGATGGAATGGGAAGATTTGACACATTTCGAAGGAAACGCAAATGCATTCCGGCTCTTGACCCACCAGTTTGAAGGACGGCGCAAAGGAGGATTCGCCATGACGTACACCACCCTGGCTTCCATCGTGAAATATCCCTTTTCATCAAGCCTTGCCGGCAAAAAGTCGAAGTTCGGATTCTTCGTCAGCGAAGAAGAGAGTTTCCATAAAATAGCCACCGAACTGGGATTAATCGTGCAGAACGAGCATCCGTTGAAATACGCACGACATCCGTTGGTCTATCTGGTGGAAGCGGCGGACGACATCTGCTATCAGATGATGGACATCGAAGACGCCCACAAACTGAAAATCCTCACTACCGAAGAGACGAAGGCACTGCTGATGGCTTATTTCGACGAAAACCGGCAGGCACATCTGCGGAGCACGTTCCGGATTGTGAGCGACACGAACGAACAAATCGCTTACCTGCGCTCCTCGGTAATCGGACTACTGATTCGGGAATGCACCCGTGTGTTCCTCGAACATGAACAGGCAATATTGTCCGGCACTTTCGAAGGAACGCTCATCAAACATATATCCCAGTGTCCGGCAGACGCCTACAAACACTGCTCCGATGTGTCTATGCAGAAAATCTACCGTTCGCAGTATGTGCTCGACATCGAATTGGCCGGTTTCCGCGTCATCAGTACACTGCTCGAACTGATGACGGAGGCGGTCACCTCTCCCGGCAAGGCGTATTCCGAACTTCTGATAAACCGGGTTTCCAGCCAGTACAACATAAAATCGCCTGTACTCTACGAAAGAATACAGGCGGTACTTGATTATATATCGGGGATGACCGACGTCTTTGCTCTCGACCTTTACCGGAAAATCAACGGCAACAGTCTGCCTGCGGTGTAACGACCTTAGGCGTAAACGCCTCCTCTTCCTCGCAATATATTTTCAGCGCATCCGGATGGCTTTCGATAAACGTCTGGATGTGCCGTATGCGTTTTTCCTCAAGTATCTCATCCACCGCAATCAGGATTCCGGTTTCTTCCACATCGCCGAACTCATAGTTGACAGCCGTGCCGAACATACGCATGGTAGGACTCAGGCTCATATAAGCATTCACCAGTGGCGGTATGTTATAGCCCAGCTTACGGATTTCGCCATTCAGTATCTTATAGTCTTCCTTAAAGGAGTCTTTGCAGAACAAGGCACTCAGCTCCTCTTCGGAGGTCTCCGGCAGCAAAGGTTCTATCGGGGTGACCAGCCTTTCTTTGTCGGAAAAATGTTTCTTAAGGAAATAGAGAATCATATCACGGCCGCGGCGGTGGTAGCTCGGATACATTGTCACCTTTCCGAAGAAGTACTTCACGTTCGGCATAATCACGGTCAATGCTCCCAATCCGTCCCACAGGTTGTCCAGCGCAAACAGCCCCTTGCTTCCGGCACGGGTAGACTGATATTCGAGCGTCACAAACGAACGTCCCAACTCTATCGTCTGCGGCAAATATTTTTCAATAAAAGTATCCGAGAAATCGAACATATGGGAAGTGGCGAGAATCGGAGCGCCTTTTTCGTCGAAACGCACGTCCGTCCCAAGCAGATAGCGGTAGCCGCCTAATATTTCTTCGGCTTCCGGGTTCCACACAATGAGCTGCTTATAGGGATGCTCCATTGTGTCGTATTCGTCTATATCCATCGACAGCCCCGTTCCTCCACCGGCAGCCCGGAAAGCAATTTCGCGCAAACGCCCAATCTCTTTCATCACATTGGGTGCATTCTGATGAGTAATAATGTAAATCTGGTTATTACTCTTATTGGTCATTCGTAAGCGTCTGTCTTCCGTCAATTCAGCCTTCAGCAGTTCTTTGCTTATCGGTTTGATAATTTCTTCCATATTTCTTGTTATAGTTGTTCTATCAGTTACAGTTTATATACAATGTCCTTTACGTATTCCGCCCATTGTGCCGGTGTTTTCGATTTGTCGAAAGTCTGCCAGGATATCGGCTTGCCAAAGGTGACGGTAAAGGTTTTGTGGCGGTTCTTAAACATCTCATCCGCAAGATACAACATGGCGATGTTGAACTTAATGCCCAGTGCCTTGCAGATATTTGCCAGATTGTAGAAGAAATCGGAGTTTCTGCCCCCGAAGTGCACCGGTATCACGTCGCGTTTTGCTTGTATGCTCTTTACTATAAATGTCTTTTTCCATTCCAGGTCGCGAATCACTCCCTCCTGCCGGCGCGAACAGAGTCCGGCGGGGAACATGATAAGCTGGTCGTCGGAGCTGAATCCGGCTTCCACCATCTTAGGGAAATCTTTCGACTGTTTGCCTGTCTTATTAATAGGTATGCAGAGCGGAGCCAATCCGTGCAGGTTCATCAGCAGGTCGTTGACCAGGTATTTCACCTTCCCGTCGTAATGGCGTCCCAGCACGTAGCCCAGCGCCACACCGTCCTGTCCGCCCAACGGATGATTGGAGACAAAGGTGTACAAACCCTCTTTGGGAAGATTTTCGAGTCCTTTCACCTCTACCTTCGCATCCAGAAAGTCCAGGCACGCTTCGAGGAAGTCTACTCCGATCTTATCTTTCGACTCATCCAAAAACACATTAATCTCATCCTGATGAACTATTTTCTTCAGATAAGAAATCACAAACTTAGGGATGTACTTGTATTGCTTCGGCGCTTTGGTCCGAAGAATTTTATCGACATCAATCAAAAATAAAGAGTCATCTGTCATTCTTTTCAAATAAAATGATGCTACAAAATTAGCGGTTCTTTTTTATTATTTGCAATAAATTAGTAGAAAATGCAGGATTTAAGCTCATAAGACCCCCAAAACAACACCCAAAAACTATCAAATAACACCCGAAAACTGTCCGCAGACAGTTTTCGGGTGAATTTCGGGCGAATTATCCCCTGTCGGATAATCAAAAAGCCCTTAAACTTGCACCATCAAAACTTACAAACGAATATTCACCATTTAAAAAGCAACGCATATGAAAAGTTTAAGCTTCAGAAAAGATTTAGTAGAAGTACAAGCCGAATTACTTCGTTTCGCCTACAAACTGACAACCGACCGCGAAGAAGCAAACGACTTGTTGCAGGAGACTTCCTTGAAAGCATTGGATAATGAAGATAAATACACGCCCGATACAAACTTCAAAGGCTGGATGTATACCATCATGCGCAATATATTCATCAACAACTACCGCAAGGTGGTTCGCGACCAGACATTTGTCGACCACACCGACAACTTGTACCATCTCAACCTTCCGCAAGACGCAAGCGTGGAGAGTACAGATAGGGCGTACGACCTGAAAGAGATGCACCGGGTGGTAAACAACCTGCCGAAAGAGTACCGCATTCCGTTTTCGATGCACGTGTCGGGGTTCAAATACCGCGAGATTGCAGAGAAGCTGGAACTTCCGTTGGGAACGGTGAAAAGCCGTATCTTCTTCACCCGGCAGAAGTTGCAGGAGGAGCTGAAAGATTTCCGTTGAACCGGTTCTTACCGATAAATAAAAATCTGCTTTCCATCACCATTTATATAAAACGGAAGTTCTTCCTTACCTTCGGTCAGGTTTCTGAGCCATAGGAGCGACCCGGGTGGGACTTCCGCAACACTACCTTTATCCGAATCAATATACATTGATACAATGAATAATTGAATTCTTACTCAGTCGACGTTTCCTACGGATTCGTCAACTCATACAAGTCATAATCCGTCCATCGAACAAAAAAATCAATATCTTTAATATCTGCGGTACTACGATTGAAGATTGCCTTATCTTCCGCCTTCATTGCTTTTTTCAAACTTTTCAATCGCTTTTATCGGTATGGCAATTGAAGGCTTATGATAAACAGTTATCCATTTCATTTTTCCAGTAGACAATTCATAATAAAATGATATGGACAAATAGGAATTGTCCGGAGTTACCTCCCCTTCAATGTATGGTAGAAGATATTTTTTCATCCTTTTACTTAATATGCATCTCGTGATGTTTGCCCTACAACATTAAATGTGAGAACAATAAAAAGAGCTATTAAATTGATTGTTTTCATATTTTTCGTTTTTTAATTACAGTTTTTACTTGCAATACCCGACAAGAATATGCATACAAACAGAAACGATAGATGGATTTTATCAGGAATATCTTTCACAGGATTGAACGGCAGACTCAATATAAGAATGCCGACAGACAAAGAAACTATATTCTTCAACCTCCTCAGGTTTTCAAGTATTAGATATTCCTTACGGTCACAAATATAATAAAACACTCATAACAAGCCACATACGCCACTCTTTTTTATTTCAAAAAGTATACACCGACATCGTCCATCCCACTGCCCCGCCCCGCCACCGCGACGAATTAGCCGTTTCTCAGGCAACATCTATTTTTCCGAAGCCTATTCCCTACCTCCCGCATTACGAATAAGTATTCGTCTGACTATAGTTAACGTTTCGTCTAACTATAGTCAGACGAAAGAAACACTATAGTCAGACGCAACTTCAACTATAGTCAGACGAATAGTCGACCGCATAAAAACAGATACTTCTCAGGCAAGCGGCAACCAAACTTTAGCAATCAAACGGATAAACCGTAGCATCCTGCCTACAAAGCATCTACGAAGCATCTTCATTATCAAGCGATAAGCATTTAACAATCTGTTGAAAACTTCTCCGAAAGTTTTCGGTAGGAAATGACGGGGAATTGTGGGGAATTTCATACTTTTACAGCCGCTTTTTATAATAAGGTGGTGAGATGTTTTTAAGAGACAAAGAAGGATGGAAAAAGAGAAGATGGAAAAAGACGAACTGATATATCACGTCCCCGTGATGCTTAAGGAGAGTGTCGACGGGATGAATATACAACCGGACGGAACGTATGTAGACGTTACATTCGGAGGAGCGGGACATTCGCGCGAGATTCTTTCACGGCTCGGCGAAGGCGGACGCCTTTTGGGATTCGACCAGGACGAAGACGCCGAACGGAACATTGTTGACGACCCGCATTTCATCTTCGTGCGCAGCAATTTCCGCTACCTGCACAATTTCCTGCGCTATCACGGCATCGACCAAGTAGACGCCATCCTTGCCGACCTCGGCGTGTCGTCTCATCACTTCGACGACAGCGAGCGCGGATTCTCTTTCCGCTTCGACGGCGAACTGGATATGCGCATGAACAAACGGGCGGGACTCACAGCCGCCGACATCGTGAACACGTACGACGAGGAGCGTCTCGCCGACATCTTCTACCTGTACGGCGAATTGAAGAACAGCCGCAAACTGGCTTCGGTCATCGCCAAAGCCCGCAACGGAAAGGCGATACGCACCATCGGCGAGTTTCTGGAAATCGTCAAGCCTCTCTTCGGCCGCGAACGCGAGAAGAAGGAACTTGCCAAAGTGTTCCAGGCCTTGCGGATTGAGGTGAACCAGGAAATGGAAGCATTAAAAGAGATGTTGCAGGCGGCGACAGAAGCACTGCGACCGGGCGGCCGGCTGGTAGTCATCACTTACCACTCGCTGGAAGACCGCATGGTGAAAAACATCATGAAAACGGGCAACGTGGAGGGCAAGGCGGAAACCGACTTCTTCGGCAACCTGCAAACTCCCTTCCGCCTTGTCAACAACAAGGTGATTGTGCCCTGCGAGGCAGAAATCGAGCGAAACCCCAGGTCGAGAAGCGCGAAATTACGAATTGCAGAAAAGAAATAAGAGGGAATGGAAGAAGAAGCAATCAACAAGCAAGCCAAAGAGGAGAAGAAGAGAAAACGCACCTCGCTGAAAAGCATTCTGGGCGGAGATATTTTAGCTACCGACTTTTTCCGCCGCCAGACGAAGCTACTGGTTCTTATCATGGTGTTCATCATCTTCTACATACACAACCGCTATGCCAGCCAACAGCAGCAGATTGAGATAGACCGGTTGAAAAAAGAACTGACAGACATCAAGTACGACGCACTGACACGCAGTTCGGAGCTGATGGAGAAGAGCCGCCAGTCGCGCATCGAAGAGTACATCTCGAGCAAGGAAAGCGATTTGCGCACCTCTACCCATCCGCCGTACCTTATTAAATAACAACGGAGAGTTGACAAAAAAGAGTTGAGAGAACCTATAAAAGACAAGGACAGTGGCAGTTAACAAAAAGAATATAATGACCCGCTATTTCTTCGTCATCCTGCTGATGGCGCTGATAGGCGTGGCAATTGTCGTCAAGGCAGGCTTCACCATGTTTGCCGAACGGCAATACTGGCAGGACGTAGCCGACCGTTTCGTGAAAGAGAACGTGACAGTGAAACCCAACCGCGGAAACATCATCTCTTCCGACGGCAAACTGATGGCAAGTTCCCTGCCCGAATACCGGATATACATGGACTTCATGTCGGGCGAAAAGGACGAGAAGCGCAGAAAGAAAGACCAGGCACGGCGAGACTCCCTTCTCCATGCCAACATGGACTCCATCTGCAAAGGACTGAACAAGATATTTCCCGACAAGAGTGCCGCCCAGTTCAAGGCGCACCTGAAGAAAGGGCGACAGGCAAAG
>NZ_CAJULN010000063.1 GCF_910586915.1 uncultured Bacteroides sp.
GTGTGCAACTTTTTCATTTGTAAATATTTAGATTCTTAATTCAACCAACGAGTAAGTAATATAAAATATGAAATATAGAAATCTTGATAGTACATAAAACATCAAATGGTCGAATTATGGTCGAACCATAAAAAAAAGCAGGACTATATAATTGATATACAGAATATACAACTAGATTTCCAAAAATGTGTCTAGTTTAGTTTTTGTGTTAATCGGAAGCCTGCAAGAGAGCATGAGCTTCCGATTTTTATTTCCTTAACACCTTAAACTCACATTTTGCATTTCCAAGCAATCCGCTACCGTCAACGCCTTCAACAACCCCGATAAATCCGGTATTGATATCAGAACAATAGAAAGAGACTTCCGCTTCTCCTTTTTCATCGGTAATGACAGATGGAGCCCATAATAAAGTATTGCGAGCGTCAGGAGTGGAGAGCTGTATGTCTATCTCATCCGGTTGGTAAAATTGGCGAGAGGTATAATATCCTTTGGTGCGCCAGAGGTTATTCATCCGTAACAATTCCTCTTCAGTGAATTCAGGTCCATTGTAGGTGATTATTTTTATATCAGTGACTATCCATGCGCCATTTTTCCCTATGAGTTCATATTTAATAAGTTCATAATCTTTTCCGTTAATAGGTATGGATTTCTTACGGACTGGATAGCACGAAGAGCAACCTGTCGGGTGGTGTGAATACCCCATATAATCATTCAGATAACCATTAGGTGTTCTACTGTTACAATCACATACCCATGCTTTATTCAAATCTACCTTTGCCAAGCTATCTAGTCGTCCCATCATTTTATCTCTAAACGGTTTATGTCCTTTTGCTGTTATAGTCACCTCATTTAATAATATGGTACTGTCGCTGCTTATTACAGGCAAATCAAGGGGTTGTTCTTTCTTATGGTATGATACCGCTATCGGATAATAATGAGGTCTGTTCTTCCTTATGCTGTCAATCAGAAGAAAGTAATCCACCAATTCCAGTGTTGGCTTGAACTCTTTCGACAACATGGGTTTCAGATACACATATCCTCCTTGAAGAGTTTTCATCATGTCCGGGTCAACCATAAAATGTCCCGTGGAGTCTGTCCAAAGAAACTGAGAGTTTCCCTCTGCACCGAAAACCTGGATAAGCTGTTCTGCTCCTTCGCTTGGTTTGTCTTTTTTCTTGCTCTGAAGGGTTTGCAGGCCATTGATTTCATCTGTCAGAAAAGGTTTTCCTTGATAATCAGGTTCTACTGCATTCCATACATACCGGCGCCAGCCTTGTGTAAGCAATAGCAGGTCTAACGTTTCTTTCCTGTCGCTGTTCTTTTCGTCAAAATAGTAAGACGGGTTACAGATTCGGCCCCGTATTTGGGAGGAGAGATAACAGTAGGCCAAGATATTCGCAGGGTCGGCAGGATTATGATATGCCCGGTCGTACACGCTAATGCCCAGGTTTGCCCTCACTGGATTGCCAACCTCGTCTGTCGCTTTTATTCTGATAGACGCTTTTTCCCGAATGGCAAAACTTGTCTTTGCGGGTTCGGCCGTTATATACAGTTTCTTTTGCGGATGGACATACACCAACCGTTCTGCAACGGGCTGCATGGAGTTGTTGAAAAGCGTAAACTCCGCGATGCCTTGATAAAGGAAATTATCGAGCGAGATGGAGATTTTAAGACTGTCCTTCAATGTCCCTTTTGCCATACAGCAGACCATTCCGCGCATTTGTCCCAAGAGATAAATTTGTCGGTGTGGCAAGCCCTCGGTTTGGGAAAGGATAAAATCCAGATGCCCATTGTCCTGCCCGCGAAGGTTCAGAACCATTCCTTGTGAATGAATCTCGGGTAACGGATAACTTTTTCCATGCTGCAATTCAATCCTATACTTTTTATTAACAAAGGGAGTGAAGGAGACAGCCCCCATCCCGTCGTGTACGCTCTTTATTCCGCACAGGAACTTATCGTCTTCATAAATGACTCCTTCCACAGCTACCGGATTTCCCTTCCCATCGGTTGCTTTAAAAGCCAGTTTGGAGGAAAGGCCGGATACGAGATTTCCTCCTTCTGGGAATGTTTCAAAACGGAAGGTTGTATCTTTAGGATTCCCTGTTACTTCCGAACGGGCTATATTCTTTACTATCCTTATTTTGCGGGTAGGGGTTATTCCAATAGTATCATTCTTGTAAAAAGAGTGCTTCGTATAGCCTTCTAAAAAATAGTCACCTTCCGGAAGTTTCTCGTCTATATAAATATGGCCGGATACGATGCCATTCTCCACCGGATACTTTTCCTGCCAAACCACGCTGTCTTTCGGATTAATCATTTGCAGATAAAGAGTCTTGCTTTTATCAGACAATCCAAAGGTTTGTACATCCAACTGATAGGCTTTGAACCAAAGGTCTTCGCCAGTCTCGTAAATGCTTTTACTCGTCTGAAGATAGACTAATTCCGAGGGACGGGAAGAAAAACAGTTTTCCATATGACCGACCAGGGAGTCTACGGATTCTTGGGAACAAACCACAGAGGGAAGGAAACTCATCCCCAACAAAAAAACAAACAGTTTATGTACTTTCACATCTTTCATTGACAACTCCTCTTGATTTAACGTCAGTCCGACAGGAATCTCATTTTATTCATCCATATACTAAAGCACAAAGCCCCAACTTTTCAGTCAGGGCGTGTTTATATTTAATAAGACCTAAAATACTTTCTATTGATAGTCGTAATTGAAATGAACGCTCTGTTAAGATGCCCATTTTGCTCAACGCTCTTTACTTGAACTTTAAATAGTTTATATTTAGAATCATGAAAAACCTTACTATGTACTGTCTTAACATATCCTATATCTATACCATCCTTAAAAAGTTGCACTGCATATTTATCATATAAATTTCTCTTGTCCAACCTCCATTCAAGTATATCTCCTTCTTTTAATATTCCACTGGGTAATTGTCTCCTCGTTAGTCCACACACCTCACTAGTAAATTTTAAATCACAAACAGGATAATATTCTGCTAAAAACTCAAAATTGTCCGTTGATAACAACCCTTGTGTTTGAGCCAATACATAGTATTTGTTATCTTTCAATTCGGGATTAATCTCCCAATAATTATAATATTTCTGTATATCAGAACGTTCTGTGTTAGTCAAACGTTGAGCAAATATTTCTAAAACATTATTTTTATATACTACTTCCGGATTTGGAAAATCAGGATACATATTAAAACCTTTTTCTAAAGCTTCTTTCACCCCGTCAGATATATATTCAAACCTAACCTCTTCAGTCTGATTTCGAGTTATTTTACCTATCTTTATTCGACTGTCATTCCTTCCGCGTCTCCAGGTAAGATAGATGTGTTTTATATATCTCTTCATAATACTATGTTTTTTAGTCTCAAAATGCGTTCTCTTATCAGTTTAAATATCAACTCCTTACGACAAGAAGACAAACTATATTCTTCTCTCAAATCATTTGGAAGTTCTTTGTCTATATTAAAGATTATACCACGTATTTTGTTTTCGATTTACAAAGATATAACATTATTTATTACGTTATCTACTATTTCTTGAAATTCGACTCTTATATTTTTTATAAGTTCAAAATGATTCAATTTAACTCCATCGTCATCCCATCTTATTTCAGATTTTCCTCGATTGATAAAACTATCAAACATTATCTCATCGTTCAACATCTGTTTTACAGCATCTTCACTCTTTTCCCTGGCCAAGCAACATCCACTATCATATATTGGAGAATACCGACCCTCCATTTTAAGGATTTTCATTTTTATATGCCTGGTAGGTTGATTAAGTTCTTCATTTTTTGTAAGGAAATCCTTTATTTGTTTAAAACGATCTTTCAACTTAGCAAAGAGATGATTTGCTTCTTCATTGGTCAATTCGGTTTCTTTGTATGGCGTAATAAATCCCCAATTTTCCTGATGTCTGTCGCTATTCCCAATAACACTGTCAAAAATGATGGTTTTTATAATATCTTCTATATGTTCACCAAAGTTAAAACATTCGATTGCCGACTTTATAAAATGAAAGGTATAAGCTGAATATGATTCTTTATTTTCAGGTTTATAAGTATTATCATAACCGGTCAATATGCTCACCCCCTCAGTCAAACATTCTTCTTCGGTAATCATTGATTTAGAAATGCATCCTATTTCTTTTCCATGTTTTGCTATATTATATTCTAACACATCAAATCCTAAAGAACGACCTACTTCTGAAGAGATAATTTCAGACCAAAACTCAGATTTGTAATCTTTGCCTTCTTTCAACATAGAGGTTTTAAAGAAATATACACTGTCATCTTCAGGATTACTGACCACGCATTTGTTGCGTGTACCTTTAGTGTTGAAAAAAGGTTTTTCATTCCATTCTGTTATGTCATAAAACTTAGCCATATTCTTATTTTTCACAAACATACGAATAAGATATAACATTCACAAGGAAACTGCTGTTCCGATATTGTATATGTAATGCTATTTTTCGGAAAAACCGTCAGACCAATGTAGATTTGTCTGTATATAACAAGCAATGGCAACCACCATAACAAGCAAAGGCAGCCGCCCTAACAAGCAATGGGAGCCACCTTCACAAGCAATGTTATCTATCGGCCGTCGGGCGGAAGCGCTTCCTCCTCCTCCCCGTCCGAGTCACCGATATACCAGGCAGCCGCCCTGTCCACAAACAGTTCCACGTTGGGCGCATGATGGGCAATGTAAGCTGCCGGCCCCATATCCCCCGAATGACAGATTTCTTTCACCACGTCCGCTTTGCTCCGGCCCGTTATCAAGAAGATGACATGGCGGGCGTTCAGAATGGGGCAGCCGGTGAGGGCGATGCGCTTCTGCCCGTTGCGGGGATGGGTGCTGACGGCATAAATGTCATTGGAAATGAGCAGTTCCTCCTGTCCGGGGAAGATGGAAGAGGTGTGGCCGTCCTCGCCTGCGCCCAGCAGTACGATGTCGAACTCGGGCCAGCTTTGCCTGAGGGGCACTTGCCGGCGGACCAGCTCCGAATAACGGGTCGCTTCCTGCTGCGGCTGCGCTTCGCCGCAGATGCGGAACACATTCTCGCAGGGGATGGGCGCCATCCCCAAAAGCAACTTGCGCATCAGGCCGTAATTGCTGTCCGAATGCTCGGGCGGCACACAACGTTCGTCTACCCAATAGACGTGGAGACGGTTCCACGGGGTGACGTTCATAAACTCATGTGCCCATATGTCGAACATCACGGCAGGGGTACTGCCGCCGCTCACGGCCATGTTGAATACTTTATCGGGTTCCGCCTGCATGATTTCCACCAGGCGGCGTATCAGTTGGCGGGATGTCTCTATGGACAAGGGAAAGATAGTTGTTTTCATCCTATTTTATAATTCACAATATTGGTCAGTATTTGTCAGATTTTTGCAAGGGTTGGTCCAGGCAGCTCCGTGCCCGTGCATCATCGCTTCGCTCTCCAACGGCCCCCATGTGCCTGCGGGGTAGCCGTAGAGGGGCGCGTCGGGATTCTCCTTCCAGTGGCGGAGCACAGGGTCGAAGAACTTCCACGAGGCTTCCACTGCGTCGCTTCGGGTAAACAGCGTCGGGTCGCCCTGGATGCAGTCGTCTATCAGGCGGGCATAGGCGTCGCCGCCGGGCACTCCGCCCAGTTGGTCGTAGCTGAAGTCCATCGTCACCTGCCGGACTTCAAAGCCTGCGCCGGGGAGTTTCATTCCGATTTTGAGAACGATTCCCTCGTTGGGCTGCAAACGGAGAATGAGCTTGTTCGCCCGTGGGCAGTTGCCGCCGGCGCAATGAAACATCTGATGGGGCGTCTCGCGGAAGTGGACCACGATTTCGGTCACCTTCGTCGGCATCTGTTTGCCCGTGCGGATGTAGAACGGGACGCCGTTCCAGCGCCAGTTGGCAATGTTGAGTTTCATGGCGATGTAAGTCTCCGTGCGCGAGCCGGGGGCTACGCCCTTCTCCTGGCGGTATCCCTTCTTGTTGGCCGAAGGCAGGTATTGGCCGCGCACGATGTGTTTGCTGAAGTCTTTTTCGCTCAGCGGGGTGAGCGATTCGTACACCTTGACGACTTCGTTGCGGAAATGGTCGGCATCGAAGACGGCAGGCGGCTCCATCGCCGTGAGCGCCACCAGTTGAATCAAGTGATTCTGCACCATATCGCGCAGGGCTCCCGCCGTTTCGTAGAATCCGCCGCGCTGCTCGATACCGAGGTTCTCGACGGCGGTGATTTCCACGTAGTCGATGTAGTTGCGGTTCCAGAGCGGTTCGAAGATACCGTTGGCAAAGCGGAAGGCGAGTATGTTTTGGGCGGTCTCCTTGCCGAGAAAATGGTCGATACGGTAGATTTGCCGCTCGTCGAAGACCGAAGCGTAGATGCGGTTCAGCTCGCGTGCCGAACGGAGGTCGTAGCCGAAAGGCTTCTCGACGATGATACGCGAACGGGGCGTGTTGAGCCCGACGGCTTTCAGATGTAACGGCACAAGGCCGTAAAGCGACGGCGGAGTGGCGAGGTAGAACAGCAGGTTGCCGGAGGATGCGTCGCCGGTAAGCCCGGCAATCCGGCGGCGGAGGACGGGGTAATCCGTTTCCTGTGCGGGGTCCATCGGCAGGTAGTAGAGATGCAAGGTGAAGGCCTGCATCAAGGCTTCCTCCTGTTCGCCGGGCTTCACAAACGTCTGAAGTGCGGCGAGTATATACGCACGATACGTCTCGTCGGTGTAGACGGTACGCCCGAGGCCCAATATGCAGAAATCGCCCGCCAGCCGCTTTTCGCGGAAGAGGGAATAGAGGGCGGGCATCAGCTTACGCCGGGTAAGGTCGCCCGACGCCCCGAAAATAATCATTGCAAACTTATCCATTGTACGTCCCCGATTTTGTTTCACCACCATGTCCTGTCCAGTTCTCGTGAAAGAATTGTCCGCGCAATGCATCCTTCCGCTCGAAGGTGTGCGCGCCGAAATAGTCGCGCTGTGCCTGCACGAGATTGGCGGGCAACTCGGCCGAAGCAAGCGAATAGAAATAATTGAGGGCGGACGAGAAGGCGGGAACGGGCAGCTCCTCCTTCACCGCATCGGCTACAAGGCTCTTCCAGCCGGGAAGCAGCGTTTTCATCTCCTCCCTGAAAGAGGGAGCCAACAGCAAGTGCGCGGGTTTCCCTACGGCAGCTTCGTAAGCACGGGCAATGTCATTGAGGAAGATGCTGCGGATGATGCAGCCGCCACGCCACATACGAGCGATGGAAGCCAGGTCGAGCGACCACCCGAAAGCGTCGGACGCCCGTTGCAGCACGGCAAATCCCTGCGCATAAGAGACGAGCTTGGAAGCATACAGTGCGGAGAACACATGGCTGACAAACTCCACTTTATTATATACGGGCTGCGAAGGGCGGTAGCCGAATTGCCCGGAAGCCGTGCGGCGCAGCTCCTTCTGTGCCGAGAGGCTGCGTTCGAACACGGCTGTGGCAATCAGCCCAAACGGCATACCGAGCTCCAGGGCGTTGATGACCGACCATTTGCCTGTCCCCTTCTGCCCTGCCGCATCCAGAATTTTGTCAAGGAGATAGCCGCCGGCCTTGTCCTTGTGGCGCAGGATGCGGGCAGTAATCCCGATAAGGTAACTGCGCAGCTTGCCCTCGTTCCAACGGTCGAAGATGTCTGCCATCTCCTCGTTGCCCAGGTCGAGCAGGTGCTTCATCACCCAGTAGGACTCGGCAATGAGCTGCATATCGCCATATTCGATACCGTTGTGAATCATCTTCACGAAATGTCCGGAGCCTGCCGGACCTACCCACTGGCAGCAGGGCGTGCCGTCGGGCGCCTTCGCCGCGATGCTCTGAAGAAGCGGCTTCACCTCCTGCCAGGCTTTTTCGGAGCCGCCGGGCATGAGGGAGGCTCCGTTCAAAGCCCCCTCTTCGCCGCCCGACACGCCGCAACCGACGAAGAGAAAACCTTTCGACTCTGCCAGCCGTACGCGGCGGTTAGTATCCTCGTAGTTAGAATTGCCGCCGTCAATAAGGATATCGCCGGGCGAGAGCAACGGGAAAAGCTGCTCCATCAGCTCGTCGACCGGACTCCCGGCGCGAACCATCATCATGATTTTCCGTGGGGCGGCGATGGAACCGACAAACGCTTCCATATTCGTAAACCCTTCTATGTTTTTGCCTTTCGCCCTGCCGCCGGTGAAACGCTCTACCACCCCTTCTTCCACTCCGGGAACCGTGCGGTTGTAGACCGACACGCGCCAGCCCTTGCTCTCCATGTTCAAGGCAAGGTTCTCGCCCATCACGGCAAGGCCGATAAGTCCGATTGCTGTTTTATTCTGATGTGCCATAATTTATAGTTTTTATAGTAATACCTACCACCCTAACAAACGGGGCGGAAAATTGTTCGGGATGGTTGCAAAAAAATATCGCCCGGTGCGCAACCGGGCGAAAAAAGGAGTACGGCACACCCGCACCATAGCCGGAGCTATCGTGCTGATTATGGCGAAAATGACAAAAACAACCGTGCTGAGCAACTGTGCTGAAAAATAAATAAAGAACCGCTTGCATTTACAACAGAAAAGAACGACATTTGCAGCCGAATTTTCAATTATTAAACAACATCGCATATGAAAAAAGCCCTTATTTCAGGCATCACCGGACAAGACGGCTCGTATCTTGCCGAGTTTCTCTTACAGAAAGGTTACGAAGTACACGGTATCCTCCGTCGCTCTTCTTCGTTCAATACCGGACGCATCGAACACCTGTATTTCGACGAGTGGGTGCGCGACATGAAACAGAAACGTACCATCAACCTGCACTACGGCGACATGACCGACTCCAGCTCGCTCATCCGCATCATCCAGCAGGTGCAGCCCGACGAAATCTACAACCTGGCCGCCCAGAGCCACGTGAAAGTCTCCTTCGACGTCCCCGAATACACCGCCGAAGCCGACGCCATCGGCACGCTGCGTATGCTCGAAGCGGTACGCATCTTAGGACTGGAGAAGAAGACCCGCATCTACCAGGCCTCCACTTCCGAACTGTTCGGCAAGGTGCAGGAAGTGCCGCAACGGGAGACAACCCCCTTCTATCCCCGCTCTCCGTACGGGGTGGCCAAGCAGTATGGCTTCTGGATTACGAAGAACTACCGCGAAAGTTACGGGATGTTTGCCGTCAACGGTATCCTCTTCAACCACGAGAGCGAACGCCGGGGCGAAACGTTCGTCACCCGCAAGATTACCCTCGCCGCCGCACGCATCGCGCAGGGCGAGCAGGACAAGCTCTACTTGGGCAACCTGGACGCACGCCGCGACTGGGGATACGCCAAAGACTACGTGGAGTGTATGTGGATGATTCTGCAACACGACGTCCCCGAAGACTTCGTCATTGCCACGGGTGAGATGCACACCGTGCGAGAGTTTGCCACCTTAGCCTTCAAAGAGGCAGGCATCGGGCTGCGTTGGGAAGGCGAAGGCGTGAACGAAAAGGGAATCGACACAGCGACCGGAAAGACGCTGGTGGAGGTCGACCCCAAGTATTTCCGTCCGGCGGAAGTGGAACAGTTGTTGGGCGACCCCACCAAAGCGAAAACGCTGTTGGGATGGAACCCGTGCAAGACATCGTTCGAGGAACTGGTAAGCATCATGGTGCGCCACGACATGGAAAAGGTAAGACGCATGATTATCACGAAACATTAAAGGAAGAGCATGGAAAAGAATGCAAAGATATACGTAGCCGGACACCGCGGCCTTGTAGGGTCGGCTATCTGGAAAAATTTGCAAGAGAAAGGATATACCAACCTGACAGGCCGCTCCCACCAAGAACTGGACCTGGCGGACAGCGTGGCGGTACGCCGGTTCTTCGACGAGGAGCAGCCCGAATATGTGTTTCTCGCCGCCGCCTTCGTAGGCGGTATCCTGGCAAACAGCATTTACCGCGCCGACTTCATCTACAAGAACCTGCAAATTCAGCAGAATGTCATCGGGGAGAGTTTCCGCCACCAGGTGAAGAAGCTGCTTTTCTTAGGCAGCACGTGCATCTATCCGCGCGAGGCCGAACAGCCCATGCGGGAGGAGGTGCTGCTCACCTCTCCGTTGGAATATACCAACGAGCCGTATGCGATTGCCAAAATCGCCGGACTGAAGCTGTGCGAAAGTTTCAACCTGCAATATGGCACCAACTACATCGCCGTGATGCCTACCAACCTCTACGGCCCGAACGATAATTTCGACCTGGAGCGCAGCCACGTACTGCCTGCCATGATTCGCAAGATTCACCTGGCGCACTGTCTGAAGGAAGGTAACTGGGAAGCGGTGTGCAAAGACTTGAACCGCCGTCCGGTAGAGGGTATCAACGGCAACAGCCCCCGGGAAGAGATGCTCGCCATCCTGAGCAAATACGGTATCAGCGACACCGAAGTGGTGCTGTGGGGAACCGGCACTCCGCTCCGCGAATTTCTCTGGAGCGAGGAGATGGCGGACGCCTGCGTCTTTGTCATGGAACACGTGGACTTCAAGGATACCTACCGGGAGGGCGACAAGGAGATACGCAACTGCCACATCAACATCGGAACGGGCAAGGAAATCAGCATCCGACAGCTTGCCGGACGCATCGCCGAAACCGTAGGCTATCGGGGCAGGCTCACCTTCGACAGCAGCAAGCCCGACGGAACCATGCGCAAGCTCACCGACCCTTCGAAGCTGCACGCCCTCGGGTGGCACCACCGGATAGAAATCGAGGAAGGCGTACGGAAAATGTACGAATGGTACCTGAAATAAGAATTAATTGCTATATTTGTGCAGTTTAACACCAAAAATGGCAAGAACAATGGAACAAAGTTTTATAGCTTACATTGAGAACAGTATCAAGAACAATTGGGATTTGGACGCGCTGACCGACTACAAGGGCGCCACCCTACAGTATAAAGACGTTGCCCGTAAAATCGAAAAACTCCATATCATCTTTGAAGAAAGCGGTATCCGCCCGGGAGACAAGATTGCCGTATGCGGAAGAAACAGCTCGCATTGGGGAGTCACCTTCCTCGCCACGCTGACGTACGGGGCGGTCATCGTGCCCATCCTCCATGAGTTCAAGGCAGACAATGTGCACAACATCGTCAACCACTCCGAAGCCAAACTGCTCTTTGTAGGCGACATGGTGTGGGAAAACCTCAACGAATCGGCAATGCCGCTCCTGGAGGGTATCCTGCTGATGAACGACTACAGCCTGTTGGTGTCGCGCAGCGAGCGTCTCACCTACGCCCGCGAGCATCTGAATGAGATGTTCGGCAGGAAATATCCCAAGAACTTCCGCAGAGAGCACATCGAATACCACAAAGACGAACCCGAGGAGTTGGCCGTCATCAATTATACTTCGGGCACAACCAGCTATTCCAAAGGAGTGATGCTCCCCTATCGTTGCCTGTGGTCGAACACCAAGTTCGCATTCGAAGTACTGGATATGCAACCGGGCGACAAAATCGTATCCATGCTCCCGATGGCACATATGTACGGGCTTGCCTTCGAGTTCCTTTACGAGTTTTCGGTGGGATGCCACATTTATTTCCTCACCCGTATGCCGAGCCCGAAGATTATCTTCCAGGCCTTTGCCGAAGTGAAGCCCAATCTGATTGTGGCGGTGCCGCTCATCATCGAAAAGATTATCAAGAAGAACGTGCTTCCGAAACTGGAAACCACCGCCATGAAGATATTACTGAAAGTGCCCATCATCAACGATAAAATCAAAGCGACGGTGCGCGAGGAGATGATAAAGGCCTTCGGCGGCAACTTCAAGGAAATCATCATCGGCGGGGCTGCATTCAACCAGGAGATAGAACAATTCCTGAAAATGATAGACTTCCCCTACACCGTAGGATACGGAATGACGGAATGCGGCCCGATTATCTGCTACGAAGACTGGACAAGATTCAAGCCCGGCTCTTGCGGAAAGGCCGCACCCCGCATGGACGTGCAGGTGCTGTCGCCCGACCCGGAGAACATCGTCGGAGAGATTGTCTGCAAAGGGCCTAACGTGATGTTGGGGTACTACAAGAATGAGGAAGCCACCCGGGAAGTTATCGACAATGAGGGCTGGCTGCATACAGGCGACCTCGCCGTGATGGACGCCGAAGGAAACGTCAGCATCAAGGGACGCAGCAAGAACCTGCTTCTCAGCGCAAGCGGGCAGAACATCTATCCGGAAGAAATCGAAGACAAGCTGAACAACCTGCTTTATGTTTCCGAAAGCATCATCGTCCAGCAGAACGACAAGTTGGTCGGCCTTGTCTATCCCGATTTCGACGAGGCTTTCGCCCACGGGCTGAAAAACGAAGACATCGAACGGGTCATGGAGGAAAATCGGGTGACGCTCAACACCATGCTGCCCGCCTACAGCCAGGTTTCAAAGATGAAGATTTATCCCGAGGAATTTGAAAAGACACCGAAGAAGAGCATCAAACGCTATCTGTATCAGGAGGCTAAGGGCTAATCTCCCCCGGCCGTCTTTCACAATGTAGAAGAATGAAACCCAAAGCAACCGAATGAAACTGAAAAGAACC
>NZ_CAJULN010000064.1 GCF_910586915.1 uncultured Bacteroides sp.
GAGTTTTTCCGTAGTGGGAGCAAGGCTCAAGACTGACATAAATGGTAGAACGTTTCAGTAAAGATTCGTCTTTGACAGAACGGATGGCATTGACTTCGGCGTGCGCCTCTCCGCAACGGATGTGATACCCTTCACCGATAATTTGTCCGTCGCATACAATAACTGCTCCTACCATTGGATTTGGTGCTGCGTTGCATAGCCCGTTTCGGGCAAGCTCAATGCAGCGTCTCATGTATTTTTCTTCTTCCATTTTAATGCTCTTCGCTATATTATTCTTACTTTTGCAGTCCGAAATTGTAAATATATGAATCGTATCACCGCTTACATCCGCCAGTCTTTGCAAGGTATATATCCGCCGGAAGAGGTCAAAGCCCTTACGATGTTGATCTGTTGCGATATGTTATGTTTGGATGCGCTTGATATTTACCTCGGCAAAGATATAATTTTATCTGAATGCAAAGAGCGTGAATTGGAAAACATTATATTCCGTTTGCAGAAAAACGAACCGATACAGTACATTCGCGGTGTGACGGAGTTTGCCGGAAGGAGATTCAAAGTGGCTCCCGGGGTGTTGATTCCTCGTCCGGAGACAGCGGAGTTGGTGGCCTTGGTTGCCCGGGAGAATACGGACGCTTGTCGTCTGTTAGATATAGGTACGGGAAGCGGTTGTATTGCAATCTCTTTGGATAAGCGGCTGCCGAAAGCAGCAGTGGAAGCCTGGGATATATCGGAAACAGCATTGACTATCGCACGTACGAACAATAAAGAATTGGAAGCTGAGGTTACGTTCCTGAAAAGAGATGTCTTTTCCGACGATTGGGAGAAAACACCTTCTTTTGATGTCATAGTCAGCAACCCGCCTTATGTGACGGAAGCGGAAAAGAACGAGATGGAGGCCAATGTGCTTGACTGGGAGCCGGAATTGGCTCTGTTTGTTCCCGACGACGACCCGTTGCGGTTTTATCTTCGGATTGCGGAGTTGGGACGCGCACTGCTGCTGCCGGGTGGCAGGCTCTATTTTGAAATAAACCAGGCTTACGGTCGGGAGACGGCACATATGCTTGAAATGAACCAATATCGTGATGTTCGTGTTGTAAAAGACATATTTGGAAAAGATAGAATAGTTACAGCTAATCGATGAGTGCACAATTAACAGACGAAGAGGCTTTGAATCGTGTAGCCTCCTATTGCTCTACTGCCGAGCATTGTCGGGCAGAAATAAGTGAGAAGTTACAACGTTGGGGAATTGCCTATGATACCATTGCGCGTATTCTCAACCATTTGGAAGCAGAAAAGTTCATCGATGATGAACGTTTTTGCAGGGCTTTTGTAAACGATAAGTTCCGGTTTGCCAAATGGGGAAAAGTGAAGATTGCTCAGGGACTTTATATGAAGCGGATTCCTTCCGATGTGGCATGGCGGTATCTGAATGATATTGACGATGAGGAATATCTTTCCGTCCTGCGTGGTTTGCTGGCTTCCAAACGGAAAAGCATTCATGCGCAAGATGATTATGAATTGAATGGAAAACTGATGCGGTTCGCCATGAGCCGTGGGTTTGAACTGAAAGATATCAAGCGTTGTATAGACGTCCCCGACGAAGAGGAGCAAATAGACTGAAAAAAATAAACCCATTCTTCTTTTTATTCTCGTTCAATTTCTGTACTTTTGCGGCAAATAATTAATAGTTAGTTTAGTTATGAAAAACTTAGAGAGACTGTTTGCGGAAAAACTGTTGAAGATTAAAGCCATTAAACTTCAACCCGCTAACCCTTTTACATGGGCTTCAGGATGGAAATCCCCCTTTTACTGTGATAACCGTAAAACTCTATCCTATCCTTCTCTTCGTAATTTTGTGAAGGTTGAAATTACACGTCTGATATTGGAGCGGTTCGGACAGGTGGATGCGATTGCAGGTGTAGCGACCGGTGCAATTCCACAAGGAGCTTTGGTAGCTGATGCATTGAATTTGCCGTTCGTGTATGTTCGTTCTACCCCAAAAGATCACGGGTTGGAGAATCTGATAGAAGGCGAACTTCGTCCGGGAATGAAAGTGGTAGTGGTTGAAGATTTGATTTCGACAGGCGGCAGCAGTTTGAAGGCTGTGGAAGCAATCCGTCGCGATGGTTGCGAAGTGATTGGTATGGTTGCGGCCTATACATACGGATTCCCTGTTGCCGAAGAAGCATTCAAAAATGCAAAAGTAACTTTGGTGACACTGACTAATTATGAAGCGGTGCTTGATGTTGCTCTTCGTACCGGTTACATTGAGGAAGAAGATATACAGACATTGAACGAATGGCGTAAAGACCCCGCTCATTGGGATGCTGGAAAATAAGAATTTTGTTTTAATCAAACATATTTATAAGAAAAGAACTGTTCGGACATGAATTGTCCGGATTGTTCTTTTTTTGTTTTATACCCAAATAATTATGAATAAATTTGAGAGCAGCGTTAAGGTGATACCTTATAGCCAAGAACGTGTGTACAACAAACTTTCGGATTTAAGTAACCTGGAAGCAGTCAAAGACCGTTTGCCGCAAGATAAGGTGCAGGATTTAAGTTTTGATTCGGATACACTGAGTTTTAGTGTTTCGCCCGTCGGACAACTGACACTGCAAATTGTAGAACGTGAACCTTGCAAATGCGTAAAGTTGGCAACCATCAATTCGCCACTGCCTTTTAATATGTGGATTCAATTGGTAGCGACAGGAGAAGAAGAGTGTAAAATGAAAGTGACCATCGGAATGGATATTAACCCGTTTATGAAAACGATGATACAGAAACCTCTTCAGGATGGCTTGGAAAAGATGGTTGAAATGTTGTCTATCATTAATTATTAATAGAAGTATAACGAAAGACGGACTTTATGGCACAGAAACTTTGGGAGAAATCCGTACAAGTGAATAAAGATATCGAGCGTTTCACGGTGGGGCGTGACCGGGAGATGGACCTTTATTTGGCCAAGCACGATGTGCTCGGTTCTATGGCTCACATTACGATGCTCGAAAGCATCGGTTTGCTGACGAAAGAAGAACTGGAACAGTTGTTGGCCGAACTGAAGAATATTTATGCTTCTGCCGAAAGGGGGGAATTTGTCATAGAAGACGGAGTGGAAGACGTGCATTCCCAGGTAGAATTGATGTTGACCCGCCGTTTGGGAGATATAGGAAAGAAAATCCATAGTGGTCGTTCGCGGAATGACCAGGTGTTGCTGGACTTGAAACTTTTTACCCGTACGCAGATAAAGGAAATAGCCGAAGCGGTAGAACAGCTTTTTCATGTACTGGTGCGTCAGAGTGAACGATATAAACACGTATTGATGCCCGGTTATACCCATTTGCAGATAGCCATGCCTTCTTCCTTCGGATTGTGGTTTGGCGCTTATGCCGAAAGCCTGGTGGATGATATGATGTTTTTGCAGGCTGCGTTCAAAATGTGTAACCGCAATCCGTTAGGATCGGCTGCCGGATACGGCTCGTCTTTCCCATTGAACCGTACGATGACCACCGAACTGCTTGGCTTTGATTCAATGAACTACAATGTAGTATATGCGCAGATGGGGCGCGGCAAACTCGAGCGTAACGTCGCCTTTGCGTTGGCTACGATTGCCGGCACGATTTCCAAGCTGGCTTTTGATGCTTGTATGTTCAACAGTCAGAATTTCGGTTTTGTCAAATTGTCGGATGATTGTACGACAGGTTCCAGCATCATGCCCCATAAAAAGAATCCGGATGTGTTCGAACTTACCCGCGCCAAGTGCAATAAACTGCAATCGCTTCCTCAACAGATTATGATGATTGCCAATAACCTGCCTTCCGGCTACTTCCGCGATTTGCAGATTATCAAAGAAGTTTTCTTGCCGGCTTTTCAGGAATTGAAAGACTGTTTGCAGATGACGACTTACATCATGAATGAGATTAAGGTGAACGAACATATTCTTGATGATGATAAGTATCTGTTCATCTTCAGCGTGGAAGAGGTAAACCGTTTGGCACGCGAAGGAATGCCTTTCCGTGATGCATATAAAAAGGTAGGCTTGGACATAGAAGCCGGCAAGTTTTCCCACAGTAAAGAAGTACATCATACTCACGAAGGAAGTATCGGCAATCTTTGCAACGTAGAGATTTCCGCTCTGATGCAGCAAGTAGTCGACGGATTCAACTTCTTTGGGATGGAGAATGCAGAGAAAACTCTGCTTGGAAGATAACATGATTACCCGCTGATTTCACCCGTCGTACGACCGATTTCCAGCACATATATCTCCTGTTTTTACGGCCTATATCTCCTGCTTCCAGCATCTATAGAGCCTATGTCCAGCTCATATATGTCCTGCATGCAGGATATATATGAGCTGTAACTTGTTGATTATCAGGTTTGGTTTTGCGGAAAGAAGGCGGGCAAATGTTATTTTTAGAAACTTTCCTTTAAAAAGATTTGGCGGAAACAAGTAAACTGCTTATCTTTGCACCCGTTGAAAAAAACGCGGAAATAGCTCAGTTGGTAGAGCATAACCTTGCCAAGGTTAGGGTCGCGAGTTCGAGTCTCGTTTTCCGCTCTTTCTTTGAAAAGGATGCTCGAATGGTGGAATGGTAGACACGAAGGACTTAAAATCCTTTGGCCATTGCGGCTGTGCGGGTTCAAGTCCCGCTTCGAGTACGAGTATTCTTATAGAGGCTTTATGAATCATTGATTCGTAAAGCCTTTTTTTTATAAGTGTACTACATACATTTGATTTCGGAATAAGCCAGTGTTTTAATTGTTAACATAAGAAAATACTAAAGAGATGGAAAATAGCGACAGACAGATCGAATTAAAATTTCAGAAGTTTTTTACTGCTAACTTTCCTAAAGTGAAAAACTTCGCTCAGATGCTTCTGAAATCGGAAGCCGAGGCAGAAGATGTGGCTCAAGATGTTTTCTGTAAACTTTGGTTGCAACCTGAAGTCTGGTTGGATACTGAGAAAGACTTGGACAATTACATTTTTATAATGACCCGGAATATTGTCTTGAATATCTTCAAACATCAGCAGATAGAACAGGAATACCAGGAGGAGGTAATCGAGAAAAGCCTTCTCTACGAACTGACAGAAAAGGAAGAAATCTTGAATCACGTGTATTATAAGGAAATGCTTATGATTATTCAGTTGACTCTGGAAAAAATGCCGAAGCGTCGGAGACTGATATTCGAACTTAGCCGTTTCAGAGGATTGAGCCATAGGGAAATTGCTGATAAACTCGATGTTTCCATCCGTACAATAGAGCATCAGGTCTATCTCGCCTTGATAGAATTGAAGCGGATACTTATCTTATTTCTTTTTTTCTCAAATATTTTTAAGTAGTCTGCGTGAAATAGTTGTATTTAGTATATAAAGCCTCAAAAAAGAAAGAAAAAGTTTATGAAAAACTATGTTCAACAACTCGTAGAATTGTTTGGAAACAATGACTGTTCGGCAGAAACGCGCAAGAAAGTGCAGAAGTGGCTGGCCGACGAGGAATATGTTGATGAAAAAAACGAAGCACTCCGTATGCTTTGGAAACAGGCGGGAGAATGCGAAATCCCCGATAATATGTTGCAGTCCATACAGCAGATGCAGAAGAATACAGGAGTGCGTTCCGTTGCTCCCAGCAAGAAGAGTTATCAGTTGCTTGTATGGCGAGCGGCGGCTATTCTCCTGTTGGCAGTGTCGTCCGTGTCCGTCTATTTGGTAATGGAAAAGGAGAGGCCTACGAAAGACTTGGTGGAATGCTATATGCCCATATCGGAGATGCGCGAACTTACCTTGCCCGACGGTACACAGGTGATGCTGAATTCGAAAACCACTTTATTGTATCCGAAGCAATTCAGTGGAGAGACACGGAGCGTCTATTTGATAGGTGAGGCCAATTTCAAGGTGAAGCCCGACAAGGAACATCCTTTCATTGTGAAAGCGAACGACTTCCAGGTGACAGCTTTGGGAACGGAGTTTAATGTCAATGCATATCCGGAGAACGACGAACTGATTGCTACTTTGCTCGAAGGCAGTGTGAAAGTGGAATTTAACAATATGACATCGAATGTCGTGTTAAAACCCAATGACCAGTTGGCCTACAATAAACTGACTAAGACACACGGCTTGCAACAGCCCGAAATAGACGACGTGACGGCCTGGCAGCGTGGAGAACTGGTTTTCAGCAAAATGTATTTGGAAGACATCTTCACGCATCTCGAACGTAAATTCCCTTATACTTTGGTCTACAGTCGTAATAGTCTGAAGAACAATACATATAGCCTCCGCTTCCGCAAGCAGGCGACGTTGGATGAAGTGATGACTATCCTCACCCAAGTAGTGGGAGATGTGCAATATGCCATCAAGGGAAACAAGTGTTATATCACAGCAAAAAACAAATAGAGTGTAGAACCTTTTAATATTTGATACATAATGCAAAAAAATACCCGGAAAGAATGGCTGTTCCTTCCGGGTGTGAAATCAAATTCCTTTAATATTAGCGTGTATTGACGCTATTCTGAGTAATCGATAGAATAATAACCAATTAACTAATACTAAAGATGCTACAAATTTACGAAAAAATAGCAGAACAAATAGCTCATAAGTGGGGCTTTCTCACTTTTTTAAGCCTATTATTACTACTCTCAACTCAAGTTTCCGCCCAAAGTGACCGTAAAATCACTATTCAGCAGAAAAATATCGCAGTTGTCGATGCATTGAAGATTGTGGAAAAACAGTCGAAGATGTCCATCAACTACAGTGATTCCGAATTGAAAGGAAAACGTATCTCCAATCTTACTTTGCACAATGTATCTGTTCCGGTTGCGCTGGACGCTATTCTGAAAGGAACCGGATTTGCATATCAGATTCAAGGCAGTTATGTTATAATCACACAAAAGAAACCCGCCGCCGTTCCTGCGGCAACTCTGAAAGACATCAAAGGACAAGTGACCGATGAGAACGGCGAACCCTTGATTGGAGTGAACATCTCGGTCAATGGCAGTACTACAGGTACAATTACCGATTTTGACGGAAACTTCACGATAAAAGCTACGGATAACTCCACACTGAAAGTCTCCTATATCGGATATGCCACACAAATGGTAGCCGTTTCCAAGAAAGAGTTTTATCCCATCCGGATGAAGCAGGACACGGAAGTGCTGGACGAAGTGGTGGTTACGGCTTTGGGTATCAAGCGTGCGGAAAAAGCGTTGTCATACAACGTGCAGCAAGTGAAAGGAGACGCGCTTACCACCGTCAAAGATGCCAACTTTGTGAATGCACTGAATGGTAAGATTGCCGGTGTGACCATCAACAAAAGTTCTACCGGTGTGGGTGGCGCCGCCCGTGTGGTAATGCGTGGTGCCAAGTCGCTCGAAGGAGACAACAATGCGTTGTATGTGGTAGACGGTATCCCCTTGTTTAATACGAATATGGGAAACACAGACAGTGGAATCATGGGCGAAGGCAAGGCCGGCACGGAAGGAATTGCCGACTTCAATCCGGAAGACATCGAAAGCCTTTCCATATTGAGTGGTCCTTCGGCTGCTGCTTTGTATGGTAGCAATGCAGCCAACGGTGTCATTCTGATTACCACCAAGAAAGGTAAGGAAGGCAAACTGCAACTCTCGTTCTCTTCTTCCTCCGAATTCAGCAAAGCATACATGACGCCTGAATTTCAGAATACATACGGCAATAAGAAAGATATGTATGAAAGCTGGGGCGAAAAACTCTTGGTTCCCGCAAGCTACGACCCGAAGAAAGACTTCTTCAACACCGGAACCAATTTCATTAATTCGCTTACATTGACCACCGGTACGAAGGCAAATCAAACCTTTGCTTCTGTCTCTTCTACCAATTCGAAGGGAATCGTGCCCAACAATGAATACGAACGTCTGAACTTCACTATCCGCAATACGGCAACTTTTCTTGACGATAAGTTGCAACTCGATTTGGGTGCATCGTATGTGAAGCAGAAAGATAAGAACATGGTGTCGCAAGGACAGTATTGGAATCCGGTGATGGCTGCCTACCTGTTTCCCCGAGGCGAGGATTTCAACGAAATCAAGACATTCGAGCGTATGGACGAGAGCCGTAAACTTCCGGTGCAATACTGGCCTGTGGCCGACCCGGTATATGCGTCGCAGAACCCATACTGGACTGCCTACCGCAATGTGGCTACCAACGAAAAGAGCCGTTATATGTTCAATGTAGGGCTGACCTATAAGATTACCGATTGGATGAATGCTGCGGCACGTTTCAGAATGGACGATACGCACGTACGTTTCGAACGCAAAATCTATGCATCATCCGATCTGAAGTTTGCCGAAGGAACCAAAGGACACTACGGATACAGTAATTATGAAGACCGTCAGGAATATGCCGACTTCATGCTGAATATCAATAAAGCGATTTCCGATTTCAGTCTTGCTGCCAATATCGGTTGGAGCTATTCCGATTATTGGTCGTTGGAGAGAGGCTATAAAGGAACCTTGCTTGGTGTGCCCAATAAGTTTGCCGCTTCCAACATAGACCCTGTCAACGGACGTATTTCGGAAGACGGCGGCAACAGTCGTGTGCGCAACCATTCTGTTTTTGCCAATGTGGAATTAGGCTGGAGAAGTATGCTTTATTTGACGTTGACCGGACGTAACGAGTGGAACTCCCGTTTGGTGAACACGAAAGAAGAGTCGTTCTTTTATCCCTCTATCGGTCTGTCGGGCATTATTTCCGAGATGGTGAAACTTCCCGAATTCATTTCTTACTTGAAAGTTCGCGGTTCATATACGGAAGTAGGTGCTCCTATTTCCCGTTCCGGACTGACTCCGGGAACGGTGACTGTTCCCATCGTTGGAGGAGCGTTGAATCCTACCGGTATCTATCCGTTCACCGATTTCAAGGCCGAACGTACGAAGTCGTACGAATTTGGATTGAGCCTGAAACTTTGGAAAAAACTGAGTGCGGAAGTGACCTATTACCAGTCGAATACATACAATCAGACTTTCTTGGGAAATCTTCCCGAATATACCGGATACAAGAAGATTTACTTACAGGCCGGTGACGTTGAAAACCGTGGCTGGGAAGCATCTCTCGGCTATTCCGACCGGTTTAAATGCGGATTGGGATTGTCTTCTACATTGACCTTCTCGCGCAATATCAACGAAATCAAAGAGATGGTGGAAAACTACCATACCGATTTGATGGAAACTCCGATTAATATCCCCGAAGTGTTGAAAGATAATGGCCGCGTCATCCTGAAAGAAGGTGGAAGCATTCATGACATCTATGCGAATACATTCTTCAAGAAAGACCATCTCGGCTATGTCGAAGTGAAGAGCGACGGAACCTTCGGTATGGAAAGAGGCGAACCGGTTTATTTGGGCAGAACTTCTCCCGACTTCAACATGGGATGGAACAATACGCTGACCTATAAAGGCTTCGGACTCGGTTTCCAGATTAACGGACGTTTCGGAGGCGTGGTCACCTCTTCTACAGAAGCGTTGCTCGACCGTTTCGGGGTGTCCAAACGTTCGGCGGAAGCACGCGAAGCAGGAGGTGCTTTGCTGAAAGGACAGGGATTGGTAGATGCCAAAGCATATTATCAGATGATTGGTACCGGCGGATATGAGACTTCCGGCTACTACGTCTACAGTGCCACCAACATTCGTTTACAGGAACTGACCTTGAGCTATACGATGCCTAATAAATGGTTCGGCAATGTTTTGAAGGATGTCACCGTGTCGTTTATAGCCAACAATCCGTGGGTGCTTTATTGCGAAGCACCGTTCGACCCCGAACTGACGCCCTCTACCAGTACCTACGGCCAGGGAAATGACTATTTTATGCAACCGAGCGTCCGCAACTTCGGTTTCGGTATTAAATTTAAATTATAAACAGACCTTCTTTATCATGAAAAAGATACATCAATATAAACTTTTAGCGGGAATATGCGTCATGTCGTTGTTCGCCTCATGTAATTTTGAAGAAATCAACACCAATCCGTTCGAAATGTCCGAAGGAGAGGGCGCTATGGACGGCTTTGAAGTCGGTGGATTGGTGACTGCCATGCAGCGCACGGTAATTCCTGTAGGTACGCAGGCTGATGATACGGATGTGATTAATGCCTATCAGATAGCTTACCACTTGTCGGGCGATAATTGGAGCGGTTTCTTCGGCGAAAATAATAGTAGCGGATGGAGCTCAGGCAGCAACAATACCACCTATTTCTTAATTGACAATTGGATAAAAGAAACCTATACGCAGTCGTACACCAATGCACTCGACCCGTGGAAGAAACTGAAGATGGCGTCGGAGAAGAACAAAACACCCGAAGTTTTCGCATTGGCTCAAATACTGAAAATATCCGCTTGGCACAAGGCACTTGAAAGTTTCGGCCCGATGCCTTATTCCCATGCGGCAGATGCCAGCATGAATATTCCGTTCGATGCGGAGAAGGATATATACGAAGCCATATTCAACGAACTGACCGATGCTATCGCCGTAATGACGGAAAAGTCGGAGAATGGTACCAATGTGATGGGAGCTTACGACGCGGTGTATGCAGGCAACGCCACTAAGTGGGTGAAATATGCCAATTCATTGATGCTTCGTCTGGCTATGCGCGTCCGTTTTGCTGACGAACAACTGGCTCTGAAATATGCAACGCAAGCGGTGAAACACCCTATCGGTGTGATGACCGCCAAAGACGATGCTGCTCAGATGAGTCAGGGAGCAGGTATGACGTTCCGCAACAACATCGAGTGGCTTGCCGGAAATTATAACGAAGCCCGTATGGGTTCATCCATGTTTGCCTATCTGATGGGATACCAAGACCCTCGTTTGAGTGCCTATTTCTTACCGGTTGACGAGAAGTGCGCTTACGGTGTGGTAGCTTACGACGGAAATAAGTATCAGGCTGTACCTCCCGGACATACCCATTCGTCCAATTCGACTTACGAATCCTTTTCCAAACCGAATATCCAGAGCGGTACTCCTACTTATTGGTTGCGTGCATCGGAAGTCTTTTTCCTGCGTGCCGAAGCGGCTTTGGTGTGGGGTGGCGAATTTGGCAGTGCCGATGCGTTGTACAGGCAGGGGATAGAGATGTCTTTCCAGGAGAACGGTGTCACAGCTTCGGTAGACGATTATATGAATGCCGGTTTGACGCCGGTAGCTCACAACGTGGGTGGATGGAGTTATAGTTATTCGGCTACGGCTCCGTGTAATACGACTGTCAAGTTTGAAGGCTCCAATGAGAAAAAACTGGAAAAAATCATGATTCAGAAATGGATTGCACTCTTCCCCAACGGCCAGGAAGCCTGGACGGAATGGAGAAGAACCGGCTACCCGAAGTTGAATCCCATCAAGACACTGCGCGGACAGTCGCAAGGGGCTACTATTGCAGAAGGTGTCCGCCGTATGATATATCCTACAAGTTTTTACCAGACGAATGAAGGAAAGGAAATCTATCAGGCAGCTTTGGAACTGATGAAAGACCGTGCTGCCAATCCGGAGGATGTAGATATGTCTTCTACCCGTTTGTGGTGGGATTGCAAGCGATAATCGAAGAGTTACTATTTTTTTAATACAGATGAAAACTATGAAATCATTAAGAAAAACCTGTTGGTTGAATTAAATTAGTGAATATTTTATCTGTCCAATCGGACGGT
>NZ_CAJULN010000065.1 GCF_910586915.1 uncultured Bacteroides sp.
AAAGTCGGGGCTTTGTGCATAAAAAAAGAGGTGTGCATTTTGACACACCTCCATTCTGTTACTTTTTCTTTATTCCTTTATAGATAAGGAAAGCAACGATAAATATGCCGATAGCAATAAATCCGTATCCTATTTCGTGGCTGTATTCGGATACTTTGGCGATAAGTTGCTCTTCGCTTTCAATACCAGGAACTTTTGCCAATTGATAACCGATGATAGCTAAAATCGTATTCCATAATCCGGCTCCCAAAGTGGTGTAGAGCAGGAATGTGGGCAACTTCATCTGAGCCAGCCCGGCAGGAATTGAAATCAATTGGCGAACGGCGGGAATCAGACGGCCGATAAAAGTGGAAAGTGCGCCGTGCTTGTCGAAATAGACCTCGGCATTGCGTACTTTGGCTTCATCAATCAGGCACATATGGCCGATGCGGCTGTTGGCAAACTTATAAACGATGGGACGACCCAGCCACTTTGCCAAGTAATAATTAATCAAGGCGCCGATGTTGGCTCCAATCGTGGCAAACAGAATGACCAGGTAAATGTTAAGCTCCTCATTGACGGCCGCTTTGTAGGCGGCAGGCGGGATGACTACCTCCGAAGGGAAAGGTATGAAAGAACTTTCGATGGTCATTAATAAAGTGATGGTCCAATAATTCAAATGGTCCAGACACCACTGGATAAATGCTACTGATTCCATGTTTTCTTAGGGATAGAGTTTACTAAATGATTATTTATTTTTCGTTCTTTTTGTTCTCTTTCTCCATGCGATTCAGTACTTCCTTCAATGTCAGTTTGTCTATACCTATGCATCTGGGATTGGTCAGCATATCGGTAATGATTTCCTGATCGAGTGGGTACTTGCATTCGCTGTTGTACTTGAAGAAATCTTCTATTTTGTTGTCCATCAGACTTATAATACTCATTTTTTCGGTTATCGTCTCATAATTCGGGTCGAGATCATAGACGGTCTTGTAGTATTCCCGGGCTTTATCGCGGTAATTGTTTTCCGAATATACGGCAGCTATCGTATAAATTGTCTCCACGCCGGGAATAAGCTCTAATGCTTTTTGGAAAGCTGCTTCGGCTTCCTCTTCTTTCCCTTCTGCCAGGAATAGTTTTCCGTCTGTCAGGTAGACGATTCCTTCGTTCGGATTTATCTTTCGCGCCTTTTCGCATAGCTGATGCGCCTCTTCAAATCTGCGGAGACTACAGAGGGCAAAGGCTTTGCTGGTGTAGGTATCTATCAGCAAGATGGATTCTCCGTCTCCTGCTTTTTCAAAACATTCGATTACCCGCGTGTAATAGTCGATGGCTTTCTGCCACTCTTCTTTGTTGGCATAGGATATCCCGATGAACATATAGGCCATCTCGGGGGGGATTGCCTTGTAGGTGATGGCTTTTTCGTAATTGGCAATGGCCTCGTCGGGATTGTTGAGGTAGAAGAAGCAGTGGGCCCTGTAGGAGTAGGCTTCGCCGTAGTGCTCGTTGGCTGCCAACGCAAAATCGCACGCTTCTATTGCTTTGTCCATTTTGTCTTGGATGAAGTAGCATTTGGCCAGTCCCATCCAGTAGGAGGCATTGTACGGGGCTTTGTCAATCAGTTGGTTGTAAGCATAAATGGCGTCTTCAAGCTGGTGGATGGCAAACAGGTAGTCGGCCTTCAGTGCTTGGAAGTCCGTTTCGTCGGCATATTGGGGCGCTCCCTTTTGGAGCCATTTTTCGGCACTGTCCGGGTATCCCAAGTCTAAGAAGAGATATACGATGTCGGTAATTGTGAGGAGGTCGGCATCGTTTTCCAATGTTTCCAACAGTTGGTCGGCTTCTTTCAGTTTTCCTTCGTTCAGCAGCAGTTCGGCTTTCAGCATTTTCACTTCGGCGGAATAGTCTTCATTGATGACGGCAGCTGCCTGCTTCGCTTTCTGCAACTGACGAGTGTCGAGATAGAGATAAGCCTGCTCCATCAGCAAATCGGTACTTTGCGGATGCAGGTTGAGTCCGTAGGTGATGGCCTCTTGCGCTTCGGCATATTTTAGTTCGGTAGCGTACCAGTCGGCAATGTCGGCCAATTGGTCGCCGTCCATATAGATTTGTCGGTTTTCCGCTTTCGCTGCTTCGTAGTTTGTGATTAGTTCCATCAGCTCTTTTCTGCTGGACGATGAATTTTTTCTTGCCATTTTGAATATTGATTTTTTTTGATTGCTAATATGGGGCTGTTACAAAAGTCTTTGATTCTCTTTTGTCACAGCCCCATTTTTATGAATACAAGCCGGATGGCCCGATTATTTGTTAAGTTTGCCCCAAGTGTCTTTCAAGCCTACTGTGCGGTTGAATACCAGTTTTTCGGGAGTGGATTCCTTGTCTATGTTGAAGTAACCGATTCGTTGGAACTGCAGATAGGAGAGGGGTGGCAGGGTTGCAGCGAATTTCTCTATGTAGCAGTTGGACAATACCTTCAAAGAATCAGGGTTGATGATTTCTTTCATGGCTTCCAGGGCGTCGCAGTTTTTAGCTTCGCGGATGGCTGCCAGTTCGTCGCGCGGGTTTTCTACTTTCCACAGGCGGTCGTACAAGCGCACTTCTGCCTGCATACAGTGGTTGCAGCTTACCCAGTGCAATGTTCCTTTTACTTTGCGGTTGGCATCGGGCATACCGCTACGGGTATTTGCGTCGTATTCGCAGTAAACCTCTGTAATCACGCCGTTCTCGTCTTTCTTGCAGCCTGTGCATTTCACGATGTAGGCGTTTTTCAGGCGTACTTCCTGTCCCGGTGTCATGCGGAAATATTTCTTGGGAGCGTCTTCCATAAAGTCCTCGCGCTCTATCCACAACTCGCGGCTGAACTCGATAAGGTGGCTTCCGGCTTCCGTATCTTCCGGGTTGTTGATGGCTTCCAGCTCTTCCACTTGTCCTTCCGGATAGTTGGTGATAATGAGTTTCACCGGATTGATGACTGCGGAGACACGGATGGCACGGCTGTTCAAGTCGTCCCGAAGGGAGCTTTCCAACAAGGCGATGTCGTTCAGTGCGTCGTAAGTGGTGTAACCGATTTTGTCAATGAATTTATGGATGGACTCGGGCGAATAACCGCGACGGCGGAAACCGCAGATGGTCGGCATACGGGGGTCGTCCCATCCGTTGACAAGACCTTCTTTCACCAAAGTGAGCAGGTTGCGTTTGCTCATCAGCGTATAGCTGAGGTTCAGTTTGTTGAACTCGGTCTGGCGGGGGCGGTTGTCGTTCAGGTCTTTGCCCTCTTTCAGCCAGTCGATGAAGAGGTCGTAGAGCGGACGGTGTACAACGAATTCGAGGGTACACAGCGAATGGGTCACTCCCTCGAAGAAGTCGCTTTGTCCGTGGGCGAAGTCGTACATCGGATAGGCTTTCCATGTAGTGCCCGTGCGGTGGTGCGGATGCTTTACTACCCGGTAGATAATCGGGTCGCGGAAGTGCATATTCGGATTTGCCATATCAATCTTGGCACGCAGAACCATTGCGCCTTCTTCAATCTCGCCGCTATTCATCTTCTTGAAAAGTTCCAGACTTTCTTCGATGGGACGGTTGCGGTAAGGGCTTTCCACACCCGGCTGGGTAGGAGTGCCTTTCTGCTTGGCAATCTCTTCGGAACTTTGCTCGTCGATGTATGCTTTTCCTTCCTGTATCAGACGGATGGCGAAATCCCATAATTGCTGGAAATAGTCGGAAGCGTAATATTCGTTTCCCCAATGGTAACCCAACCACTGGATGTCTTCTTTGATTGCTTCTACATATTCCACATCCTCTTTGGTGGGGTTTGTATCGTCGAAACGAAGGTTGCATACACCGCCATGTTTTTCCGCAATACCGAAATCAAGGCATATGGCTTTGGCATGACCGATGTGAAGGTAGCCGTTAGGCTCGGGCGGGAAACGTGTCTGTATTTTTCCGCCGTTCTTTCCCTCTTTCAAATCTTTCTCTACTGCCTGTTCTATAAAGTTCAGGCTTTTCTTTTCGCCTGCTGCTTCTTCGTTTTTTATATCTGTCATAACGATTGGTGTTAATACATGATTCAGGCTACAAAATTAGGATATTTTTTTCATTTAACCGGAATATAACCGCTCTTTTTCCGGAGAAATAAATATTTGCATATTTTTAAACAGAAATTAGCTCTCCTTAAAAATTAACCTTATATTTGCCAACTGTAATGGACAAGTGACGGGGGTTTTAGCCTCAAATGATAATAAATTCAAAGATTTTTCAAAAAGATGTTATATGACATATTTTGGAATTTGGATAGTATTGGTAAAAGCCCCTATCTTTGCGCCGTTATCCTGAAAACAATCTTTTTACCTTAAAAAAAACTAATACCTATTGAAAACTGAAAAAGGAGCTTTGTGAAAAGCCCCTTTTTTTATACTTCGATTTTCTTTCCTGCCGGCTTATTTGTATCTTTGACCCCTAATAGATAAAAAACTTTTAAATCGTAAACAGTAAAATCGTAAATTACATTATGTTTTCCGGAATCGTAGAAGAATATGCTACCTTAGTAGCACTGGTGAAAGACCAGGAGAATATACACTTTACTTTTAAGTGTTCGTTTGTGGGTGAATTGAAAATCGACCAGAGTGTTGCTCACAACGGCGTATGCCTGACGGTGGTGAGTCTGACGGAGGATACGTACACGGTGACTGCCATGAAGGAGACGTTGGAACGCTCTAATCTCGGTGTGCTGAAAGTGGGGGACAAGGTGAATGTGGAACGCAGCATGATGATGAACGGACGTCTGGACGGACACATCGTGCAAGGACACGTGGACCAGACCGCAACCTGCACCGACATCAGCGATGCGGAGGGAAGCTGGTATTTCACTTTCCGCTATACGTTTGACAAGGAGATGGCGAAGCGCGGATACATCACAGTGGATAAAGGCTCGGTGACGGTGAACGGCGTCAGCCTGACAGTATGTAATCCGACGGATGATACTTTCCAGGTGGCTATTATCCCATATACTTACGAGCATACTAATTTCCATACTTTTGAAATTGGCAGTGTGGTGAATATCGAGTTTGATATCATAGGCAAGTATATCAGTCGGATGATTCAGTATAAGTAGGATGGAGCATAGCGAATTTTTGCAATTGGTGCTTTCGCGGCAGAGCGACCGGGCGTATGACAAGGAACGCCCGGTGGAAGCGGAGAAACTGGAACGAATCATTGAAGCGGGACGGTTGGCGCCTTCCGCCTGTAATGCGCAGCCGTGGAAGTTTGTGGTAATCACCGAGCACGAATTGGCTTTGAAGATTGGCAAAGCGACGGCGGGACTGGGAATGAATAAATTTGCCAAAGATGCTCCCGTGCATATCCTGATTGTGGAAGAGTCGGCCAATATCACTTCCCTGCTCGGCGGGAAAGTGAAGAACAAGCATTTTCCACTCATTGATATCGGAATTGCTACCGCCCATATCACGCTGGCTGCCGAAAGCGAAGGTTTGGGGTCGTGTATCTTAGGGTGGTTTGACGAAAAGGAAATAAAACGTTTGGCGGGAATTCCCGCTTCCAAACGCCTGCTGCTGGATATTGCGATAGGGTATCCTGCCAAAGAGAAACGGAAGAAAATGAGGAAGCCGAAGGAGAAGGTGGTTTCTTACAATCGCTACTGAATAGGGGAGGCTGTTCCTGACGGCAGGATACGAATAACGCGGATTTCACGGTTTTTGATTGTTTTCATACCGTGGAATCCGCGTTGTTTTTTTGGGGGGGTATCTGCTTGTCGCAGGTTTATTTTTTCTTGTCAGACAGTTCCTTCAGCAGATGGTCTACTGCTGCTTTCAACTGGGCGTCTTCGCCTTTCAGGCTCGCTTCCGGTTCGTTGTAGACAAGGATGTCCGGCTGCAAAGTTCGATTTTCGAGGTAATTGCCTTCCATATCCATACAGCCTACTTGCGGGATACCGAATACGATAGACGGGTCTATCTGGCGTTCCCACCATACGGCGGTCATGGTTCCGGCAACGGGGGCACCTACCAATTTTCCGATACCTAAGGTTTTGTAGACGTGGGGCGTGCCGTGGGCGTTGCTGTAATTATCTTCACAAGTCAGCATACACGAAGGTTTCAGCCATTTGTTGAACGGGTCGCTGCCGATGTATTGTCCGCGCGGAACGAAGCGCTGGTATTCTTTGCCGTTGAGCAGTGTCACCACGTCGTCATGCAACCATCCGCCGCCGTTGTGACGGGTGTCTACGATGACTGCTTCTTTGTTGCGGTAGCGTCCTAACAGTTCGGAATACATCTGGCGGAAGCTGGGGCTGTCCATTCCTTTGATATGTACGTAGGCAATGCGGCCGCCGGAAAGTTCTTCTACCTTGCGGGCACAACGTTTCACCCAGCGTTTGTAGAGCAGCTCGTTTTGGGCTCCGTAGCTGATGGCTTTTACGGTCTCTTCAAACCGTTTCTTGGTAGCCGGGTCGTACACGGTAAGGATGACTTTGCGTCCTACTTTGCCTTCGAACAACGGGAAATAATCTGCGTTGGCTTCAATAGCTTGTCCGTCTACTTTTTCGATGATGCATCCTGCTTTGACGTCTGTCTTTTTCTGAGCTAAGGGGCTTTGTGCCATTATCTCTTTGATTTTCAGTCCGGCACCGTCGTAAGACTCGTCATAGAATACGCCTAAGGTAGCTGTAGGCATGGCATATCCTCCTCCGCCGTAGCGTGCTCCGGTGTGCGAAGCGTTCAGTTCGCCGAGCAGTTCGCTCAGCATTTCGGCAAAGTCGTAATTGTTGTTGATGTGGGGTAGGAAGCGTTGGTAGGCCTCTTTGTATCCTTTCCAGTCGGTACCTTGCAGGTTGGCAACGTAGAATTTATCGTTCACCTGCTGGCAGACGTGGTCGAAGATGTAGGCGCGTTCGTCGTAAGGACGGTGGTCGAAAAAGGCTTCGAAGTGAATCGGCGTGATTCTGTTGCCGGCAATTTCGATTTTTTTCAGTTGTCCGCCTGTGCACATAAAGATGTTTTTCCCCTCTTTGTCGGGTATCAGTGCACCGCCGCCAACACCTTTGAGCAAGATGCGGGTGGTGTTCTCTTTCAATTTATGCTCCCACAAATCGTAGCCGCCTTCAAAGGCTGCCAGGTAATAAAGGGCGTCGCCCTTCGGGGTGAGGACGGCATCGCCTAAGCGGGAAGAGTTGACGGTGAGACGTACGATGCGGTCGAAACGGTTTTCGAGGTCGAAAGTAAGTGTTTTTGCGGCTTCTTCTTTTTCTTTTTTGTCCGTGTCGTCTTTCTTGCCGTCTTTCTTGTCCTTCTTCTTGTCGGCTTTTTCTTTTTCAGCCTTTTCCTTTTTCTCTTTCTCCGCTTTTTCTGCTTTCTCCGCCTCTTCGAGTAAAGCGAGGTCTTCTTTGTTCATCAGGAAACGGTTGTAGGCTTCTGCGTCGAAGAACATGATGTAAGTATCGCTTTCGCTTCCCCAGCTACCGTGGCTGCGGTAGCCGGCACGGTCGCTGTTCCATATCATGGCTTTTCCGCCGAGCACCCATTTGGCGTTGCTGTCGCCGTATCCGCTTTCGGTGAGGTTCACCATTTCACCTTTTCCGTCGGCTTTCAGCAGTACGACATCTTTGTTGTTCCAGCCGCCTACGCCGATGAAGTCTGAAAGAATCCACTTGCTGTCGGGGCTCCATTGGAACCACTGGTCGCCGTCTGCATAGGAGTATTGGTATTGGCTTTCCATGACGGTGCGCACTGCTTTGCTTTTCAGGTTGATGATGCGGATGGCAGTACGGTTTTCGAGGAAGGCGATTTCTTTGCCGTCGGGGCTGAACTGCGGTTGGAAGGAAGCGACGTTGGATTTTGTAAGACGCTCTTCCTTCAACTCGGTGGCATAGGTGAACTGCTTTTCCTCCTCACGCACGATGGTCGAGGTGTACAACTGCCACAATCCGTTACGTTCGGATGCATACACCAATGTTCGTCCGTCAGGCGAGAAGCTGAGGTTGCGTTCTTGGTCGGGAGTGTTGGTGATTTGTTTGGTTGTCTTGTAATCGATGGAGGTGACATATACATCGCCGTGCATGATGAAGGCAATCTCTTTTCCTTTGGGAGAGACAGCGATGTCGGTAGCGCCGTTCGTTCTGATTTGGCGGATGATGTCTTTATCGTTTCTGTCAGACAGGATGGCGATGTTCACCTTCTGCGGCTTTTTGCCCGGGGCGAGTGTGTAGATTTCGCCGTTGTAGCCGTAGCAAAGTTTACCGTCGGTGGCTATGCTTAAAAAGCGTACCGGATGTTTGGTATGGAAAGTCACCTGCTTGGCGGCAGTAGCTCCGGGAGTACGTTGGAATACGTTGAAAGAACCTTTTTCTTCGCTCAAGTAGTAGAAGGATTTTCCGTCGGGAGCCCATACCGGTTCGCGGTCCTCACCACCGAAATTCGTTTGTTTTTGATAAGCCGGTGTCTTTCCGGGAGCGTACATCCAAATGTCGCGGGCGATAGGGGAGACCTGGTGCTTGCGCCAGTAATCTTCATATCCCTTCTTGTCTTGATAGAGCATATGTCCCTCTTTATTGATGGAGATGCATTCCATCGGCATGGACGAGAACATGACGGGACGTCCGCCTGTCACGGGTACTTCGTAAACCTGTTGGAACTGTCCGGAAGGAAATCCTGCATCTTCGGCGGCAGGAGTGATGTTGGCAGTAAACAGGATGTGCTTGCTGTCTTTGTAGGCAATGGGCTTTTCGTTGCCCGAGTGGGTGGTCAGCCGTTGCGGAACGCCGCCGTCTTTGGATACGGTGAAAACATCCAGGCTTCCCATACGGTCGGATGCAAAGGCGATTTGCTTGCTGTCGGGGCTCCATACGGGGTTGGTGTCGAAGGCGGGATTGGTCGTGATTTGTGTTGCCCGCCCGCCTGTGACCGGCACCGTGTAGATGTCTCCTTTGTAGGTGAAGGCAATGGTAGTCCCGTCCGGCGAGAGAACGCAGTTACGCATCCATAGCGGAGCTTCTTGTGCCGCGATTGCCCCTGCAAAGCATAAGGCAAAAGCATTGAGTAGTAGTTTTTTCATTTTTTTGTTGATATAATTGTGTTTAATTTCAATTCTTGCGTTTTAAGGCGATGCTTGTTTACAAATCTTTCAGTAATACGTTGCTTGCCTTTTTATAATATTCCTCCCTAGATTCGGTCAGCACTTTCCATTCGTCGCTGAACTCTTCGTCTTTGTCAATCTTGAAGTTCTCCGAGCCGTAGGTATCCAGTCGGTCGAGCAGAATGGCTACATTCAGTTGATTGATATCCATTGACGGCTGATAGCCGATTTCTTCGCTTTTTGCATCCGTCACCACTTCGTGAATCAAATGTATCTCTTGCAGTTGATAAAGTACTTGATTGGTGAGCCGTATCGGTATCTGATGCTCTTCCGATAGTTTCAAGGCAGTGTAGGGCGATTGGTTCTTTTCAAATCTTTTGGCTATGAGAGACATGATAAGAAGAGAGATAAAGTCGCGGTAACGCCGGCTGATGTTCCGGGTGTCTTGGTCGAAGCTGAAACTTTGGATGTTCTGTCCCGCATAGGTCAGTTCGGCTCCAAACAGGCAGATGGTCCAGGAGGTTTGCAACCAAAGAAGGAATAGGGGTAGGGCGGCAAAACTACCGTAGATGGCATTGTATTTTGATACCCACAACTGGCTGTTGATGTAGAGATACTGAAAGGTCTGGTAAGCGGTTCCCGCCAAGATTCCTGCGATAAGCGCGTGCCTGATTTGTACTTTTGTGTTGGGCATGAAGATGTACAGCCCCGTGAACATCAGCCAGGTCAGGACGAAGGGAACAAGACGTATCAGGAATTTCATGATAGGGGCCAGCAGCACGAAGTCGTTCATCTGCTTGAGCATGGTGCTCATGAAAATGGAAAGACCGCCGGAGATGACAATCAGAATCGGCATCAGCAGGAACATGGAGAAATAATCCGTAATCTTGCGGTACATGGAGCGCGCTTTCTTCACTTCCCAAATACGGTTGAAGGTGATTTCGATATTGCTCACCAGGTTAATCACCGTCCATAACAGCATTATCAGACCGATTCCGATGAACACCCCGCCTTTGGTTTGCGAAAGATAGGAATCGACGAACGAGAGGATGGTTTCTGTTGTCTCCGTGTTTCCTCCGAATCCGTTGCGCAACTGATGTTCCACTAAATTGTCGAACCCGAATCCGCGTGCAACGGCAAACAGGATGGCGAGCATGGGAACGATGGCAAGCAGTGTGCTGTATGTCAGAGCTGAGGCCTTATTTGCCATCCGGTCTTTGGTGAACCGGTTGATACAGAGATAAATGGTTTTGATGATGTTGTAGAGCGAGAATTTTGTCCGTGTCACTTCGCCTTCCGTAATGCGCCAGATGTCATACGTAAGGAACCTCCATATATCCGTGATTTTTTTCTTCATGGCTCCGAGTTTTTAAAAGAAAAAGCAGTCAGCCTGTAAGCCGAGTTCTGTACCCTATATAAATAAGGTGTCTGTCATTTATCTGAGTGGCGTGTCACCACGACACTTTAGCGGTCTACCCTCCGACATGGAGCGAGCAACTCTCATAACGCCGGTTTACATGACCTTACAACTCCTAAGACGCACAGCCCGATATGTCACCATACGGCTGGTAGGCTCTTACCCCACCTTCTCACCCTTACCTCTCCCCGAAAGGAGGGGCGGTTGTTTTCTTCTACGTTACTCTACCCTCGCGGACAGCTTTCTGTTAGGAAGTAGGATGCTCTGTGTTGCCCGGACTTTCCTCCTGCACAAATTATGCACGCGACAGACCGGCCAACTGCTTTAGGCTGCAAAAGTACGTCATTTATTTTGTTTTATCTAAAGAATAGACCATAAATAGAAATAATTTCTACCTTTGCCGGTAAGAAAATAGGATTTTATGAAGAAAAACGCTCTCTTTTTATGTTGTATCTGGGCAATTTCCGCCCTAAGTATGAAAGCGCAGGAAATACCTCCTCTGTCGGCCGATTCGACCTACGGGGTTGTGCAGGTTTCGGTTTGTAATGTGCGTGAAGAAGGTAAATTCACTTCCGGAATGAGTACGCAGGCTTTGTTGGGAATGCCTGTCAAAGTGCGTCAGTATACCGGTTGGTACGAAATTCAGACGCCCGACGATTACACCGGATGGGTGCACCGTATGGTCATCAC
>NZ_CAJULN010000066.1 GCF_910586915.1 uncultured Bacteroides sp.
GCAAGTTCAAAGCGACATACCCGCATCACCTTGTATCCGTTGACCGGACGTACACACCAGCTACGCATACATACCGCCCACCCGAAAGGGCTGAACCGCCCCATTCTCGGCGATGAGCTATATGGCAAGAAAGCAGACAGGCTGTATCTACACGCAGAATATATCGAGTTCCGCCACCCTATCTACGAAGATATAATCTGCATACAAAAAGAAGCGGACTTTTAAATCGCCACCGCCGCCGTAAGCGCCTGTCGCTTCAATCGCCTGTACACATAGACGAAAGCGGGAACAAGGAAGAGGTCGGCAGCTATCCAAGCCATCGGGTCGCCATAGCACACGGCAAGGAAACCGAAAGCGGGCACCGCATACAGACTGACAAGAACCCGCGCAATCATCTCCGCCACCCCGGAGAACATGGCAAGATTGGTGAAGCCCACCCCTTGAATGGTGTAACGCAAAATACACAATAATCCGAGCGCAGGGAAGAACACACAGGAGATATGAAGGAAGAGTTCCGTATCCAACAGTATCTCCGTTTCCGACGGAGACACAAAAATCAGGGCAAAGTACCTGGCTCCCAATATCAGAAGTACGAAAGTAAATGCCGCATAGACTATCATCATCAAGGCACTTGCCTTAATCCCCAGCCAAATGCGTTGCGGTTTGCCGGCACCGTAATTCTGTCCGCTATACGTTGCCATTGCAATGCCCAGGCTCTCGAATGTACAGATGAAGAACATCTTGATTCGCATTGCCGAAGTAAAGGCAGCCACACAAGCCGTACCCAACGCATTGTTTGCACTTTGCAGCATGATACTGCCAATGGCGGTAATGGAAAACTGAAGTCCCATAGGCACACCAATATAGAGCAGCGTTTTAGCCAACTTCGACTGAAACCGGCGTTCTTTCGCAGTACTCTGCAAGATAGCAAACTTACGATACATATAAAAATAGCAAAGCACTGCCGAAAGCCCCTGTGAGATAACCGTGGCAATGGCAGCCCCCGCCACTCCCCAACCAAGCACCAGGATACAGAACAAATCGAGGATTATATTAAGAACCGTAGAGAGCAACAGAAACCAAAACGGTGTCTTGCTGTCGCCCAATGCACGGATAATACTTGAAAGAAGATTGTAGAAGAACGTAAAAGGCACGCCGATAAAAGTGACCAGCAGATAAGCATACGCTCCTTCAAAAATATTCTCCGGCGTGCGCATCATCCGAAGAATATCCGCACAAAAGATACTGGTAACGATAGCAACCGTGACAGACATCCCCAAAGCGAGTTTCAGACTGACGGATATATAACTGCGCATCGTACTATAATCTCTCGCTCCGAACTTCTGCGCCACGGGAATACCGAAACCGCCGCAACAACCGTTGCAAAATCCCAAGATGAGGAATACGACCGACGTGCTGGCTCCTACCGAAGCCAACGCATTAATACCCAAAAACTTTCCAACGATTGCCGCATCGACAAGCGAGTACGTTTGTTGCAGCAGATTGCCGAGCAAAAGCGGCAGTGTAAATCTTAAAATAAGAGGGAATGCCGGACCTGCCGTCATCTCTTTAGAAATTGCCATACGTCTATGTTCTAAAATTGCGCGCAAAGATAGCAAAATCTATCAGACGCGGCAACTTATCCGCACATTTCGGGATGCCTCTCCAGCCAGCGCACCGCAAACGAACAGGTCGCTTTCGGCTTCATCCCGTTGGCAAGGGCATATTCGTAGGCAGCCTTCACCAATGCGGCAGCCACCCCTCGCCCTTCTATCGGACGGGGCACAATCGTGTGGATGATGTCAAGCGAATCACCCAACAGGCGATATTGTACAAAGGCAGTACGCCCGTCTACTTCTGTTTTGAACAAATACTGTTCGGGTTGATGAATAATTTTATAATCCATAAGCTATTTTTTAAATTGTATCACCGGATACATTCAAAAAACGCATAAAATGCAGGAAAAGTTCTTTGTGAAACACAAAATGAGGTTATCTTTGCACAATAAGTCTGACTACTGAATAAATAAGAGAATAAAACGAGATGAAAAAACAAACGAAAATCAACTATATCCTCACTTTTATATTGGTGTTCTGCATAGGTGCCACCCTCCCCGTCCTGATAGGCAGCAGCCAAGTGAACGAACCCCATTCGGTAAAGTCGGAAGTGCCTTATTGCGTCACCCCTCCTACCGTGCCTTCACAGGTTGTCTTTGACGGAACCGCCATCGACCTTCGCCGCTACGACCGCCGCGAACGGATGGATCGCGAAATGATGGCTTTCACCTATATGCACTCCACAACCATGCTTCTGATAAAACGTGCCAACCGCTATTTCCCCATCGTAGAACCGATATTGAAAGCAAACGGTATCCCCGACGATTTCAAATATCTGATGGTGATTGAAAGCAACCTGAACACCATCGCACGCTCCCCCGCCGGAGCAGCCGGACTGTGGCAGTTCATGCCCGCCACCGGACGGGAATTCGGACTGGAAGTGAACGACAACGTGGACGAACGCTACCATATAGAAAAAGCAACCGTCGCCGCCTGCAAGTACTTCAAACAAGCGTATGCCAAATATGGCGACTGGATGGCAGTATCCGCCGCTTACAACGCCGGACAGGCACGCATCTCCTCGCAACTCGAAAAGCAGTTGGCAAGCCATGCGATGGACTTGTGGCTGGTGGAAGAGACATCGCGCTATATGTTCCGCCTGCTGGCCGTCAAGGAGATACTCAGCAACCCGCAACGTTACGGATTCTTGCTGAAAAGAGAACATCTCTACCCTGCCATCCCCTACAAGGAGGTGACTGTGAATACCTCCATCGCCAACCTAAGTGAGTTTGCCAAGCAGCAGGGAATCGGCTATGCACAACTCCGCGACGCCAACCCGTGGCTGCGCGATACCTCGCTGAAAAACAACAGTGGAAAGACATATGTCTTGCGCATACCTACGAAAGAAGGGATGTATTACGAGCCGAAGAACACCATTGTCCACAACAAAAACTGGGTGATAGACTAATCCCTACACACGTTTCCTCATGAAACTGAAAGAAAGAATCCACCGCTTTATGCATGACGAGCAACTGAAACGGAAGTTATACGTCATCATCTTCGAATCGGACACCCCTGCCGGGAAACGGTTTGACGTGGTTCTTATTGGGTGCATCCTGGTCAGCGTGCTGCTTGTCATCATCGAAAGCCTGAAAGGACTTCCTCCGTATCTGACAACTCCGTTCGTCGTGCTTGAATATCTTTTCACCGCTTTCTTTACATTCGAGTATCTGACCCGAATCTACTGCTCGCCCCGTCCGAGAAAATACGTTCTCAGTTTCTTCGGCATTGTCGACCTGCTGGCAACGCTGCCCCTTTACATCGGACTGCTTTTCCCCGGAGCACGTTACCTGCTCATCATACGTACCTTCCGGCTGATACGTGTGTTTCGTGTATTCAAGCTCTTCCACTTCCTCAACGAAGGCGAACGGCTGCTTACCGCCCTGCACGAAAGCAGTAAAAAGATTGCAGTGTTCTTCTTGTTTGTCGTTATCCTGGTGACTTCCATCGGGACACTGATGTACATGATTGAAGGCACACAGCCCGATACCGAATTCAACAACATACCGAACAGCATCTATTGGGCCATCGTCACCATGACCACTGTAGGATACGGAGACATCACTCCCGCCACCGGCTTCGGACGCTTTCTCTCCGCCTGCGTGATGCTCATCGGTTACACCATCATCGCCGTGCCCACCGGCATTGTTTCGGCGTCAATGATGAAAGACTACAAGCAGAAACAAAAGAAGAAGTGCCCGCACTGCCACCGCTCCGGACACGCAGAAAACGCCGCATACTGCAAATACTGCGGCAGCCGTCTCTCCTCCTCCGAATCCGCCGAAGGGGAAAACAACCTACAGGATTCGGAATAAAAGTAAACAACAATCTTTACCCCATATATATGTATGAAAAAACATTTTAAAATCGCAGCAGCTCTCTTGATAGCTGTACCCGCCTTGGCCATTGCGCAAGTGCGTACCCAACAAACCTTTGAAAAGGGATGGAAGTTTACCCGCGAAGACAGCAAAGACTTCGGCAGAAAAGAGTATGACGACGCCAAATGGCAAGCAGTCAACGTTCCGCACGACTGGGCTATCTACGGGCCTTTCAGTATCGAGAACGACAAACAGAATGTAGCCATCACCCAAGACGGACAGAAGGAAGCGATGGAACACGCCGGACGTACGGGCGGACTTCCCTTCGTCGGAGTGGGCTGGTATCGGCTCAACTTCGAAGCACCGGGATTCTCCTCGGGCAAGAAAGCAACCCTTATCATCGACGGCGCCATGAGCCATCCGCGCGTTTACATCAACGGACAGGAAGCGGGTTACTGGCACTATGGCTACAACTCCTTCTGCATCGACGCCACTCCTTATCTGAAAGCGGACGAACAGAACACACTCGCCATCCGCCTGGAGAACGAAACCGAATCCTCGCGCTGGTATCCGGGTGCGGGACTCTACCGGAACGTGCACTTAGTGATTAACGAAGACGCCCACATCCCCACGTGGGGAACCCAACTGACCACGCCCGTGGTGAAGAAGGAGTTTGCCAAAGTAAACTTGAAAACCAGTCTCGAAATCCCTTCCGGCAAATCTTTGACTGACTACCGCATCGTGACCGAGCTGACTGCTCCCGACGGTAAAGTGGTAGCCGCCAACGAAAAGAGAGGTACGAAGTATGACGGAAAAGTCTTTGAGCAGGATTTCGTGGTAGACGCTCCTCTCTTGTGGTCGCCCGACTCGCCTTCACTTTATGCCGCCGTATCCAAAGTGTACGAAGGAAACACGCTGAAGGACGAATACACCACGACTTTCGGTATCCGCTCCATCGAAATCATCCCGAACAAAGGATTTTACCTGAACGGCGAACGCACCGTATTCAAAGGTGTCTGCAACCACCACGACTTAGGTCCTTTGGGTGGTATCGCCAACGAAGCCGGTATCCGTCGCCAAATACGTATCCTGAAAGACATGGGCTGCAACGCCATCCGTACTTCGCACAATATGCCTGCCCCCGAACTGATTCGCGCCTGCGACGAAATGGGTATGATGGTAATGGCGGAATCGTTCGACGAATGGAAGAGCGCCAAGTTGCAGAACGGTTACCATAAGATTTTCGACGAATGGGCGGAGAGAGACTTGGTGAACCTGATTCATCAGTTCCGTAACAATCCGAGTGTAGTAATGTGGTGCATCGGCAACGAAGTACCCGACCAATGGAACGGCAACCGCGGCCCGAAACTCTCGCGATTCCTGCAAGACATCTGCCATCGCGAAGACCCCACGCGTCCCGTCACTCAAGGAATGGATGCTCCGGACGCCGTGGTCAACAACAATATGGCTGCCGTGATGGACGTGGCAGGATTCAACTACCGCCCGCACAAATATCAGGAAAACTACAAGAAACTGCCGCAACAGATTATTTTAGGTAGCGAGACGGCTTCTACTGTCAGCTCGCGCGGTGTTTACAAACTGCCCGTAGCGCGCCGCTCGATGCAGAAATATCCCGACCATCAGGCCTCTTCGTACGATGTGGAACACTGTGGATGGTCTAACTTGCCCGAAGACGACTTCATCCAGCACGAAGACCTTCCCTACTGCATCGGCGAATTTGTATGGACCGGTTTCGACTATCTCGGCGAACCTACCCCGTATTATACCGATTGGCCCAGCCACTCCTCGCTGTTCGGTATCATCGACCTTGCCGGACTGCCGAAAGACCGCTATTATCTCTATCGCAGCCATTGGAACAAAAACGCAGAGACCCTCCACATCCTGCCCCACTGGAATTGGAAAGGACACGAAGGCGAGGTAGTGCCTGTCTTTGTCTACACCAACCACCCGTCTGCCGAACTGTTTATCAACGGCAAGAGCCAGGGTAAACGCACGAAAGACCTCTCCGTAACAATTGACAATAGCGCCGACTCCACCTCTACCGCCAATCTGAAACGCCAGCAACGCTATCGTCTGATGTGGATGGATACAAAATACGAACCGGGCACGGTGAAAGTGGTGGCTTACGACAAAAACGGAAAGGCTGTAGCCGAAAAAGAGATTCACACGGCCGGAAAGCCGCACCACATCGAACTGATTCCCGACCGTACACAGATTAAAGCCGATGGCAAAGACCTGTCGTTTGTCACAGTGAGAGTAGTCGACAAAGCGGGCAACCTCTGTCCGTTGGCCGACAATGTTATCAGCTTCAAAGTGAAAGGTGCGGGAAGCTACCGTGCAGGAGCCAACGGAAATCCGGCTTCGCTCGAATCGTTCCAAACTCCGAAAATGAAAGTATTTAACGGTATGATGACAGCAATCGTCTCTTCTTCGGAAAAGCCGGGAAAAATCACACTGGAAGCTACCGGAAAGGGATTGACGAAAGGCGTGCTGGAGATTGAAAGCAAATGATAAAGGAAATCTCCTAAAAAAACATATGATAACCGTAGACGTAGCATAGCGAAATCTACGGTTATTTTTTATAGAAACTTCTATAAAAATATTTTTCTACAATATAGCAAACACTAAAACGGAAAACATTCTTTGGAGGATGCTTACGTTCAGTCTATCGGTTAGCAGAGAATTGCCTAAGATTTAATTTTCCGTTGCCTACAGACTAACGGTCGGAATGCATAAATTTATTCGTCTGACTATAGTTGAACTTGCGTCTGACTGTAGTGTTTCTTTCGTCTGACTATAGTCAGACGAAAAGACCACTATAGTCAGACGAATAAATTTTAGTAAGAAAACCGACAGACATTCGCATGGCAGCCGACAGGCCATCGCAGGAAAAAGATTAGTTTTATATGAGGTTCATGCGTGTGTATGCAACGTTTTCGTTAAGTGACACGTTACCGCTGCTTCTCCGTCAGATACTTCCAATAGCGCACAGGCATATTCTGCCTGTGTTTTCTCGGATTCAAACGTTCTTTTATACAAATAGCCTTGAAATAAGTTTTCCAAAGTTGCTGGAAGAGTTTTTCATCTTTATCCATCAGGCTTTCATCCAGCATTCCCGTTATCAGATGGGATTCACGGCTGTCTTCATCGAAATAAACCGGAGTCACCTCCTGCAAATCGTAGTAAAAGCCGTAACAACGCTTCATATCATAGATAATCCACCTTTGGTCGGCAAAGCGGTCCTTGAAATGCTCGACGGCAAGCGGAAGCGCATTGAACTGCGGTTCGAAGGCTGCAAAGAATGTACCGTCCGCCGCCTTCTGAAAACGGGCAAACTGCATCAGGTGTACACGCTCCCCATTCACTTTCTTCCAGATTTGTGCAAGCCGCAGCACATCCGGGTCGGCAAAATTGGTCTCAATGGAACGGGAAGCATCAATCGCCTTGCAGATATAACGAAAGATAAGCATACCCACTTCGGGCAACTCGGACAACCAACTTTGAGTCAGACACCCCAACGCGGAAGAGGAAACCTTTTTCTGCAAACCACGCCATACGCGGGCAGCTTTCTCCTCGTCGGTGACCACCGTATGCAGTTCATCATAAAATAAAGGTAAGGTATCTCCTTCCGACAACAACTCGTCGGGAAAGGTCTTGCGGAAATAAGCATCAAAAACAGCAGTCAGCAAGCCGTCGAAGGTTTTATCGTAAACGTAAATACTCATTCTCCAAAATCAAGTGTCAACTGGCGTTCATCTGTTTTCTTTTTGCCTTTGGGCAGCAACAAAGTACGCACCCGTTGCGGCGAAAGCTCATTCACCGTCTGCATCTGCAAAGGCAGTTCTTTACAGGTAATGAAGTATTGTGCTTTCTTCATCACTACTCCTATCTTCTTCAATTCGTAAAAACCCAACCGGGAGAAACGCCGGGAAGCAACAATCAGTCTCGCCGACTTCACCCCGATGCCCGGCACACGGAGAAGCATCTCGTAATCCGCTTTATTGATATCAACAGGGAAATGCTCGGGATGACGCAAGGCCCACGAGAGTTTCGGGTCTATCTCAAGGTCGAGATGGGGATAAGCGTCGTCTACGATTTCATCTACCTTGAATTGGTAGAAACGCAACAGCCAGTCTGCCTGATAAAGCCGGTTCTCGCGCACCAATGGAGGCTGCTTCAAGGCAGGCAGACGCTTGTCGTAAGTATTCACGGAGACATAACCGGAATAATAGACACGCTTCATCGTGGGACGGTTGTAGAGTGCCGACGTAAGGAAAAGTATGTCTTTATCCGTCTCGGAAGTAGCGCCGACAATGACTTGCGTACTCTGTCCGGCCGGTGCAAACCGTGGGGCGTGGCGGAATTTCTGCCGCTCCTCCTTGCTCTCCAGCACTCCTTGCTGGATATACTTCATCGGGGCAAAGACACTCTTGTGGTCTTTCTCCGGAGCAAGCAGTTTCAGATTTTCTTCTTTGGGAATTTCGACATTGACACTGAGACGGTCGGCATACAAGCCGGCTTCGTTCACCAACTCGCGGCTGGCACCGGGGATGCTTTTGAGATGGATATATCCGTTGAAGCGATGCACTTGCCGCAAATCTTTTGCCACACGTACCAGCCGCTCCATCGTATAGTCCGGATTGCGGACAACGCCTGAACTGAGAAACAACCCTTCAATATAGTTGCGGCGATAAAATTCCATTGTCAGTTCCACCAGTTCGGATACGGAGAAGGTGGCGCGGGGAAGGTCGTTGCTACGGCGGTTGATGCAGTAGGCGCAGTCGTAGATGCAATAATTGGTAAGCATGATTTTCAACAACGATATGCACCGTCCGTCTTCGGCAAAACTGTGACATATCCCCCATCCTCCCACAGTATTGCCCAGCATCCCCGGTTTATTGGAACGCACTGTGCCACTGGACGAACAAGAAACATCGTACTTCGCCGATTCTGCAAGTATCTTCAGTTTAGCCAAGACATTTTCATTCATATAGTAATCCGATTACAACGGCAAATATACAATTAAAATTAATTTGATTTTTTCACCTCCATTAAAAAAAGATATCGCCAATACAAAAAGAAGGTCTGCCACACAAGCGGCAGACCTTCTTCTTTTTCCTAATATCTCAGTAGTCTTCTAATTATTATTTCTTAGAAGCTTCCAAAGATGCTTTGCGGAATTCCTTCATTGCTTTTTCAATTTCCAAAGAAATCTTACGAGCACGAGTTCCTGCTGCTTTGTTACCATTTTCAATCTGAGCATTAGCATCTTTTGAGAAGTCAGCATAAAGAGCTGCTACTTTTTCAACCAATTCTTTCATAATCCCTTTATAGTTTTTTCGTTAATAATGTGCCGCAAAAATACATTGTTTCCCGAAATAAATGCATAAAAACAATCTTTTTTTTGAAATAATCCCCGAATTTTATGCAAAAAAAAGGCTTTTCACCTTTTTTATCTACCTTTGCATCCATGAAATTGCTTACAGATACCGATTATATACATACACTGATTGCTGAAGGTGAGCATCAACAACAGGATTTTAAGTTTGAAATTTCCGATGCACGCAAAATAGCCAAAACCCTCTCTGCATTTGCCAACACGGACGGAGGACGATTGCTTATCGGCGTGAAAGACAATGGGAAAATAGCCGGAGTACGTTCTGAAGAAGAGAAGTATATGATTGAAGCCGCCGCACAACTTTACTGCGTACCGGAAGTGGAATACACACTAAAAACATACATAGCAGAAGGACGACAAGTCTTAGTGGTTACAATCGAAGAAACTCCGCACAAATCGGTATATGCCAAAGATGAAACAGGCAAACCGCTTGCCTATCTACGCATCAAAGACGAGAATATACTGGCAACGCCCATCCATCTGCGTGTATGGCAGCAGAGCGGTAATCCGTGTGGAGAACTTATCTGTTACACCGACCGCGAACAACTTCTGTTGGAAACACTGGAACAAGAAGCATTGCTCTCACTCAACCGTTATTGTCGGCAAACAGGTCTTTCACGCCGAGCCGCCGAGCATCTGCTTGCCAAATTTATTCGTTACGATATTGTGGAACCTGTATTCGAAAATCACAAATTCTACTTCCGGATAAAAAGAGAATAACCGTCAACCATAAAAAAGAGATAATGACAGACATCGAAAAGGGATTGGAATATTAGTGAAACCCAACTGTTTTTCGTATCTTTGCGGACAGCTTGCCAAGCGAGATTCATACAATAGAGTCTCCTGGTAACCAAATCGTAAGTTGTAAATAATAAAATTGTAAATATAACAATGGGCTTATTTGGTTTATTCAAGAAAAAATCCGATGAAACGACCGTCGGAAATGTAGAGGATTTTATATCTCTGACCCGGGTTTATTTCCAGTCAGTAATCGCCACCAATCTTGGCATTACAAATATCCGATTCCTGCCGGACGTGGCTAACTTCAAACGCTTATTTAAAGTACCCACTCAGAATGGTAAATTGGGACTGGCAGAAAAAGCGGCTGCCCGAAAGATGCTGATGCAGGATTACGGATTGAACGAACGTTTCTTCAAAGAAATTGACGCTTCCGTAAAGCGTAATTGCCGCACACAGAACGACATTCAGTCTTACTTGTTCATGTATCAGGGATTCTCTAATGACCTGATGATGCTGATGGGGAACCTGATGCAATGGAAATTCCGTATGCCCTCCATTTTCAAGAAGGCTCTTTACGGAATGACACAAAAAACAGTTCATGATGTATGCACCAAGATGGTATGGAAAGCTGACGACGTACATAAAACGGCTGCCGCTGTCCGTCAATACAAAGAGCGTTTGGGATACTCGGAACAATGGATGACAGATTATGTCTATAATATTGTCCTGCTGGCTAAAAAAGAGCCGAAACGTAAAAATGACGGCACGGAAACGAAATAACAAGTAGCCACAAAGATTAGGAAATCAGAAATGATTGACATAATAGAAAGAGGATATCGGAAGGTATCCTCTTTTTTTGTGCAAACAGTCATTACAATTCATATAGTTACTGGGTTGTTTTTTGCATTTCCAACAATTTTGTTTACTTTTGTGTTAAACAACGTATCAGTAT
>NZ_CAJULN010000067.1 GCF_910586915.1 uncultured Bacteroides sp.
TGGTTATCTTACCACGATAGTTGAATGAAAGTTCCCAACCACGGTTACGCATACAGGCATTGTTGGTTTGGGGTGCTGCAGCTCCAAACATATCGGGGAACTTCATTCCCGGTCCCAACATATCTTTTGTATCGCGCTGGAAAATATCAAATGTACCGGTCAGTGCATTGTTGAAGAATCCGAAATCAAGACCGATATTCTTGCTTTCCACTTTCTCCCACGTAGTTTTAGGGTCGATAACGCCAGCCGGATTAGTATAGATGTGCCGCCCGTCGGCAAAGATATAACCACCCAGTCCGCCATTAAGTGACATATCGGATGAGAATGTATAAAGCGCCGCATTGGCCTGATTACCCAACAATCCCCACGAAGCACGCAGTTTCAAGTTAGAAACAACATCGGCAGTCGATTCCATAAACCTCTCGCGATGAATGTTCCAGCCTAACGAAATAGAAGGGAAGAATCCCCAACGGTTTCCTTTAGCGAAACGGGAAGAACCATCGTAACGCCCGTTCACTTCAAGCAAATAACGTCCGTCATAATCGTAGTTAATACGTCCGAAGAATCCGCGTGTAGCCCATCCGTTACGGGTGTCAACCACCGTCTTATCACCGGTTCCCATCCCAAGATTCGGATTGGAAGTGGAATAGAGTCCGGTAATGGAATTCTTCATCCAACTGTAATCATTGTTTTCTTCCTGATAACCTGCCATAACTACAAAATTGTGTTTATCGGCAAGCGAAAACATATAATTGGTATAAAGATTAATACTCTGATAACGAGTGGTGGTATAAGCACGGGTAAACTTACCGTCTTGTGCCACACCCATTTCCGCACGAGCAACTTTGGTTAGCGTCACGTTATCTTGTTCATAAATATAGGGAGCCACATTCAACGCTTCATATTCTAAATTCTGTTGTTTATAAGTATAGTCAAAGAAGATAATCCAATCTTTCAACGGCTTTACTTCAAATCCGGTAGTAATATTAAAACGATCACGCTTTGTATCAGTATAAGTACCGCTCTGCAAATAAGGAATCAAAGAGAGTTCTGTGAAATGACCGTTAGGGTCAACAGCCGATACCGTAGGACGAAAACGTGCTAAACTATGATAAAAACCTTCACTCAGTCCACCATCCAGTGAGCTGCTCTGACTGAATGGTGTCTTATTATCCGAATGCATAAATTTAGTATTGAATTTCAGTTTGAGCCATTTGGTAAGTTCGGAGTTAATATTCGCACTTAACGTATATCGTGTATAATCCATATCAGCATAACGCAAGATTCCTTCCTCATTATAGTATCCACCCGACACATAATACTGTGCTTTCTTACTACCACCACTGAAACTAACATTATGGTTATGCTTAAAGCTATAATTCTTGTAGTGAAGATCAAAATAATCAGTGTTGCCTAATCCTTTTTCCGAATTCTCGAAAGCAGCATTCAACGACTGTCCCAGTGTAAGTTCTGCCCAAGGATTCATACTCAACGGATCGCGCATATATTTTTCCAAATTGGCAATTTTTTCATCACTGTAGGCACGATTAGCAGAGCCAGCATTGGTCACACCGTAGTTCCAAAACTTCACGAAGTCCAACGAATTAACCATGTCAGGCAACACGGTCGGAGTACTCCATCCTACTGTACCTTGATAGTTGGTACGCATCTTTCCTTCCGTTCCTTTCTTGGTAGTAACCAAGATGACACCGTAAGCAGCACGTGCACCATAAATGGCACAAGCAGCAGCATCTTTCAGTACAGAAATATTCTCAATGTCGTTAGGATTGACATCCGACAGTTCCATTTCTACACCATCTACCAAAATATAAGGATTCGCATTGTTTGCCAAGTTTCCCTGTCCGCGCAAACTCAACGTACCTGAAGCACCTGGTCTTCCCGAACTGTTGTTGCTGACCTGCAATCCTGGAACCATACCTTGTAAACTTTGGGTAGCATCTACTACAGGACGGGTCTCTAACTCACCACCTTTTACGGATGATACGGCACCTGTCAAATTAACCTTCTTCTGTACTCCATAACCTACCACCACAATTTCATCCAAAGTTTGATTATCTTCTTTCAAGGTAATTCTAAGCGGATTACCGTCCCACACAACTTCTGCATCCACATATCCTACATACGAAACAACAATCACATCGCCTTTTTTCGCATTAGAGATGCTGAAATCTCCGTCTATTCCCGTAATAGTTCCATTCGTAGTACCTTTGACTACAACCGACGCGCCAATAACAGTTTCACCATTTTGATCTACTACAACGCCTTTACATACATTGTTCTGCATCATTGTATGTGCTTCCTGAATTCCAGCGAGAGGAGTTGCCCGCACATATCCGGCATACATTCCGAACAAAAACAACACCGCACTCATTAACTTAATCGTTCTTTTTCTCATACGTAAAAAATTTAAGGAATTATTAAATTGACTAATAGTATTGAACATGAAATTCAATAATGTATTAGCTCTAAATTTTCACAAACCATATTAATTGATTTATTAAATGATTCTTTTTAAAAATTAATTCATTTAATGGTGCAAATATATATTTAATTCAAATATAACCAATAGCTTTTATGCATAATATTTTCTATGCATAACATTAAAACAGTAATTGAATGATGTAAATTTAAACAAACTTTACGAGAAAAATCGAATGATATTTATAGAAGGTGCATATTCCAATAAGGCAACAATATGTGTAAATGAAATGTTTTCTAATGAGATTTATTGATATAATATTCTAAAAAAGTTCCGGAAGTTTAAAATTTAGAATTCTTTTGTCTATAAACAAAATAGCTTTCACTAATTTCATCCCAACTATCAAACCTATGTTTTTAAGTTGCTAACGGATGAAACTGATGAAAGCTATTTAAGTATCTGTGCAAAAAATTTAGTTAGCCATTTCCGAAATAAACTTGATACGTACCAGGCGAACCTCTTCTTCGGTGAAGTCATCGCCCAACTCGTCAAGCGCATCGTCAATCTTATCTGTGGTAGATTCCTTGAAATAATCGTAGATGTCGAGCATATGGTCCTCATCCATGATTTCTTCCAGGAAGTAGTCGATGTTCAATTTGGTTCCCGAATAGACGATGGCTTCCACTTCGTCGAGCAATTCACCGAAATCAATGCCTTTGGAAAGAGCAATGTCGTCCAACGCTACTTTACGGTCGATGGCTTGGATGATAGCGACCTTCATCTTCGACTTATTGGCAACCGTGCGCACACGTAAGTCTTCGGGGCGCTCTATTTCGTTCTCTTCACAATGACGCTTAATCAGTTTGCAGAACTCCTCACCGTAGCGTTTTGCCTTTCCGGCACCTACACCGGGAATGTTTTGCAGTTCATCCAACGTCACCGGATAGATGGTAGCCATCGCTTCCAAAGAGGGGTCTTGGAAAATGACATATGGCGGAACTTCCAACTTCTTGGAGAGTTTCTTCCGCAGGTCTTTCAACATTGAGTAAAGAGCCGGGTCGACGGCACAAGAACCACCGCCGCGTGTCGGTGCTTCCTCTTCGACCTCTTCAAAGTCGTTGTCTTCGGTTATTTTGAATGATTTCGGCTTCTTCAAGAACTTACGTCCTTCTTCGGTCACTTTCAGGAGTCCGTAATTCTCTACATCCTTACTCAAGTAGCCCGCTATCAAAGCTTGACGAATCACTGCATTCCATGTTTTGTCTTCTTCGCCCATACCAGAACCGAAGACTTCAAGGTCTTCATGCAAATGCGCCTGTATTTCTGAAGTTTCTTTGCCTTGTAGTATGTCTATTATATAATCTGCTTTAAAATTTTCTTTCACCGCGATAATCGCTTCAATCACGGTACACAATAATTCTTGAGCCTCCACTTGTTTTTTAGGGTTTAAACAGTTGTCACAATTTCCACAATTTTCTTCCGTATATTCTTCGCCGAAATAATGTAGCAACGTCTTGCGTCGGCATACGGAAGATTCGGCATAAGCAGCAGTTTCCAACAGAAGTTGCTTGCCAATTTCCTGCTCTGCCACAGGTTTTCCTTGCATAAACTTCTCCAGTTTCTGCAAGTCTTTGTTTGTATAAAAGGTTATGCACTGGCCTTCGCCACCATCTCTGCCGGCACGTCCTGTCTCCTGGTAATATCCTTCCAAACTCTTCGGAATATCGTAGTGAATCACAAACCGCACATCGGGTTTGTCGATTCCCATACCGAAAGCGATAGTAGCTACAATGACATCGACTTTCTCCATCAGGAAATCGTCCTGGTTCTTGGTTCTCGCCATCGAGTCCATTCCTGCATGATAAGGGCGCGCATTGATACCGTTCGCTTGAAGGATTTCGGCAAGTTCTTCCACTCTTTTCCGGCTCAGGCAATAAATGATACCCGATTTTTCCGGATTGCTTTTGATATACTTGATGATATCCCGGTCGATATTGGCAGTCTTCGCGCGTACCTCATAATATAGGTTCGGACGGTTGAACGAAGATTTGAAGACTTTGGCATTTATCATTCCCAAATTCTTCTGGATGTCGTGCTGTACTTTAGGCGTTGCCGTTGCAGTAAGTGCTATCAACGGAGCTTTCCCTATTTCATTGATGATAGGACGAATGCGCCGATATTCCGGCCGGAAGTCGTGTCCCCATTCGGAAATACAGTGGGCTTCGTCCACTGCATAGAATGAGATTTTCACAGAACGCAAGAATTCAACGTTTTCTTCCTTCGTCAACGATTCGGGCGCCACATACAGCAATTTTGTCTTTCCGGCAAGGATGTCCGACTTCACCTGGTCAATAGCACCTTTATTCAATGAAGAGTTGATAAAATGGGCGATGCCGTCTTCTTCACTGAAATTGCGCATGGCGTCCACCTGATTCTTCATCAAAGCGATGAGCGGTGAAATCACGATAGCCGTACCTTCCATCAAGAGCGAAGGCAACTGATAGCATAAGGATTTCCCGCCACCGGTGGGCATCAGCACAAAGGTGTCGTTACCATTGAGCAAATTCTGAATGATTGTTTCCTGGTTTCCCTTGAACTTATTAAATCCGAAATACTTTTTCAGTTCATCTGTTAAATTAATCTTCCTTGCCATCTTAACTTAGGTTGTTTTATTCAGTTCATGGTTTAACTTTAAGTAAGCTCTCTTTTTTCGAGAGGGCCAAACAAAGTTATAAACAACTTCGTAATTACCAAGCAAAATGTGACTAATATTTTCAAGAAAATACAGAATCATTCAAAATCGGCCGTATGATGCTTTGATTTCAGGCGGTTTGCAAACGTGCTATATTCGCTTTTTCCAGTTGATGTTTCGCATACTCGAGCGTCACCTCATACTCACTTTTGCTCTCGGAAGGGATTTCAAACATGACATCCATCATGATTGTCTCCACGATAGAGCGCAACCCACGGGCACCGAGCTTGTATTCTACCGCTTTGTCTACGATATATTCGAAAACAGCGTCTTCAAATGTGAGCTTGATGTTGTCCATTTCAAACAGTTTGACGTATTGTTTGATGATAGAGTTTTTGGGTTCGGTAAGGATGGCACGAAGCGCGTTACGGTCCAGCGGATTGAGATAAGTGAGCACCGGAAGACGGCCGATAATCTCAGGAATCAGTCCGAATGACTTCAAATCCTGGGGAGCGATGTACTGCATCATGTTGCTCTTGTCGATGACGGCCGTGTTCTGCGAAGCGGTGTATCCTACGACGTGTGTGTTCAGCCGTTGTGCTATTTTCTTCTCAATACCGTCGAAAGCACCTCCGCAAATGAAGAGGATGTTCTTGGTATTGACCGGTATCATCTTCTGGTCGGGATGTTTGCGTCCCCCCTGAGGAGGAACATTCACCACGGAGCCTTCGAGCAGTTTCAACAAGCCCTGCTGTACGCCTTCACCGCTCACATCGCGCGTGATGGAGGGGTTGTCTCCCTTGCGGGCAATCTTGTCGATTTCGTCGATAAAGACAATGCCGCGTTCTGCTTCGGCCACATTATAATCGGCCACTTGGAGCAAACGGGTCAGAATGCTTTCAATATCTTCACCCACATAACCGGCTTCCGTCAGCACCGTAGCGTCTACGATGGTAAAGGGTACGTGCAGCAACTTGGCGATGGTACGTGCCAGCAAGGTCTTTCCGGTTCCGGTGCTACCTACCATGATGATGTTGGACTTTTCAATCTCCACATCGTCGCCGCTGCCTTTTTGCAACAACCGTTTATAATGGTTATAGACCGATACGGAAAGGAAGCGTTTCGCATCGTCCTGTCCGATTACATATTGGTCGATAAATTTCTTGATTTCTACCGGTTTGGGTAGTTCTTTTAAATTGAGTTTGGTAGTTTCGGCGCTTTTCTTGCCTTCGCCCAATGCTTCTTGGGTAATCTCGTAAGCCTGGGTGGTGCAACTGTCGCAAATGCAGCCGTTCAGTCCCGTTATAAGGAAACTGACTTCATTTTCCGACCGTCCGCAGAAACTACACTTTTTCTTTGTCCTTGAATCAGCCATGTTTATTTTTTAATCAATACCTCATCAATCATACCGTATTCTTTGGCTTCCTGGGCTGTCATCCAGTAGTCGCGGTCTGAGTCGGCCCATACTTTGTCGAAGTCCGTATGCGAGTGTTCGGCAATAATCGTATAAAGTTCTTTCTTCAGTTTCTGAATCTCGCGGGCTGTGATTTCAATGTCCGAAGCCTGTCCCTGGGCACCTCCCATCGGCTGGTGAATCATCACGCGCGAATGCGGCAACGCTGAACGTTTGCCTTCGGCACCCGCCACCAACAAGACAGCCGCCATTGAAGCTGCCATACCGGTGCAGATGGTGGCAACATCGCTTGAGATAAATTGCATGGTATCGTAAATACCCAGTCCGGCGTACACACTTCCGCCCGGAGAGTTGATATAGATAGAAATATCTTTGCCCGAGTCTACGGAATCCAGATACAGCAGTTGCGCCTGGAGCGTATTTGCCGTATAATCATCGACCTGTGTACCAAGAAAAATAATGCGATCCATCATCAAACGGGAGAAAACGTCGAGCTGGGTAACATTCAACTGTCTTTCTTCCAAAATATAGGGATTCAAATATCCGGCCTGCGATTTTATCACATCATCCAATACCATGCCATTCATTCCTAAATGCTTGGTCGCGTATTTTCTAAAATCATCCATGTAAATTTTCCTTTCTTCAAATTTAAAACAAATGTGGGCACAAAGGAACGAAAAAGAATACAGAGACACAACAAAAAAACACAGAGTTTTATAAAAACTCTGTGTTTCTATGACTTTATAATCTATCCGGTCCGAACGATTATTCAAACATCTTGTTGAATTCTTCGATAGAAACGTTCTTGTTTTCCAAAGTAACCTGTGCTTTCAGGGCAGCAGCCAACTTCGTTTCGACAACGCGGTTTACCAGATTGTTGATTGTTTCTTTCTTCTTCAACATCTCTTGTGCGTAGTTGTCGAGCACATCGTCGGGAATAGACAACATACCGTATTGGGCAAACTGTGCTTTTGTTGTCTCTTTTGCCATATTCAGCACGTCGGCCTGTTCTACATTGATGTTGTTTGCTTCTACCAACTGTTCCTTAATGAGATGCCAGGTCAGTTCTTCGATGCTCTTGTCGTAGTTTTCGGCAACGAATTCTTCGCCTTTTTCTTCGTTGTTGAGCAACATGATACGTTTCAGCAATGCGTCGGGGAATTCCAACTTGCCTACCTTGTCGGTCAACACTTTGCGGGCATCAATCAGGAATTTGTAATCGCTGTCGGCTACAAATCTTGCTGCGATTTCTTCTTTAATCTTAGCGCGGAATTCCTCTTCTGTCTTCACAACGCCTTCGCCAAATGCTTGGTCGAACACTTCCTGAGTCAGTTCGCCCGGAACAAAACGGGTGATTTCTTCTACCTGGAAGCTGAAGTTGGATTGTACATCTTTAGCGATTTCTTTGTCGATTTTCAACAAGGAACCCAATTCGGCTGCATTTCCGTCATAAGCAACATTCGGGTTGAATACCAATACGTCGTTTACTTTTGCATTGGCGAAGATGGCTTTCTGCTCGTCGTTCTTCATGTAGGAAGGCATCATAACTGCACCTTCTACCTGGATACCGCCTTCTTTCGTGTTGCCTTCTTCATCCAACTGAGCCAACAAGCCTTTCAGCATATCGTTCTCTTGGTAAGTATCTACTGTGTCGTACTTGCCAGTGCGTTGAGTGTACATCTTCACCTGGTTTTCGACCATTTCTTCCGATACTTCAATCGTGTAGTAGTCTACTTTATCTTCCGCACTTACCTCTGCCTTGAATTCGGGAGCCAAAGCGATGTCGAACACGAATTCGAACTCTTCCATTGTGTCGAAGTCGACAACGGGCATCTTTTCTTCATTAGGCAACGGTTCGCCCAATATGTTCACCTTGTTTTCTTTGATATAATCGTAAAGGGCTTCCTGCAATGTTTTGTTCACTACGTCGGCAATTACAGACTTACCATACATTTTCTTGATAAGACTCACCGGAACCATACCTTTGCGGAATCCCGGAATTTGTGCCTTCTGACGGAGTGACTTCAACTCTTTGTCTACTTTTTCCTGATAGTCGGCTTTCTCAATTTTTACAGTAAGCAGTGCGCTTACTTTGTCAATGTTTTGTAATGAAACGTTCATTCTGACAATTATTTATTTGATTTATACTTTGTTCTATACTCAAAGAGGGTGCAAAATTAGTGCTTATCTTTCAATTTTCAAAAGACATTGATAATTTATTTCGCATCTATTCGGAATACGGACGAAGCAATTCTTTAAAAAACAGAACTTCCCTGCCGCCTTTATCTGCTTTTTTTCTCATTTTCTGTAAATTAAACCGCTAAAAAGATGGTCAATCCAAAAATTATTCCTTTCTTTGCCGCGGATTGATGGACCATTAGTTTCTCGATTTGATTGCAAGGTTTTTACTTCCGTTCCAAAAACGCTTTTGTAAACTCTCTGTCGTTTTAATCCTTTTATTAGTAACCATCTGTCCAGAGAGTTTTATTCATTTAATTTATTATTATCATTTTCATTATGAACATTTATGTTGGAAACCTTAACTACCGCGTTAAGGAAGGAGATCTGCAACAGGTGATGGAAGATTACGGAGCAGTATCGTCAGTTAAAGTTATTATGGACCGTGAAACAGGCCGATCCAAAGGATTCGCTTTCGTCGAAATGGAAGACGACGCTGCCGCTTCCAAAGCTATCGCCGAATTGAACGGTGCCGAATACATGGGACGCACGATGGTTGTAAAAGAAGCAAGACCCAGAGCTTAATCGCCTGATACCATATAACTAAAAAACTTCTGTCATCAAGTATGACAGAAGTTTTTTTATTGTCTCCCATGTTTTTTCAAAATGATTATCCGTCGCCTTTTCACACCCGACGAAGGAGGTATGTACAGCCCCTTTTCGTGCTGTTTGCAAGACATATAGATGGTAGAAGTTGGATATATAGATGCTGGAAGTCAGCCATATATCTGCTGCGGATTGGACATATATGCGCTGGAAGTCAGTCATATATGCGTTGTAAACAGTTGATAGTCAACCCTTCCGGAAGGCTCTAAACGGTAAGTCTTACCCTTCCATGCTTTGCATTTCCTGCTCTTTCACTTTGCGCAGCAAGTCGGAAGCGAAGATAAAGTTATTGAGCCGTTCGTTGGAAGAGGTAAAGATATCGTCTTTCGTTCCTTCCCACTCCTTATGTCCCTGGAATATATATATCACCTTCTCACCGATTCCCAACACAGAGTTCATGTCGTGCGTATTGATGATGGTAGTCATATTATACTCCTGCGTAATATCGTGAATCAAGTCGTCAATCACCAACGATGTCTTCGGGTCCAGTCCCGAATTAGGCTCGTCGCAGAACAAGTATTGCGGATTCAACGAGATGGCACGCGCGATAGCCACACGTTTCTGCATACCACCACTGATTTCGCCCGGAAACTTATCTTTCGCATCGGTCAGGTTGACACGGTCCAAACAGAACATGGCACGCCTGGTACGCTCGCGCAATGTGTCATTGCTGAACATATTGAGGGGGAACATCACGTTGTCCAGCACCGACAGCGAATCGAAAAGAGCGGCACTTTGGAAAATCATTCCCATCTCCTTACGGAGCATCTTCTTCTCCTTCTTCCCCATCGTCACCAGGTTGCGCCCGTCATACAGAATTTCACCCTGCTCAGGAGTGAGCAGCCCTACGATACATTTCATCAATACCGTCTTGCCCGAACCGCTTTGGCCGATAATCAAGTTCGTCTTTCCATTCTCGAAAGTCGCATTGATATCATTCAGCACCGTCTTATCGTCAAACGATTTATAAAGTCCTTTAATCTCAATCATCCCATCAAAAGTTTAGTTAATACCAAATCGGCAAACAGAATCAGCACACTGCTGCACACCACGGCATCGGTCGAAGCCTTTCCTACGGCAGTCGAACCGCCGTCCACCGTATATCCGAAGAAAGCGGACACACTGGCTATGATAAAGGCAAAAAAGAGGGATTTTATCACTCCCGCCCAAATGAACCACTCGATAAACATATACTGAAGCCCATACTCGAGGTCTACCGCATTCATCACTCCGGCAAACCAACAGGTGCAAAAGGCTCCGATAATTCCTGCAAAGATACTGAAGGTCACCAATATAGGAATGACACTCACCATAGCCGAAATCTTGGGGAGTATCAGGTAGTTGGCAGAATTGACTCCCATTATCTCAAGCGCGTCTATCTGCTGTGTCACCCGCATCGTTCCCAGCTCGGAAGCAATGTTCGAGCCCACTTTGCCTGCAAGAATCAAGCACATGATGGAGGAGGAGAACTCCAACAACATGATTTCACGAGTCACGTATCCCACC
>NZ_CAJULN010000068.1 GCF_910586915.1 uncultured Bacteroides sp.
AGCTCCACGACAAAAAGAAAATGCTGGTGGCAAGGCTCAAAGGCTATCTGGACGGTTTGCCCCCGAAGACACGCAGGCGCATCGTGCTGGCGATGCTCGCCGCCTTTGCGGTGCTTGCCCTCTACACCTTCGGCAAAGCCGTCTATGAAATCGGCAGGAATGACGGCAGCCGGATGGTAACAGACCATGCCGGACAGGTGGAACTGTCCATAAAGCCGGACAACAATCATAATGTAATACCTTATTTATATGGAACAGACGAAGAATGAACCTAAAAACGAGAACAAGGCGGCTCCCGACAACGGGAAACCGAAGAAGGAGCGCAAGCCGCTGACCGAAGCCCAAAGGCTGAAACGTCAGAAAATGATAGTGCTGCCCGCTATAGTGCTGGTATTCATCGGTGCTATGTGGCTGATATTCGCCCCGTCTTCCGACAAGGAGCAGCAACCGGGAACGGGTGGTTACAACATCGAAATGCCCGACGCTGACAAGGCGAACCGCCAGATCATCGGCGACAAGGCGAAAGCCTACGAACAGGGAGCAATGGAGGAACGGCAGGAGAACCGCAGCCGCGCCATGCAGGAACTGGGCGATATGTTCGACCGCGAGGTGGCGGAAACGGACGGCGGCAGGGACTTCGACCTTGCTAATCCCGGAAATGCGGAAGATGCAACAGCAAAATCATCCGCTCCGAAAACCATCCAATCCTCCGCAGCTGCCTACCGCGACCTCAATACCACGCTCGGCAACTTCTATGAGCAGCCGAAGAACGACAACGCGGAAATGGACGAACTGTTAGAGCGTATCGCCTCGCTGGAATCGGAACTGGAAACCGAGAAAGGCAAGGCATCCGCTATGGATGACCAAGTGGCACTCATGGAGAAGTCCTATGAACTGGCGGCGAAGTACATGGGCGGGCAGAACGGCACACAGCCACCTGTCGGACAGGCGGCAGAGCCTTACCCCGTGCAGAAAGCCGGAAAGAACACGGCTGCACCTGTCAGGCAGGTAACGCATCAGGTGGTATCTTCGCTCTCACAGCCGATGAGCAACGCTGAGTTTGTCGCCTCCTTCTCGCAGGAGCGCAACCGCAGTTTCAATACGGCGGTGGGTGTCACGACTGTATCGGACAGGAACACCATATCGGCGTGTGTCTATGGGGCGCAGAGTGTGACTGACGGGCAGGCGGTAAGATTACGGCTGCTGGAGCCGATGGCAGTGGCGGACAAAATCATACCCCGCAATGCAGTGGTGGTAGGCACGGCAAAGATTCAGGGCGAACGACTCGATATTGAAATTACTTCGCTGGAGTACGCAGGTACGATTATCCCGGTAGAACTGGCGGTGTATGACACGGACGGACAGCCCGGCATCTTCATTCCAAACTCGATGGAGATGAACGCCGTCAGGGAGGTTGCCGCCAACATGGGCGGCTCCCTGGGCAGCAGCATTAATATCTCCACCAACGCAGGGGCGCAGCTCGCCTCCGACTTGGGCAAGGGGCTGATACAAGGCACGAGCCAGTATATCGCCAAGAAGATGCGTACCGTCAAGGTGCATCTGAAATCCGGATACAAGGTCATGCTATATCAGGACAGAGATTGAAAACAATAACAATCAACGACTAAAAAAACAACAACCAAATTTTTATTTACCACTAAAATCCAAAGTAGAATGAAAAAAGTAATCATCATGTTTGCCCTCGCTATGGGCATCATAACTGCCAACGCGCAGGAGAACGTAACCGTTGGAGAGAACAACGGAAGTGAACCGACGAACGAAGCGAGAGCAGAGACAAGCTCGCTTGACTATGCCTCGCAAGGAGGAGGAAGGCAAAGCCAACAACCGACCTTGACAAAGGAGGTCTATCCGCAGAAGGAGGCGGACGGCGATCTGTATCACGGGCTGACAAAGAAGCTGACCTTCGACCGCATGGTTCCCCCGCACGGATTGGAAGTGACCTACGACAAGACCGTCCACGTCATTTTCCCCTCGGAGGTGCGCTACGTCGATTTAGGCTCGCCCGACCTGATTGCGGGTAAAGCCGACGGAGCGGAGAACGTCATCCGCGTGAAAGCTACCGTGCGTAACTTCCCGAACGAAACCAATATGTCGGTAATCACGGAGGACGGGAGTTTCTATACTTTTAACGTGAAGTACGCCTCCGAACCGCTGCTTCTCAACGTGGAGATGTGCGACTTCATCCATGACGGCGAGAAGGTGAACCGCCCGAACAACGCGCAGGAAATCTACCTGAAGGAACTGGGCAGCGAAAGCCCGATGCTGGTGCGCCTTATCATGAAGTCCATCCACAAGCAGAACAAGCGTGAGGTGAAGCATATCGGCTGCAAGCGATTCGGCATCCAGTACCTGCTGAAAGGTATCTACACGCATAATGGGTTACTTTATTTCCACACGGAGATAAAGAACCAGAGCAACGTGCCTTTCGATGTGGACTACATCACATGGAAAATCGTGGACAAGAAGGTGGCGAAGCGTACCGCCGTGCAGGAGCAGATTATCCTGCCGCTCCGTGCGCAGAATTACGCCACACTCGTGCCGGGCAAGAAGAGCGAGCGCACGGTATTCACGATGGCGAAGTTCACCATTCCCGACGACAAATGCCTCGTGGTGGAACTCAACGAGAAGAACGGGGGGCGTCACCAGTCTTTCGTGATTGAAAACGAGGACTTGGTACGTGCCAATACCATCAACGAACTTCAAGTGCGCTGACCATGAGAAAGTACATCGCAATAATCATCGTGTCGCTTGCCCTGTTCACGGGGCAGGCGCACGCCCAGCGATGCCTGCCGAAGATGCAGGGCATCGAATTGAGAGCTAACCTTGTGGACGGTATGCGTTTAAGTGGCAACAATGGCGGTTACAGTTTCGGGGCGGCTCTCTCCACCTACACGAAGAACGGTAACAAGTGGGTGTTCGGTGGCGAATACCTCTTGAAGAACAACCCGTACAAGGATACCGCCATACCTGTGGCGCAGTTCACGGCGGAGGGCGGTTATTATTTCAAGATACTCTCCGACGCCCGTAAAATAGTGTTCGTCTATGCGGGGGCTTCGGCTCTCGCCGGATATGAGTCGGTGAATTGGGGCGAGAAAGTGCTGCATGACGGCTCCACGCTCCATGACCGGGACGCCTTCATCTACGGCGGTGCGCTGACGCTCGATGTGGAGTTTTACGTGGCTGACCGTATCGCCCTGCTCGCCAACCTCCGGGAGCGCCTGCTGTGGGGTGGCGACACACGGAAGTTCCATACGCAGTTCGGGGCGGGCGTCAAGATAATCATCAACTGACACGTCGCATGGAACGGACGGACATTGAGAATATGAGGCAGATACCCATTGCGGACTTTCTCGCACGGCTGGGACATGAGCCTGTCCGAAGGAGCGGAAACGAGCTGTGGTATCGTGCGCCATACCGCAGTGAACGCACGCCCTCCTTCCGTGTGAACGTGGCGAAACAGCTCTGGTACGACTTCGGCTTGGGCAAGGGCGGCGACATCTTCACGCTTGTCGGGGAGTTTACCCGAAGCGGGGATTTCATGGCGCAGGCGAGATTCATAGCGGAAACCGCCCGTATGCCGCTTGCCGCAGCAGAAAAGCCGTTGTACCTGCCGGAACCGTCCGAACCTGCCTTTGAGGGAGTGGAAGCCGTCCCGCTGCTCCGCTCTCCGCTGACGGAGTATTTGAAGGAAAGAGGCATCCCTTATGCCGTTGCATCCCGCCACTGCTGCCGCCTGAACTACGGCGTGCGTGGTAAGCGGTACTTTGCCGTCGGCTTTCCGAACGTGTCGGGCGGCTATGAAACCCGAAGCCGCCGTTTCAAGGGTTGCGTACCACCAAAGGACGTGTCGCTGGTCAAGGCGGGGGACATCCCGGCGGACGTGTGCAGCGTGTTCGAGGGCTTTATGGACTTCCTGTCCGCCGTCACGCTCGGTTTGGCAACGGGTGACTGCCTTGTGCTGAACTCCGTCGCCAACGTGGAAAAGGCTTTGAAACATCTGGACGGGTACGAGCGCATCGACTGTTACCTCGACCGAGACGAAGCCGGACGCAGGGCAATGGAAGCCCTGCGGACACGCTACGGAGGAAAGGTGACAGACCGTTCCGGCATCTATCAAGGCTGCAAGGACTTGAACGAGTACCTGCAACAAGTATCAAGAAAACAACAAAAGAACAACAATCTAAAAATCAAAGAATAATGAACATACTGAACAACAAGAACAAGAGAACATCAATCTTCAAGGCGTTGGCACTCTGCCTGTTCGCCGCAGTGTCATTCACATTCGTATCGTGCGACGACGATATGGACATCCAGCAATCCTATCCCTTCACGGTGGAAACCATGCCCGTGCCGAACAAGGTCACAAAGGGGCAGACGGTGGAAATCCGCTGTGAGCTGAAGAAAACGGGCGATTTCGCCAATACCCTCTATACCATCCGGTATTTCCAGTTCGAGGGTGAGGGCACACTGAAAATGGACAACGGCATCACTTTCCTGCCCAATGACCGCTACCTGCTCGAAAACGAGAAGTTCCGGCTGTACTACACGGCGCAAGGTGACGAGGCGCACAACTTCATCGTGGTAGTGGAGGACAATTTCGGCAACTCCTATGAGTTGGAATTTGACTTCAACAACCGAAACGTGAAGGATGACGGGGTTATCACTGTTGTCCCCATCGGGAACTTCAAGCCCTTTACACGATGATGCGTGTATTCATGGCTATCCTCTGTTCGCTTCTGGCGGTCTGTTCCGTGTCCGCACGGAACAGACGCCATGAGGGAACGGACGGGCAGGCGGCTATCTACCGGCTGCCACCATTTGAGAGGGCGGTGCGATGCACGAAGTATTTTGAGGGCTGGCATTCGGAAAAACATCACCCGTATGTAGGATATGGACATCGGTTGCAGCCGGGGGAAAGGTATTCGGCACGCACCATGACGAAGCGGCAGGCGGACGCGCTTCTGCGAAAAGACCTGCGGAAGTTCTGCGCGATGTTCCAGCAGTTCGGGAAGGATTCGCTTCTGCTTGCCACGCTCGCCTACAATGTCGGTCCGTACCGTCTTTTGGGGAGTGGGAAGATACCCAAAAGCACGCTAATCCGAAAGCTGGAGGCGGGTGACAGGAACATCTACCGGGAGTATATCGCTTTCTGTAACTATAAGGGGAAACGCCACGCCATGCTGCTCAAACGAAGGAAGGCTGAGTTTGCGCTGCTGTATGTACCATAAAGAATAAGTGTCTGACGAAAGAAACTCCGATGAAGCCGCCAACTTCATCGGAGTTTCAGTTTTCATACATTCGGGATTGTCCCTTTGCCTGCAACCTCACCGTCCCTGCAATGCTCTATGATACCGGGTGAAAATCCCATGCTGCCGATTGCGATATGCCGGATATAGTCTGTATATTCCTGACCTTGAAAATTCCTGCCCGTAAGGTTCTTGAAAACCATCTTTATGCTTATGCCGTCGTTGCTGTACAAGATGGTTTTTCCGTTCTGTCTGATTGTTTCCATGATTAAAACTTGTTTTTGTGAATACTATCGTAGATTGGTACAAAGGTTTCTTTGCCTACTTTCTTATCCGCCATCATGCTCATGAAAGAAAGTAGGCGGCTTTTGCCGCCCACCCCTCAAAAGCGGGTGTAAAGTCCCGTTACCATCGTGAACATTTCCTCCAGCATATCGCAATATATCCCCTCGTGCGTTTCAATGTCCTTCGTCCTGCTCTCGAATGTCTTTTTGCTGAACGTCTTGCGGTAGAAACGCATATTGTATAGGTCTGCCCCTCCGTCATAGATGATGTCAAGGCGGTTGGCACTGGTCTTGTTCCTCGCAAGGCTCATGCGCAAGCCGTTGCCCATGTCTGTGAAGTCTTTGCTTCCCGTCATGGCGGCAAAGCGTCTGCCGCCAATCTGCTCTAAAATTGTCTTTGCTATCATATCCGTTGTCTTTTAGGTTTATGGTTCGGGCGGTGCGGACACCGCCCCAATGTTCAAAATTCTGTTTTCTCGGTTATGGGTGTGCATTTTTCCAGCCACTCTTTCAGACATTCCATGCTATACTCGCTCGTGATGACTGCCGTATGGCTGTCAATGGCAGTGAAACGGCTGCTTTCATAGCTGTCTATCCACCCCTTTAGGGTATCAACTCCCCACGCTTCGGCATCGTCAAAGATGCCGTCCAATGCCGTAATGGGTTCGCTGAATTTGACTATCAGCGTTTGGTAGCCTGCTTCGTTCATCGCTTCTCCTCCTTCCTTTCCTTTGCCGTTAGCCACTTGTCCCGTGCGGCTCGACATTCGTCTAATGTGGGTTTGACACAAGAGAAAAGTTCCCCGTCCGTGTGGCGGTAGTCGTATTGCACAAGGGTGCGTTTGCGTCTGTCGATACCCGTTTGGAATTTCTCGTAGTTCTCCGTTCCTGCCGATTGGCAGGTGCTTACTCCGTTAATTGTCATTTTGTTGCCATAGTCGTTGTTATTTAGATGATTAGAAATGTACAGACAGCACTCTGTGTTGCATCACCATTTCGGGGTCGCTCGTGTAGCGTTGGTGCAGGTAGAAATGATGAGAGCCGAAGCCGTAAAGGAAGAACTTGTCAAGTTCGTGTTTCTCGGCAAAGTCCTTGACGCTCGCCCTTAATTGCTCCTCACTCTGACAAAGAGTGAGGAGGTTCATAAATTCAAGGAACATCGTGGGGATTTTATCATCCCATAGGAAAACCATGCTTTCAAATCTTACTTCCATAATGTTAGTTGTTAGATGTCGATATTATGCCGCTTTCATCCGCTGGCGGATAAGGTTGGCGTTCTTGTTCACAAGGGCGATGATGCGGTCGTGGTATTCGGAGTTCTCGTTGCATACGCCACGACACTGCACCACCTCAAAAGTTTTTAGTGACACCTCTATCGTTTCAATTCGTTTTCCGTCAATGGTGGCGGATAGGATAAGGGAGTCTTTTCGTTTGTGGTAACCGCCCACACAATGGTGCATCGTCCTTCCTTCCTCTGCCATTTCTTCCACGCTCTCTATGACTTTGACGCAAATAAGGCTGTCGGTAAAGGCAAGTCCGAAGAATATGCCCTTAGCTTTCAGATATTGTTTCTCGTCCTCAATCGCTTTCCTGCGTTGCTGTTCAGTCCGCTCATGTTTCCTTTGCAGGTTGCGCTTTGCCACCAACTTGTCGTGTTCAACTTTGAGGTCGGCAGGGCAAACGTATTTCGGGCTGTTTGTGTCCTTGCCGAAATGACGCAGGAGGTCTATGGTGTCACGCCACATTGAGCCGTCCTCAATAGTATAGCCGTTGCGGATACATATCTTGATTGAAGCCCAATACTCTCCAATATTGAAAGAGTGGTACAGATAGTAGCGCAACATGGGATATTGCCCTGCCTTCAACAGCGTTTCCGCACGGCTGTCCGACAATAATGCCGGTATTAGTTTGGTGGGTACAATGTCGTGGAAATTGCCGTTAAAGCCGTTTCTGCGGAGCGTCGGCAACACCTTATATCTTGGATATATCGGGGAATATGAGATATGGCGGTACGCTTCATTGTCATTGCGGATAGCAAAAGGAGAAGCGAATGAGAACGTGTCGATGTAGCATCCCAATGTGCGTGGAATGGCAACAACAGCCTTACGCCCTTGTTCATTCCACCAATACTGCCCGATTTCAAGGGCATAGGACTTGGCATTAACCCCTTTCTCCATACCCACGACAAGCAAGAACATTCGTAGCACTTGGTATTCTCCGCTTGTGGTAAGGGTTGTGAAATACTGCTTTTGTCTTACCTTGCGCTGATAGGTGAGGCAGACTTTCAAACTTGCTCCACATTCGGGACACGTACAATGCTCGGTCTGCTCCGTCATTACCCAACTATGACCGCAATCCATACAAGTGGTACGACCTTTCGGCAAGCGGTGTGCATAATGCTCCACGCAATTACGGAATGCCCAATTTATCTGTATCGGGGTTATCGGGCGTAGTTTCTTGCTTTGGGCAAGAACTGCTTTTTCAAATTTGTTTCTCGGTTTCATAAGCCAAAATCAAATAATGAGGGTTGAACTTGGGTTTCTGTTTTCGCCTTTGTCGGCTTGGTGCGGTTCTGCAACTTGCGGAGTTCCTCGTCTTGGTATCTGCGGACTGCCTGCTGACGTGCTTCTGCTTTTTCCTCTGCCGTGAGTTCCACAATGTGGTTCACCGCCACTTGGCATTGGATAGGCTTGCCCACCTCAATCTCGTTCTCGTCATAGTAGTGTACTGCTTGTCCGTATATCTCTCCGTCCGTGAAGCCGTTACAACCGCTTTTCTGCACATAGTTCAGAATGTAGGTTACGCAATCGTCAATGTTCTTGGCTGGATTGCGGTAGTTCTTCGCAAAGAGCGTGTCTTCCTCCGCACGTTGTTCCAAATACATCTGTATCGTTCTCTTGAAATGGTCTGTTCCTTTCATATCGCTGTCGTTTTTATGAGTTGTCAAATAGTATGTTTCAAAATCTCCCTCCAATAAATCGGCTCAACCTCGCTCAATAGGAAGTCTATAAAGTCCTTCCGTGCGTCCTTGTTCAGTTCGTGGTAGAGTCCACGGAACACGGACATATTGCCGTTGAGGTATGTTTCCACCATGTACTCGAAGATGTTGCCCACCTCGTAGTATCTGCATTGTTGCTCCACTGTCTTGCTTCTTCTCTTTGCCATGTCGGTAGGGATTAAAGGGTGAATAACCAAAGAATGAAGCCGAAGAACAGGATAACGGAAAGAATAGCCACGATTACCCCTATTGCCACTCGGAACACTCCGTTTATTATCTCTCTGACGATGTACCAAAGGATGCCGGACACCCAAAAGGCGGTGCGCATGATTAGGGTGCATATCGCAAGCCCTATGTATTGCGCCATTTGTCTGAAATTTACCGTTGCTGTCATAGCCGTATCATTTGTTAAGTTCCACGATGCTGTCTATCCTGCCGTATAGGAAACTGCGGAGTGCGGTCTTGTCGGTAGCCTTGTATTCCGCCCAATGTCCATACTGCTTTACAATGTAGGTTCGGAGAATGTCGGAAAAGTCAAACATCCAACCTTGCAAGGGTACTGCGCTCTTGAAATAGGTGTTGCTGTTCACGTTGCGTGTAAGCCAATCCTTTTCCTCTCGGCTCAATTTCTCACCATTGTTCAGTTTGGTGCGAAGTCCGTACACCTTGCTGCCTTGCAGGTTCTCCAAACTTGGTACTTCCCATGCCACGAATTTTGTTGCTATTGCCGTTCTCATATCCGTTTTGTTTTTGATTTTTTGTTTTTTAATGCGGATTCAAGAGCTGAGGGAGTTGAGTTTCAAACTATCTTATCTGCCTCTCGTTTATCCGACATTTTTTTTAATGCGTCTTTCTGTCGCATCGGTCGTTTTCGTTTCGGGTGCTTAAAAAGGTAGGGATTAGGGAATGCAAGGTTTTTCGGAAAAATACTACCCGAAAGGCTGGAGATTTTTCCAGAAAACAGGAGGCTTGACCTTGCTTTCCCGTACAATCCCGGAGTTACCTTTGCACCCAGCACGAAAATGACTGCCTGATGCGGCTCACTGAAAGGCGCGAAAATGGAGGTAAACGGAAGTGGAGGCAGATTAGACAGGAAAACTTCAAAAGAGAAATCCGTGAAAAAGACATCCCCAACAGAAAAGAACATAGCCGGTAGCGTGAAACCGAGCAAACCATCGGCAAGGAAGTATGTTTTTATCTGTTTGGCCAAACGTGTTTGGTCGGATGGATAAAATCATTCTTCCCGGTTTGTCTGCCGTGAGTGACGGCTTGTTCCATTTATGGAATGTGCGGTCATACACGGCTTTCCGCTTCCGGCTCAAAAGGACAACGAAAAAAGAAAAATCGTCAAAACCCCGTAAAAGCACCTCTTTGGCATAAGCACAAAAGAAAGGGGCCTTGTCTCATCAGTCTAAACTATTGTTTAGGCGTGAGGCAAAGCCCTTTTCTCCGCTTATGCGGCAGTCGGCACACGTTCGTTCAAAATCTTTTTGGGCGATGGTGTGCTGACGGATAAAATCGCTTTTACGGAAAAACTTGTGTGAGAAGAAAAAATCAGGAGATTCATTTCTAAATCTCCCGTTTTATTGTTACTTTTGCATACGAAGAGTTCTTTGAAGGTTACGCAACGCACAGAAGAATAATGCAGTAGATAACTAACTAATTCGTAACCTATTACTATTATGAGCGATTACCCAATGCTCATTTCCAATAAATTACACTCTTTTCGTAACTTCTATATGCAAATATCTTTAATAATGGTATTCCCTCATCATATGAAACCGTAACCATGTAAAATGATTCTACATTTGGGTCATTCTTTATACTCTCAATCGCTTGGATAAATAAATCTTTATATAAAGTTTTTTCGTCATCAGAAAGCATCCCGCAAATCATTAGGTCATCAATATTATAATCCACAACATTTGCGACATATTTTTCGGCGTCAGGAAACTTATCTCTTATTATGACTGGAGTAAAGCGATAAGAATTCGTATCTAACTCCATTTTATAATACGATAGTCCGCGACCCTTCAGTTGTTCCATTATATATTCTATTTCGGATTCTTCCATTCGATATCCAAAATAAATGCCAGTAATAGCCCTATAATCTATGTCAAATAATCCGATTGCATCAAAGACTAATCTTATCTCTTCTTCATATTCCCAAGCTTTCGATTTGGTGCCAATACATTTTTTTAGAATTCGCTCAATATTACCATGCGGTGGCA
>NZ_CAJULN010000069.1 GCF_910586915.1 uncultured Bacteroides sp.
GTTTTTTTGTCCGATAGTAAAACAAATGTCAGAACAAGTCTTGACTATTACAGATGAAGACAAGAGAACTACCCGCATCTACGTTACTTTTGCCGGATTGGTAATCTGCATATCCTGTCTCGGACTGTTCGGATTGTCATTATATGATATTCGTCAACGGTATCGGGAGATTGCGTTACGTAAAGTGAATGGTGCTACCGGCAGGCAAATTACTATACTATTAGTGAAGAAGTATCTTTATACCTTAGGAGCAGCGTTTGCGGTTGCAATCCCATTGGTCTATTATGTTATTGATAACTATACCAAAGATTTTGCAGTGAAAGCTCCTATAAGCATAAGTCTTTTCGTGGTAGACTTTATACTGACATGGGCTGTTTCGTTGGGAACGTTATTATGGCAGGTTCGTAAAGCTGTTCGTATTAATCCGGCATTGATAATGAAAAATGAGTAAATGAAACAATAAAAACAGAATGAGCCTTCTACAGTCAGCATCTATATATGCTGGCTGTAGAAGATATAGATGGTAGTCGTTGGGTATATAGATGCTGAACGTTGGACATATATGCGGTGGAAGTCGGATATATATGCTCTGCAAATAAAAAAAAGCTACTCGCCCGAATGCAGAACGGGCGAGTAGCTTTTTTTTATTGTAACGTGTATTTTCTATAAAAGATCTAATGCCTTGAATGCTCTTACCAGTTTTTCTACGGCACTGTCAATCTGCTCTTTGGTATGAGTAGCCATCAAAGCCACGCGTACCAATGTATCTTGCGGAGCACAAGCCGGCGGGATTACAGGATTGATGAATACCCCTTCGTCAAACGCCAGTTTCGTAACCATGAATGTCTTTTCCGTATCACGTACATAGAGAGGAATAATAGGCGATTCGGTAGCGCCGATTTCAAATCCTGCTTCGCGGAAACGCTTCAATGCATAGTTGGTAACGTTCCACAATGCTTCAAGTCTTTCCGGTTCGTTCTGTATGATATGAAGCGCTTCCAAAGCAGCTGCGGTAGCAGCCGGAGTATTGGATGCGCTGAATATATAAGTACGCGAGTTGTGACGCAGCCAATTGATGATAGAAGAATCAGCAGCAATAAAACCACCGATAGAAGCCAACGACTTGCTGAAAGTACCCATAATCAAGTCAACCTCGTGAGTCAGACCGAAATGGTCGCACACGCCGCGTCCTTGTTTTCCGAATACGCCCAGACCATGAGCCTCGTCTACCATGATGGTAGCATTATATTTATGTTTCAAGCGTACGATTTCGGGCAGGTTTGCCAAGTCGCCTTCCATAGAGAACACACCGTCTACGATGATTAATTTCACCGAATCCGGGTTGCACTTCTGAAGCTGCTTTTCCAAGTCAGCCATATCATTGTGCTTATATTTTAACTGTTGTGCGAAGGAAAGGCGACGACCGTCTACGATAGACGCGTGGTCGCGGTCGTCACAGATGATATAATCGTTGCGGTCTACCAAAGTAGGGATAACTCCTGAGTTCACCGTAAAACCGGTAGAGAAACAAAGCGCTTCGTCTTTGCCCACAAAAGCCGCTAATTCTTTCTCTAATTGTACGTGCAGGTCGAGTGTACCGTTCAAGAAACGCGAACCGGCACATCCCGCACCGTATTTGCGCATGGCTTGGATACCTGCTTCAATGACTCTTTCATCTCCCGTAAGGCCAGTGTATGCATTGGAGCCGAACATCAACACTTTGTGTCCGCCCATTTCTACTTCTGTACCCTGTTTCCCTTCTATCTCACGGAAATATGGGTAAACGCCCTTTGCCATAAATTGTTGTGGCAAGTCGTACTTAGCTAACTTCTCTTGTAATAATCCCATGAATTATAATTTATTATATTCGTATTCGAACCGCTCTTGCAAGCCTCCCGATATACTTTATCTTAACAAGTGTTTAAAAACAGGGGGCAAAGATAACAAAATTTACTATTGTGTGTTCTTTTTATAGCAAAAAAGTTGCCTGTTCGAGATTAGAAACCTCTGATACATTAAAATTTAAGATATTTATATTACTTTTGTCGGGTACATTGACAAGAATAGCATGAACGAAAGTATGAAGAAAATAAAATTCGTCGTCAATCCTATTTCGGGAACACAAAGTAAAGAATTGGTTCTTAGCTTGCTGGATGAGAAAATAGACAAAGCGAAATACACTTGGGAAGTAGTGTATACCGAAAGAGCCGGCCATGCGGTGGAAATTGCCGCTAAAGCTGTGGAGGAAAAAACAGACATTGTCGTAGCTATCGGAGGAGACGGAACAATCAATGAAATAGCCCGTGCGTTGGTGCATACGGATACTGCTTTGGGTATTATTCCCTGCGGTTCCGGCAACGGACTGGCACGCCATCTGCATATACCTATGGAGCCGAAAAAAGCATTGGAAGTGCTCAATGAAGGCTGCATGGATATAATAGATTATGGTAAGATTAACGGAACCGCCTTCTTCTGTACCTGCGGGGTGGGGTTTGATGCTTTCGTCAGTTTGAAATTTGCCCACGCAGGCAAACGCGGACTGCTCACGTATCTGGAAAAGACTTTGCAGGAAAGTCTGAAATATCAGCCGGAGACCTACGAGTTGGAAACCGAAGACGGAATCTCCAAATATAAAGCATTCCTTATTGCCTGCGGAAATGCGTCGCAATATGGCAACAACGCCTACATCGCCCCGCAAGCTACTTTGACAGACGGACTTTTGGACGTTACCATATTGGAGCCGTTCACGGTCTTGGACGTGCCTTCGCTTGCCTTTCAGTTGTTTAATAAAACCATTGACCAAAACAGTCGTATCAAGACTTTTCGTTGCAAACGGTTGTGCATCCGCCGCAGTACGCCCGGAGTGATACACTTCGACGGAGACCCTATGGAGACAGAGGCTGATATAAACATCGAACTGATTAAACAGGGATTGCGCGTAGTGATGCCGCACGCGGCGGAAAAAGATACCGCTAATGTGCTGCAAAGGGCACAAGAATATATGAATGGCATTAAGCTGATGAATGAAGCCATCGTAGACAATATCACAGACAAAAACAGGAAAATACTGAGAAAACTGACAAAGAAAGTCTGAGAATTTTGGAGCTAATTAATCACGAATTACAAATTATTGCGTATTTTTGCGGAGTTTTGGTGCAACCAAAATGAAGACGCGAATGATAATCGTTTAAATAAAAAAGACATATGTTCAGAACACACACCTGTGGAGAACTGAGAATCTCTGATGCAAATAAGCAAGTGACGCTGTCCGGATGGGTACAGCGTAGTCGTAAAATGGGAGGAATGACCTTTGTCGACCTTCGCGACCGTTACGGAATCACTCAATTAGTATTCAACGAAGAAATTAATGCCGAACTTTGTGAGCGTGCCAATAAGCTGGGACGTGAATTCGTTATCCAGATTACTGGAATTGTGAACGAGCGTTTCAGCAAGAATGCCAATATTCCTACGGGAGACATTGAAATCATTGTTTCCGAACTGAACGTGCTGAATACTGCCATGACTCCGCCGTTCACCATCGAAGACAATACAGACGGCGGCGATGATATCCGTATGAAATACCGCTATTTGGACTTGCGTCGCAATGCCGTCCGCTCTAATCTGGAGTTGCGCCACAAGATGACAATCGAAGTACGCAAATATCTCGACAGTCTTGGATTTATTGAAGTAGAAACCCCGGTTCTTATCGGTTCTACTCCCGAAGGTGCACGTGACTTCGTGGTTCCGTCGCGCATGAATCCGGGACAGTTCTATGCACTTCCGCAATCACCGCAGACGTTGAAGCAGTTATTGATGGTGTCCGGTTTCGACCGTTATTTCCAGATTGCCAAATGTTTCCGCGATGAGGACTTACGTGCCGACCGTCAGCCAGAATTTACACAGATTGACTGTGAAATGAGTTTCGTAGAACAGGAAGATATCATTACTACATTTGAAGGAATGGCCAAACACCTGTTTAAAACGCTGCGCGGTGTGGAACTTACCGAACCGTTCCAACGGATGCCGTGGGCAGACGCCATGAAATATTACGGTAGCGACAAACCGGATTTGCGCTTCGGTATGAAGTTTGTAGAACTGATGGATATCCTGAAAGGACACGGATTCTCGGTATTTGACAATGCAGCTTATATCGGCGGTATCTGTGCCGAAGGTGCTGCAACTTATACCCGCAAGCAATTGGACGCACTGACGGAGTTTGTAAAGAAACCGCAGATTGGCGCTAAAGGTATGGTATATGCCCGTGTAGAATCAGACGGTACGGTAAAATCAAGCATAGATAAGTTCTACACCCAAGAAGTTCTTCAACAGGTGAAGGAAGCGTTTGGAGCCAAACCGGGCGACTTAATACTTATTTTGTCCGGTGATGATGTGATGAAGACACGCAAACAACTTTGCGAACTCCGTTTGGAAATGGGTTCTCAGTTGGGCTTGCGCGATAAGAATAAATTTGTTTGCCTTTGGGTAATTGACTTCCCGATGTTCGAATGGAGTGAAGAAGAAGGTCGCCTGATGGCTATGCACCATCCGTTCACTCATCCGAAGGAAGAGGATATTCCATTGTTGGATACTGATCCGGCGGCAGTGCGCGCTGATGCTTACGATATGGTTGTCAACGGGGTTGAAGTAGGTGGTGGTTCTATCCGTATCCACGATGCACAGTTGCAAGCAAAGATGTTCGAGATTTTAGGATTTACTCCTGAAAAGGCAGAAGCACAGTTCGGCTTCCTGATGAATGCATTTAAGTACGGTGCACCGCCTCATGGTGGGTTGGCATACGGACTTGACCGTTGGGTGTCTTTGTTTGCCGGTTTGGATTCCATCCGCGACTGTATCGCATTCCCGAAGAACAACTCCGGTCGTGACGTGATGTTGGATGCACCGTCTGCAATTGACCAGACTCAACTTGACGAACTTAATCTGATTGTTGATTTCAAAGAAGGCGAGTGAAAGAATCTGTACGCATATTCCGTTTTATAGTAATCGGTACGATGAATGCCCTCATTATGGCATTGGTTGTATGGTTGATGATGAAAGAAATATCATTCGACGGTGACTATATGGTGGCTAATATAACAGCGTACCTGATAGCTCAGATTCATAACTTTATCTGGTGCAAATATTGGATATTCCCTGTAAAAAATAAAAAGAATAGTATCTGGAAACAGATACTATTCTTTTGTTCTGCTTTTGCCACGGCTTACACCGCACAGTTTTTATTTCTTATCTTATTGGTAGAAGGACTGGACGTGAATGAATATCTGGCTCAATTCCTGGGATTATTTATTTATGGAGGAGCTAATTTCCTAGCCAACAAGAAAATAACTTTTCAATGAAATAGTTATTATATAGTATATAGGAAGGGCACAGAGTTTTAAATTTAGATTTTGACTCTGTGCCCTTCTTGCTTCCTTACTGTAGTAGGAACATTTTTCACATAATAAATATAGAAAGGGCTGTCTGACAAGTCTCTCATTAATAATTTCACCCACGCTATAACTATCTGTAGCGTGGGTGATTTTCAATATTTAGAATTTGTTAGACAGCTTCCTTTTTGGGGGTTGTGATATTTATAAATTTCCTCTCTTATGTCTTGAGAATAAACTTTATTGGAGAACTTCTGCACTGAGCCTTAGTCGAGGAAGCGTTTGGTAAGTCCTTCGTATTCATCAATCCGGCGATCGCGGAGGAAGGGCCACCAACGGCGGACGTTTTCTGAGCGTTCCATATCTATTTTCACTACCATGTTTTCCGGATGATCGTTTCCGGCTTGTGCTAGGAATTCTCCTTGCGGTCCTGCTACGAAACTGTTTCCCCAAAATAGGATGCCGTTTGTTTGTCCGGAAGGATCGGGCTCGTGCCCTACACGGTTGACGGAGATAACAGGAAGACCATTGGCAACAGCATGGGCACGCTGTGAAATAATCCAAGCGTTGAGTTGGCGGGCTTTTTCGTCGTCCGTGTCACTGCTTTCCCAGCCGATGGCGGTAGGATAAATTAAAAGTTCTGCACCTTTCAGTGCCATCAGGCGGGCAGCTTCCGGGTACCATTGATCCCAGCATACCAATACGCCCAACTTTCCTAATGAAGTTTGAATGGGTTCAAAACCGATGTCTCCAGGAGTGAAATAGAATTTTTCGTAGTAAGCCGGGTCATCGGGAATATGCATTTTCCGGTACTTTCCCGCAATGCTTCCATCACGGTCGAAAACAACGGCAGTGTTATGATAAAGTCCCGGTGCACGTTTCTCAAAAAGAGAGGTCACAAGAACTATTTTATTGGCTGCCGCCAGTTCTGAATAGAATCCGGTGGAAGGGCCGGGGATGGGTTCGGCCAAATCAAACAGGTTGGTGTTTTCTGTTTGGCAGAAATAAAGTGAGTTGTGTAACTCTTGAAGCACAATCAGTTGCGCACCGTGAGCAGCGCAAGCCTCGATACTCTTTGCGAGGTTCATCAGGTTGACCCGAATATCTGCGGTATTGGATTGTTGGATGATTCCGACTTTTATCTTTTTCATAATGAATAATTACTTGGTTGATTCATTTGTTATTTTATAACTCCTAATGGGTATTGCATGGTGACACAATGCAGGGAACCGTGTTGCTTAATCAGGGCACGGCAGTCTATTCCGATTATTTGATGGTCTGGAAATGCTTGTTGCAACACTTCTCTTGCTTTTTGATCATTCACCGGCTGATGGTATGTCGGGTATAGAATAACTTCGTTCATAATCAGGAAGTTTGCGTAAGTTGCGGGCAGGCGTTCGCCGTCTTCTTCTATCTTGTCTGCCATCGGTAAGGCTAACAGGCGATAGGGTTCTCCTGCTAGGGTGCGGAATGTCTTCAGTTGTTCCTCCATTGCGAGCAATGCTTCGTAGTGTTCGTCTTCTTTGTCATCGCATTTCACGTAAGCAATGGTGTCAGTAGAACAGAAACGTGCCAAAGTGTCGATGTGGCTGTCAGTGTCGTCGCCGGCAAGATAGCCGTGGTCTAACCAAAGAACCTTTTGCAGATGGAAGGTGGATTTCAGGTATTCTTCTATCTCTGCTTGGTTCAGCTTTCCGTTCCGTTGGGGAGAAAGCAGACACTCGGAGGTAGTGAGCAATGTGCCCATTCCGTCGCTTTCGATAGAGCCTCCTTCAAGAACGAAGTCGAGGCGGTCGATATACTGACCTTTCAGGGATCCGGCTTCTACCGCTTGTTTGGTGATTTGATTATCCAGTTCGGAAGCAAATTTCAGTCCCCAACCGTTGAATGTAAAGTCGAGCAGGGAAGGGGTGCCGGTGTCTATCATGGTGATGGCTCCGTGGTCGCGTGCCCATGTATCATTGGTGGCACATTCCAGAAAGCGGACGTTATTCATGTTGACGGTAGCGGCTATCTGTTTTTTCACTTCTTCCGGTTCGGGGGTGACAATCAATAGCAACTCTCGCTTCGTTATTTCCCTGGCTATGTTTATAAAACATTCTTGCACTTCTGCCAGCATGTACGCCCAGTCTGTACCGGCGTGTGGCCATGTCAACTGTATACCACTCTGCGTATGCCATTCGGCGGGTAAATGAGGTGCTCTCATTTCTACCTGCACGGTCATGTTTTTGCCGAAATTCAACTGCAAATCTTTCTCCGAGCCACTTGGGCTGGGAAGTCCAACCATGATTCCCATTAGACTATTTATCTATTTAGTTATTTATAAAATCAGTTTATTGTCTGCGTCAGTCGTCAGTGTGCCTGTTACGCATCATTACGTATTATTATGAATTCGTTTCTTGCTTTGGCTTCCGGTCAAAGAACGGATTCTTAGAAGAAGCACTTACAGGAATGGCCATTACCATCTTGCAGTCTTTCAGCCAGTGTAGGCGTTGTGCTGCCAGTCCGGCGGAGAACATCACACGTGTGTCTACACGCAAATCGGCTGCCGTAGCACAAGCGGAACCTATGGCGATACCTACGTCTATGCTGTTCAATGCGCAGGGAACTCCTTCGGTACGTTCGGCGCAGGTGGTGAAACCACAATGACCACAGTTTAAGCCTTGTGTCTGCTCGCGTGTTCCTATCAATACAACACATTCGGCACTTAAGATGTTGTCGGCATCACGAAGGAAAAATTTCATTCCGTGTTCTTCTACCATAGCTATCATAGTGTCCGATAGTTGTTTAATCTCTTCATCCGTGATTAGTGCCACTTCAATAATATCAATTCCTTTTCCTTTCGGAGCAGTACGCGCAGCCGTCATCATCTGGCGGGCTACTTGTAGTACATGCTCGTGACGGGCATCTCTTTCGTTCAGTATCATAACTTTTCTTGAATTAATTAAGTAAGGCAAAGATAAATCAAAATTGGAAAACTTTACATTAAACGATGAAAGAAAAAACTTTCATATCGAACTTTGTGTTATTGGGTGGAAAAGTCTATCTTTGTATCTGTCAACTCCTAAATAATATGAGTATATGAGTAACAAAATTTATCCTATTGGCATACAGAACTTTGAAAAAATACGTAAAGGTGGTTATTGCTATATAGATAAAACTGCCTTGATTTATCAGATGGTGAAAACGGGCAGTTACTATTTTCTAAGTCGTCCACGTCGCTTTGGGAAAAGTCTGTTACTATCTACTTTGGAAGCCTATTTTCAAGGGAAAAAAGAACTTTTCGAAGGATTGGCGATGGAGAAGCTGGAAAAGGAGTGGATTAAATATCCCATTTTACATTTAGATCTGAATGCGGAGAAATATACGACTCCCGAAGCGCTCGACCAAGTCTTAGAAAGTGCTTTACGCGGATGGGAAGCTCTCTATGGTGCAAAGGACTATGAGAAAACATTCGCTTCTCGCTTTCAAGGTGTGATTCAGCGTGCTTGTGAACAAGAGGGACGAGGTGTCGTTATTTTGGTAGACGAGTATGATAAGCCTATGTTGCAGGCAATTGGTAACGACGAACTTCAGAAGAGTTTTCGTGATACTTTGAAGGCTTTTTATGGAGCTTTAAAAAGCAAGGATGGCTACATTAAATTTGGTATGCTTACGGGAGTGACAAAATTCGGAAAGGTGAGCGTGTTTAGTGACCTGAACAACCTGGAGGATATATCCATGCGTCAGCAATACATTGAAATCTGTGGAATCAGTGATCATGAGTTGCATGAGAACTTTGAAACAGAATTGCATGAATTTGCTGATGCGCAGAATTTGGCGTATGATAAAATTTGTACTGAAATGCGTGAAAGATATGATGGTTATCATTTTACTCATGATTCTGTAGGTATGTATAATCCGTTTAGCTTACTTAATACACTTAAATACAATACGTTTGGTAACTACTGGTTTGAAACGGGTACCCCTACTTATTTGGTCGAATTGCTAAAAAAACATCATTATGATCTTCACCGGATGGCTCATGAAGAAACCAGTGCTGATGTACTGAATAGTATTGATTCAACTTCCGACAATCCTATCCCTGTGATTTATCAGAGCGGTTATCTTACCATAAAAGGCTACGATCGTGAATTTGAAACTTATCGTTTGGGATTTCCCAATCGTGAAGTAGAGGAAGGGTTTATAAAATATCTGATGCCTTTCTATACGAATGCCGATGCTGTTGAATCCTCCTTTGAAATTCAGAAGTTTGTCTGTGAAGTCCGTTCTGGAGATTATGATTCTTTTTTCCGTCGTCTTCAGAGTTTTTTTGCAGATACTCCTTATGAGATGGTTCGCGATTTGGAATTGCATTATCAGAATGTTCTCTTTATCGTGTTCAAATTAGTCGGTTTTTATGTAAAAGTAGAATATCACACAAGTCGGGGACGTATCGATCTTGTTTTGCAGACTGATAAATTTATCTATGTCATGGAATTCAAACTGGAGAGTACGGCTGAAGAGGCTTTGCGACAGATTAATGAGAAACATTATGCGAAACCTTTTGAGAGTGACGAGCGCCGACTGTTCAAAATAGGGGTGAATTTCAGCGCCGAGACAAGAAACATTGAAAAGTGGGTGGCAGAGGAAGGTTTGAATCATAGGCAATTTCAATAGACATAATTTAGGCGAAAATCTCAAGATAACAAATATATCTATGATTTGTCTTCTCTTGGCTGTTTTATAGAAAAAATAAAGTGTAATGAATTGTTTATCAGTTGATTCATTACACTTTGTTCAACTTTGTTGCAATATTGTTATGCGTCTATTTTAAAATAAACTCTTTCACTTCTTTATATCTTTCAATTTTGGCAGCATCAGGTATTGCGTTTCCATGTGGAAAGGCAATATTGAAAAAGGTCGTATCACTATTTCTTAATAATTGCCCCATATTACCACAATTAGAAAAGTATTTCTTTTTTACTCCCAAATGTTTGTGAATAAATATTTTAAGAACTTTACTATGTAAAATGATTGCTACTTTGGGCTTGTATTCAAGAATTGTTCTCTCTAATTGTATGCAGTCATTTATAGTTGGGGTGACTTCAGTACTATTGCTGTTTGCTATATTAGTGACTAAATCTGTTATACCAAAATTCCGTTGATTAATATTAAAGACTGTATCTCCAAATATACATTCATCAGCATATTCTTTATCGACTTCTTTTAAAATCAGTCCACTTTTATATAATTGATTCCAAAAAGATTGCTTTACTGAAAAGTAATGTCCTTTCTGATTGGATATGACGGCTGGATTTAAGCCGACAAA
>NZ_CAJULN010000070.1 GCF_910586915.1 uncultured Bacteroides sp.
ATGAAGAACGACTTGCCCGAACCGCTCGGTCCCAGCACGAACTTGTTGCGGTTGGCTATAATTAATGTGTATAAAACTTTATCTGTTTAATACTGAATATCAAAGATTTATAGTATCGAATATATCAATATTAATATTTTGCAAACATGCAATTTGCATACAAAGAGAGTGATTATAAGAAAACAGAAAAGGATATTTGTTGTTAAGGGGTAAATGTGGTAGGAGATGTTTTTATATCTGTTTTCTCTCGTTTTTCAGTGAAAAATAGACATGATACTGGCAAAAAGAGAAAGAAACTCTGTTTTTCTTTTTTCGCCAGCATATATAATTTGCTGTCAATAGAAATAGGTTTAAATTGGTTTGGATATATATACAAAAGAATAAACTAAACTTTCAGGAGCGGGCAGCAATAGTGATGTAATACGTTGTTCCATATCTGAATAAATTGATTTGATTCCTTTACGTTACCCGGTAGCCCATAGCCAGACCTTTTGGATTAGCCGCCAACCCACGTGCTAAAGGAACATGGCGATTAGAACTGATAAAGAAAGAACATTAAAAGAAGACCGACAGTAAGTACAACATATCTGATACTTAATACTGCCTTATCTGAGTATTTGGTATTATAAATATTATCTTGAAATTTCTCAAATAAGATGCGAATCCTTTTCTTATTATAATATATGTACACAACAATCCAGGGAAGTATAAAACCAATTATCCATACAATAAATGTTGTTAGTTTAGACATATATGAAAAAAAGAAATCTCCTGTTAAAAAAAACGAGAATAAAAAAGATGCGAACATATAAGTTATTGAAATAACTTCCGATAATATACAACTTGCACCAAAACGCGGAAATTCCTCATTTTTCAAGCAAACCAAATAATACCTATAGAATAGATAGTCAATAATCTTTTTCATGCTTCTATTACAGCTAATGGCTTGGAAAGGAACACCGTTTAGGGGTTATCTTTCCTTGTTATGAACTTCTTCCAAATATTCTTCTATGCTAAAAATGTGAGTTTCATTATCACACCGCTCTAAATTCTCGTTGCTGTCGTTATTGTCTTTTCGGAAAGCAAATAGATAGGCATAATTTTTATTGCAGTTTTCTCTGTCTGTTTCCGAGTAAGGGTGTTTTCGTTTTAACCCGTAAATGTCAAAGCGATAATTACCTTTAGGCATTTGTATTTCATCAGAATGATAAAACGAATGTGGGTTATCATTTATATCAAATACTTCTCCCATAAACACACATTGACTTTTAGCTACCAAATCACGGTGTTCTTCAAAAAACTCAAAGGAAGAAAAGCAAAGTTTATCATCTGTTCCGATTGTAATAAACCAATCTTTATAAAGATAAACCTGTTCCCAATCCTCTGGAATATTCACATCTTTTTCTGTTGTGATATAGATTGAATATTGATACGTTGGTATTTGATAGATAGGCAATGCTATCCCTTTGGCAATCATTTCCAAAAACATATCCTTATGCTTATCAAGATACGACAGCATTTTCTTTGCTCGGCATTTCTTCTCTTGCATCCATTCATTGAATGTACCGGGCGAATATATGAATAGCCCATAACCGAAAGCATAAATGTTATTTAGTTCTTTCATACTCATATTTTTGCGCTTTAATTGTTCATAATGGGATAGCGGGGAACGCCATTAGGCGTTATCACGCTTCGTTACCGATATATTCTATAAGTAAATGTTAGACCATTTTGTATCATCGCCCCATTTTCTTTTTTTACTATCAATAAGCCACTGATTTGATTTACATACACAGACATAGCAATGAAGTTCCTTCATCAATCCTTTTTCGATACATGTATATACATGGAACTTGTTTTTTGTAACTCTTTCTATGTCTGTGATAGTTTCTTTACTGGGGTCATATTTATAACTGCCTTCAAGTCCCCATGAAAGGCAATTCGGTAAACCCATTTTTCTGTCCTTTGAAGTACAGAATTGGCTGAAAATAGAACTTATTTTCAACTTCATCAATTCTGTTTTTTCTTTTTCCGACAAATCAGGCTTATTGTCTATATCTTCACAATATATTTCCCAACCATTCATTTCTGTGAAAAATGCGATGATTGTTCTTTTTATTTCCTGTTTTATTTCTAAATCTTCCATTTCTCTAAATTTATTGGTTTAACATTTATCGGTAATTTATTTATAACCGCACCTTATGGTGTTGTTCCTACACTTCTAAATTATAGCCTAATCATCCGAACAATCCAGCGGATTTTGGATTTTTGCTTTTCAAATTAGACTATCCGCAAATATAGCAAAAGTGCAGTACACCACGAAGATGTACCGCACTTTTCTCCACATATTGTGCGGGCTTTAACATTTACAGTTTGTATCCTTTGTTTTCCCGGTTTATGGCTTGCCCAGTCGGTTGGCTTCCTTTTTCAACTGCTCGGCTTGTTCATTGAGCAACCTTGCACGTTCCAACGCTTCCGCCTGCTTCCTGCTGCGGTATTCAAACCCCGTCACCGAATCAGTCAGGTTTTGGATGAAAGCGTTATCCCGTTCCCTACTAAAATTCGTTTCCAGCAAATCAAGGCAGCCCCCGTCCGCTTCCCCTTTCATCAGAATGTAGCGGTATTTCATATCGTTGTCCTGCAACTGCTGCATTCGTCCAGCCAAACGGACATTCAGGAACAAAGAAACGAAACAGACAACCAGCCCTGCCAAAAAAACAAAAAGTTTCGGGTGTAACAAACCGCTTATCCTCCGGGACAACGATGCAGGTTCGGTTTCCGCTTTTTCAGTTGTGCGCTCCTTACGGTAAGAATCCAACGCATCCAGCATTTCTTTCAGACAACGGTAGGTAGCCGTTACAAATTTCCTCACTTCTCCGATGGATTGCTGCTGCTCCTGTTCCGCATTCCTTATGTCGGCAAGTTGGCTTTGGATAGCCTGCAATTCCTTTTCGGGAACAGCCGGGCTACTGTGGAGTTCCGATAATGCCTGCTCGATTGCTCCCAACCGTTCGAGAGTTTCCTCCCGGCTGGCTGGCGTTACCTGAGCTTCCAGCTTCCCTTTCAGTTCCGTAACCATAGAGAGAAGCCCCTCTAAAATCAAATTGTCTTCCATGTCTTTACAGTTTAAGTCGTTTTTTCTTCTTCTTTCTCAAATTAAAATTAGGTTCTTCATCCACTGGGGGAGAAGAAGCGGAAAACAGACCGAGCGAACCAGTTATCAACGGACTGTCAGCCTTGCCCGGTGCAAGTGCTTGCTCCCGAACGGGCGCGAAAGTTGTTTGCCGTTGGCTTCCGGCAACATTCATTCCTGCATACCCGAAACATTTGTCCAGTTTGGAAAAACTGAAACTCCGGTCTATCTCCGAACCCTTGAACGTGTATTCACCTTTGGAAAAGGATATGCCCTGTATCTCGTCGGTCTGTCCCTTTCGTTTGAACCGGACGGTAATACCCTTTTCTGCTAACCGCTCCTGTAACTGCTGCCAGTTACGGGATTTGCCGATTTCGTTCTTCACAGCCGTGTAAATCTCGTATTTCGACTTGTCCGGCTCTTTCAGTCGGTGCTGCTTTACCTGTTCTTTTCCACCAGCGAAATAAAGCCCGTGTTTGGCTTTCAGCTTCTTGCATACCTGTTCGTTACGGTACATGTCGTTCTTGTCCGAAATGGTCTTGCCGTTGTTGTCTATGCGATTGAATACAATATGTACGTGCGGATGCTCCCGGTCTTGATGGCGCACGATGATATACTGCGTATCGGTGATTTTCATTTCACGCATATACTCCTGCGCAAGCTGTACCATCTTCTCGTCTGTCAATTTGGGTGCATCCACTGCCGAATAACTTAACGCAATATGTCCGACAGGCTTCTTCAAATCGGGATTCATCCCGGTCTGCATACAGAAGCTGCGGATTATATCGCTCCGGCTTTCCGTCAGAACCCCGTCCGCATGGAGCAAAACCGCCTGCTCCTTGCCAAGCACATAGTTCACACAGCCCTTAAAACCGCTTCCCTTTTTTATTTTTCCAATCATCCGACAAATGGTTTATGATTCCAATAATCCTGTTTTTGAGCTTCACCAGTTCCACCGCCACCAGTGCGAAACCTCCGGCATTCGCCTGGTGCGCCAACTGGTTGATGTTGTTGGCTTCCCCTGCCAGTTTGCGGATGGTGTCCGCATCCTGCCTGTTCAGCCGGGGTATGACCTCTGCCGAAACAACCGCCTGCCTTACATACTCACTGACACGCAACCCGGCTTCCCCGGCTCGCTTCCTGATGGCGTAATACTGCAACTCGGTCAGTTTCGTACTGACAACCCGTTGCTGCTTCTCTATCCGTTTCTTTGCCGGACGTCCCCCCGGCTTGTCCTTTATACTCGTCATGGTTTTTTACGTTTGAATGGTGTCTTAAAAATTGCGACCAACGGGAGAAATTTTCTTTGCGGTGAGCAAAGCAAGGTAGTTTCGGTTTACCGAAACATAACCTTGCTCTCCAAATAAACCGCCAGCCGTTGGTAGTCCTGCCGGATTAAATGCCCCTGCCTCTCTTTTGTCTTGGGGCGGCACGTTGTCCGGTTTCCTGCTTCGTTTCCTGCACTTGGCTGGCTTCGTTTTTCTGTTCCTGCTTCCTGCCGCACAGATAATCGTTCAAGTCCGAATATCCCCTATAATTGTGCGAGAAGTCACGCACACGGTAGGAGTATTCCAATTCGATAGCCCGTGTCGCTTCATATCCAGCCTTGTCATTGTCAAGCATACAGTGGATGCGTTCATACGGGTACAGCACGTCAATGGCTTTCGGCACGTTGACAGTCGAATTAAGAATGACATAGTCCTGTCTGTCAAGGTCGGGCATGGTCGGGCAGTTCTTCATCCGGAGCGTGAGGAAAGAAAGATAGTCCATAAAACCCTCGAATACCAAACACTTCTCTCTCGGCTCTCCCTGCTGCCGTATATGGGTGATGTCTTTCGGGGCGATGCAGCCTTTGAAAAAGGAATTGCGAACCTCGTAACCTCCTGCTATGTTCGGGAAACCGATAGCAAAGAACGGTCTGCCGTTATTGGTAAAATGGAGTTCCTTACATTCTCTTTTTGCCAGTTCGACATTGATACCCCGTCCCTGCAAATAACGGAGCAATGCCGGATGGGTAAGGTCACGGACTTCCAAATGCTGGAAGCTCGGTTCTGTCCTACGCTGGGGAAAAGAAAAACTGACCGGACGGACGTGCGGTGTCTGTTCCGCTATCCGGTTTAAAAGGTATGGCAGGCTGTCGGAACAATAGAGTTCCTTTGCCAGTGCGATGATGTTGCCGCCCTTGCCTGCGCCAAAGTCATACCAAAGGTTGCGGTCAGTGTTCACCTTGAAAGACGGTTCGTGTTCCTCCCTTAACGGTGATTTGTACCATAAGCCGTTACCCTGCTGCTTGACAGGAGAGTAACCTAAACTATGCAGATAGTCTGCGATGGGTATTTGTTTCACATCTTCGATGTTCATAACATTTTCTTTTTTGGGGATTAAAAAATAGTTGAAAAGTGCGCCAGTCCTGTTTAGTCCGTTATATATATACCCGTACCATACTAAACCTGCCTGTTCCGATACAGGGAAATAGTAAGTCCGTTCCTCTTATATATACACCCGGACTAAACCAAACTGACTTTTAATAATGGAAATCGGGATTATAGCGGTAGCCCTTGCCCTCTTTCACAATCATGCGCTTGTTCACAAGGAACTTGTTCAAATCCACATGGATATTGCGTCCACGCTTGTAGCCGATACTTGCATAACCCTGTTTCAAGGTCTTTAGGACATTCTCGTAACCATATATGACCTGTTTGCCAAAACCGTTTTCCAAAGCTGTCCTGTGCTGTTGCTCCGTCAGTTCTGCCAGTGGAAAGCCCCTGTCTTGGCTGGGTTGCTTGAATACATAACCGTCCACGGCTTCGGGCAATGCGCTGTCGTTGATACGGAATGCGAACGGGTCAAACTCCCGGTCACGTATGTGCATCGCCTTTACCTCGCTTATGTTGCCGTCCTGCGTACTTTTGGTGATTTGCAGGACGGTTTCAGCCTTATTGTTCAGTTCCGTACCGATATGCCCCCTTGTGTTGTCATCCCCCTTGTTCAAATGCAGTACGGTATGGATATGCAGGTTATATCCGCTTGACCAGCGCATCAAGAGGTTGATTAGGTCAGTCGATTCGCTGGGGCTGTTGATGTCATACATCAAGTCACGGATTCCGTCAATGATGAGCAACCCCACATCGGGCATATTTTCAAGCATATAACCGATAATCTGTTTCCGCTTATCGGGTGTCTGCTCCCTTAGCACGATGAAAACAAAATCGTCCCTGTCCTTGTCGGTAGGCAGTCCGGCAAGCCGCAAAATACGCTCCATGACCTTATGGCAATGGTATTTGCTCTGCTCGGTATCTACATAAAGGATTTTCCGCTTGTTCGGTGGCAGGTATGCCGAATACTTCAGTACCTCGTCATTCTTCAACGCTGCCGCAACGATAGCGGAGATGTTGAATGTCTTTTTGCTCTTGGCTTTACCCGTGGATGCGCTGAAATTACCCAGCGTGCCAATGGTAGAGCCGTTCACCCAGAGTATTTCGGGCGGCACTTCGTAAGTGTCCGTTACCTTTAAATGAATGGTTTTCCAAAGGGCTGCGAAATCCTCTTTCTGCATGGTAACACCCTGCCCGGCTTCTTCTTTCCTCTTATTTTCCATAGTTACGGATTTTCCGGTTTGCGCTCTTGGCGATGGCGAGTGCCGCCTCGTCCTTGTCGTTCACCCTTTTTGCAAGGTTTTCCGCCCACGTGAGAAGCTCTTTCCGTGAGAAAAGCAATTTGTTCCCGTATTTGCGGAACGGCACTTCCTTTTTTGCGGTCAGCTTGTAGAGCCGTGCCTTTGAAATCAGAAAACCGTGTCGTTCCAGCACCTCTACCGCCACATCGGGCGTGAGGTTGTCGGGTTCGTTCCTCGGCTGGGTGAATCCTGCCAATGACTGGGAAACGGTTTCGCTCACGATAGCCCGGAGTTCTTCGGGCGTTGTCAGAATAATGTTCGTCATATTTTCTTCCTTTTTTAGTTATTACTTGGCTACCGTCATAGCCGTTGCAACCGGTTGATGCCGCAAAGGAAGAATAAAAGAAACCGATTATTCAATTACTAATCACTTGACACAGACCGGACAACTTGGGACAATGCAGGACATCCGGCAAGATTGGAGCGGGATAAAAAAAGGGACAAACGATGTATTGGTGATTTTGTCCTTCCAACACACCGTTTGTCCTATGTATGTTAAGTGATTATGCGAATGCTGCTATTTCACATCCTTTAACCTTTCAAGTTGGGAAACGACTTCTTTTATTACGAAATATTTGTTTCCCGACAGCCCTATGTCCGTACGGGATATGAAACCGAGTTCCTCCCACCGGGCTACGGTCTGCCTGCTCACGCCCGCCATTTTCGCCAATGTCTTTTGGTCTATCAGTTCCCTGCCCTCGAATACGGGGTACTTGTATTTACGGGTGGCATGGCTGAACCTTATTTTCTCTATCGCCTTGTCCACGTCTTTGACGGTAGGGGGAATATATGATTTCACATGCAGTACGGCTTCTTCTATTTCGTAGCCTGCGTATTCGGGATTCTGCGCCAGTTCCCCATAAATGGCACTGAAACATTCAAGGTGTCTAATCTTCACCGTCTTGGTTTTCTTGTTCGGCATGGCTCAATCGAATTTGGTTAATAACTGCGCGTTCCTTATCCGCTCCTCCTGCTCGAAACTGGCGAGGTAGTTCTCCGTGATGGCAAGGCTTGAATGCCCCAAACTCTCGGATATGTAAGCGATGTTCGTTCCGCTGCGTTTTAAGACAGTCGCATAGGAATGCCGGGCGGAATAGGTCGTGAAACGGGGGACACCGACAGCTTGGGCTATTTTAGCCAAAGCGATGTTGCAACGGTGCGTTACCCGTCTGACTATTGCAGAAATGGCGAATTCGTTCTCCGTTTCTCTGGCGTACTTGAAAAGGAAAGTATCGGGTTTCCCATCGTCCGGGTTTCCCCACCGTTTTATAATATCCCGCATTTCGGGAGTGAGTACCGCCCTTATTTCCCGTATATGGTTGGACGTGTGCGATGTCTTGGAGCGTACAAAGCAGATTTCACCGTCCACGATGTTCCCATACCGCAAGAAAAGCATATCCCTGAAATTGATACCGTTGCACAGGTAGGAGAAAAACCAAAAGTCCCGGTACTTCTCAACGGTCTTGCTGCCCTTGTATGTCACGACTTTTTTTATCTGTTCCATCGTCAAGGCTAACTTTCGGCTGTTGCCGCTCGGTATCTCGTACTTCCCCCTGCCGAACGGGTATTGGGCTTCTTTTAAAATCCCGTTGCGCCTTGCGTCATTCACCACGCATTTAAGGGCTTTCATATAGAAATTTATGGTGGTGACGGTCTTGCCCTCGTTCCGCAGGAACTTGTCAAGGCGTGACAGCCAGTCCGCAGAAACCGCAGAGAACGGCACGCTGCCGCCTGCGAACCGTTCTATGCTTTTCAACGTGCTGCGGTAGTTATAATAGGAATTTACCTGCCCGTTGAGTTTGAATGCGTCTATTTTCCCCTGTATGGCTGTGTTAAGGGTTGTACCAGTACACCTGCCCAGCCTCATGCTGAGCGCATCGAAACAGAAGTCCCCACGTTCCGCAAGGGCTTCCACTTGGCTTTTTATGATGGAGAAACTGTTTTCCACGCTTGCCCGTATCTCAATCAGTCTGCGGCTCTTGCTTTCGGCAAGGATTTCCCAGTCCTCTTTGGACAATTCCTTTCCGGTGGAATAATATTTCTGCTTGCGGTTGTGTATCACTTGTATCTTGACAGGGAACAGACCGCTTTTCTTCGCCCTGCGTGCATCCAGTACCGACAGTACGGATATGCCATCTTTTGAATACTTGAACATAGGCTGCCTTGTTTATTGTTATACGTCTATTTTGTACATACGATTTGCATACAAAAATAGAGATTATCGGAAAAAATAGCAAATCAAAAGCCAAATCATTTTCCTAACAATCTCTAAATATCAGCTATTTATACACAAACTCAAACAATATAAAAACGGTAAAAATATAGGGTATTATTACGGTTGGTGGTGATACCCCGCTTCATCGGCAGGTCGCTGATGTCGAGGTGCAGGGGCTTCCCCGTGAGCCTGTCCACCATCTTGATGCCGAAGGGCGAGAGCGAGCTGCGGTAGTTGGTTTCCTCCGTAAAGAGGCACACCGCCTGCTCGATGAACGTATGGAAACTCTCTTCCGCCGGGAAGTCCGCCGCGTTGCCGGGCATCGCCGCCCAGTAGAGCGTCGGGCAGTCGATGGTGTTGTGGCGCGGCACGCACTCCATGCTTGCCAGCTGGCTGCCCACATCGTTCTTGATGTGCTTCAGCTCCTCCGCGTCGTCGCTCCACGCCATGACGTTGAAGTGCGCCCGTACCGAGGTCAGCCCGTAGGAGTGCGCTTCGTTCAAGTATTGGTCTATCCACTCGCGGTTGATGCTGTTGCTCCTGCTGTATCGGGAGAGCGACTGCATGTTCCTCGCGGACTTCTCGAACTTCTGAAGGTTCTCCTCGCTGTTGTCGATGATCACATACTGGTTGTAGATGTGGTTGCAGGAGAGCAGCAGCCCCACCGGGGATGCGAAGGAGAGGCGGCAGTCGCTTCTGTCCGTGGAGAGTTTCTCGTAGCGGATATCGGTAGCCACCTTTCCGGGCATGTCCTCCGCGTCGGAAAGGGTGTGCAGGCACAGGCGGTTGTCGCCGATGCGCATTTCCCTTGCCGAGAGGTCGATGTCCTGCAAGGTCGCATCGCCTTCGGGCATAAGCGAGAAGTAACGCTCTATCAGCCCGGCGGACTTCTCCGTCCCGACAAGCTCGTCGGTGGAGAGCCGGCGCAGCCTGACAAAGCCGCTGTCGTTCATGATGCGCTCGAACTGTTCGGCGGCTTCCATGAACTTCCCGGCGGTTTCCTTATCCAGCTCTTTCGGGATGATATGCCCCCGGCACAGCGTGCTGAAGTTGCTCTGCATCCGGTTACGTTCCTTCGTCGTCTTGGTCAGGTAGAGGTAGCAGGAGTGCTTCAGGTACGGACGCTCGTTGAAATGACGCTCGTTGGAGCGGCTCAGGAAGCTCATGTCCTCCTTTTGCAGTTCCGGCT
>NZ_CAJULN010000071.1 GCF_910586915.1 uncultured Bacteroides sp.
ATCTATTTCGGGAATCAGCGTCATGTGATGCTGCTTGCAGAAAGCCACCAACTCTTTGGCTTCCTCCAATGTGTAATATTTGCCGGGCATACGGGTGGTGTTCACGCTGTCGTTGAGCATCGGGAATATCTTGCTTTCCAAGCGCCAGGACTGGTTCTCGGTGAGGTGCCAGTGGAAGACGTTGATTTTGAATTTGGCAAGCACGGTGATTTCACGTTTGAGCTCTTCCAACGAGATGTAGCTGCGCCCTACGTCCTGCATGAATCCACGGACACGGAAGGCGGGCCAGTCGGTGATTTCAGCTCCCCGAATCGCTGTCCTGGCGCCGCTTTTCTCTGCCAGTTGCCTCAAAGTCTGCATAGCCCAGTAGACGCCACGTTCGGTCACAGCCTCTACGGTTATCCGTTTTTTGGTTACACTCAGCCGGTAGGCTTCGTCTTGGTTCATGGGTATTCCGGGAAGAGAAGGCAGCAGCTTCACCTCAATGACGGCGGTTGCTTCCGGAGAGACGGTTCCTCCCATCTCAGAAACAAAAACTTCCCACTCCTGCTGAAGCACAGGAGTAGAAAGTTGCAGTTTATTCACTCGAAAGTTGATGTGGGAGGGGGTAAACTTTTGTGGTTGGGGGAGCAGGTGATAATCACCTGCTTTTACCACTGAGATTGTGTATAAGTTAATTATAAAATATACAAACAGTATGAGTTTATGTTTCATGATTACGGGTCGTATCTAATAGGTCTATTGTATGATATCCTTTAGCCGGACAGCCTGGAAAGTCATGTGGGCGACACTACTTTCATACAGTATGCCGACCGTCTCTTTATCAATCATGGTCAGGCAGGAATAGCCCCATCCTTCGCCCTCGTCCAACATCACCTGATGTTCGGGCAGCCATGTGACGCCTCCGTCCAGGCTCGCCTTGATGGTAATATGGTTGCGGCCTTTTACCGTATTCGGATTGGAGAAGAGAAGAATGTCCTTACCCAATGCATTGTCTTTCGCTTTAACGTTAATCAGGCTCGCCATACAAACCGGCTCCTGCAAGGCTTTGCGCGAAGAGGAGTGTTCGGTCCAGGTATTGCCCAAATCCTTAGTGGTAGCCACCGCACGGCTTCCGCCACGGTTGTCTCTCATGTTGAGCATCAACACACCCGGCTCGACTTCCGCCACCTGTGCTTCGGTCGTATTGGTGCGTGCATAGTTGTGTATTGTCCATGTTTCGCCGCGGTCTTTGCTATACATCACTCCCGCATTCGGAACACGGGTAGCGTCGATAAACTGAATCGGGAATACCAGTGTACCGTCCTGCATGGTGATGCCGCGTCCCGGGCCTTGCAGAAGGAAATACCAGGAGGGGTCTTTCACCTGTTCTGTGATATTGATAGGTTCCGACCATGTTTTACCGTCGTCCGTACTCTTGGCAAGCACCAACTGAGCGGTGTGGTTCATATCCATTCCCGGATGAGAGCTCCACCAGGCACGCTGGTTGCCCATTCCGTGCGTCCATGCGGCTATCACCCATATTGTATTGGTTTCCGTATCGACCAAAATAGAGGGGTCTCCTACCCCGTTCTGTGCCGAAGGCAATCCTCCTGTTTCGCCGAAAGAGAGGGGCAGACGCATCTTTTCCCAGGTCTTTCCTCCGTCGGTGCTGCGGCTCAAACCGATATTGACACGTTCCTGCAAATCGGCACTGTTGTTATAACGCACGTCATATACGCCCAGCAATGTTCCCTTATTGGTAGTGACCAGTCCCGGAATACGGAAGGCAGCCGAACCGTCGTCACCGGCATGGCGTACGCCCACTCCTACCCTATGCACTATATTTTCCGGTGAAACCGTATGCATAAGTGCCGGCTTGCCATCTACTGTGACCGTGGCAATCTCTGCCGTCACTTTGCTCAGCAACGAAGTTCCCGGCTTCATCTGCAAACTGACCCAAAAGTAGTTGATTCCGGGAAACAGTTTCTGATTGGCCTTCAGTGCGACTTTCTGCTTCGGGCTGTTCACTTGCGCCTTATTTATCGAGTAAGAAGGATTGGCAGCCAATGTCTTTCCCGGCGTATGACTGGATATATAGGATACGGGAGCAAAGAAATTCTTACCGTAATTCTGACGGGCTTCCGTACCACTGTAATATAACTTAACCGATTTGATGTCTGACAAATTCACCTCTTTGCCAAAGTTTAGAACCACTTCGTCCAAGTTCTGACTCTCTTTTGCGTTCATACGCAACATAAACAACACATTGTCTTGCCGTTCAATCAAAACAGGAATCTGAGTTTCACGTACAAATACTGTATCCGATGCAGTAGCCTGCAAGGTTCCGCAGACACTTAAAAAAAGGATAGAGGATAATAAAAGTAGTTTTCGTTTCATGGTATTACTAATTGTTTGGGTGCAAAGATATAAATTCATCATATTACTCACAAATAATTAAATATTTTATTATATAAGGAGTTATTAATAAATATGACTTTAGTTCTTGGGTAGAAGTAAAAACAAATATTTCATAACTACTGGTTTTAAAAGAATGAGTCTACTTTAAAAGAAACGGTTCCTTTCGGAAATCATTTATGACTTTTAAAGTAGACTCAAATGTTGTTAACTATAAAAACTTACAATCCTGACAGCTATTCTTCCTTTTCCTGTTCATAGCCCGGAGTCTGTTTCAGCAACGGGTTGATATTCATTGTGCTGACATCCAAAGGCCACAAGAGTTTATGCTTTTCGCTCACACTAATCAACGGAGAAGTAGCCGGATAGTTGCCTGATGCGGAGAATACCAACGAATTGTGAGAGGCATCCTGCATACGCACCACGTCAAACCACCGTTTGCCTTCCCATACAAATTCCTTGTCGCGTTCGTGCAATATGGCCAGCTCGTTTTCCTCGAAACTTCCATTTGTGTATTCATGTCCGGCGTAGTTGTCGCCATAAGCACGCTTGCGTACATCGTTGATGTAAGTGCTGCACGATTCACCCAGTCCGTTGGCAACCTCGGCCATCATCAGCAGAGCATCTGCATAGCGATATACGATGACATCTGCATCATAAATACGGTTGTTGTTTGAATTAATCGAGCCGATACCTTTCTTCATCACGCATCCGAAACTTGAAGCATCTTTGTCTTCCTGGGTGTAGTACTCCAGGAATGTCGCATCACGGCGAGTATCCTTTTCATCGTAAGTAGACCAGAAGGCGTGCGTATATTCGTGACGGAATACACCACCGGTTCCTTTCAGATTCAATGTATCGGTTGCTATCCGTTCGCCGTCGCGTCCAAACACCTGTCCGATAAATACCGCATCCTGATACAAGAACATTTTTCCCCAGTTGGTTGCTTCGCCATCTGCAAAGTGTATTGTGAAAATTACCTCCTTGTTGTTGCGGTTGGAAGTACTGAATATATCCTCGTAATCCGACAACAATTCAAATTTGCCTATAACCTGGTTCAAGGCAGACTGAGCCACTTTCAAGTCGGCAGCTCCGGTAGCCGTATGTCCGTTGATGGTCACTTTGGCAGACCACATATAAATTTCGGCTTTCAGCATCAGCGTAGCAGCCTTAGACCACATCGTTTTATCGTAATTGTTGGCTATCGTGACATCCGAGTAATTATTCTCAGACTTGGCAATATCACTCTTTATGAATTCGAGAGTAGCTTCGGGCGTAGCGCGTTCCACATAAAACTTATCGGCCGTCACCTTGCCATTAAGCAATTCCACTTCGGTTACGATAGGCACACCGCCGTAGGTCTTGTAGAGCATGAAATAATAGAGTGCTCTCAATCCGTAGGCCTGACCCAGATAATGTTTCCGCTTTGTCTCGTCCAAAAAGCTGCACTCATTCTCCACTTTCTGAATGAAATGGTTTGTCTGCATGATTGCAGAATAAATGCCGTACCAGTTGCTGATTCCCGGTTTGTCCTGGTCGATTACGTTTGAACGCAAGTTTGCATAATCCAGACTGGTATTCTCGGATGAAGTTCCTACGCGCTGTGTACCGCCGCGCACCTCTCCCAAGACATAGAACATATCATAATAGTTTCTCAGTTGAAAATGCATACCTGTCATATATCCACTCACCTGCGCTTCGTTGTTCCAGTAGTTTCCGCTTCCGAAATAATCTTCGGGAGACAGGTCCAAAGCATCGCACGATGTGTAAAGGACAGTAGATATAAATAAAGAAATGATGTATATTATTTTTTTCATAATCTGTCTTTTTTATGTGTTAGAAAGAAACGTTTATACCAAAAATCACTGTACGAGGCAATGGATAACCACCGTTGTTGTCCGCCTTTTCGGGTGAGAACAAATGTTTCGCTTCTGTCAGATAACCCAAGTTTTGTCCTGTTACGGAGAATTCCACATTGCTTAACTTAGCCTTTTGCGCCAAAATCGACGGCAAGCGGTAAGTAAGCGACAATTCGCGGAAGGCCAGGTAGTTGCCATTGTACACAAACATGGAAGAGCTGCGGCAATAGTTTCTTTTACCCAACTGGTCTGCCCAAACATAAGTCGGATATTTAGCGTTCGGGTTTTCGGGCGTCCAGGTGTCTTTCGTTTCCTGGATGGTGTTGTATGTACCTTGTGCACACGACATAATCCACATTGTCTTCCAGTCTACCGCCTTGAATCCCAAAGCATAGTCGAAACGTGCCGACAAGGTGAGGTCTTTCCAGCTCACGGTAGTGTTGATACCGCCTGTCCACTTCGGCACGGTGTTTCCTACCTTTACCATATCGTAGTTGTCGATAACTCCGTCGCCGTTGACATCTTTCCATTTCACATCACCCGGCTGAATGGGCAACGCATTTGCTTTCTGACTGTCCGACAATTTGTTGTAGCCCTCGGCTCCGCCATACAAAGGACGGCCGGTAGAACCGTTGTTACCCGAAGTGATGTCAATCAATCCTGCCGGAATCTCATCCTGCGATTTATAGAGGCCTTCGGCGATAAACATATACAAGTCGCCCGGGCGTTGTCCTTCCTGATAGCCTCCGACCCACATTTTCGCATCGCCATTGCCGGTATATACCTGATAGGCATTCTGACGGTTGCGGTCGAGTCCGTTGTCGGGCAAAGCCACTACCTTGTTTCTGTTCAATGCACCGTTCCAGTTCAGATTCCATTTCCAGTCTTTCCGGTCGAGTAAACGGAAAGCCAGTTCGAACTCGAATCCCTGATTCTGGAATTTACCGTTGTTGGACACTACGGTGCCGATACCCGAAGTAGAGGGTACTGTGATATTGGCATATTTGTCGCTCGTCAAACGGTTGTAATAAGTAAGGTTGGCATTGATGCGGTTTTCGAAGAAGCCCAAATCGAGACCTACTTCAAAGGTTCTGGATTTCTCCCACATCAGATACGGATTAGGGATGCTTCCCAAGAGGAATCCGGTAACACCGTTATATTTGTATCCGTTGTAAGAACCCTGTACGGTGTAATTGCCTACAAAATTCTTGTTGACGTTACCGTTGAGACCGAAACTTGCGCGCAGTTTACCGAATGAAAGTATATCGCTTGTGTTTGTCATGAACTCTTCCTTGCCGAACACCCATCCGGCAGACACACCGGGGAATACACCCCAGCGGTTTTCCTTAGCCAATTTTGAGTATCCGTCTTTGCGGAGGACGAGCGACAAGAGGTATTTCGACTGATAGTCGTAGTTCACACGTCCGAAGAAAGACATGATGCGCTGGCGTGAGTGCCAGGAGTCGATGGAACGTTTACCTTCTTCTTTTGAGGTGTATTCCAAGTCCATAAAGTCGTCGGTAGGAGCGCCCGAACCGGATGCGCTGAAACCTTTGTTGTAAGAATCGTAATATTCGAAACCTACCATCGCATCGAGATAATGGTCTTTGTTAATCTGATAATTGTAATTCAATACAGCATTATAGGTCTGGTCCAATGTACGGTCGTAGTAAGCGGAAGTACTGCGCGACGTCACCATGTTTCCGGGAGAACTTAAATAGTCTTTATTGAAATTTTCGTCCTTTTCTTCCTGATAGTACCAGATTGCACCCAATTTCAATGACAGTCCTTTCATGAAATCGATGGTGAACGACTGGTTCATTGTAAACTTATCGGTATTCTGGTCGCGGACGAATTTGTCAAAATTGTATTGTTGGTTACCGTCGCCCGAGTTGGGACCCAGCAACATCTCTCCATCCGCATTGTAGCCACGGAATGTAGGCGGCAACGACAAGCAGCGCGAGAAGTAGTTGGCTTCTGCCGTCTGCGTGGCAGGAAGGCCATTCCAGGTAGCATCGGCAAAACTGAAGCTGGAGTTGGAAGTAAGCCATTCTTTCAGTTTATAATCGGCATTGAGGGTGAAAGTGATACGCTTGTACCAGTTGCCGTAGGCCGTACCGTCGCTCTTGTTGTAGCCCAATCCGGCATAATAGTTTCCTTTGTCGTTGCCACCGCTTACGCTCAGGTTGTAATCCTGAGAGAATGCGGGAGTCTGCACGTTGAAGTCGGCAATGTCGGTATTCTTATAGATAAGTTTATCGCCATACACGGGGTCAATCATTGTCTGCCAGCCCTGGTTGAGCAGAAACGCCAGGTTGTCGGCATATTTCATCGTACTCCAGACAGCAGCACTGTTTTTGTTTCCATCCAAAGGAGTCACTCCGTCGCTTGCAAAATAGGCGTTACCCGTACCGTAAGGAGTGGCAGTTGCCAAACCGCCAAGATTAGACCACGACTTCACCGCTTTTCCGTCGGGGTGCTTCATCTCGTCTACGTAGGCATTCTTATATCCCGTACGCATCCAGTAAATATAGTCGCCTGCATCAAAGAAGTCATAGGAATCCTTGAAGTAGTTCAAACCGAACTTTGCCTTCAGGTTTACTTCCGCCCGTCCGCTTTTACCGCGTTTGGTGGTGATAAGGATTACACCGTCGTTGGCACGGGCACCGTAGATGGCGGTTGCTCCGGCGTCTTTCAGTACTTCCATCGATTCGATATCGTCGGGATTTATGTCGCTCATGGAGGAGCGCACCTGACCGTCAATCAGAATAAGGGGCGAACCCGAACCGTCGAAGTTGGTACCTCCACGAAGCACCAGCGTCGGAGCGCTGCCCGGATTACCGGAAGTCTGGCTGACAGACAAACCGGCAACGGCTCCCGACAACGCCTGAGCCGGATTGGAATACAAACCCTGTTTCAGTGTCTCTTCTTTTACTTTGGCAATGGAGTTGGTGACTTTCGTACGTAGCTGCTTGCCGCCATAACCTGTTACAACTACTTCTTCGAGCATCTCGGAATCTTCTTTCATCTGTATCTGCAAAGAAGTTCTGCCTTTGAGTTCAATGACTTGCTCTTGATATCCGACATACGAAATTTTTATCTTTCCGTTCGGATTCATGTTTAACACAAATTTACCGTCAAGGTCGGTAATTGTACCATTGGTGGTACCTACTTCGATAACACTCGCACCGATAATAGGCTCGCCTGTCGGGTCATTCACCACACCGGTAATTGTTTTCGTCTGTGCCATAGCTCCTATAAAACTACATAAACACAGCATCAACAAAAGGATGTTTCTTTTCATAAGTATTACTTTTAATTAAAAAATGAATTTATTTACAATCTTTACCTGAGTTCAGACAGAACTTAGGC
>NZ_CAJULN010000072.1 GCF_910586915.1 uncultured Bacteroides sp.
CACCTCTCTGGCATAAGCTCAAAAGAAATGGGCCTTGCATCATCAGTCTAAACTTCTGTTTAGGCGTGAGGCAAAGCCCTTTTCTCCGCTTATGCGGTAGTCGGCATACGTTCGTCCAAAATCTCTTTGGGCGATGGTGTGCCGACGGACAAAACCGCTTTTACGGAAAAACTTATATGTGAGGATAAAAAATCAGGAGATTTATTTCTAAATCTCCCGTTTAATTTCTATTTTTGCATACGAAGAGTTCTTTGAAGGTTACGCAACGCGCAGAAGGATAATGCAGTAGATAACTAACTAATTCGTAACCTATTACTATCATGAGCAATCAACCTACGCTCATTTCCAATAAATTACACTCTTTTCGTAACTTCTCGGTGCAAAAGTAACAAATCTGCGGCGAGTAACAAACTCTTTGAGCACAATAACTATATGTTCCGTCTTCTTCACGTTCTTTGCAGGCTTTTGTACATGTGTCACTCACCAATTCCATAAGAAAATATAACGAAAGAATAGAGTCAGAGCGAAATTCGCTATCTTTGTCGTGAACCAACTTTTACAAGAATGAAAAAACTGATTCTATTTCTTTTGTTGATAGTATCGGCAGAGGTCGTTTCCGCACAATCGGAACTTCCTCCCGACAGCATCCGTCGCACTCCTTCTGCCAACATCAAGGAGTTTGGCGGTTTTTTACTGGATATGGGATTGATGAATCTCGCTGCCCCACAACTACCCAAACCGGACATAAATATGCCTGACATGAGCAAAGACTACAACCAACTATTCCGACTGAACACGGACGCTATCTACTCACAAGGCTTTACAAACTCTTTTTCATCCTTTTCCGGATTCGGATACGACTGGGGACTCTCCTCATCTCCATTGTTTATGCAAGCGGGAACTTTCAAACTGAAAAACGGAATGAAAATCAATACTTATGGCGACTACAATAAAGACGGCTGGAAAGTACCCAACCGCAGTGCCATGCCCTGGGAAAAGAATAACTTCCGGGGAGCATTCGAACTCAAGTCTGCCAACGGCAGTTTCGGAATACGCATCGAAGTGCAACAGGGACGAAACGGATTCTAAAGTATTAATAAAAATAGAATTGAAATCATAAATTCTTAATCATTGTTACGAAACAGACTTTTTTTCTTGGATTATTTGCCATTTTCACAAAAGTCCGTACATTTGCAATATGTTTTTCATAGTATTAGATTTAAGGTTAACAAAAGGTTGGAGCAAGGCGTTGCTCCTTTTTTTATATCCAATAGTAAAATAACAAGTTTATGAAAAATATACTAATCATAGGTGCCAACGGATTCACCGGACGCCAATTATTAAACGATTTATCCACTCAAAAGCAATACAATGTGTTCGGATGCTCTCTGCATCCGGATATTCTTCCCACTCCGGAAAGTCCTGCAAACTATCATTTCATTGAAGCCGACATCCGAAATGAGGTAACAGCAAAAGCCCTTTTCAATGAAGTACACCCTGAAATTGTAATCAACTGTTCCGCTTTGTCCGTCCCTGATTATTGCGAGACGCATCATGAAGAAGCCTATCTTACCAATGTTACGGCAGTAGAACTGTTGGCACATCTTTGTGAAACATACAAAAGCCGGTTCATCCACCTGTCTACCGACTTCGTCTTTGACGGAAAGATAGACGAAAATACAGGGCAATTATATATGGAAGAGGATGTTCCTGCCCCTGTCAACTACTACGGATTTACCAAATGGAAAAGTGAAGAAAAGGTGGCAGAGATTTGCAGCAACTATGCCATTGCCCGTGTAGAAATCGTATATGGGAAAGCATTACCGGGACAGCACGGAAACATCGTCCAATTAGTGATGAACCGGCTGAAAGCCGGACAGGAAATCCGTGTCGTATCCAACCAATGGCGAACACCGACTTATGTTGGCGATGTATCGAACGGAATACAACTCCTTATGGAAAATCCGACGAATGGAATCTTCCACATCTGCGGCGACGAATGTATGACTATTGCGGAAATTGCCTTCCAAGTGGCGGAATGTATGGAATTAGACCGCTCGCTCATCTGTCCTGTTACCACGGAAGAGATGCGGGAAGCCACTCCCCGCCCTCGTTTTAGCGGAATGAGTGTTAAGAAAGCACGGACAATACTCGGCTACAGCCCACGGAAACTCAAAGAAATCCTTAAGAACTGGAACCGTATATCATCCACCTGACTTTCATTGCCAGGCCTTATTGGCGGCAAACACTAACTTTATATCGGCATAGGAAACCTCGTCTCCTAAAGCCATCTTTATATCTACCACTCCGGAACTCCCGTTTATCGGACGTTGGCGGTGGGCTTCCTCTATCTTCGCTATTTTTTCCGGCGATACCACTTGCGATAGTTTTATTTTTCCCTCCCGCACGTAATGTTCCAGGTGCGTAGCAATCGTTCCCGTCACCAAATCACGTGCTTTGGCTATCTCCTCTATGCTCATTCCCTGACAGAACATTTCGTAACTGAGCAACTTCGTTTCTTTCTTCGGCTCTTTTTTCTCCCTTTTTTTCGCAGAAGAAACCACCATCTTGATTTCCGGCCGTTCCAACTTATTCGCCTTCATATACTTGCGAACTATTCCGAGAATATCAAGCCCGTATTTTTCCACGCCTTTCGCTCCGAAATAGGGAACGGCTTCCAAAGCCTGGGGAGTATCGGGCAAGAGATTCACAATTCCTATCAGTGCCTTCTGCTGCATGATGACATAGGCAGGAAGGGAGGTTTCACGCGCTTTCTCCGCTCTCCATTCCGACAATGCATGATAAAGTGCCGGATGCAGTATATCCGTAGGAACATCAACTTTCGTTTTTGCCGGACGACCGCTTGCCGTACGTTCTTTCCGCTCCTTCCTTTCGCGCGTGTTCTTGGAGGAGGAAGCATAAGACGGTGCATCTTCTTCCAAGCTCAACATGATTTTTGCTTTTAGTTTCAGATAGTCCGAGACGGTGAACGTTGCTGTACATAGCACATCAAACAAGAATTCTTTAATCCACAATGCATCATCAAGGGCTTGCAGGCGTTCATTCAGTTGTTTGCTCAGCACCTTGTTGTCGAGCGGCATATTCGTCTTGTCGAACAGGATACGAACCGGTTCCAACTCTTTGCGGAAATATACGGCTCCCGAACGAATACGTTCCTGCAACCCTGAGTCTCCGGCATAATCCTCACACTCATTTATCAGTCGGACATATTGATTGCGGAAACGATGGGCAACGTCCACAATCCGCTCTTTAATGCAAGGTTGCAAAGCCTTGTATTCGGCAAGCTGTTTCGGAAACAGTTTGTAGAGGTCTTCATCCATCAGGCGGAGCAACCGCTTATACGCCTGTTCGATGGCATAGAAGTTAAACACGTCACTCAGCGAATCAAAGAAGTACGCCTTTTGCATATCATGCAACTGTTTGCTTCCCGGCTTGTTCCGTTCCATTTCTTTTGCGAAATTGTCGACCACGCTGTCGCTGATAATGGCTTCGCGACGCAAAGGAGATTCCAGCACCATTCCTTCCAGGGTTTTACACCGGCTCAACGCCACGTAGGTCTGCCCGTGTGCAAAAGAACTGGCTGCATCAATAATGGCACGTTCGAACGTCAATCCCTGACTTTTGTGAATCGTGATTGCCCAAGCCAACCGAATGGGATACTGGCGGAACACGCCTGCTATCTCCTCCGTGATTTCTTTCGTCTCCTCATTCAATACATATTTATAATTCCCCCACTCTTCCTTCAACAACTGAAACTTGTCACCGCCATCCTTTCCACGCACAAACACTCTCGTTGCACTGACAGCAACCACCTCACCAATCATCCCGTTGTAATATCGTTTCTCCGAAGAGGAGTCATTCTTCAAAAACATGATTTGTGCCCCCTCTTTGATGGTGAGAACCTTGTCCGCAGGATAAGCATATTCGGGAAAATCTTTTTCTATCTCTGCATGAAAGCTGTACGCTTTGCCAGGCAAGGAGGCCAATTCGCGGTCGTTGACCTGCTGTGCCTGAGAATTATGCGTCGTCAGACGGATATATCCCTCTTCTTTCGGCGGCCGGAAACCGCGCAGGCAGCGTTTGTTCAACTCATTCAGTACTTCATCGTCCGCCTTATTCTCCCGTATCTTGTTCAACAGGGAAAGAAAAAAAGTATCACTCTGCCGATACACCTTTTTCAGTTCAATCGTCATATAGACGGTCGACTTCAGTGCGCGACTGGCAAAGAAGTAAGGCGTCTCGTAGTAATTCTTCAACAGCCCCCACTCATTGTCTTTCACTACCGGCGCCAACTGTTGCAAATCTCCTATCATCAACAACTGCACTCCGCCAAACGGTTTCTCACGGTCGCGATAACGCCGCAAGACAACATCTATGGCATCCAGCAAATCGGCACGTACCATACTGATTTCATCAATCACTAGCAAATCCAGGCTGCGGATGATGTTGCGTTTTTCATTATTTAAACGGTAGTGAGTTTGTGCCGAATTAAGAGTTGTATCCGGTATGAACGGCGCGAAAGTTATCTGAAAAAAGGAGTGAATGGTCACTCCTCCGGCATTCATGGCTGCAATACCTGTAGGAGCCAATACGACCATACGTTTGGGCGTCTGCTCTCTCAACCGTTTTAGAAATGTAGTTTTTCCGGTTCCGGCTTTACCGGTAAGAAACAGGTGTGTACCTGTGTTTTCAATGAACTGCCAAGCAAGTTGCAGTTCAGGATTATTCTTCATGAGGTTTGTTGTTTTGGGCAAAGATAGGGAAATATTCTTTTTCTTTCGTCTTGATACGAAAGAAAAAGAATCAAAAAGAAAGAATCAAGGTTGCGGCATGAAAACCCTTACGGCAGAATATCATAACGCAGAGTGGATTAAAAAGAAGATATATGGTATAGAAATGTATAAGAGCACAGACTATAAAGATTAAATGATTATACGCTATCTTCCCTATAACAAACAAAGTGATTATACCCTTATAATCAACCTGTTGCAGGATCTATATACGCTGCGTCCAGCATCTATATATCCTGCGCGCAGCGTATATAGATGCTACAAGTAGGACATATATGCGGTGAAAACAGGGTATATATGCGCTACAAATCCTTGAATTTTTCTTTGGTTCTTTCTTTTGTTTCAAGACAAAAGAAAGAACATACATTACACATCAACCATTAGCAATATCCAGCAACTCATTCGTAATCGCCTGCTGACGGCTCTTATTATACAACTTCGTCAACTCCTGAATCAATTCATTCGCATTATCCGTAGCCACTTGCATCGCCAATGTACGTGCAGCATATTCCGACGTATTCGAATCGACGGCTGCGGTAAAGAGCTTTTGTCTCAACACCGTTGGAATCAAATCGGCAATCAACGTTTCGGCGTCAGGCTCAATGATATAATCATTCACCAACTCATGTACTTCCGTTTTCCCTTCCTCCTTTTGCATCTCCTCGTTTACGATACGCGTCAAGTCAATAGGGAGATACGTTTCACGAAGAAGAAGCTGCGTTCCCATTGACTTGAAGTGATGGTAAATAACCTCCACGCGGTCCACCTCGCCAGCCACATACATTTCCATCAGGCGATGTGCCAAGTCGGCAGCCTCCCGATAAGTCGGTTTATCGGAAAGCGTGGGAACGGTTTCCCAGGGCTGAAACCCCATGCGCTTTATAGCCTCCTCCACCTTCCTGCCTATCGGAAACAGCAAGATATTCTCCTCCCCCAATACACGGTACCCATCAATCGCTTGCAGTAACATTTTGATAACATTAGCGTTGAAAGCACCACAAAGAGAAGTGTTCGAAGAGAAAGCGACAATCGCTACGCGCCTCACCTCACGCTTCTTTACATAAGGAGACCCGACAGGAAGGTCCGCACTTAGGAAATTGGTTAGAATCCTGTTCAGCTTACTTTGGTATGGAAGCATATTCTCGATGGCCCCCTGCGCCTTGTGTAACTTGGCAGAAGCCACCATCTTCATTGCCGAAGTGATTTTCCGGGTACTTTTTACCGAATTTATTCTGTTTTTTACCTCTTTCAGTGAAGCCATGATTTCAGCGATTAATGGTTAGTTCTAAATCTTATGTCAATCCTTTACTACCGATTATTATCATAAATACTGCTTGGCAACCATCGCGGCAGTCTCTTCGATGGCCTTAGCCACGTTATCATCAATAACACCCGTTTTTAACACATCCAATACATCCTCCTGATGATTCAGTTGCAGAGATTCGATAAATCCACGTTCAAAGTCCCGCACCTTATCCAAAGGAACATCGCGAAGAAGCCCGTGCGTGCCACAATAGAGAATAGCAATCTGCTGCTCTACGGACATCGGGCTGTATTGAGGCTGGATCAGAAGCCGGGCATTCTTTCGCCCTTTGTCAATGGTCAAAGCCGTAATCGAATCCATGTCACCGCTGAACTTGGAGAAGGCTTCCAGTTCGCGATACTGCGCCTGGTCAATCTTCAAAGTACCCGCCACTCTCTTCATCGCCTTAATCTGAGCGTTGCCGCCTACGCGTGAGACAGAGATCCCCACGTTAATGGCAGGACGCACCCCCTGGTTGAATAAATCCGTTTCGAGAAATATCTGCCCATCGGTAATGGAAATCACGTTTGTAGGAATATAGGCCGAAACATCGCCCGCTTGTGTCTCGATGACAGGCAATGCGGTGAGCGAACCGCCCCCTTTGACAATCCCTTTCAGACTATCCGGCAAGTCGTTCATTTCGCGTGCCACCTCCTCCTGGCTGATAATCTTCGCCGCACGTTCCAACAGACGGGAGTGCAGATAGAAGATATCGCCCGGATAGGCCTCTCGTCCGGACGGACGGCGCAGAATCAAAGAGACCTCACGATACGCCACCGCCTGCTTCGAAAGGTCGTCGTAGACAACCAATGCATGACGGCCGGTATCGCGGAAATATTCGCCGATGGCGGCCCCTGCAAACGGAGCATAATACTGCAATGCGGCAGGGTCACCCGCCGTAGCAGCCACCACAATCGTGTAGTCCAATGCTCCATACTCACGGAGCGTATTCACAATCGAAGCAACGGTAGAACCCTTCTGCCCGATTGCCACATAGATACAATAAACGGGGTCGCCCGCCAAGAAGTTACTGCGCTGGTTGATGATGGTATCAATCGCGATGGAAGTCTTTCCTGTCTGACGGTCGCCGATAATCAGCTCACGCTGCCCACGACCGATAGGAATCATGGCATCTACAGCCTTCAGTCCGGTCTGCAACGGCTGGTTAACGGGCTGTCGGAAGATAACTCCCGGCGCTTTCCGTTCCAACGGCATATCGTACAAGTCGCCGCCAATCAGTCCTTTGCCGTCCAACGGTTCGCCCAAC
>NZ_CAJULN010000073.1 GCF_910586915.1 uncultured Bacteroides sp.
GAAGTCGAATTGCCGAATACAACTAAATTTCTTGCCTTCTTAATCTGTTGCGGAGTGATGCCGTTTGCTTCGTTGTAGGCCAACTGTTTTTCACGTCGTCGATTGGTCTCGTCAATGGTCAGTTTCATGCTGTCTGTTATTTTGTCAGCGTACATGATAACTTTTCCGTTTACATTACGTGCGGCACGTCCCGCAGTTTGTGTCAGAGAGCGATGCGAACGGAGGAATCCTTCTTTATCCGCGTCAAGAATAGCCACAAGGGAAACTTCGGGAAGATCTAATCCCTCACGGAGCAGATTTACGCCGATTAGTACATCGTAAATTCCTTGTCGGAGGTCATCCATGATTTTGATGCGTTCGAGCGTATCGACATCACTATGGATATAGTTACATCTTACATTATTATTAAGGAGGTATTCCGCCAACTCTTCCGCCATTCGTTTAGTCAGCGTAGTGACAAGCACGCGTTCTTCCTGCTCGATTCGTAGTTGAATTTCTTCCATCAGGTCGTCAATTTGATTAAGGCTTGGACGGACTTCAATAATCGGGTCCAATAGTCCGGTAGGACGGATGACTTGTTCCACCACAATACCTTCCGACTGAATTAACTCATAATCGGCTGGTGTGGCGCTGACGTAGACCACTTGTTTTGCCATCTCTTGAAACTCCTCAAATTTCAGCGGGCGGTTATCCATTGCGGCAGGCAGGCGGAAGCCGTATTCTACAAGGTTGATTTTACGTGCACGGTCTCCGCCATACATCGCGCGGATTTGTGGGATACTGACATGACTTTCATCAATGACAATCAGGAAATCTTCCGGGAAAAAGTCGAGTAGGCAGTAGGAGCGCGTACCGGCAGCACGACCGTCAAAATAACGGGAGTAATTTTCAATGCCGGAACAATGGCCGAGTTCACGAATCATTTCCATATCGTAGGTGACCCGTTCATAAAGCCGTTTGGCTTCATATTCTTTGCCGATAGACTCGAAGAAAGCCACTTGTTTCGTCAAATCATCTTCTATTTCGTGAATGGCGCGGAGAGTAGCCTCCTTAGTAGTCATAAACAGATTTGCCGGATAAATTTTATATACTTCGAATGGTGCGATAGTGATTCCCGTAACAGGGTCTACTTCTTCTATGCCATCAATCTCATCTCCCCAGAAAATAACGCGAAGAAGATTGTCCGTGTAAGCTAAGTAGATATCTACCGTATCACCTTTTACGCGGAAGTTGCTGCGATTGAGGTCTATATCGTTACGTACATACAAACTGTCTACCAGGCGACGGAGAAATACGTTGCGGTCCATCATGCGTCCTCGTTCTATTTCAATCACATTTTTGTAAAAGTCCGAAGGATTTCCCATGCCGTAGATGCAGGAAACGGAGGAGACCACCACCACATCCTTTCGTCCGGAGAGCAAGGCGGAAGTAGCGGCAAGACGTAGTTTGTCGATTTCGTCGTTGATGACCAAATCCTTTTCTATGTAGGTATCGCTGCTTGGGAGATAGGCTTCCGGCTGATAATAGTCATAATAAGAAACATAATATTCAACTGCATTATTGGGAAAGAAACCTTTAAACTCGCTGTATAACTGTGCCGCCAATGTCTTGTTGTGGCTCAGAATCAATGTCGGTTTGTTGATATTGGCAATAACATTGGCGATGGTAAATGTTTTTCCCGAACCGGTGACCCCTAATAGAGTCTGTGCGGGAACTCCCTGAAGTATCCCTTCAGTCAGTTGTGCAATAGCTTCCGGCTGGTCTCCGGTAGGTTTGTAAGCTGATGTTAGTTCAAAATTCATAGTTCATCCTAAAAGTGGAGCAATATTCGGCAAAATAATCGAGATTACAAATCATTTTTCCAAATAAATCCTTTACTTTGCAACATATTAATATCAGAAAACAGATTCATACAACTAATAATACCGGAAACACATGATTTGGAATGAGAGCATTGAGTGCATGGAACGCGAGAGCCTTCGCAAGATTCAAAGCATCCGACTCAAGAAAATTGTAGATTACGTTTATCACAACACCCCCTTCTATCGGAAGAAGATGCAGGAAATGGGAATTACTCCCGACGATATCAATAGTATTGATGATATTGTAAAACTGCCGTTTACCACGAAGCATGATTTGAGAGACAATTATCCGTTCGGACTTTGTGCCGTACCGATGAGTCAGATTGTTCGTATTCATGGCTCTTCCGGTACTACCGGAAAACCGACAGTCGTAGGATATACCCGTAAAGATTTGTCCTCATGGACGGAATGTATATCCCGTGCTTTTACTGCATACGGGGCAAGTCGTTCGGATATATTCCAGGTGTCGTATGGCTACGGGCTTTTTACCGGTGGATTGGGGGCACACGCCGGAGCCGAAAATATTGGCGCTTCCGTTATCCCGATGTCCAGTGGTAACACAGAAAAACAGATTACTTTGATGCATGATTTCGGTTCTACAGTGCTTTGCTGTACGCCTTCTTATGCACTTTATTTGGCGGATGCCATTAAGGATTCCGGCCTGCCGCGCGAAGAATTCAAATTGAAAGTCGGTGTTTTCGGTGCAGAACCCTGGACGGAAAATATGCGTCATGAGATTGAAGAAAAACTCGGTGTCAAGGCTTATGATATTTATGGTCTGAGTGAAATTGCCGGTCCGGGGGTAGGGTATGAGTGTGAATATCAGCATGGTACTCATTTGAATGAAGACCATTATTTCCCAGAGATTATAGACCCGAATACATTACAACCCGTAGAGCCGGGAAAAACAGGTGAATTGGTGTTTACCCACTTGACGAAAGAAGGTATGCCATTGCTTCGCTACCGTACGCGCGACCTTACTGCTTTGCATTATGACGTATGTTCCTGTGGTCGTACACTGGTGCGTATGGATCGCATTTTGGGACGTAGTGACGATATGTTGATTATCCGCGGGGTGAATGTATTCCCGACACAAATAGAATCCGTAATTCTTGAAATGCCTGAATTTGAGCCGCATTACTTGCTGATAGTCGGTCGTGAGAACAATACCGATACGATGGAACTACAGGTGGAGGTACGCCCGGATTTCTATTCCGACGAGATTAACAAAATGTTGGCCTTGAAGAAGAAACTGGCAGGGCGTCTGCAAAGTGTGCTCGGGTTGGGAGTCAATGTGAAATTGGTAGAGCCGCGTAGCATTGAACGCAGCGTAGGCAAGGCAAAACGGGTGATTGATAACAGAAAAATTTAAATGATTCCTGTTATCTTCCTTTGTCTGTCTTATGGCGTGCTGTAGCTTTATAATCAGCTTGTTACAGTAGCTATATATGCTGGACGCAGGACATATGGATGGTAGGCGTTGGACATATATGCGGTGGACATTGGATATATATGCGCTGTAAATCCCCCATATAGATGGGAAAAATAGTGGATAATCATTAAAAAAATAATACCTGAACTTACAATATAATACTTTATAATTATGGTAGCAAAACAACTTTCTATCTTTTTGGAAAATAAGTCGGGTCGTCTGACGGAAGTGACTGAAGTATTGGCGAAAGAAAACATTAATCTTTCCGCCTTATGCATTGCGGAAAATGCAGATTTCGGCATTTTGCGTGGAATCGTATCCGAGCCCGATAAAGCATATAAGGCTTTGAAGGATAATCATTTTGCCGTGAATGTGACCGATGTGGTCGGCATTAGCTGTCCGAATATACCGGGTGCTTTGGCAAAAGTACTGGAATTTCTGTCTGCCGAAGGAGTATTTATCGAATATATGTATTCGTTTGCCAATAACAATATTGCAAATGTGGTAATTCGCCCCAGCAATTTAGATAAATGTATCGAAGTGCTGAAAGAAAAAAGGGTCGATTTGTTGGCGGCGAGCGATTTGTATAAACTTTAGTCGGTGGCGGGATATTGAATTGACAAAATAGTGTTTAACGCCTTTTATGTATTAAAAAACATAGATTAATTGCTAAATTCCCGACGAATAAGTAACTTTGCGCATTATTTTAAATAGGATGAAGAAAAATATCATTATAAGTTTGCTTGCGGCAGCTTCTCTTACTTCATGTGGAGAGTATAATAAATTGCTGAAAAGCACTAATTACGAATACAAGTACGAAGCCGCCAAAAACTATTTTGCGAAAGGGCAGTATAACCGTTCGGCTACTCTGTTGAATGAGTTAATCACGATTCTTAAAGGAACCGACAAGGCGGAAGAGTCTTTGTATATGTTGGGAATGAGCTACTATAATCAGAAAGATTATCAGACGGCTGCCCAGACGTTTATCACCTATTTCAATACCTATCCGCGTGGTACTTTTACCGAATTGGCACGTTTCCATACAGGTAAGGCGTTATTTTTGGATACACCGGAGCCGCGTTTGGATCAGTCAAGTACTTATCAGGCTATCCAGCAGTTGCAGATGTTCATGGAATATTTCCCTGACAGCCCGAAGAAGCAGGAAGCACAGGATATGATTTTCGCTTTACAGGATAAGTTGGTGCTGAAAGAACTTTATTCGGCCAGACTGTATTATGATTTGGGTAATTATAGGGGCAATAATTATGAGTCTTGTGTCATTACAGCTCAAAATGCGCTGAAAGATTATCCTTATACCGATTATCGTGAAGAACTTTCCATCTTGATTTTGCGCGCAAGACACGAAATGGCTATTTATAGTGTAGAAGACAAGAAGATGGATCGTTATCGCGAGACTATTGATGAATATTATGCTTTTAAGAATGAATTTCCCGAAAGTAAATATTTGAAAGAGGCGGAAAAGATATTCAACGAATCAAAGAAAGTAATTAAAGACTAAATTTAAATAGATTTATGGACTACAAAAAAACGAATGCTCCTACTACAACGGTAACCCGTGACATGATGGAACTCTGTTCTGATACAGGGAATGTGTATGAAACTGTTGCCATTATCGGTAAACGTGCTAATCAGATCAGTGTTGAAATCAAAAACGATCTTTCTAAGAAATTGGCAGAGTTTGCTTCATACAATGACAATTTGGAAGAAGTGTTTGAAAATAGAGAGCAAATCGAGATTTCTCGTTACTATGAGAAATTGCCGAAGCCGGATTTGATTGCTACGCAAGAATACATCGAAGGAAAAGTATATTATAGAAATCCTGCTAAGGAAAAAGAAAAACTTCAGTAATTTATTTGCTGACAAAAGAATGGATAGTCAAGTAGTAAGTGGGATATTAAATCCTTGCTCCTTATTGCTTGGCTATTATTGTTTAACTCAACTACTTTAGAATACTTATGATTCAACGGATTCAAACAGTTTATTTATTGATGGTGGCAGGATTGCTGATTACGGCAATGTGTTTGCCGATGGGCTTTTTTACGGATACAATGGGAGAGCACCCTTTTAAGGCTTTGGGAGTGGTTGTCAATGACACTCTTCAGTCTACATGGGGATTGTTTGGAATTTTAATGCTCAGTACGTTGGTAGCTGTTGCTACTGTTTTCTTATTTAAGAACCGTATGTTGCAGATTCGTATGACAATTTTCAATAGCCTGCTACTGATAGGTTATTATATCGCTTTTATTGCTTTTTATTTTGCGTTGAAAAACGATGCGAATATGTTCCGTATGGGTTGGGCGTTGTGTCTGCCGCTTATCTCTATTATCTTGAATGTATTGGCTATTCGTTCCATCGGGCGGGATGAGGTAATGGTAAAAGCTGCAGATAGATTGCGATAAGTTTCTGCGATTTGTGTAATTTAGCACAGTGGTCAATAGCTCACAAAAAGAAGGCGCGTCGTGTATTACGACACACCTTCTTTTTGTTTTATAAAGTCTGATTTATTTTTTCAAATCGAACAAATAAGAGAGTTTTACGGTAATTGTACTGTGTGCGGCGCGTGCAAAATAATCCTTTTTCGTTGTGCTATAAAAATCGGACAGTGCAAAGTAGTAGCGTCCTTCTACGATGAAGCTCCCTGCTTTTTTCGTTCTGAGTTCCACACCACCGCCGCCGGCAATGCCATAATCGAATTTATTCTGAATCTTGACACCATATAGCGCTTTTTGGGTGTTTGACAAGTTGTTCATATCTATACCTTCTATCGTTTCTGATTCACTTATCAGAAAGCCGATTTGAGGACCTGCGTGAATAAAGAATTGCAATCCTCTGTCTCGTCCGAAGGCAAGATGGGCAAGGAAGGGAATGTCAACATATGTCATTTTACGAGTATAAGTTCTGCTGGGATCTTTGGTAGTTACTTCATACCCGTTTTCGTTCTGCGACACAATTTCAAACAGTTGGTCCCATCCTCTTTGTGAGACATTCAATTCCACCTGTGCGCCGCAAATCATTGCAAAATACTTTTCAGAAATGTAGCGTGCAGTCAATCCTCCCGTAATTCCCATCAAACTGTTCTGCTTGACGGTGGGAGTGAAAGATGCACTATTCAGGTTAACGCCACCGTTAATGCCTACGGATAAATTGTTTCGTGCTTCGCCTACTTGGGCGGCAGCAGGAAGGAAAAAAAACGTAAGCAGAAGGGCTGCAATCAAAAATGATTTTATCATTGTCATTTTCCTATTATTCAAAGTCCAGTTTTACTAATTCAAAATTCTTAGTGAAACGTATGAAAAATACTTTCTTGTTGATAAATCCGCCCCAGTTGTTCACGCGCTGGAATTTGAATCCGGTCTGTATGGGAGTCAGGTTCATTTTTAGCAGGTTGTTTTCGAGTTCCGAACCGTAGCGAGATAATCCTTTCAGGAAAAAGAAGCCGGTGTCGAACCCGAGCATGGCATAGTTGGGACATCCGCTTACTAAGTCTTTACTGTACCACCTGTGATAATTGTTGGTAAATTGTACGGCAGCCGGAAACAGGTTGTTCGTATAGAACGATGAATAGAAATATGTATCCAGCTCGAAGAAGCTCTCCAAATGGTCATTGGTATAAGTTTGCCATTCCGGATAGCCGAACAGGTGGATGTTTTGTTCGGGAGTATCTCTGACAAGTAAAGTCAACTGCGGGAGTGCTTTGATAAGCAATACTTTACTGCTTGAAGTTGGGATAAAGACATTATCCTTTCCACTGCGAAGTGCTGCCTTCAAAGTCTCTTTCGTTACGCTTTCGCTTACCGTTTGCATGGAGATTCCTTTATTTTTCAATTCCTGTTTCAGTCCGTTGATAAACTCGGCTTTCTCTTTGTCGGCTATTGCCGATTCGACAAAGATGACGTGGACATTGGGGAACTGGCGGGTGAAATGCTCATAAACTTCCGAGTATAAGT
>NZ_CAJULN010000074.1 GCF_910586915.1 uncultured Bacteroides sp.
CTCAACGTTCATTCACCATTTTTCTCCTATTCTCGTTTTTTTGTAGTATCTTTGCCATACAAAACAAATTTAAGCATTTGAACAATCTTTGTTATCGTATTCTTTATGCGTGCCAATCTATCGGATAAACACCTTTTTTGCAGCGAACAATATCATGGCAACCAGTCTGTAATCATTGCCTTTGATGTTGAATACAAACCTGTCGTTGCCTACATAGTCCACACTGTTGAAGGTTTGCTTTATATCAGCCAGGCAAGACCAGTCTGCCTTTTCTGTCTTTTTGTACCAGTCGCGCAAGGGCACATCGGAATCTGCGTGCTTTTGGGCGTAATCTCTTATGGCGGCAAACGATATTATTCTCATAACTTATTAATTTGACACAAAGATACGATTTGCTTTCTGAAAAACAAAATGTTTTTCTGTTATTTAGAATATAAGGGAAAGGAGCGTCAATCTTCTCCAATCGCTGCTATCCCTCAAGAGGGTCTAACAGCCCTTGCTCTTTCTCTTTCTCATGAAAACTTATTGTTTTGCGGCCGGATTTAGTTACATTTGCAACATAAACAAATTAATGAGAATGAATAGCCGGAACAACTTCAATGGATATACAAGAACAGCTCTTGGAGAAAAATAGGGGAGCTGCCTTTTTTGGAGCAGCTCCCTTCTCATTCTGACAGTAACCCGAAGTCACCTATTTGTTTGAACTTTACGTAAAATATAAAAACTCAATCTATATGTTAAGTCGTATCATTGTTTTGGTAGTTGCCGGAGTGGCCGTAGTCTATATTGTTCGTTTCATAGACAACCTCTTCTCCCGCAGATAAATCAACTCTCCACCATCCTGCTGCGTGCCAGCATACAAGCCCCTATGATACCGGCTTTGTCTTTCAGTTTGGAAGTCACGATAGCCGAATCCTTGTTGACAAGATTCAGCGAATACTTACGTATGGCTGTTTTGATAGGCTGCGTGATATAATCGCTTGTCAATGATACCGTGCCGCCTATGATGACCAGTTCGGGATTGAAGATATTGATAAGTCCGGCAATTTGCTTTCCAAGTTTTTGCCCGATTTCCTCAACGATTTCGATGCAGAGCAAATCCTCCTTGTTCACGGCAGCGATAATCTCGTCAAGCGTCAGAGGGTTCTCCTTCGATAAGATTCTGTTTGATAAGATGGAGCTCTCCCCGTTGCGGATACGTTCGATTAACATCCGGTGGAGGGCCGAGCCTGACGCTTCGGTCTCCAGACACCCCTTTTTCCCGCAATGGCAGATGATTTCGTTGTCAAACACATTCGTATGTCCGAATTCTCCGGAGAAGCCCGACTTTCCCGTATATATTTTCCCGTCGATGATGATGCCGATGCCCAGTCCCCAACTGATATTCACGAAGAGAATGTTCTTTTCTCCTTTTACGCATCCCTTGATGTATTCTCCGTAAGTCATGGCACGCGTATCGTTATCGATGGTCACCTGAAAACCGATTTTCTCAGTCATCACCTCTGACAAAGGTCTTTCCTCGAAATTGAATACACTGAAACTGTAGCCCGATTCAGGATTCACCCGGCCGGAAACGTTGATATTGATATTCAGAATCTTATCCTTGTCGATTTCAATTTTCTTTATGAATTGCCGGATAAGCCTGCATAGTTCGTCGAGTGCTTCCGGAGTATTTTCCGATTTGAAAGGGATGTTCATCTTCAGCTCTACCATGTCGCCTTTGAAATTGATTAGGCCTATGTTAATCGCGAACTTCTTGATGTCTACCCCGATGAAGTAGCCCGATTCGGGATTAAGGCCATACAGGCTGGGATAACGTCCGCCGCTTGTCTCCAGCTTGCCGTAGTCGTTTATATACCCTTCTTCGCACATCTCACTGATGAATTTCGTGACGGTAGGGACGCTCAAATCCAATTCTTTTGCCAAATCCGTAATAGTAGAACTGCCATTATATATATAATGTGTGATAATCCTCTTCTTCAGAAGAGCACTTTTGGTTCCTACTTCTATCTCTTTCAGTAAATGTTGTTTCATCTTGGTCCTTCTTTATACTTTGTGTGCAAAGATAGGGAATTTATTTATTATAAAGTATCCGGTGAATTTGATTTTGTAAAGTGATATAATAAATAGTTTTATTAATATGGGTGCGTATCTTAAATATTAGTCTTATATTTGCGCCCATATTATTCAAATCTAAAAGAAAGGAGAACCATGATTGTATCTAATCTGCAAAACAGCCAACGCGTGGAAGGGCTTCATCCCCAGTTCAAGGTGCTGTTCGATTATGTAAAGACACACGATTTGCTTCACGCCGATTTGGGCCGTATCGAGATAGACGGCGACCGGCTGTTCATCAACAATGTGAATCCGGAGTGCGTAGCTGCCGACAAACAGGTTTTGGAGTTGCACCGCGATTACATTGACGTGCATATCCTGCTGGAAGGAGCGGAGACCATTGGCTGGAAAGCCTTAGAAGACTTGCAGGACGAAGTCAAGCCCTACTCCAAAGAAGAAGAGTGCGCTTTATACTCCGACCGTCCTACTACCTATGTCGATTTGCTTCCGGGCCAGTTTGCGATTGTATATCCGGAAGACCCCCATGCGCCGGTTATCGGGCAAGGCAAGATTCGCAAACTGATAGCCAAAGTAAAACTCTGAACCCCGCTTCCTCCGGACGTAGTATAATAAAATATTTAATTATATATTTGGGTGATAATAAAAATATTGTTATGTTTGCAAGGATTTAATGCGGACAAAACATAAAAAATAACTTTATATGAAAAACAAAAGTATTTATCCCTGGGTAGTAGTCGGGTTGTTGTGGATAGTGGCGCTTCTTAATTACATGGACCGCCAGATGCTTTCTACGATGCAAGAAGCGATGAAGGTAGATATCGTCGAATTGAATAAAGCAGAAGCCTTTGGCGCTTTGATGGCTATATTCTTATGGATATACGGCTTTATGAGTCCCGTTGCCGGAATAATAGCCGACAGGGTAAATCGGAAATGGCTGGTAGTGGGCAGTCTCTTTGTATGGTCTGCCGTCACATTCCTGATGGGCTACGCCAGCGACTTCCACGAACTTTATTGGTTGCGCGCCATCATGGGCGTGAGTGAAGCACTCTACATACCGTCGGCTTTGTCGCTGATAGCCGACTGGCACGAGGGAAAATCGCGCTCTTTGGCAGTAGGGGTACATATGACGGGACTCTACGTAGGACAAGCCATCGGCGGGTTTGGAGCTACGGCGGCTGCCGCCTTTTCCTGGCAGGCAACTTTCCATTGGTTTGGCATCGTAGGCATTGTCTACTCTCTCGTACTTATCCTGTTCCTGAAAGAAAATCCGATTCATAATGTAGCCGTCAAGGAGACGGAGACGGGCGACGTCTCGAAAGAGAAGAAGCCCTCCGTCATGAGCGGCCTTTCCCTGTTGTTCACCAACTGGGCGTTCTGGGTGATTCTTATCTATTTCGCCGCTCCCAGCCTTCCGGGATGGGCCACCAAGAACTGGCTTCCGACCTTGTTTGCCGACAGCCTGAACATCCCCATGTCCGAAGCCGGACCGATATCCACCATCACGATTGCCGTCTCCTCGTTTATCGGCGTCATTTTAGGTGGAATCCTGTCCGACCGTTGGGTGCAGAAAAATATCCGCGGACGTGTCTATACCGGAGCCATCGGCCTGGGAATGACGATACCCGCTCTGCTTCTACTCGGATTCGGACATAGCTTTATCAGCGTGATTGGTGCCGGACTGCTCTTCGGTGTCGGCTTTGGAATATTTGACGCCAACAATATGCCCATACTGTGCCAGTTTGTATCCGCCAAACACCGTGCGACGGCTTACGGCGTGATGAATATGACCGGAGTATTCGCCGGAGCTGCCGTGACCGAAGTCCTCGGCAAGTGGACCGACGGCGGAAGTCTGGGACAGGGGTTTGCCATGCTCAGCATCGTAGTAGCCGTAGCTTTGGCACTTCAAATCTATTTCTTGAAACCCAAGACCGACAATATGGTCGACTAAGAGTAATAACTTTATAAAAAAATAAGATGATGGAACAAATCAAAGGACTTATCGACGCACCGTTTACTCCTTTTTACGAGAATGGTGAAGTAAACTTAGAACCCATTGAAGCATATGCTAAGATGCTGGTAAAGAACGGCCTTCAAGGCGTGTTTATCAATGGTTCTTCCGGCGAGGGCTATATGCTGACCGAAGAAGAACGTATGCGTCTTGCCGAACGTTGGGTCGCTGTGGCTCCCGAAGGCTTCAAAGTAATCGTCCACGTGGGAAGCTGCTGCGTGAAAGCGAGCCGTATGCTGGCAGAGCACGCGCAAAAGATAGGCGCGTGGGGAATCGGTGCGATGGCTCCTCCCTTTCCGAAAATCGGCCGTATCGAAGAGTTGGTGAAGTACATCGAAGAGATTGCCTGCGGTGCCCCCGAACTTCCTTTCTATTACTACCACATCCCCGCATTCAACGGTGCCTTCCTTCCGATGGTGAAACTGCTGGAAGCGGTAGACGGACGTGTCCCCAACTTTGCCGGCATCAAATACACCTTCGAAAGTATGTACGAATACAACCAGTGCCGTCTGTACAAGAATGGCAAGTACGATATGCTTCACGGCCAGGATGAAACGATTCTTCCCTGTCTCGCAATGGGCGGCGCCCAGGGCGGTATCGGCGGAACGACCAACTACAACGGAAAAGAACTCGTAGGCATCATCGAAGCCTGGAAAGCCGGCGATTTGGAAACAGCCCGCGAACGTCAGAACTTCTCGCAGGAGGTCATCAACGTGATTTGCCATTTCCGTGGAAACATCGTAGGCGGAAAGCGCATCATGAAACTGATAGGACTCGACCTCGGCAAGAACCGCACCCCTTTCCAGAACATGACCGACGAGGAAGAAGCGCAGATGAAAGCCGAGTTGGAAGCGATTCATTTCTTCGACCGTTGCAATAAATTCTAATCCGACAAACAGATACTCCATTATGAATGCGACAGAATATTTGGCTCAATGGGCTGCTTCCTACAAGGATGATATCGTGAACAACATCATGCCGTTCTGGATGAAGCACGGATTAGACCGTAAGCACGGTGGTGTCTACACTTGCCTCAATCGCGACGGCAGCCTGATGGACACTACGAAATCCGTATGGTTTCAAGGACGTTTCGGCTTCATAGCCGCCTATGCATACAACAACATCGAGAAGAATCCCGAGTGGCTTGCCGCCTCGAAAAGCTGCATCGACTTTATCGAGGCTCACTGCTTCGACACAGACGGACATATGTTTTTTGAGGTGACCGAAGAGGGGACTCCTCTCCGCAAGCGCCGTTATGTCTTTTCCGAAGGCTTTGCTGCGATTGCCCTGGCAGAGTATGCGCTGGCAACCGGCGAGCGGAAGTATGCAGAACGCGCGTTGGAGATTTTCAAGCGTACGCAGTATTTCCTGGAGACACCGGGAATGCTGGAGCCGAAATATCTGCCCACGATGGAAGCCCGTGGACATTCCATCACGATGATTCTTATCAACACCGCCTCCCGCATCCGTCTGGCGATTGACGACCCTGTGCTCACGGAGCAGATAGACCGTTCGATTTCGGCGCTGCGCCGATACTTCATCCATCCGGAATTCAAAGCCCTGCTTGAGACGGTAGGTCCCGAAGGTGAATTCATCGACACCTGCAACGGACGGGTCATCAACCCCGGACACTGCATCGAGACCGCCTGGTTCATCATGGAAGAAGCGAAATACCGCAACTGGGACAAGGAACTGCTGCAACTCGCTCTTCAGATTCTCGACTGGTCGTGGGAGTGGGGCTGGGACAAGGAGTTTGGCGGCATCATCAATTTCCGTGATTGCCGCAACCTTCCGCCGCAGGACTACTCGCAGGACATGAAATTCTGGTGGCCGCAGACCGAAACGATTATCGCCACGCTCTACGCTTATCAGGCAACGAAAGATGAAAAATATCTTCGGATGCACCAGCAAATCAGCGAATGGACCTATGCTCATTTCCCCGACAAAGAGTACGGAGAATGGTATGGCTACCTCCACCGTGACGGAACCGTGGCACAACCCGCCAAAGGCAACATCTTCAAAGGGCCTTTCCATATACCGCGCATGATGATTCGCAGCTATATGCTTTGTCGGGAAGAAGTAGGGTTGTAGATTATATTGATATACCTGTTGTTTATCATGTTAAACACCTTATGGATATGGTAGTAAGCCATACCATAAGGTGTTTCTTTTGTATTTAGATTTAAGGAATACACTTCATCTGCGAAAGTCTACCAAGTTCAGACAGAACTTAGGC
>NZ_CAJULN010000075.1 GCF_910586915.1 uncultured Bacteroides sp.
GATATGGATGCTGCAACCAGTTGAATATTAGAATCTAAATCCTTTGGTGGGAAGGGAGGGGAAGGTAGCGGATAATCATAAAATAATGCCCTATTGTATTCTTCTCAATATCCTCCTTGCCCGATACAAGTACACTGCGCCAAGAAATCTCCGGGTGTATTCCTTTTGTTATTCATTCAGTTTTTATTAAAAGCCCATTAAAAAATGAATATTTACTGATAATTTGTATGTTATGAGGATATTTATTTGTATCTTTGTCGCCCGAATTGTAAGCTAACGATTTAAACAGAAAGACGCTTTGGGAAAATTTGATAAATACAAAATTGACTTGAAAGGTATGCAGGCAGACTCGGCTAAGTATGAGTTTGTTTTGGACAACCTTTATTTCGCTCACATTGATGGACCTGAAGTTCAGAAAGGAAAGGTCAATGTTGCATTGACTGTAAAAAGAACCTCTCGCGCTTTCGAACTGAGTTTTCAGACAGAAGGAACGGTGTGGGTGCCGTGTGACCGCTGTTTGGACGATATGGAACTAACTGTCAGCTCGTCTGATAAACTGATGGTGAAATTCGGACGTGAATATGCAGAAGAAGGTGACAACCTTATCGTGATTCCTGAAGAAGAAGGAGAAATCAACGTTGCATGGTTCATGTACGAATTTATTGCGCTCTCAATCCCGATGAAGCATATACACGCTCCCGGAAAGTGCAATAAAACGATGACAAGTAAATTAAGCAAGCATTTGAAAACAAATGCCAATGATGATAGCGGTGATGCTTTCGACGAAGGCGGAGACAGCATCGCCATTGAAGAAGAAGTGGAGGCGACAATCGACCCCCGCTGGAATGAATTAAAAAAAATATTAGATAATAATTAAAGTTTTAAGAAAATGGCACATCCTAAGAGAAGACAATCAAAAACAAGAACAGCGAAGAGAAGAACTCATGATAAGGCAGTAGCTCCGACGTTGGCTATCTGTCCGAATTGCGGCGAATGGCACGTTTATCACACTGTATGCGGCGCTTGCGGTTATTACAGAGGTAAACTCGCTATCGTAAAAGAAGCTGCTGTATAATTAGTGCAGTCATACTGAAACAGCCTGAGGGTAATTCTCTCCGGCTGCTTTATGTATTATAGTATTGCTAATTTAAAATAGGTTTGATGGAAAAAATAAATGCAGTAATCACAGGAGTCGGAGGATATGTGCCCGATTATATCTTGACGAACGACGAGATATCGAAGATGGTGGATACCAACGACGAATGGATTATGACTCGTATCGGAGTAAAAGAGAGACATATTCTGAATGAGGAAGGATTAGGTAGTTCATACATGGCGCGTAAGGCTGTCAAGCAGTTGATGAAAAAGACTGGTGCTAATCCCGACGATATCGATTTGGTTGTTGTTGCTACTACTACTCCTGACTATCACTTCCCTTCTACAGCTTCTATTCTTTGCGACAAACTCGGACTGAAGAATGCGTTTGCTTTCGATATGCAGGCTGCTTGTAGCGGTTTCCTCTATCTGATGGAGACGGCTGCGAATTTCATCCGTTCGGGAAGATATAAGAAAATTATCATTGTCGGCGCCGATAAGATGTCGTCAATGGTCAACTATACAGATCGTGCTACCTGCCCTATTTTCGGTGACGGTGCTGCCGCTTTTATGGTAGAGCCGACTACGGAAGATTACGGTATCATGGATGCGATACTGAGAACGGACGGTAAAGGTTTACCTTTCCTTCACATGAAAGCGGGAGGTTCGGTTTGTCCGCCCTCTTATTTCACAGTAGACAACAAGATGCATTATCTGCACCAGGAAGGAAGGACAGTATTTAAATATGCTGTTTCCAGTATGTCGGACGTTTCGGCTGCGATTGCAGAAAAGAACGGACTGACAAAAGATAATATCAACTGGATTGTGCCGCATCAGGCAAATATCCGTATTATCGAAGCTGTTGCCCATCGCATGGAAGTGCCGATGGACAAAGTGCTGGTAAATATCGAACACTACGGTAACACAAGTGCCGGCACGCTTCCTTTGTGTATCTGGGATTATGAAGATAAACTCAAGAAAGGTGATAACATCATCTTCACTGCATTCGGCGCCGGATTTACCTGGGGTGCGGTTTACGTGAAGTGGGGTTATGACGGAAAGAAGGAATAGTAATTAAGTTACTGAACAATAAAACTCAAAAACGCATCCTATTTCGATTCGATGCGTTTTTTTGTCTCAACCGATAAAATGAAAATAAATGCATAAAGCAGGTTTTGTAAACATCGTAGGAAATCCGAATGTCGGCAAGTCGACATTGATGAATGTTTTGGTGGGCGAGCGCATCTCGATTGCCACCTTCAAGGCGCAGACTACCCGTCATCGCATTATGGGTATCTATAATACGGATGAAATGCAGATTGTATTTTCCGATACTCCGGGGGTATTGAAGCCCAATTACAAGCTACAGGAGTCTATGCTGAATTTCTCTACTTCGGCGCTGACGGATGCGGATGTTTTGCTTTATGTGACAGACGTGGTAGAGACACCGGATAAGAACAATGAGTTTATGGCAAAGGTGCGTGAAATGACCGTGCCTGTGCTTCTGCTCATCAACAAGATTGACCTTACCGACCAGGAGAAGCTAATCAAGCTCGTCGAAGAGTGGAAAGAACTGTTGCCGCAAGCCGAGATTATCCCGATTTCCGCCGCATCCAAGTTCAATGTGGACTATGTGATGAAGCGCATCAAGGAATTGCTGCCCGACTCTCCTCCTTATTTCGGGAAAGACCAGTGGACGGACAAGCCTGCGCGCTTCTTTGTGAATGAGATTATCCGGGAGAAGATTCTGCTCTATTACGATAAGGAGATTCCTTATTCGGTAGAGGTGGTCGTGGAAGAGTTTAAGGAAAGTCCGAAGAAGATTCAGATTCGTGCCATTATTTACGTGGAGCGTGATTCGCAGAAGGGAATTATTATCGGCAAGCAGGGAAAGGCGCTGAAAAAGGTTGCCACCGAAGCTCGTCGGGAACTGGAGCGTTTTTTCGGAAAGACCATCTATTTGGAGACATATGTGAAAGTTGATAAGGATTGGCGTAGTTCGGACAAGGAACTGCGCAATTTCGGTTATCAGTTAGATTAAGAAAAGTATTCATGCGACTGTGATAGTCGTGAAAAAACAAGGTATTGAACTATGAGTAATTTAGTTGCAATTGTAGGACGCCCCAATGTGGGCAAGTCTACCTTATTTAACCGTCTGACGAAGACTCGTCGGGCTATTGTGAATGAAGAAGCAGGTACCACCCGCGACAGGCAATACGGCAAGTCGGAATGGCTCGGACGTGAGTTCTCCGTAGTAGACACCGGCGGATGGGTGGTAAACTCGGACGATATCTTTGAAGAAGAGATTCGCAAGCAAGTATTGTTGGCAGTAGACGAAGCGGACGTAATTCTGTTTGTGGTGGATGTGATGAACGGAGTGACCGACTTGGATATGCAAGTGGCAGCGATTCTGCGCCGTACCAAAACACCGGTGATTATGGTTGCCAACAAGACGGATAATAATGAGTTGCAGTATAACGCTCCCGAATTTTATAAGTTAGGTGTGGGCGACCCCTACTGTATTTCCGCCATGACGGGAAGCGGTACGGGCGATTTGATGGACTTGATTGTCAGCAAATTCAAAAAAGAGACTTCTGAGATACTGGATGAAGAGATTCCGCGTTTTGCCGTGGTAGGACGTCCGAATGCCGGCAAGTCTTCCATTGTCAATGCGTTTATCGGTGAAGAACGCAACATTGTTACCGAGATTGCCGGAACCACCCGCGACTCTATCTATACCCGTTACAATAAATTCGGATTTGACTTCTATCTGGTGGACACCGCCGGTATCCGCAAGAAGAACAAAGTGAATGAAGATCTTGAATACTATTCTGTGATTCGTTCGATTCGTGCCATCGAAGGTTCGGATGTCTGCATTCTGATGCTGGACGCTACGAGAGGTATTGAGAGTCAGGATTTGAACATTTTTTCTCTTATCCAAAAGAATCAGAAAGGTTTGGTGGTTGTTATCAATAAATGGGACTTGGTGGAGGATAAATCCGTGAAAGTACAGAAAACGTTTGAAGAAGCCGTCCGTTCGCGCTTTGCTCCGTTTGTCGACTTCCCGATAATCTTCGCTTCCGCATTGACGAAGCAGCGCATTCTGAAAGTGCTCGAAGAAGCCCGCGATGTCTATGAGAACCGCACGATGAGGATACCGACCGCCCGTTTGAATGAAGAGATGCTCCCGTTGATTGAAGCATATCCGCCCCCCTCAAACAAAGGAAAGTATATCAAGATTAAATATATCACGCAGTTGCCGAACACGCAGGTTCCTTCTTTTGTCTATTTCGCTAACCTGCCGCAGTATGTAAAGGAACCCTACAAACGTTTCCTGGAAAACAAGATGCGGGAGAAGTGGAACCTGAAAGGTACGCCGGTTAATATTTATATTCGACAGAAATAAAGGTGCACTACGGATTAACGCAGATTTTCACAGATATTCCATAAAGAATACGGGCTAATCAAAAATACAAAATTTGTAAATTGATTAGCCCGTATTTATTTTTAATCAGTGGAAATCAGTGTTAATCCATGCTGCATCTATTTCTCCAACTGGAAATCTTTCCGCCGTAGTACGAAACTGTTACTCAAATACTTCTCACGCACAATCTGATTCTCGGACAGTTCTTCCGGTGTGCCTTGAAAAAGAATCTTTCCTTCAAAGAGCAGGTAGGCACGGTCGGTAATACTAAGCGTTTCCTGTACGTTGTGGTCGGTAATCAAGATGCCGATATTCTTGTCTTTCAGCTTCCACACGATTTGTTGGATATCTTCTACGGCAATCGGGTCGACACCGGCAAAAGGTTCGTCGAGCATGATAAATTTCGGGTCGATGGCAAGACAGCGTGCAATCTCCGTACGGCGGCGTTCGCCTCCCGACAACTGGTTACCTTTATTCTTGCGCACCTTTTGCAGTCGGAATTCCGCTATCAGGCTTTCCAGTTTTTCCTTCTGATAATCTTTGGGTTTGTTTGTCATTTCGAGAACGGAAGCAATGTTGTCTTCCACGCTCATCTGACGGAATACGGAGGCTTCTTGCGCAAGGTAACCGATGCCTGTTTGCGCCCGTTTATAAACCGGATATTTGGTAATTTCCAAGTCGTCGAGGAAGATGCGTCCTTCATTTGGAGTAATCAGTCCTACGGTCATATAGAATGAAGTCGTCTTGCCGGCACCGTTCGGCCCCAGCAGCCCTACAATCTCACCTTGCTTCACATTGATGGAGACGTGGCTTACAACGGTTCGTTTGCCGTACTTTTTCACCAAGTCCTCCGTGCGGAGCACCATCTTGCTTTCTTCCATATTATAGTTATTTTGTGGCAAATGTAGTAAAAATAAGCCGAAATAATGTACTTTTGCAGACAAATAGTGTGAGTTATGATAAAAGCATTGAGAACCGTCGGAAGATATTTTATGCTCATGGGGCGTACCTTTTCCCGCCCCGAGCGTATGCGTATGTTTTTCCGGCAATACCTTAACGAGTTGGAGCAGTTGGGTGTGAACTCCATCGGAATTGTGCTGTTGATATCGTTTTTCATCGGCGCGGTGATTACCATCCAGATTAAGTTGAATATTGAAAGTCCGTGGATGCCCCGCTGGACGGTGGGATACGTGACTCGTGAAATCATGTTGTTGGAGTTCTCCTCCTCCATCATG
>NZ_CAJULN010000076.1 GCF_910586915.1 uncultured Bacteroides sp.
GGCAGGCTTTACGACCGTCACCTGCGCGTGCGATGAATTGGGCAATGTCGACATGGACGACTTGCGTGCCAAAGCCGAAGCAAACAAAAACGAATTGGCCGCACTGATGATTACCTATCCCTCCACACATGGTATCTTTGAGACGGAGATAAAGGAAATCTGCGAAATCATTCACGCGTGCGGCGCACAAGTATATATGGATGGCGCCAACATGAACGCACAAGTAGGGCTTACCAACCCAGGCTTTATCGGTGCCGATGTCTGCCATCTGAATCTTCACAAGACATTCGCTTCTCCTCACGGCGGCGGCGGTCCGGGAGTAGGTCCCATCTGTGTGGCGGCCCATCTGGTTCCCTTCCTGCCCGGACATGGTATCTTCGGAAACGTGCAGAACCAAGTATCTTCCGCTCCCTTCGGAAGTGCGGGTATCCTGCCCATCACCTACGGATATATCCGCATGATGGGCACGGAAGGTCTGACGCAGGCTACCCAGATTGCGATTCTGAATGCCAACTACCTGGCAGCTTGTCTGAAAGACACTTACGGAATCGTCTATCGCGGAGCAAATGGTTTTGTGGGACACGAAATGATTCTGGAATGCCGCAAAGTGCACGAGGAAACAGGTATTTCGGAGAATGACATTGCCAAACGTCTGATGGATTACGGCTATCATGCTCCTACCCTCTCCTTCCCGGTTCACGGCACATTGATGATTGAGCCGACAGAAAGCGAAAGCCTTGCCGAACTGGACAACTTCGTAGCTGTCATGCTGAATATATGGAAAGAAATCCAGGAGGTGAAGAACGGCGAAGCGGACAAGAATGACAATGTGTTGATTAACGCTCCGCATCCCGAATATGAGATTGTCGGTGAGCATTGGGAACACTCATACACACGCGAGAAAGCGGCTTACCCGATAGAAAGTGTGCGTGAGAACAAGTTCTGGATAAATGTGGCACGTGTGGACAACACGCTGGGAGACCGCAAACTGCTGCCTACCCGTTACGGAACATTCGATTGACGGATTGGAAAAGAATAGGCCGAAATAACAAAATTCCCCTCTTTCTTCTGAGAAGGAGGGGAATTTTGCTATGCAGAACGGTTGAATCCACCGGATCATCCGACAATCGTCACCGTGCCCGCTTTCACCACCTTCTCCTTCATCGGAATCTGCGGGTCGGCATATCCCAAAGCCACACAACCATACACCTTATGATGTTCGGGCACACCCAATGAGGTGATAAACGCGCGCACTTCGGGGTCGTCGCAAGTCGTTCCGAGCTGGTTAATCCAACAGGAACCGATTCCCAAAGAGCGAGCGGCAAGAAACATATTTTCTATCGCACAGGCACAGTCCATCGCCGCCCACCATTGAGTGGGTTCGTTGGAGACGATGACCAAAGTCGGAGCATGATAATAGCAGCAATACGTCTTGCTGTGTCCGCGTTCCTGCAAACGCGGGTCTTCACTTTTGGCGAAAGCCCCCTTGATGCGTTCGTTCAGTTCCGCCAGTTTATCCGCATTCCGCACCGCCGTGAAATGCCACGTTTCAAAATGCATTCCACTCGGCGCATAAGTTGCCGCTTCCAAAACCGCCGACAAGTCCTCTTCCGAAACCTGCCGGTCTGTATAAGCCCTCACACTGCGGCGTGCTTTGATATTTTCTAAAATCTCATTTGTTTTCATACGATGTGATGTCTATCTTGTTTAAAAGTTATCTTTTCAGCAGTCCGATTTTCGCATTCAGTTTGAAGTAATACACCCCGTTCTCCCTTTCCAGAAAACCGTATTTATCCTTCTCCAGCGCACCTTTCTCCAAACGGGTATTGAAGAAGAGAAAATCTTCCATCGCCTGTCTCTCCGATTTATGATAACAAAGCACATTTCCGCTTCCATCCACTAACAGAACACCCTCTACCGCCGAATCCTGCCCATTGTATATCTTCGCCGGACGCATTCCCAACGCCAGCGCCATGAGAAACTGCTTGACCTTGAATTCATAGAACTTATGCTTGGTGATAAGTTCGTCCTTGATTTTCAAAGGGTTCATCTGTTTGATAATCTCGGTCAGCTCGCTGATGCGCGCTACGCCGTCCAAGTGCATGATGCGCACCATCTCCGTCAGTACACGCGGAAAATGGAGGTCAATCATCAGCAGGTTGCTGCGGAACACCCTGTCTGCCACATCCGAATACTTGAGCACGCCGCCCAGCCGTTCAATCATCATCATGCGTTCCGCCACTTCGTTGGGCGATTCGGGCAGGGCATTAATCTTGTTCACCGTCGGAACGGCAAACTTTACCCCGCTCTGCTCCAGTTTCAGATTCGCCGCACGTCCGCCGTCCATCAGCGGATTCATGGCACTCAGCCGCGAACGGACATTGAATCCCCTCAACGGCGCTTCGGGATGCCAAAAGGCGACCGAGAAATCGGTACGGTCTTCCGTCTTCGCTTCCAAATCAAAAATTCCCGCTTCGTCCAGAAACTCTTCCACACCGTCGGGCGAGGTCACGTCGTTTCCGGCAGAAGCCTTGACAGCCTGCAATATCAGGTCGGCGACAATGCCGAAATCCTCGCGCGGCAGGCTTCTGACACCCACCTCGCTTTCGATGCGGATTGTCTCTTGCCCGATATAATACCGGCGCGTCCCGTCGTGCTCTTCCCGTTGAATCATTGCAACAGGCCAGGAGACCTCTCCCGCCTTCGCCTCTGCGGTGCCCAACGCCACTTTTCCGTCTGCCAACAGGCGGAAGAAGGTGTAAAGTTCGCACCATTCTCTTTTAGTTGCTTCAAATGCCATCTATCTTGTTCTTATTTAGTGAAAATTCTTGCTGATTGGTGATTGTGTCATTCGGCGTGCGTATCCGCTCCTTAGGGGTGATTACGATGAAACGTCCCGTCCAGCATCCGTTGAAATAAGAGGGGTTGCCCGGCTGCTTCCGGATGGGGTAACAGATGTTTTCCGCTTTGCTCCGCATCTGGGGCGAGCGGCCAGGGTCGTTCACCCACACGTGTGTGCTGTCAATGCCGCGAAGCACCATCCAGTGCCCTCGCTGCCCGGGACGCAAACCACGGACTGCCCCTGTATAGCGCACATTCACCAGCACCGGAATGCCCCGGTCGATGTACTCCCTCAGCAGGCGGTAGTCTTTCTTTTGGAAATGCTCGGCGCTCACCATGTTTTCATAATAACGCGCCAACGAATCTATCTCGAACGAGTAATATCCGCCCTGCCCTATCGAAGTGCGGCGGCGGAAGGGGGCGCGCTTCTTCAGAAAGTAGTTGCGCTGATACTCCACCAGTTTCTTTTCAGCATCTTCTGCCGAGCGTTGTTTGCCGGCGGTCATTCCCTTGAAATAATCGAACACCATCAGGGACGAGGCCAGGGAGCAGTGCGAATAGGGACATCCGGTGATTTTCTGCGAATACCAGGGGATGGGGATGTCATTGGGGGCTGACTTCGGCGGCTCTTGTGCGCACACTTGGCTGTGTGCCCATGCAAGAAGGCCTGAAAGCAGGATGAAATATATACAGGTTCTCCGTCTCATTCAGAAAAAAATCAGTTCTCTTCGTTATCAAGAATGCGTGCCGTCTCGACTTTTTCCAGGCGTGCACGCAGTTTCGGCATCATCGAGCGGCGGATGCGCAGCGTCATGCTGCAATCCATGTCGTACGACTGGCTGATAATCTCCGGCTCCTCTTCCTTCACGATGCGCATCACGTCGTTCATAAAGGGATATTCGAACATAAGTGTCACCTCCTCGTCCACCGTTTTCTCTACAATCGTGGCGGCGGCGATGGCTTCGGCGGCGGCGGCCTTGTAAGCTACAATCAGTCCACTGGTTCCCAACTTGATTCCGCCGAAATAGCGGACTACGATGAGGAGGATATCCGTTAGTTCGTTGGAGTTTATCTGTCCGAGAATGGGTTTGCCTGCCGTGCCGGAGGGTTCTCCGTTGTCGTTGGCGCGGAAATCTTTGCGTGCCGCGCCCAACATATAGGCATAGCATACGTGCCGGGCATCGTAATACTTCTTCTGATAGGTTTCGAGATGTGCTTTTATCTCGTCGATGGTGCGCACAGGAATGGCTATGGCAATGAACTTGCTTCGCTTCTCTGTATAAACAGCCTCGGAAGGTTCGATAATGGTTTTGTAAGTATCTTCAGCAGTCATGGTGCAAAGATACGGCTTTATTAAGAATTTTCAATCTATCTTTGTGAAATATTAGGGCCGGTGTGCGGCAGTCGGGCGGTCGGTGTGATACGGACAAGCGGTCGATTGGGTTGAAACGGGCAGTTGTTCCGTTACAAACGAGCGGTCGGACTGTTGCAATCAACTGAATGACTACAACGGTTCGACCGCTCGATGGGTATAAAAGAAAAGGGGGTTCTTACTCCAGCTTATGAATCACCAGTCCCGAACGGAGCTTGGGTTCAAACCAGGTTGTTTTGGGCGGCATGATGTTGCCGGTGTCCGCAATGTCCATCAGTTGTTTCATCGACACGGGATAAAGTGCCAAAGCCACTTTCATTTCACCGCTGTCCACCCGTTTTTTCAGTTCGCCCAGTCCGCGGATACCGCCTACGAAGTCGATACGCTTGTCCGAACGCAAATCTTTGATTCCTAAAATCTCGTCCAGAATCAGATTGGAGGAGATGGTGACATCCAATACGCCGATAGGGTCGTCGTCGTTGTAGGTTCCCTCTTTGGCGGTCAGGCTATACCACCGGCCGTCGAGGTAGAGCGAGAAGTTGTGCAGGCCGGACGGGCGGTAGATGTCGGCTCCTTTCTCTTCTACGGTGAAGTTCTTCTGCAAGGCGGCGACAAACTGTGCGGGAGTCAGCCCGTTGAGGTCTTTCACCACACGGTTGTAGTCGATGATGGTGAGTTGGTTGGCGGGGAAGCAGACTGCCATGAAGTAATTGTACTCTTCATCTCCGCGATGGTCCGGGTTCTGCCGTGCCTTTTCGGCGCCGACCAATGCGGCGGCGGCAGAACGGTGGTGTCCGTCGGCAATATACAGGGCAGGCATTTGGGCAAATTCGGCGGTAATGGCGGCGATGTCCTCCTCACGGTCGATTGTCCAGAACGTATGGCCGAAGCCGTCGCCCGGGGCGATGAAGTCGTACACGGGCTTTTCGGCCGTA
>NZ_CAJULN010000077.1 GCF_910586915.1 uncultured Bacteroides sp.
TGTGGCGGACAATCAATTGACGTTGTTCTGATTACTTATATCGAACTCACGTTAACTATAGATTTACACGCTTTGCAATCCTTGTAAAGAAATTACCAACAGATTCAAAGGTCGTGATGTGGCAAGGTCTCACTCAACTTGGGTGGTATCCGGAATAATAATCACTATTGAATAATAAAAAGCCTTTCCTTCCGGAAAAGCTCTTGATGGGGAAAGAGAGGTTCGGGGGGCAAACTACGCCGACCACGAGATTGTTTGCTCCATCGAGTAGTAGTATCTGAACATATCGCGTCCGTCATCGGATTGCCGCTTGCTCTGCATGAACGCTTCTTAGTCAAAGTATCGGGTACAGTAGCCAATATTTATTTTAGAGTTTATGCTCTGTTGAGTATGTCGAGGTTGATGTTACCGTAACGCTGGAAGTGCTTGAAAAGCTTGTCCATCTGGTCGTTGGTGTGGATGGGAATACGCTCCTTGTTGGATTTCTTTTCTCGTAGTTTCTGCTCGATTGTGCGGATGTGGGTGTTCTCGAAAGGTTTCTCAAACACTTTTTTCACAAATCGGGCGATTACACCTACTTGCAGACGAAGGAATTTGCCAACATTATAACCAAGATGTTTCAAATCCTCTTTTGTCAGATGGTTGGTTCTGAGATTGACGGGCGTGAATGGTGGCATCTCATTTACCGTCCATATCTTGGCATTGTGATGTAGTTTCTGTAACTCATCAGCTTCGAGATAGGGTTGCATCATGAACGTGATGTAAGCACAGATAAAGTCTATTTGGGTGAGGCTGAATTTCATATCTTCCTCTGCGAGTTCAGTATGTGCGGCGTTACACTGTTCATGTTGCAGCAGCAGTTGCTTCTGAATTTCCGAATGTTCCTTGTCTGATTTCAAGGCTTTCAGTGCGGCTTCAATCTGGTCGGAATAATAGACATCGCCGTTTGCATCAATGTATGCCTCTTCCTCCCATTCCTCAATGCGAATCTTGCCATCATCCTGCTTGATGCGGTTTTCTTTGGCGGTTTTGGTAAAACAACCGATTGAATCGTCACTTTTGGGATATGCGCGGACACGGTATATGCCGAGTTCAAGTTCTTTCTTTATATGCTTGGGCTGGAGACTTACCCATTCATTGTATAGCGTATCCGATTCCAGAACTTCCTCAAGTCCATGACCTCCTATATAATCCTCAAAATAAGGATATTCGCCACGAGCTTCATCCCGCTCTTGAAGGCTGCTATACTCTGTGATATTGTCTTCAATGCTATCGAAAACGACATCATCAATATCTATAGCTCCGATTTTTATTCTTGTGCCATCTTCAAGCGTCAGATATTCGACATCTTCCTCGATTTCTTCATTGGAATTCACCGGAAAAGTATTCTCCGGACAAATGTTTCATGGTCTTGCGCAGGGGCAGAACCTTCCATAATGGAAGGTTCCAGCTCTTCTACGGTGGGTATGGCAATCTGTTCGCCGGTGGTAGTCTCGGCAATAGCCATGACTTCACGGCGGCGAAAAAGAGATTGAAAGCGGTTGAACACATCTTCGATTACCGATTGGAAACCGCAATAGATACCGATTGAGAGGACAAAGAAAACGGCAAAGAGTATATTGCCGGTAAATTGGTCTGTGCCAAAACGGTGAATGGCAGCGTGGCGACCAAGTAAAGCCATTATGCCACATCCGGCAACAACGGCACTCCAGATAAAAATTTTGTCCCGGGTAGGGGAAGCATAGCTCCTCGTGCGCTGGGGCGTATTTCTCATAAGCAAACAGTGGATTAAAATTTCATGTCTTTATAGACAATTTAACCCACTATTTTGTTCAGTCGTAATTAATAATAAGCACTCACAAATATGCGTACCTGGCAGCTGAATGTATTTTTCCAATCATCAGTGTGTTTCTCTAATTTATATTCACATCTCATGCCACGTAACATATTGCCAAACTCATCCATGAGTGCGCCTCGTCCATTCTCTTGATAAAAAGGACTGACACATACTAAAATATGATTGTGATTCATATCTGAATTTAAAATACGGGCAATGTCGTGACGTTCAAACTCAATTATATCTAAAACATTCGAGAATAGATGGATTACCGTATCAGATTGCGGACGTATATAGTCTTCTGTCAATTTTCCGGCAGAGACATTATATGCTGTTATTTTAGAGTTTTCATAAAACTGCTCCAAATATTGTAATCCTTGCGTCAGTGAAGCTTTACTTGGTTCGATTACAGTGAAATCGGATATTTTATCGTGGTCAATATAATGGTTCTTAAGAAAGTCAGACAACACCATTTCTGCAATACATTGGCCACAACCATAGTCAACGACAGAGATACTTCCTTCTGACCATACCTTATTTGGGATGCGGTCATACGCTATCTGAAGCTTTTGTCTATGTATTTCTCCGTAAGAAGATATATACATATCAAGCTGCTCTTTAGTCGTGAGGTTGGCGAGGCCGTTCTCCAACTCATCTTTCAGCTTCTTTTGTTTATTCTCTGAAAGTGAGTTGATATGTTGTTTCACAGACTCCACAACATCGTCAAACGATAATCGAGAGGCATTGAATTGTGGGATAAAATGAAGTGCTGATGTCTGTTTCATATAATTGAATCGTTGTCGGGGAACTGTTGGTGCATAAGGTAGTTTTGACGGGCGGAAACCGGGGACGTGTTGGCGTAGCAGTATGCGCATCCGTGGGGGCAGGTATTGTAAACCCCGATATCCTTTGATGCGATACAACCGCATAGTTTGCGTTGCCCCTTGTCTGTTTTATAATTGCGAATTATAGGTTCTAATTTCGGTGATAAACGACATATCAGCTCCGGGTCTATGCAGCGGTTGTGACTGATTCCAAATTCTGACAAGTCAATTTTTTCAGCGCAGGTAGCAAGTTCAAGACCGAGGTTCATATCTGTCAGTCTGCGTGAAAATTCAACCATTTCGTCCTCCGGCCACTCATGATAGTTAATCCCTGCCTCGGAAAGATTCCGACCGACTTTGCGATACGAGGATATATCAGCAAAACTAAACACCAGTTTCTCGACATATCCGCGTAATTCGCCTGCTATATTGCTGATTTTATGCAATAAATCCTCTGCCGAAATTCTGTCTGTCAGAATCAACGGGTCGAATCGCCAAACGACTGAACCTAAGCCCAATTCATCAACCAGACGTTTGAATGTTTCAATTCGCCCGTGCAAAGGTGGAACACTCGGCTCTAATCCCTCGGCTTCGTAGTCATTAAGTGTATATTGGACGTAACAACCAATCCCTTTTTGTTTCAAGATTGTCAGGAACGGCAATAGTGGCGCAGGATTCTTCGACCAGAATACGATGAATTTGGTATTGTCAAAAGAAACGTATGAATCTTTGCCATTGTAGGGGTTACGCCATCTTACATGCCCTTTGCCGAGACGATTGAAAAACCAGTTACTGTAGAATGCCGGAATATCGGTGGCACGACTTGCCGAAACAATCAGCGGAGCCTGCGCATCGACAATATTGCCGTCATCTAATGTAAGTTTTATCTTTTCGTTTTTCATGGTGCAAATTTAATATCGAATATGGGCAACAATAAGGCGCACTAATGCTAATAAATGTTATACTTTATAATTGTGGCAAAAAAGCCATATATAAACCGAATAGAGTCTGTTTATCGGCAAGTTTTTACAAGAGTATCCATAATTAAATATGATTGCTCTTTCGGCTCGTGCATTGGGATTATTCACAAAATTGTCAAGGAGACACGCCTTCCAAGGCCCTCGAAGATTCGGAAGAGTGTGTTGAGCTGCACATCGGCTTTCCCGTTTTCTAGACGGGAGATATAGGTTTTCTTTGTGCCGATACGCTCTGCAAGCTGTTCTTGTGTCAGTCCCGCTTTAAGACGTTCTGCTTTAAGCGTCTCAGCCAGACAAAAGGCGGCTGCGTCGGCATCGAACTGTTCACGCTCGGCAGTTCCGGGTTTGCCATATTCCGCATCAAGAAGCTCGTCGAATGTACGCGCGTTCATGATGGCTTCTTTCTTTGCTTTATCCATTATCTTTATCGTTAAAGTATTCTTTCATCAATTTTTTAGCTCGATCGATTTGTTGTTTTGGGGTTTTCTGGGTCTTCTTCTGAAAACCATTGAACAGAATCACAAGTGAACCCTCGTCAAAGCAACAGAAGATTCGGAATATATTGCTTCCGACTTCGACACGGATTTCATATAATCCGTCCGCATCTTCCATATTCTTGAGAATAGTCTTTGGAACTCTACCTACAGTCCTTATAACATTGATGCAGTAGTTGATTTTGCGTCTTACTGCATCTGTCTGAGACACGTAGAACTCTTTGAAGAAGTCCTTGTATAACTTTATGGCTCTATTTGCCATATCTTATTATGTAACTGCAAAGTTAACTAAAAAGTTTACTTTGGCAAAATTATTCATATATTTATTTCAGAGAGATTGAGTTGGTGGCATCACAGGTTATGATGATACCCGCATGGCTGGAGATTTCCGCAGAAAACAGGAGGCTTGACCTTGCTTTCCCGTCCAATCCCGGAATTACCTTTGCGCCCAGAACGGAAATGACTGCCTGATGCGGCTCACTGAAAGGCGCGGAAATGGAGGTAAACGGAAGTGGAGGCAGATTGGACAGGAAAACTTCAAAAGAGAAATCCGTAAAAAAAAGAAGTCCACAAAAGAAAAAGGGAGATAGCCGGAAGCGTGAAACCGGGCAAACCACCGTGTGGAAAGTATGGTTTTATATATCCGGCAGGACGTGTCCGGTCGGATATATAAAATCATTCTTTCAGGTTTGCCTGCCGTGGGTGACGG
>NZ_CAJULN010000078.1 GCF_910586915.1 uncultured Bacteroides sp.
CTCCGTTTCATACTCTGAGGGGCCTATAAATGGTGGCATCAAGCCAAAAACAGAGAGGGCGATTATAGCCTTGTAGCCATAACCGCCCCTCTGAATACCTGTCAATGTGAGATATTTATGCCTCCTTGCGCTTCAAGGTTATCTTGTCCACCACCTGACACATCTGCTGCGCTGCTATCTTGGAATAGATTTGTGTGGTGGTAATGTTCTTATGACCAAGATAGGCTTGGATGACAGCCATGTCCGTTCCCATTTCCACGTGCAGGCTTCCGAAGCTGTGACGCGTGCAATGAAAGGTGATTTTCTTGGTTATCCCTGCTGCCGTGAGCCACCGTTGGAGTGGTCCTTGCAGCATCTTGTCCTTGAAACCCTCAAAGATTAGCCCCTCGCCACGTTCTCCCAACAGTCCGTAGGCTTCATCGCTGATGGGATTATGCACTATCTCCTTGGTCTTCTGCATACGGGTGGTAACGAACATCCTGCCGTTGGTGTATGGCTGTATCTGCAGCCACGTGAGCTGCCTGATGTCGCTCTTCCTCAATCCTGTAAGACAAGCGAAAAGGAACGCCCTTTTCAAGACCTCTTCTTCGCAAGGAGTTTCAGCAAGTCGTATCAGTTCCTCTTGGCTCAAATGTTCCCTGATGGTGGGAATGCACTCGATGCGGTCTAAGAAGCCGTTGGGATTCTCCTTTATCTTCCGGTCACGGTAGGCTGTATGAAGTACCGCACGGAAAGTTGACCAATAGCCTGCTGCGGAGTTGATATGCAGCTTTTGGTTGGTGTGGATGGTTTGAGGGGCGTTAAGCAGATACTCCATGAACTTGCGGCACAAGTCCACATCCACCTCTTCAAAGGTGCATTTGCCGTTCACGAACCGCTCGAAGTGTTTGTAAACGTGCTGCCACTTGATATTCTTACGGTCAGCCAGTCCTTTGAAATAGGCACGGAAATCGCCCTTCATCTTGGTCTTGTCAAAAAAGCCGTTGTTTTCATTGAAAATGGCTTCGTAGCGCTGGTTGCGCAGGATGACCGCTTTCTTCATCATGCGTGCGTTGAAGTCCCGTTCCTGCTGGTTTGCAGGTTTGGCGAAGATGTAAATTCCTAAGGCTTCACGTGTAATCACTCTCATGGTGACATTGTCACGGTAGCCGGGATAGTAGTCAAGGCATAGTGAATACTGTGTCCCGTTCTTAATCTTGCGCTTACGCAAGGTAACTGTTTTGCATTTACTCATAATAATTATGTTTTAATTGGTTGTATACATTTTGGAGTTGTATCCATGTTTCCGATGGCAAAGGAACAACGTGAAATATCCGTGAATACCTCCACGATACATCATTTTGAAATAATTTTCGATAATCCCGATTTTTCACGGTTATTTGTTCCTTTCAGCCATGACACGCTCCACATCTGAGCGCAAAAGCAGGTTTTTCACACCCACCTTTATCTTTTCGATGTGCTTTACCTTGACGATATGGCAGATGTTGGCTGACGAAAGACCATAGATTTGCTGCACCTGCTCAACGGTATAGTAGCGTTCATCGTTCACAAGGTCAGTTCTGCGGAGTTCGTTCAAATGTGATTTGGAGTAATAGGTACGCCCGTACTCTCTTTTAGTGGGTATCTTATGGCGATAGGTGTAGGCACGGAGTGCGGTCGGCTTCATGCCGAACAGTTCCTCCACCTCCTCGGTCAGTAGCCAGTCGGTAATTTCGCTAATATCAACTGCCACACCGAAAAACTCGTCAATATGCTTCTTGCTGTAATAGTTCTTTCCTGCGATACGGCAGATGGGGATATGGTTACGCTTGGAGGAAGTGTAAAGCCACGACTGCTTTACCTTAAAAAGGGACATCACCTCCTCGCCCGAATAGAAGTCCAACACTTCTTCGCTTTCCTTTTCCCTTTTTTCTCTTTTGGCAGGTAAGGAAGATGAAGATGATTTCCTTGGTGTGGAGGTGTTGCCGGGCAGGATGCGGTGATAGGGATTGCCCTCCAACATCTGCTCGATGTCGGCTCTGCGGATGAATGCCATGCGGTTGCTGATGCGTGAGGCTTTCAGCTTGCCGATGGCTACAAGTTTGTAAATGTACTGTCGGGAACAGCCCATGAGGATGGCTGCTTTGGAAAAGGTGAGATACTCCTGATGCTGTATCTCCATCAAGGGTTGGGCGACTTTGAAGAGGTTGTTCTTCTGCATCACTCTGGCTCGTTTGGCTTCTGCCTGACAAGCCTCACTGCAATATCTTTGCATACCGCTTCGGGTTACAAAGGACTTGCCGCAAAAACTGCATTTTCTGGTTGCTTTCATACCGTTTTATCGTTTAATGGTTCATTTCTTCAATCCTATATCTCTGAAATGGTAAACGGATGTGAACGGAAGTCAACCGTTGTCGCTTTTCTACACAGTGTGACTGTTTCCGCATATCGGGGCGGTTATTGTCGCTTATCGTAAACGGTTGTAAACCCTTGTCAACTACCTGCACGATGTGACAAAAAATAAGCTCCGCAAATTCTCCACGTCAGAAATATGTATCAAAAATATGTGGAAAATTGGGAAGCGACAAATGGCAACCGAAAAGTGTTAAATTTTAGAATATGCTGGTAATTAAAGATTTATACTCGGATATTTCTGATTGCTTTTGGTTGTTCTATGGTTCTAAATACAATAAGCGAACGTAACATACAAGATGATATACTCAATATTGATAAATTCCGTAAACAAAGTAAGAAAGAGTACCGCTATATAGAAGAAGATGCGGAAAGATTGTTTGCAAACTCGGCAGCGGTTTATCCCGATACATTATACCGCCAACAATATACTTCATTGCAAGGTTATTTCTATGGAGAAACCGGATTTGACTTATATTGTATATGGTATGCACAGTTCAATGCCAATAATAGGAAACACTATCGTTGTGAACGTAAGACGTTAAACAAAATATTCTATTGTGTAAATGATATGTTAAGATGTATTGCCGGGGGCGGAACTGGCTTTACACATGAAACATATCGCATTCCAGCATACACAGAGCATTACATCTATAAATATCAGAATATGGAAGCCCATAAACAGTGCCAAGATAATGACATAAGCCAAACGATTTCAAATTTATGGCAGATAATGGCTACATATAATAACGAAGATATGCCCTTTGAAATATTAGCTTATAAAATGAAATACATATATGAAAATGTGGAATATATAAAATCATTACTTACTGCTGAAATATATAATTATTGCCTGCAAGAATATATGTGCAGACTAATAAACGAAAATGTAAGTGAGCAAAAACAATTAAGTTTATAACAACGAAAGATAGCATCTGACGATGCTCCTTTCTAACCATTAGATATAATAGGCATGAGAATATTTGTATTATATTGCTTGTTCTTTTTTCCACTTAGCTATGTTATAGCGAAAAACGGCTATGTGGAACAAAATTCAGCAAAGTATCATTCTTTGACTGAAAAAGATACCCTTTATATAGAAACAGAAAAAACAGAATTTGAAATTCTATATAGGCTATGTTTTAACCAGCAAGGTAAAAAGAATGTTGTTTTTGAATTGAAAGCGGTAGATGATAGTAGTATTGACTTCGTGCAAAGCTATACAATCAATGGAGTAAAAAAGTTTGATTGCTTTGCCGTGTATGATAATGTGGCAGACGGAAACCGTTTCTTATTCTTTGACTATGAAAATCAAATTGCTTACATAACGCCTACATGTTTTTCCGGTTTCTATCCGATATACAGTTCTGTGGACTTTTCAAAATTGGAAGTCTTATTACGAAATGAACACTCCCATTTGAAACAGCTAAACGATACGTTAAGTATTGATAGTAAAGTGGCTTATGTACCATTTGACTGTAATAATCGAATTATAAAGGCAACTTTTGTTCAATATCCCCAAGCGGGAAAGGGCAATAAATATCTAACAACGAAAGATAGCATCTGACGATGCTCCTTTCTAACCATTAGCTGTAATAGAAGCATGAAAAAGATTATTTTCTACATATCGGCAATTCTGTTTTGCTTGCCTATACAAGCACAACAGCGTTTCTTCGGTGTCATTCAGGATGCGGACGGATATGTAAATGTACGTGATACAAGTGGAACAGTAATAGGCAAATTATTGGATAATCATGTGTTTGTCGATTGGGATGCACAAAAGAGCCATAAAGAATGGCATAGCGTAGAGTATGGAGCAGAAACGGGCATAACCAAGACTTGCCCGAATGGAAATACCCATATAGGAGAAATCCATAAAAGCCGCATCCGTTATTTGGCCGATTTGCCACAGTTGAAGAAACAGCCGCAAAGTACGGATAAATGCCTTGTATATGCCAACGACACATTAACCATAAAGATAAACTTCCAAAAGTTTAATCCACAAAAACATGCCATTGTTTATGATTTGGAAGCAGGCTTTGTTCGGAGTATTGACGGTTGTTCTGACTTGACAGGCATAGATGGTAATATCCCGCATGAAGAATATGCATCTATCACTGTCAAGCACCCTGCCGGAATATTGGAATTTCCAACAGCATATATAACACATCTATACGAACCGAGCCGAAACAATGTTGTTGTGGCATTGGATAAAGGAAACTCATTGTTCATCAGCACACAGAACAGTGACGGTGCAGGTGGATATTATGCCGTATGGACAATAGAAAATTATCTTGTTAAAAGTCTGTTTGTATTACATGACTTTTGATTAAAATACAACTAACAACGCAGGATAACGGACGAGCCGTTCCCTGCTAACCATTAACTGAATTAGTCAAGACTTAATCTGACAGTTACGTATAAAAAGAATAAATTTGTAA
>NZ_CAJULN010000079.1 GCF_910586915.1 uncultured Bacteroides sp.
GCTGATTATAAAGAAGAAAATAAGACGTTTTGAAGAAAAGGAAAGGGGAAGGAGATACATTCGGAGCATCAAGGAGGAAAGGTAAAACACAACCTAAGAGAAGAAAAAGACAATTCTTGCCAAAAAAATGAAGAAAAAACAGCAGACTGAAAGAACTTTATTCTTTCGGTTACCTATTTTTTGTTTTTCCGATGAACATTTCCTACCTTCCACTTGTTTATTTCTATAGGAAATTATTTACATTGAAAATATATGAAGATAATTATTATTGGTGGTGTTGCAGGTGGAGCAACCACTGCTGCCCGAATCAGAAGAGTAGACGAATCGGCAGAAATCATCCTTTTGGAAAAAGGAAAGTACATATCGTATGCAAATTGCGGCCTTCCTTATTATATTGGAGGAGTTATTGAAGAGCGGGAAAAACTGTTCGTTCAGACTCCCGAAGCGTTTTCCACACGTTTCCGTGTAGATGTACGTACAGAAAACGAAGTGATTTTCATCGACCGGAAAAGAAAGACGGTAACCGTGAGACAAAGCAATGAAGACACCTACGAAGAGAGCTACGACAAGCTGCTGATATCGACCGGAGCTTCTCCCGTACGTCCGCCGCTACCTGGAATAGACCTCGAAGGTATCTTCACCTTGCGAAACGTGGCAGACACGGACAATATCAAGACATACATCGACACCCATGCTCCACGCAAAGCCGTTGTGGTGGGTGCCGGATTCATCGGATTGGAAATGGCGGAGAACCTCCATGCACAAGGCGCAAAGGTTTCGATAGTGGAAATGGGCAACCAGGTGATGGCTCCCATCGACTTCTCGATGGCTTCGTTGGTGCACCAGCATTTGATGGACAAGGGAGTGAATTTGTATCTGGAGCAGGCAGTAGCTTCTTTCGAACGAGACGGGAAAGGGCTGAAAGTCAACTTCAAGAACGGAGAGACCATTCCGGCGGATATCGTTATCCTGTCCATCGGCGTACGTCCGGAAACGAACCTGGCGCGGGCTGCAGAGCTGACCATCGGCAGCGCCGGAGGTATCGCCGTGAACGATTACCTGCAAACGTCCGACGAATCCATCTACGCCATCGGCGACGCGATAGAGTACCGCCACCCGATTACGGGCAAGCCCTGGCTCAACTATCTTGCTGGGCCCGCCAACCGTCAGGGACGCATCGTTGCCGACAATATCTTAGGAGCCAGGATTCCGTATGAAGGTTCCATCGGGACTTCCATCGCGAAAGTATTCGACATGACCGTAGCTTCTACCGGATTGCCCGGCAAACGGTTGCGGACGGAAGGAATAGAGTTTATGTCGGCCACCGTCCACCCGGCTTCTCATGCCGGCTACTATCCGGATGCCATGCCGATGAGTATAAAAATAACGTTCGACAAGCAGACGGGACGCCTGTATGGCGGTCAGATTGTAGGCTACGACGGAGTAGACAAACGGATTGACGAGCTGGCACTCGTTGTCAAGAACAAAGGAACCATCTACGACCTGATGAAAGTCGAGCAGGCGTATGCCCCGCCCTTCTCGTCGGCCAAAGACCCGGTAGCATTGGCAGGCTACGTGGCAGAAGACATTATCACAGGCCGAACGAATCCGGTGTATTGGAGAGAACTGAAAGACATTGAAATGGAGCAGACGTTCCTACTGGACGTACGCACACCAGATGAATTTGCTTTAGGAACACTGCCGGGCGCTGTAAACATCCCGTTGGACGAACTTCGCGACCGAATAGGCGAATTGCCGAAAGACCGGACTATTTATACGTTCTGCGCCGTCGGCCTGCGGGGATACCTTGCCTACCGCATCTTGACGCAACATGGATTTGACAAGGTACGCAACCTTTCGGGCGGACTGAAGACCTACCGTGCCGCCACGGCTCCCATCATTCTACACGAAGAGCACGAAAACAAGACAGAGAAAACACTCGCACAACCTGCCTCCAAAACCATCCGTGTAGATGCCTGCGGGCTGCAATGTCCCGGTCCCATCCTCAAAATGAAAAAGACAATGGACGGACTGACACCAGGCGAACGGGTGGAAATCACAGCTACCGATCCGGGATTCATGCGCGATGCCGCCGCATGGTGCAGTTCGACCGGCAACCAACTTGTTTCAAAAGAGGTATCCGGAGGAAAATCGGTAGTTATTATAGAAAAGGGAGAACCAAAAGCGTGCAATATTGTTACTTCTTGTGAGGGCAAAGGAAAAACCTTCATCATGTTCAGCGATGACCTGGATAAAGCGTTGGCAACCTTTGTACTCGCCAATGGCGCGGCGGCAACCGGACAGAGAGTTACCATCTTCTTCACTTTTTGGGGATTGAACGTCATCAAGAAGTGCGACAAGCCGAAAGTGGAGAAGGACGTATTTGGCAAAATGTTCGGAATAATGTTGCCTTCAAGCTCCAAAAAACTGAAACTCTCGAAGATGAGTATGGGCGGAATAGGCGGAAAAATGATGCGCTACATCATGAAGGAGAAAGGAATCGACTCACTCGAATCACTGCGTCGGCAAGCCCTGGAGAACGGAGTGGAATTCATTGCCTGCCAGATGTCGATGGATGTGATGGGAGTGAAAAAGGAAGAACTTTTAGACGAAGTGAGCATCGGCGGCGTCGCCACGTATATGGAACGGGCGGACAACGCCAACGTGAATCTCTTTATTTAACGGAAGTAACCAATAAAATATATTCAAACAAAAGATGAAAACAATATGTGCAATGCGGGATGTATTCAGAGCGATGGCAAACTTTGAATCTGCGTTTGAGAAAGTCTACCGGATATCGTTGAACGAAGCCATGATACTGTGTACCCTCAAATGTCCGACGGAGAAAATGACAGCCACCCACCTGTCGAAACAGACAGACTTAAGCCCGTCTCATACATCGAAAATGCTTCGGATATTGGAAGAGAAAGGGCTGATTATCCGAACACTCGGCAACGAGGACCGCCGGCAAATGTATTTTCATCTGTCGGCAACAGGCAAACAACGAGTGAACGAGCTGGAGCTTGACAAAGTAGAAATACCGGAGTTATTGAAGCCCCTGTTTTAACCACCCCGGTCGATAATGGAATAGTGAGCAATCCGCCTATATATGGGCAGATTGCTCATTGTGCTTTAAAGAAAGGCACAGAAAGATGTTAATTTCCCGGCAAGATACTCCTTCGGACGAACCTTTTCATCTCTACCTTGTTATTTGTTGGAAAGCCCCACGGTACCAGGGTTTGATTTTATATAACCTAAACATTATAAAAGATATGAAGAAATTAATTCCTATTTTATTGGCGGTCTTCGCATTCGCATCCTGCGAAAAAGACCCGGACATGGGCAAGCTGGATGACAACTATCTGGTATATACCAACCACGACGAGAAAGCTGACTTCAAAGTTCCTACATTCTTTCTGGCACCCGAAATCCTGGTGATTAACGATAGCAAAGAGCCGGAATATCTCGTAGGAGAAGGCGCAGAAGAAATTTTAGCTGCTTATACGAAAAACATGGAGGCAAGAGGATATACAGCAGCTACCACCAAAGAAGAAGCCGACCTCGGCATTCAGGTAAGCTACATTGAAAGTACTTACTATTTTACCGATTACAATGAGCCCGAATGGTGGTGGGGGTATCCCAGCTACTGGGGCCCCGGCTATTGGGGAGGAAACTGGGGAGGCGGATGGCACTACCCGTATGCAGTGACATACAGTTATAGCACCAACTCATTCCTGACAGAAATGGTGAATCTGAACGCCGACCAGGGCGAAAGCAAGAAACTTCCCATTATATGGACAAGTTATCTGACAGGATTCGACACTGGCTCCAAAACGGTGAACCGCACCCTTGCTGTGGAAGCTGTCAACCAGTCGTTCACTCAGTCGCCCTATATTACAAACAAATAATCAATTACAAGCGTTATGAAAACAAAAAAGAATATATACATCAAGGTGATGGCGTTAATAGCCCTTGCCATCGCCTTTGCGATGCCTGCTAAGGCGCAGTTGTCGGACAACGGATATGCCAACTTCGACTGGCAGTTCAATGCTCCCATCAACAATAGTTTTGCCGGTAAGGCAAGCGGCTGGGGGATGAACATGGAGGGCGGTTACTTTGTGACTCCCAACGTCGGACTCGGACTTTTTGTCAACTATCACAGCAACCATGAATATGTAGGTCGCCAAACCTTCCATATGGCGGGCGGTGATGTCACTACCGACCAGCAGCATACCGTCTTTCAGTTGCCTTTCGGCGCCGCTTTGCGTTACCAATGGAACCGTGGCGGAGCCTTCCAACCCTACATCAGTGGCAAGGTAGGTGCCGAATATGCTAAAATCCGTTCAGACTTCAGCACATTACAGGCAAGAGATAAGAGTTGGGGATTCTATGCATCGCCCGAAGTAGGCTTCAACGTATTTCCCTGGGCATATGGTCCCGGGCTGCACCTTGCGCTCTACTACAGTTATGGAACCAACAAAGCCGACGTACTGCACTACAGCGTGGACGGACTGAGCAACTTCGGCTTCCGTGTGGGTGTATCCTTCTAACGGAAGAACTGCAACTACAGACTGATTACATTAATAAACAAAGAAAGTAAAAGGCGAATGTATGAAAACCC
>NZ_CAJULN010000080.1 GCF_910586915.1 uncultured Bacteroides sp.
ATTGATGTTATATCATCTGATAATCAATTACTTATTGCTCCAATATGTTATTCGGACATTGAAACTCCGGTCAGATTTGTCACCTACCGGACGGTATCTCCGTTCCTGTATGGTACGCAGGAGCATCTGCTGGGTTTCCGGTGCGAGGTTGCCCACCTCGTCCAAAAACAGCGTGCCGCCTTCCGCCTCATGGAAATAACCTTTCTTGGCACTGTCCGCACCTGTGAATGCGCCTCTGACGTGTCCGAAGAAAGCCGACGGCGCAAGTTCTTTGGTGAGCGAACCGCAGTCCACAGCCACAAACGGCTTTCCTGCCCGCTTGCCCTTGTCGTGCAGCAGGTGGGCGATATGCTCCTTGCCCGTGCCGTTCTCCCCGAATATCAGCACGCTCATGTCGGTGGGGGCTACCAGCCTTATCCGCTTCATGATGGCTTGGAACGCCGAGCCGTCACGCGAGAACAGGGGCATACGGCTCCGTCCGGTGTGCCGTTCTTTCAATATGTTCCGTAGCAGAGGGACGAGTTTGTCCTCCACAAGCTGCTTGGGTATGTAGTCCAGCGAGCCGAGTTTCATGCTTTCCACCGCCGTATGCACTTCGGCATAGTCGGTCATGATGACAAAGGGCTGCATCCTGCCCTCCTTGCGCATCCAGCGCAAAAGGTCGATACCGTTGCCGTCGGGCAGGCGCAGGTCGGAAACCACGATGTCCCCGTCTGCGGCTTGTTGCAGATATTTCTTCGCGGTCGAGAGGTGGAAAGCCTGCACGGTGCGGAATCCCTCGCGTGCCAGCAGGTTGCAGACAAACTCGCAATACACGATGTTGTCCTCCACCACGATGATTTTTGTCTTATCCATTTTCGTATTTTCTCCTTTCTTCTTTTGCCAGCCGGATTATCTCCGAACCCTTATCCAGTACAGCTTTTACAGCATTATGGATAGCCTCGTTATTTGATGTACCTTCGCTATGGAGCAGTTTGTATAATTCCCTTAACGGTTGGTCGGTACGGAGTATCTCCCACGAGCTGCGCAGGTGGTGTGTCAGGGCGTCCAGTTCCTGAAGGTCTTTCTTTAGACCCGCTTCCCTGATTGCCTGCATTTCCTTTTCGGTTTCCGTTATCAGTTTATCCAGCATGACGGATTCATTGCCGTAGGACAGCAGGGAGGTGAAATCCGGCTTTTCATTCCGGTTGCCTTTCATGGCGCATTTGTCTGAAACCTCCATCAGTTCCGATATGGAGAACGGTTTGAGCAGGCAACCGGAGAAACCACGTTCCATAAGTTCCTCCTTGCTGCAACTGCCCGAAGCGGTTGTCACGACTACCGGGATAGTCTTTGAATTGCCAACGTTGGAGGTGCGCAGCAGTTCCAACAGCTCGAAGCCGTTGATTTCCGGCATATTCAGATCCGTCAGAAGCAGGTTGTATTCTTTCCGGCGTATCATTTCCATCAGCTCCGCTGCATTGGTGCAGGTATCGCAATGTATCCCTTCTTGGGCATACATTTCTTTCAGCATAAGGAGCAATACCTCGTCATTGTCAATGGCAATCACATCATGGAATGTACGGTCATGATGAATCCTTGTCTGATTTATCCGTTCCGGCAGTTCCCCGGCTGTCTGCATGGGTATTTCCACCGTGAAACGGCTACCTTTGCCTTTATCGCTCTCCAGCCGGATTGTGCCGCCGAGCATTGTCACAATACGCTGAACAATGGAAAGACCTAATCCGAAGCCATCCTTTGCGGCAGCGTTTGACAGACGTTCAAACGCCCCGAATATCCGCTGCTGTTCCTCTTCGGTCATACCTGTGCCCGTATCTTCGACGATAAGTTTCAGGACGCCATTATTGTAGTCCGTTGTCAGAGAAACGCCACCGTTCTCCGTGAACTTGATGGCGTTGGACAGCAAGTTGTTCCCGATTTGCAAGATGCGTTCCTTATCTGTACATACAAAGGCATCCTTGTGGCAATGTATTGTCAGAGTCAGTCCTTTGTTTATGGCGATTGGCATAAACTCCGTTTCGAGCGTATGTGTGATTGCGGAAATCCTACATGCGGAGAAATTAGGCTGTTCCTTGCCGTTGTCCAGCCGGAAAAAATTCAGCAGGGTGTTCAGCATTTCACGCATGCGGTCAGAAGATTCCTGAATGTTTCGGATATATGTCCCGGTTTTATCCGTATTGCAGTCTTTCCGCATCAGTCCGGCATAACCCGTTATTGCCGTCAGTGGAGAACGTAATTCATGGGTGATGGTATGAACGGCTTTTTTACGAGAGGCAATCAGTGCCTCGTTTTGTTTGATAGACTGTATCTGCTGTTCTATTAAATCCGCAGTTTCTCGTTTGTACCGTTTGATACGGGTGATATTTCGGTGGATGATTATGTAAGAGATTACCAATAACAACACAACGAATCCTGTCAAGCCACCTATCTGAATAAACGATTGTTCCCGCATGGCTGTTATCTCAGCTTCCCGTTTCTGTATGTCTGCTTGCACCTTCTCATCCATTTGAACTACCAGTCCTTGCAGTTGTCTGTTGAGTTCCGCATTTCGTGTAGCAAGACTATCGGCGTGTTCCGACAAACGGCAGCTATGTGCCTGTTGTTCAGCTATCATATTCCGATTAAGGGAACGGAGCATCGTAGTAGTCGCAGTTGGTTTCGCTTCTTCCTTTTTGCCAAAGATGCCTAAGAAACCCTTGCGCTTGGATTTCTTGGGCTGTTCCTGCACATTCTTCTGCACGATTACAGGTACTTGACTGGTTATCTTATCGTTGATGGCTTGTTGCTGTTCAAGTATCTGCACGATTTGGCACATCTGCCCTTCCTTGTCTTCGAGAAAATGGCGTACACTGTCTATGCGTTCTACCGGATAGATAGCTTTGAACCGACAAAGCATACTGTCCATTGTCATACGCCGAGCATGGTAAAGTCCTAAATCTTCATCATCCCATTCCAATATCGTTTCACCTAATAAAGAAAACTCTATCAAATGAATATGAATATTGTTTACCTCTTTTCGAAATTCATCGATCTCTCGGTTTTTGGCTTCCAGTCCCTCCATGTCTCGCCATTCGCCAAGCCATGTGTACATGATGCCGCCTACCAGCAAAGCTATTAGTAGATAGCCTATGGAAGTCAGCATACGGAAGTGTCTTGTTTCAGCGTTATGTCGATTCATGCGTTATTGCCATTGATTATTGATAATACAGCCCGTAGGTCTTTATCGGCTTACGGGCTGTATGGTCTTTGAAGCTCAGTCTAATAAAGATGCTATATCAAATTGGATTATAGAACATCCTCAATAGACAATTCAAAATTTCTTTCCGATATCATATATCTTTTGTAGATGTTCGGTATTTGAAATAGCCCCCTTCTCATTGACACTATTTACAAGATAATGGCCTCTGTTTTTCCATCCCCTATCTTGTGCAATGAGTTCAAAGGAACGCACTATGCCATCGAAAACATGAGGGTCTTCCAATTCTCCACACGAAAGAAGCATACATTCCTTAATAGGCACATCTTTTTTACCTATGATGAAAGAATAAAACTTGTCTATGGCTGCTTTTATCTGGGCAGGAAACGAGTACCAATAAAGAGGTGTGCAGAATACGATGACATCACTTTCTGCCATCAAAGATGCCAATTCATTGAAATCATCATTAAAAATACAGGCTTTATTCTCCTTGCTGAAACAATTATCGCAAGCTCTGCATCCTTGAATATGTTTATGCGCAGTATCGAACCGCATAACAATGTTGCCCGCTTCGGATGCTCCTTTCGCAAAAGCGTCCGCCATAAGGTCGCTGTTACCTCCCCGTCGTGGGCTGCCGGTTAAAATCAAAATTCGTTTGCTCATATCCTTTACATTTATTCACCCATACGGAAATCTCCTACGTTGTCATGACTAAGAGTTATATCTTCGATGATGCTTGTGCATCCACCATGTTGCGGACACTGGCTGCTGATGCCGAGATATATTTGATCGGGATATTCATTACGATACAGACGCACCATATGCCACTCTTTTTTGTCTAATGAATAGTAGCTGGCGATAGTGTGAGTATCAGAAGATATTTTCATATAGACTGATTTTGCGTCTATCTTATCATGGTTATTGTCATCCGATGTACCTTGTGTTCGTACTGTTACGATGCGGTGGTTGCCATATTCGTCCTGCTCAAAGGCAAGTTTCTGCCAAAGTGTATCGTTGACATACACAAAAAGATCGGCGGCATTGTAAAGTCCATCAGAGGTAAACTCAGGGGTTACTTTAGCTGTCAGCGTGAATGGCTTTGTATTATCGGTCGGAATCAGTAACACAGGCAGTGTATTGTTGGACAGCTTACCCTCGTTAGGATCACAGAAGAAGTCAAGTCCTCCGGGACAGTTGAATTCCAATCCTCCGTCTGCAAGTATGGTTACACATGTATCTGCGCCATTGATGGATTTGGTAAAAGTGACATCTCCCACTT
>NZ_CAJULN010000081.1 GCF_910586915.1 uncultured Bacteroides sp.
AGTAAGTTACATACGAATATAAGAGCGGGAGATTTTTCTTTTTAGAGGAAAGGTAAAAATAAAAATATTCTTTCGGAAATAGCTGAATATTTTTCTGTTTTTATTAGCGCGATTCGTGAATTTCATCTATATTTGTCAATAGTGAACGAGAAAGTAAATATGTAATTTATAGAAAAAACGAATATGAAAAAACAATATGTCAGCCTGCTTGCCATTATACTTTCGGCAAGCGTTCTTTTGTTTTCTTGCCATGACAAGATGAACAAGAATACAGGTGCATTGCAATTCGACAGTCTTCAGGTGAACAAGACGGCGCACCTCTTTAACGATACAGCCAAACCAGCCTGTAACATGATTATCAATTTCGCCTATCCCGTCAAGTCATCGGACGATATGCTGAAAGACACGCTGAATACATACTTCATTTCCGCCTGCTTCGGCGACAAATACATCGGAGAAAAGCCGAAAGAAGTAATAAAGCAATATACGGAAAATTACGTCGGCGAATACCGCCGCGACCTGGAACCGATGTACATGGAAGATGAGAAAGACAAGGAAGACGAAGCATCCATCGGAGCCTGGTACTCTTATTATAAGAGCATCGAAAGCCACGTGCAACTGTATGAGAAAGACCTGCTTATCTACCGCATCGACTACAATGAATACACCGGAGGCGCACACGGCATCTATATGACAACTTACCTGAATATGGATCTTACACTGATGCGTCCGCTCCGTCTTGACGATATTTTCGTCGGAGACTACAAAGAGCAACTGACAGACCTCATCTGGAACCAGCTTATGGCGGACAACCACGTGACCACCCACGAAGCCTTAGAAGATATGGGATACGCTTCGACTGGCGATATCGCTCCGACCGAGAACTTCTATCTGAGCAAAGAGGGCCTTACCTTCTATTATAATGTATACGACATTACCCCCTACTCAATGGGACCGGTAAAGGTAACCGTTCCATTCCCCATGATGGAGCATCTTCTCGGAAGCAACCCGATTTTGGGAGAACTGAAAAAATAAAAATCGATTCATTTACATAAATTCTAATTTAGTAATCCGAAACTGACAAAAGTGGAAATCATCAATAAATACTTCCCCGGACTGACAGAAGAGCAGCGCAAACAATTTGCCGCTCTATATGACCTTTACATCGACTGGAATTCAAAAATCAACGTGATTTCACGTAAGGACATCGAAAACCTGTACGAGCACCATGTACTCCATTCGTTAGGAATCGCCCAAGTAATCCAATTCCGCCCCGGAACCACAGTGATGGATTTGGGCACGGGCGGCGGTTTCCCCGGTATCCCTTTGGCAATACTATTTCCCGAAACGAAGTTCCATCTCGTAGACAGCATCGGCAAGAAAGTACGCGTAGCCACCGAAGTTGCCAATGCCATCGGACTGAAGAACGTTACCTTCCGCCATGCCCGCGCAGAAGAGGAGAAACGCCTGTTCGACTTCGTTGTAAGCCGTGCCGTGATGCCTTTGGCGAATTTGATTAAGATTATCAAAAAGAACATCTCCTCCCACCAACAGAATGCATTGCCCAACGGACTTATCTGCCTCAAAGGCGGCGAGTTGGAACACGAAACCATGCCATTCAAGCACAAGACAATGATTCACAGCCTGAGCGACAACTTCGAGGAAACGTTTTTTGAGACCAAGAAAGTGGTATATGTCCCCATTTAGAGACAATCCGGCGGCTCCGGACAAAAACAAGATTAAGATTCATCATACATAAGAACCATGAAAATAAAAAGGTTTGAATTTAATATGTTTCCCGTAAATTGCTACATATTATGGGACGACACCAAAGAAGCAGCCATCATTGACCCGGGCTGTTTCTACGAAGAAGAGAAACAGGCTTTAAAGCAGTTCATCCTCACCAACGGACTGAATGTGAAGCATCTTCTGAATACTCATTTACATTTAGACCATATCTTCGGAAATCCGTTCATGCTCCAGGAATTCGGCTTGTCGGCAGAAGCCAACAAGGCAGACGAGTATTGGATTGACGAAGCTCCGAAACAAAGCCGGATGTTTGGTTTTCAGTTGCAGGAAGACCCCGTTCCTTTAGGGAAATACCTCCACGACGGCGACATTATCACCTTCGGACACACCCAATTGGAAGCAATCCATGTGCCCGGCCACTCTCCCGGCAGTTTAGTGTACTATTGCAAAGAAGACAACTGTATGTTCTCAGGCGATGTCCTGTTTCAAGGCAGCATCGGCCGTGCCGACCTCACAGGCGGTAATTTCGACGAACTGATAGAGCACATTTGCAGCCGTCTCTTCGTCCTTCCCAATGAGACGGTCGTCTATCCGGGACACGGTGCCCCCACGACCATCGGAATGGAAAAAGCAGAAAACCCATTTTTCAGATAAAATAACCAAATCCCTTTATTAATATGAAAACCGATTTGTTAGCTGGCCGTCACATCGGCATCAATGAACAAGACACAGCCACGATGCTCCGAAAAATCGGGGTAGCATCATTGGACGAACTTATTGAAAAAACGATTCCTGCCAATATCCGGCTGAAAGAACCGTTGGCCCTGGAGCACCCATTGACGGAATACGAATTTGGAAAACACATCGCTGCATTAGCAAGTAAAAACAAGCTGTACACCACCTACATCGGTTTGGGCTGGTACAATACGATTACGCCCGCCGTTATCCAACGGAATGTATTCGAGAATCCGGTGTGGTACACTTCTTACACTCCTTACCAGACGGAAGTGTCGCAAGGACGCCTGGAAGCATTGATGAACTTCCAGACAGCCGTGTGCGACCTTACCGCCATGCCGCTTGCCAACTGTTCGCTGCTCGACGAAGCAACCGCCGCAGCCGAAGCAGTCAGCATGATGTACGCCCTCCGTTCGCGTGCCCAGCAGAAGGCGGGTGCAAACGTAGTATTCGTCGACGAAAACATCTTCCCGCAGACATGGGCAGTCATGACTACCCGTGCCGTGCCGCAGGGAATCGAGTTGCGCGTAGGCAAATACAAAGACTTCGAGCCTTCGCCGGAAGTATTCGCCTGCATCCTTCAATACCCCAATTCAAACGGAAATGCAGAAGATTATGCCGCATTTACGGAAAAAGCACATACCGCCGACTGCAAAGTAGCTGTCGCCGCCGATATTCTGAGCCTTGCCCTGCTGACCCCGCCGGGAGAATGGGGAGCGGACATCGTATTCGGAACCACCCAACGCTTAGGCACACCGATGTTCTATGGAGGCCCGTCGGCCGCTTACTTCGCCACAAGAGACGAATACAAACGGAATATGCCGGGACGCATCATCGGATGGTCGAAAGACAAGTACGGCAAACTCTGTTACCGCATGGCCCTACAGACCCGCGAACAGCACATCAAACGGGAAAAGGCAACGTCGAACATCTGTACGGCGCAAGCCCTTTTGGCCACAATGGCAGGCTTCTATGCCGTCTATCACGGGCAGGAAGGTATTTCAACCATCGCATCGCGTATCCACAGCATCGCCGTGTTCCTTGACAGGCAACTGACTGACTTAGGATATACGCAAGTAAACACACAATATTTCGATACCCTGCGTTTTGAACTGCCCGAACTGATTTCGGCTCAGCAGATTCGTACCATCGCGCTCAGCAAAGAGGTGAACCTGCGCTATTATGAGAATGGAGATGTCGGTTTCAGCATTGACGAGACGACGGATATCGCAGCCGCCAACCTGTTGCTCTCCATCTTTGCCATCGCCGTGGGGAAAGATTATCAGAAGGTAGACGATATCCCTGAGCAAAGCATCATTGACAAGACACTGAAACGCACCACTCCCTTCCTTACCCACGAGGTATTCAACCAATATCATACGGAAACGGAGATGATGCGCTACATCAAACGCCTGGACCGCAAGGACATTTCCCTGGCCCAGTCGATGATTTCCCTCGGTTCGTGTACGATGAAGCTGAACGCTGCTGCGGAGATGCTGCCTTTGAGCTATGCCGCATTCATGGGTATGCACCCGCTTGTTCCCGAAGACCAGGCGGAAGGATACCGCGAACTGATAAAGAACCTGAGCGAAGATTTGAAGATTATCACCGGTTTTGCCGGCGTCAGCCTGCAACCGAATTCGGGTGCGGCAGGCGAATATACAGGCCTTCGCGTAATTCGTGCGTATCTGGAGAGCATCGGCGAGGGACATCGGAACAAGATTCTGATTCCCGCATCGGCCCACGGAACCAATCCCGCATCGGCTATACAGGCAGGCTTTACGACCGTCACCTGCGCGTGCGATGAATTGGGCAATGTCGACATG
>NZ_CAJULN010000082.1 GCF_910586915.1 uncultured Bacteroides sp.
ACTCATTATTCATCTTTTTATTAGACCGTAATTGGAGAAGAGGCAAAAAAAAGAAAAATTTGTTGTTTCGCCGAATAAAATCCTTCTCATTTGTATTTTTATCAATAAATCTCCTTTATTTCCTGCCTATTGACTAAATCTTTTCTTCCTAATATTTATCGGTTTTATCGCAATAAAGTATATCTTTGTATGCGATACACTATTCGTCTGACTATAGTGTTCGTTTCGTCTGACTATAGTCAGACGAAAGATCAACTATAGTCGGACGCAAGTTACACTATAGTCAGACGGATACTCCAATGCGAATCGGAAGCTAAAGGTCAGTATCGGAGATATTAGAGATTAGGCAGGAAACAATTAATTGATAACCAATAAAATATAGCAGCTTATGAGTGCGTATTATAATTTGTATGAGACACCGGACGTTCAGAACACCGGAGAGAAGCAACCCCTTCATGCACGGATTGTTCCGAGCGGTACTTATTCCCAAAAAGAGTTCGTCGAACGGGTGGCGCGTTATCAGCATTTCCCCCAAAACATGGTCGACGGAGTGTTGGGAGCTGTGATAGATGAACTTGGCAACCTCCTGGCACGCGGCTATATTGTAGAACTTGGTGATTTGGGACATATCAGTGTCTCCTTGAAATGCACGCAGAAGGTGATGAACAGAAAAGAAATCCGTTCCGAATCTATCCGCTTTGACAATGTGCATCTGCGCACTTCCAAAAGATTCAAAATGAAGGTGAGGCAGGAAATGCAGCTTGAACGTATGCCCAAATCGGGACGGACTGCCGGTAAAGTGGAGATACCTGTCGAACGGCGACTTCAAATGTTGCAGGAGTTTCTGAGGGTGAACGGGGGAATCACCCGCACCGAATACAGCAGGCTGACGGGAACCACCCGCCTGAAAGCGATTGATGACCTGAATGCTTTTGTCCAGGAGGAAAAACTGTGCAAGAGGGGAGCAGGGAGAAATGTGTTTTATGTATTGAAACGGGAGGAGTAGAGGATGGCAAGCATAACCATTCCCTATGCAGTGGCGGATTTCATAGACTTGCTCTCGTGCGCGCGTACATAGTATATATATGTGCCAACAAGGGCTGGAAATGCTGGGAAGTCTGAAGAAAGCCTTATTTTGCGGCGATAAGCAAAGAAATTAACTCCTGAAGTAAGGAATTGATGCAAGAATTGCGTATTTTTGCAATCGAAAGGAGAGTGCTCCGTTCAAAAACATATTAGATAAAAGAAAGAAGCGTTATGCTTATCTTGTAGTCGAGAACCTGAGAAATTTTAGACAAATATACAAGGATTGGCATAGTGCTTCTCACACTATAGCGTGGGCTGCTATTACTACATCTGTATACTTTAGGTTTTCTCAGGACCTTCGACTAAGACGTGGCATTGCAGTCTCACGCTTTCGTTTTAATAAAAAAAAGGTCTTTGGGGCTGGAGACACACGAAAAACAAAACAATGAGGAAAACAAGTCATTTGAAAACGCTGGTTTTAGCAACCTTGAGTCTTGCTGCATTCGCTTGCAGCGAAAGCGACGAATCGGAAAATTACCGTCCGCAGAACTACAACGTCAGTGGTAAAGTGGAGAAAGGGCCTTTTGTCAGTGGTTCGACCATTACTGTGCAACCGTTGAATGCAAAGATGCAACCGTTGGGCGAGATGTACACTTCCACCATTCAGGACAATGCAGGAAGTTTTACGTTCGGTTCCAAACTTTTCAATGCTCCTTTTGCCGAACTGACGGCAAACGGGTATTTCTTTAACGAGGTGGAAGGCGAGCTTTCGTCGGGCACGTTGAATCTGAGAGCCATTGTCGACTTGTCCGACCAATCGACCATCCACGTCAATATCCTTACTCACCTGAAATATCAACGGGTGCTCACGCTCGTGGAGCAGGGACGCTCGTTTAAAGAAGCCAACACGCAGGCGCAAGAGGAACTCTTTGCCGCTTTCGGACTTTCCCGCTATGCGGCGACGGATGCATCCCGCTTTTCCATCGTCGGAGGTAACGAGGAGGCTGCGGCGTTGGTTGCCGTGTCATCTTTGTTGCTGATAAACAGGAGCGAGGCGGGAGTGACGGAGTATTTGGCGGAACTTTGTCGCGAATTTGGGCAAAACGGCGGATTCTCTGCCGCCACCCTTCAGCAAATGGAGAAAGACCGCGAGGAGTTGTGGAAGTGCTTTGAAGAGATACGGGAGAACATTGTCCGCCGATACGAGGAATTGGGAATGACGGTCGGAGTGAAAGACTTGAAATATTTCTTCGACTGGGACGGCGACGGTGTGGCAGGAAATGAAATCGTGCCGGAGGGAGAAGAGGTGACTTTGGAAAACACTCGCATCGAAGTGCCCGGTGAGGGCGGTTCTTACCGCATTCGGATAACATCGCCTGTGCCTGTGTATTTGACGCCGAAGGTCGGCTTTTGGGAACTGCCGGGTGTGTCTGTGCCCGAAAGTTTCGGTGAACTCTACGAAGAAATCCCCAAGCAGGAAATGACTGTCGAAAAGGAGCTGGCAGACAATGTGCTGACGATAAAGGTAGCTCCCGCCAACAGCCGGACGGAAAAGAAAACCACCATCTATCTTTACGATTGCATAGGAACGGTATTGGGAACGGTGGAAGTCGTTCAGGAAGGAGCGGATATTCCTGTTCACGTTCCTTTGTTGGGAAAAGGAGGCAGGGATTATGTGAATGGAATGGCAATTGTGTTGGCCTATGCTTTTGCGGAATACAACTTGCTGCAACAGTTGTATCATTACAATAAACAGGCCGATTTGGTAGAACAGAATGTCAGACCGACCTGCGCTGCCATTGTAAACAGTTGGGATAGATTCTGGCTGTTTAACAAACAAAACGTGAGTCTGAAGCAGAGAGATGCAGACTGGTTGGGTGTGTATCAGGATATTTGCAATGTATTCAGTGCCCTGCAATATTATTACATGGTGGCAGCTTGGGGAGATATGCTTTATATTACCGATTACAAATGGTATGAAGATAACAACTGGGGGATTGCAAGAACCGATGCTGCTGTGATTTTGAGTAAGCTGGAAGACAATCTGCAACAAGCCATTGGAAATCTTGAAGAGAAGAAAAACGAATCGCTCAGCGATGCAAACGGATTCTTCTTTGTATCAAAAGATGTGGCGAGAGTGTTGCTTGCCGATATTTATATGTATCGGCAGAAGTACGACAAGGCGGAAAAGTTGTTGGGAGAAGTCATAAGGAACGGTTTCTATCAGTTGGATAATTCCAATTACAGTAATCGTGAAACGATTGACCGTCTCTTGAATGACAGAAGTGGAAAAGAGGTGTTGTTTGCTGTTTACAATGACCGTAACAATACTTATCATTATTCCGATATTGAACTTCTTACTCCGTCCGTTATTCCTGTACAGACCTATACGGAGGTGATGCTTTCGTATGCAGAGTGTCTGTATAAACAGGGGCGTGCCGGCGAAGCCGGAAATCGGTTGAACGAAGTGATTGAAGCAAAGAATATCCGTATTGACAGCAACGACGTTTTAGGCGGAATAGCCGAAGCACGCCGGCAACTGTTGCTCTATGGCCTCGGCAATTTTGCTTTTTTCAAACGTAACGGCCTGGCACAAGATGCATACGGGGTGGAAGCATATCGCCTGCTGTTCCCCCTACCTTCGGACGAATTGAACAAGAACCCCTTGATGACCCAAAATCCCGGATATTGATGTTCGGACAGAGATAATTGTCCGCTCTGTTTTGTTCTGCCATAGAATTGTTCTAATTTTGTGGCAGAACTTTTTATATGATATCTATATTGGACATGAAAAAAAGAATCATTTGTCTGTCATTGGCGTTGGCAGCATTGTCCGCCCACGCCATTACTCCTTTGTGGATGCGCGACGCACGCATCTCGCCCGATGGAACGGAGATTGCCTTTTGTTACAAAGGCGACATTTACAAAGTCCCCGCAACGGGAGGAACCGCCGTTCAGTTGACCACACAAGCATCGTATGAGGCGAATCCCGTCTGGTCGCCCGATGGAAAGCAAATCGCGTTTGCCAGCGACCGCAATGGCAACTTCGACCTCTACATCATGCCGTCCGACGGAGGAGCCGCCCGTAGGCTGACGTA
>NZ_CAJULN010000083.1 GCF_910586915.1 uncultured Bacteroides sp.
ACTTCACCTAAATAACCGGAGTGGACGTCATCCATGCGGAAACCGATAAAGAAGTTCCAAGATAATTCGTCCTCTCCCGCCTCTTCGACATAAGAGACAGGGAAATAGACTTCTACGTTGGTGAACATCCGGGCACGTTCGGCACTATCCACTCCTTCCAATTTCACCAAAGCGGTGGAGTCGGAACGGAAACGGTATTCTTCGATGAAGAAAGGCACGAAGATACCGTCCAACAAGCAGACAAAATAATCACCATCCACCCGGTCGAAGATATCATCCGTAAAGGTGAACTGCAATTCGCCGTGAATGCCATGCGGCTTGTTGAACAATCCTATTTTATATACTTCCTCTTTCTTTATCATATGCGGGTAATTCGGGCACCGATAGCGTTCAGACGTCCTTCGATGTTCTGATAGCCACGGTCTATTTGTTCGATGTTACTGATGGTGCTGGTTCCTTCGGCGCTCATGGCTGCAATCAGCATGGCAATTCCGGCACGGATATCGGGCGACGTCATCCGCGAGCCACGGAGTTTAAACCCGTGGTTATGGCCGATGACTACGGCACGGTGAGGGTCGCAGAGAATGATTTGCGCACCCATGTCAATGAGCTTGTCAACGAAGAACAGGCGGCTTTCAAACATTTTCTGGTGAATAAGCACGCTTCCTTTGGCTTGTGTAGCTACCACGAGCAGCACACTGAGCAAGTCCGGCGTCAGTCCCGGCCAGGGAGCATCGGCTATGGTCATAATGGAACCGTCGATAAAGGATTCTATCTCGTAGTTTTCCTGTGCGGGAACGTAAATATCGTCTCCCCGTTGTTCGAGCTTGATACCCAGACGACGGAAACTTTCGGGAATGATGCCGAGATTCTTGTATGAGACGTTCTTGATGATTATCTCGCTTTTTGTCATGGCTGCCATACCGATGAAACTGCCGACTTCAATCATATCGGGCAATACGGTGTGCTCCGCGCCGTGCAACGACTCCACTCCTTCGATGGTAAGGAGGTTGGAGGCAATGCCGCTGATTTTCGCCCCCATGTTATTGAGCAGGCGGCAAAGTTGTTGCAGATAAGGCTCGCAAGCAGCGTTGTAGATGGTGGTAGTGCCTTTGGCAAGAACGGCTGCCATCACAATGTTGGCAGTTCCCGTAACGGATGCTTCGTCCAGCAACATATAGTTGCCTTGCAGCCTGTCGGCAATAATTTCATAGACTCCCCGCCCTTCATCGTAGCGGAAATCGGCACCTAAAGCCTGGATGCCGACAAAATGGGTATCCAACCGGCGACGGCCTATCTTGTCTCCTCCCGGTTTTGCGAGCAATGCTTTGCCGAAGCGTGCCACCATCGGTCCGATAAGCATCACGGAGCCGCGCAAGCTGGAGCATTTCTTCAAAAACTCATTGCTCTCAAGATAAGCAAAGTCTATGTTTTCGGCTTTAAAGCTATAAGAGCCAATACCTTTCTTTGCAACGGTAACTCCCATCTCGCGCAAGAGCTCGATGAGGTTGTTGACATCCAAAATATCAGGTATATTGTTCACTGTCACTTCCCCGGCAGTCAGCAACGTGGCACAGATTATCTGCAAAACTTCGTTTTTAGCACCTTGCGGATGAATTTCACCGCAGAGCCGATGTCCGCCTTCTATTACAAATGAAGCCATTGTTTCTTTTAGTTATTAAAGGTTATAATGGTGAGAAGTTAATATCTTCTCTTGTTATTCTGATGATTATTATTGTACGGACGATTGTTATTGTTCGTATAGTTCGTCTTCGGACGATAGTTCTGCCGGAGACGGTCGTTCATCAGGCGGATGATATCATCGGTCATCTGAAGTTCTCCGCCGGAAAGTTCGTAGAGGTCTTCGGCAATCTTCTTATCGTCTACCGTATCTTTGTTCCAAGCCATGAAGTCTTTCTTCATGTGGTTGCAGATAAGGGCTATGAGGTTTCTCTTTGGGTTTCCTTCGGGAAATTCGATTGCCTTCTTTATCAGCACCTCCAACGTGTGTCCGTAGTGGCGGTAACGCATACGGGCAGAACAATAAGGGATAGGTTCGGGACGGGTCACCAGATTGTCTTTACGGATAATCTCGTAAGGATAGTCGATGTCAAGTGCAAAACCGGACATGATGGCAAGATGGTCCCACAATTTGTGTTTGAAATCGGGCACGTCGCGCAGGTGAGGAAACATATTTCCCATAATGTTGATGATTGTGTTGGCACAACGCTGGCGTTCGGCACGGTCTTCGATAGTCAATGCATAATCGACCATGTTCTGGATGCTGCGCCCGTATTCGGGAAGCGGCATTCTCTTTTGCTGGGTATTGTATTGCATTTATTAAATTAAAAATTGAGAATTAAAAATTAAAGAAGTTTCTTCGGCGTAGAAGCCACGAACTCTTTCAGGTAGAAAGGTTCGAAATAAGCCACGTCTTTATAGTCTTGGCGGGCTATCGCCTTCTCTGCAAGCGGAAACATCATCTTTGCCAACGGATGGATGTCGTCGATGAAATGAGCATTGGGATGCGTAATCTTTTCGCGGCACTTGGCAGCTCCGTTGCCGTAGAAGTAGACCGGCTGGCGGTCGAGGTATTCCAAATAGGAAGTTTCGTCCACGATATCGGCGCCTACGGCACGTTTCACGTTCAAGCCACGGTCGTAAACGGCTGCATATACTTCCATGCGGCGGGCATCAATCATGGGACAGAGCAACGCGTCTTCGGGCAAGTCGTGATACAACAGCACGGGTACGCTCAATACTTCGAGCGTAGGTATTCCTATCAAGGGGATATTGCGCCCGTAACAGATTCCTTTCGCCATCGAAACGCCTATACGAAGCCCGGTGTAAGAACCCGGTCCGCAACTCACCGCAACTGCATCCAGGGGGATAGCATGACTATCGATGAACGACAATGCTTCATCAACAAATACTCCTAAAGATACGGTATGCGAAGGGCCTTTCAAGTCTTCTTTCACAAAAACAGTCTGCCCGTCTTGACTCGCCGCTACCGAGCAAACAGAAGTGGAGGTTTCAATATTCAGTATACACGACATAAAATCATCTTATTAAATTGTCGCAAATTTACATGAATATTTCTAATTCTTAAAATATTCGTGTACTTTTGCACAAAACTTTAAGGATATGATACAGTCTATGACAGGATACGGCAAAGCTACAGCCGAACTTCCTGATAAGAAAATAAATGTAGAAATCAAGTCGCTCAACAGCAAGGCAATGGACTTGTCCACCCGTATTGCTCCGGCTTATCGTGAAAAAGAGATTGAAATCCGCAACGAGATTTCCAAAGTGTTGGAACGCGGAAAGGTCGATTTCAGTTTATGGATTGAGAAGAAAGAGGGCGCGGAAAGTGCCACACCCATCAACCAGGCGTTGGTAGAGGGATATTACAAACAGATTTTATCTATCTCGGAAAACCTTCACATCCCTGTTCCCGCCGACTGGTTCCAAACTCTGCTCCGTATGCCGGACGTGATGTCAAAAACAGAGATACAGGAACTCTCGGAAGAGGAATGGAAAACGGTACATACCACCGTACTCGAAGCGGTGGGTCATTTAGTGGATTTCCGCAAACAGGAAGGTGCCGCACTGGAAAAGAAGTTCCGCGAGAAAATCGCCAATATCAGCAGCCTG
>NZ_CAJULN010000084.1 GCF_910586915.1 uncultured Bacteroides sp.
GTAAGTTACATGCGAATATAAGAGCGGGAGATTTTTCTTTTTAGAGGAAAGGTACGAAATAAAAAGAAAATGTGTACATTTGTCGGTAGAATATAGCAAATACATCTATGAAAATGGACTTTCCGCAGGTAGACCTGCCTACCGAAGTATTAGCATGGACGAATGTCACGGAAGATATTCTGAATATTTACAAGCAATCCTGCCGTTTGCAGGCTTGTATCGTCGCCATATGTACCGAAGGCTCGATGAAGGCTTCCATTAATTTGCTTGATTATGAAATCCGCCCGAACGACCTGATAACGTTGTTGCCAGGAACCATCATCCAGTTCCGCGAAAAGACAGAGAAGGTCTGTCTCTCTTTCGCCGGGTTCTCCGCCCGCTGTACCGGACGAATCAATCTGATAAAAAGTATCGGAAACGCCTATCCCAAACTGATTGAACAACCGGTAATGCCGCTTACGGAAGAGGTGGCTGGCTATCTGAAAGATTATTTCGCTCTGCTGACACGGACCAGTTGCAACGAGAACTTTGAGATGGACTCTGAATTGGTCGAATTGGCTCTTCAAACCATTCTGACAAGTATACGGCTGATATATCGCAACTACCCAGAAAAGAACAACAACTCAAACCGCAAGAAGGAAATATGCCGGGAACTGATTCAAGCCATCACCGAGAATTACAAGCACGAACGCCGGGCACAGTTCTATGCGGACAAATTGGGGGTCTCCCTCCAACATCTGAGCACCACAGTGCGCCAAGTAACCGGAAAAAGTGTATTGGACACGATTGCCTATATCGTTATCATGGACGCCAAAGCCAAACTGAAAGCCACGAACATGACCATACAGGAGATTGCTTATTCGCTAAACTTCCCCAGCGCTTCTTTCTTCGGCAAATATTTCAGACGATATGTGGGAATGACCCCGTTGGAATTCCGAAACAGAAAAGCATGACAGGCCGGCACTTACTTATAGCCGCTTCCATTCTTTTCTATTTCTATCCTCTTCTGCCCAGACTCAGCGAATTGAGTACCACGCTCACGCTGGAGAAAGCCATAGCGGCACTTGCCAACATCGGATTCAACAGCAGCCCGTTCAAAGGGAAGAGAATACCGGCAGCGATAGGAATACCTATCAGGTTATAAATAAATGCCCAAAAGAGATTTTGGCGAATCAGTCTGACTGTCTGCCTGGATAACCGGAATGCTTTGGGAAGTAGCAGGAGATCGGATGTCATCAGAGTCACCATCGCAACATCCATCGCAATATCCGTTCCTTTTCCCATAGCAATGCTGACATCCGCCAAAGCCAAAGCCTGCGAATCATTGATACCGTCACCTACCATAGCCACTCTCTTTCCTTGCAGTTGCAGTTCTTTCACAAAATCGGCTTTATCAGCCGGAAGAGCATCGGAAACAAAACGTTCGATTCCCAAACGGGAAGCAACAGCCGAAGCCGTCCGTTGCCCGTCGCCCGTCAGCATACAGATGTCGATACCCTGCCGCTTCAATTCTTTCACCGCTTCGGCAGAGGTTGCTTTTATCGGGTCGGAAACGGCTATAACGGCCAGTAATTCATTCTCACAACCAAAGTATATAATTCCGTTACCGTCCGATTCATAGCCGACTGACATTTCAGCCATCACATCACTTATCGCCGCACCGAAATCCTTCAACAGCTTATGGCTACCTACCCAATATACCTTGCCTTGAAAGGCGATTTTGATACCTTTCCCGGTGATACTTTCAAAGCTGTCTAATGCAGCAGACTGTATTCTTTCGTTCTGAAGCGCAGTGACTATGGCTCCGGCAAGCGGATGCTCCGATTTCATCTCCGCAGCTAAAAGCACAGCTTTATAATGCGGCTCCTGAGACTGTGCCCATAACCATCCGGTAGCCGTGGGACGACCCTCTGTCAATGTACCGGTCTTATCCAGCACCACAACGTCGACTTTGCGCATTTGCTCCAAAGCGACCGCATCCTTAATCAGAATATGCTGACCGGCCGCTTTGCCGATTCCCACCATCAATGCGGTAGGCGTGGCAAGCCCTAAAGCACACGGACAAGCGATGACAAGAACCGATACAGCGGACAATACACCGTAAGATATATATTCACTGCCGCCAATAACCACCCACAAGACAAAAGTCAGTATGGCAATACCCAACACGACGGGCACAAATATACCCGTAATGCGATCGACAATACGCTGCACGGGAGCTTTGCTTCCTTGTGCCTCCTGCACTGTGTGAATGATACGTGCCAGCACCGTCTCACTGCCGACTTGCGCCGCACGGATGATGAACGAACCGCGTTGATTGATAGTCCCCGCCAACACTTTATCACCTTTCTTTTTCTGTGCCGGCACAGGCTCTCCGCTTATCATACTTTCATCAACATACGAGTCGCCTTCGGAAAGTGTACCATCCACAGGAATCTGCTCCCCCGGACGGACAACGACCAAATCACCGGTTTGCAACTGTTCAATCAGAATCTCCTCTTCCCCTCCGTTGCGCAGCACACGGGCTGTTTTAGGCTGCAAACCCATCAGCTTGCGAATAGCAGTGGAAGTATTTCCTTTCGCCCGCTCCTCCATCAGTTTGCCTGTCAGCACGAAAGCGATAATCACCGCAGAAGCCTCGTAATAAACGTGCGGTTCCAATCCACGGGCATACCAGAATCTGGGGAAGAACGTATTAAACAAGCTGAACAGGAAAGCGATGGAGGTACTCAGTGCAACCAAAGTATCCATATTGCTCCGCCCTATCTTTGCCTGTTTCCAGGCTCCGGTAAAGAACTCACCGCCGAAAAAGACGATAACGGGAACAGCAAGTCCCATCTGAATCTCATTGGAATAAGGCATATGCATAAATACCATAGAGAACATCAGCAACGGTACCGCAAAAATCCACGCACCAATCACTTTCCATTTCAAACGAACGTAGCGTTGATGCTGCTCCTCTTCCTGACGTTCTTCTTTATGAGCTTCTTCCACAATCAAATCGTAACCTGCCGCAAGTACTGCCGCACGAATCTCACCGGGAGTCAGTTTGTCTTTCTCGTATGAGACAGTCAACGTATTGGAAGCAAAATTAACGGAAGCCTCAGTAACTCCCGGCAATCTGCTTACCGTCCTTTCAACATTATTCGCACATCCCGCACAATGCATATTAATCACGGGAAATGCTTGCTTTGCTATATTACCCATATATTATTATTTTCATTATATAAACAAACCGATACAGATATTTGTTCAATTACTTCCCATCCGTATTTATCCTTTCGAGCAGCAAAATTAGTTTATTATTCATGCAACTTAGTTGCATTCCATCCCCATAGTGTGGTGAACACTTCCTTTCCCCGACCGTTAATCAAAAGGAATATCAAACAACAAAATTATATAGAAAAATCGAGTTTTTCTACACCGGCCCAATAAAAACCGAGG
>NZ_CAJULN010000085.1 GCF_910586915.1 uncultured Bacteroides sp.
AGGTGCCGCACTGGAAAAGAAGTTCCGCGAGAAAATCGCCAATATCAGCAGCCTGCTCGAATCAATCGCTCCTTACGAAAAAGAACGGGTGGAGAAAGTGAAAGAGCGCATTACGGACGCACTCGAAAAGACTTTGAACGTGGACTACGACAAGAACCGCTTGGAACAGGAGTTGATTTATTACATCGAAAAATTAGACGTAAACGAAGAGAAACAACGCCTGGGCAATCACTTGAAATACTTCATCAGCACGCTCGAAAGCGGTAGCGGACAGGGCAAGAAACTCGGATTCATCGCCCAGGAAATGGGACGCGAAATCAACACGTTGGGCAGCAAGTCCAACCACGCCGAGATGCAGAAAATCGTTGTTCAGATGAAGGACGAGTTAGAGCAGATAAAGGAACAAGTACTGAACGTAATGTAAACTAAATCTTTTCACCCCAATGACAGGCAAATTAATCATTTTCTCCGCCCCCTCCGGTTCGGGCAAATCGACCATCATCAATTATCTGCTGACGCAACAGTTGAATCTTGCGTTTTCCATCTCCGCCACCAGCCGACAGCCGCGCGGCACAGAGCGGCACGGGGTGGAATACTTCTTCCTCACGCCCGAGGAGTTTCGTAGCCGCATAGACAACAATGAGTTTCTCGAATACGAAGAGGTGTATAAAGACCGCTATTACGGCACACTGAAAGCAGAAGTGGAGAAACAACTGGAAGCCGGCCAGAATGTGGTGTTCGACGTGGACGTGGTAGGCGGATGCAACATCAAGAAGTTTTATGGCGACCGGGCTTTGTCGGTATTCATCCAACCGCCTTCGGTAGAGGAACTGCGCAACCGGCTGCAAGGACGCGGAACGGACGCGCCCGAAGTAATTGAAAGCCGCATCGCCAAAGCGGAATATGAGTTGAGTTTTGCCCCACAGTTCGACTGCATCGTCGTCAACGACGACTTAGAGACAGCCAAAGCGGAAGCCCTGAAAGTAATCAAGGAGTTTCTGGAAAAGTAAACCGAAGCGGCAAACGATGACAAAAAGCAGCAAAACCGGCAAACTCAGAGTCGGTATCTTCAGCGGGTCGTTCAATCCGATTCACATCGGACATTTAGCTTTGGCCAATTACCTTTGCGAATACGAGGGATTGGACGAAATATGGTTCATGGTCAGCCCGCAAAACCCTTTGAAACAACAGGCTGAATTATGGAGCGACGAACTCCGGCTTCGATTGGCCGAAACGGCAACCGGCGATTATCCCCGTTTCCGGGCGTCGGACTTTGAGTTTCATCTGCCGCGCCCCTCTTACAGTGTACATACTTTAGAAAAACTGCGCGAAGCGTATCCCGAACATGAGTTTCATTTCATTATCGGTTCGGACAACTGGGCAAACTTCGACCGTTGGTATCAGTCGGAACGTATCATCCGCGAAAACCCCATCCTCGTCTATCCCCGTCCGGGCTTTCCCATAGATGAAGAGACGCTGCCCGAAACGGTGCGTCTTGTTCATTCACCGATGTTTGAAATCAGCTCCACGTTTATCCGCGAAGCCCTGGAGGCGGGAAAGGATATCCGGTACTTTCTGCATCCAAAGGTTTGGGAAGCCATCAAGGAGTTATCTTAAGATTTGTTTACTCCGTCAGCCGATGGAGGGTGATTATCACAATTTCCGA